>JBEKKT010000012.1:0-48003 GCA_050010535.1 Methanomassiliicoccales archaeon | reverse complement strand
CGCCATTTGACGGGTCCATATGCCAATTGGTGAGCACTATGCCGAGCGTCACTGGTATAGAGCTCTAGAAGAACATTGCGCAAGTGATGTTCCCTATTGCATAGGTGTTTTATCTATCTCTGATCCAGAGCACGCTGTTGAACTTCTCCGGCAGCTCCGTAGCAATCGGCACGAGTATCAGAGAGAGGACCAGGGGGGGTTAGACCGACCTCCTCGGCCGCAGCGCCTATCTGCTCAACGAACATGTCCGCCCCCAGGATGATCACCGTAAGTCCCATCAGTACTTGAGCGAAGATCAGGTAGTTGGGAGGTTTCGAACTGTAGAATGCCTTCCTAAGCGCCTCCCTCCGTTCCCGTTCACTCTGCTTGCAGCTTTCTTCAGATAGAGGTCCTTGACCTCGTTGTTCTCCATCGAGCGTTCGCCGCGCTTAACGGTCCTGCAAGTGTAGATCATCTATAGTGGTATCAGGGACAGCCCGACAACCCACTTGAACATGGAGAAGTCGGGTGGAAGCAACGCTGCCAAGGCGGCGAAACTGTAGGCGATGAGGAAGAACTTGAGATCCCTCCTAATCAGCTTCCCATTGATGTGCAGCGTCCTGGCCCTCCCGCGCTTAACGAACGCGAAAACGGACAGCCCGACTTCGAACAAGGCAATGGTGGACAGTATGAATGAAGCGCAGAGGATCCCCCCACGCCGATCTCGTGCCCTGCACCCCCTTCGACGAAGACTATCGCTATCGGGAGGATGAGGGTCTCCGGCATAGCCGTGCCGACGGCAGGAAGCACGCTGCCGACGCAACCCCAGGAAAAGTCGTACCGCTTGCCGAGCCATTCCACTCCGTTCGTGAAGAACTCGCTACCGGCGAGGATTACCGCGAAGCTGAGTGCGAACTGTATGAGATCCATTTTGAGAAACGACCACACCGGCTCTGTATGAAAAACTTTCACCATAGTCCGAATGCCATCTGGGAAGTCTATGATGCGCCAAGGTGTGACGATGGCCAGCCCTTCGGAAGATTCATTAGCTCCGAGATTCTTTTCGCTGGCACGGTGTATGGATGAACAACGAGTTCACGGTCACGCCATGGGAGGTCACAGGGGAAATCGATTACGATCTCCTGGTCGAGAAGTTCGGGACGCGGAAGATCGACGACGCCCTTCTTGACAGGATATCCAAGTACGGAAAGCTGCATCCCCTGCTCCGCCGCGGCGTGTTCTACTCACACCGGGACTTCGACTGGATTCTCGAGATGTACGACAAGGGACAGCAATTCGTTCTCTATACCGGCCGAGGGCCATCTGGTCACATTCACATCGGGCACTTGATCACCTGGATATTCACGAAGTACCTCCAGGACGTCTTCGGTGCGAAACTCTACTTCCAGATGACCGACGATGAGAAGTTTCTGTTCAACGAGAACCTGACACTCGAGGATACTTTGAAAGCGGCATACGAGAACGCTCTCGACGTCATCGCTCTTGGCTTCGATCCGAAGAAGACGAAGATTGTCGTCGACACGGAGTGCATCCATACCTTGTATCCAATCGCTCTCAAGGTCTCGAAAAAGGTCAACTTCTCAACCACGAAGGCCGTCTTCGGATTCGACAACAGCACGAACATCGGCAGCATATTCTATACGAGCATCCAGGCTGCGCCGGCCTTTCTCGAATCGGAGCTGGAGAAACACAACGTCCCGTGCCTCATCCCTTGTGGCATCGACCAAGACGCACATTTTAGGGTCGCCAGGGACGTAGCCCCGCTCCTCGGGTATTACAAGCCCGCGCTGATTCACAACAAGATGTTCCCCAGCCTGATGGGATCGGACAAGATGTCCTCCTCGCAACCCGGGGCCACGATCTTCACGACCGACCCTCCTAAGGTTGTTCGAAAGAAGATCATGAACGCATTCACTGGCGGAGCTGTCTCGGTGGAGGAGCAGAAGAAGTCCGGAGGCAAGCCAGAGGTCTGCTCCGTGTTCAAGTACCAGTACTATCTCTTCGAGCTCGACGACGGTGCCGTCAATGACCTCCAGGACCGCTGCAGGAAAGGGCAGATCATGTGCGGCGAATGCAAGAAAATACTAGCCGACAGAGTCGTTGCTTTCCTGGAAGAACATCAAAGGAAGAGAGTGGAGGCCAAGGCCACCATAGAGGAGTTCATGATGAGGGATCCTTGATGGAAGTGGTCCCAATCGGGTACGTTCACAGTAGTGCTGAAGAAGGCACCGACTTCGAGACTCTAGTGTCGGAGATCGAGATCCTGCCGGAGTATGCGGAAGGTCTTCACAAAATCGAAGAGAACGAGGAGCTTGATATCGTCTTCCTCTTCGGCAGATCCACGTTCTACAAGATGAGGGTTCATCCCCATCACGACGCTGTGCAGCCAGAGGTTGGGGTATTCGCGTCAAGAAGCCCGAAGCGGCCGAACTACCTCGGTCTGACGAGAGTGAAGTTCATCGAAAGGCGAGGCAACGCTCTTGTGGTCAAGGGCTTCGACGCCTTCGACGGGACGCCTGTAGTGGACATCAAGCCAGCGCGTCGAAGAGACCGCCTCTGCAAAAATCACAAATAGTCAGGAAAGTCTACACCACCGGTCATGAAAGCCTCCGAGGTCCTTCAAGAGCTGAGCCCTCAGGAGAAGCGGGTTCTGATCACTCTTCAGCAGATCGGAAGGGAAGCGACGCCCGAGGAGATCTTCGATGCGGGCGGCTTCTCACAGCAGGTCGAGGTGATGAACGCCGCCTCTTGGCTTCTGTCTAAGGGACTTGTGAGTATTCAGGAAAGTGCGAAGAAGTCATATTCTCTTAAGAACAAGGACGTCCTCTCCAAGAAGCTGCCGGAGAGAAGGGCGCTCGATTTGGTGCACAAAAGGGGCGGCTCGATGGACTCGAAGGATCTCTCTGACGTGCTCAACTCTCCAGAGATCCCGATAGCTATCGGTTGGCTCAAGAGGAAGGGCCTTGCTGACATTAAGAAATCCGATGGGAGGACGATCATCTCACTCACGGCGCACGGAGACCGCACGGTCGGCTACGAGATGGATGACGAGAGGGTCCTCCTGGCGCTGAGCAAGAGGGACCTTTCGGAAGACGAGGTCGATGGCAAGCTCATTTCCCAATTGAAGTCTAGGCAGGACATCGTCGTTGAAAGGCTTGTCGTCAGCAGAAGCATCTCGCTAACCTCTTCTGGCAAGGAGGTCGTTGCCCTGGGCATCGAATTGAGGGAAGAGGTCTCACAGATCACTTCCGAGCTTCTGCAGACGGGGCGCTGGGAGAACGTGACCTTCAGGAAGTACGACGTCCGGACGTTCGCGCCCTCCATCTATCCCGGCAAGAAGCATCCCTTGACGCGCATGGCGGACGAGGTCCGCAGGATATTTGTCCAGATGGGCTTCACTGAGATCGACGATGAGTACGTCCAGCCCGCCTTCTGGAACATGGATGCGTTGTTCACGCCTCAGGATCATCCAGCCAGAGATCTTCAGGATACCTTCTATTTGAAGAACCCGGCGCGGATCGAGCTCGAGGAGGAGAGTCTGATCGATATCGTCAAGTCCGTGCATGAGGACGGATGGAAGACGGGATCTCTTGGCTGGAGATACAAATGGAGCAGGCAGGAGGCCGAGAGGGCCCTGCTCAGAACCCACACGACTGTCTCCACGGTCAAATACCTCTCCAAGCATCCCGATTCGCCGGTGAAGGTCTTCTCCCTCAGCAGGATCTTCCGCAACGAGGCGATCGATACGACACACCTGCCCGAATTCGCCCAGATCGAGGGCATCATCATGGAGAAGGAGGCAAGCTTTGACATGCTCTGCGGCGTCCTGAGGGAGTTCTACAGGCAGATGGGTTTCGAGGAGATACGAATCAGACCCGGCTATTTCCCGTATACTGAGCCATCCGCAGAGGTCGAGGTGCACCACAACGGCAAGTGGATGGAGCTGGGAGGCGCCGGCGTGTTCCGGCCGGAGGTGACCGCGCCGTTCGGTGTGAGGTATCCAGTTCTTGCGTGGGGCCTCGGTTTCGAGAGGCTCGCGATGCTTCGCTGGAACTTGACAGACATAAGAGAGCTCTACATCAGCGACATCGATCTGCTCAGGAAGAGCCCCATTTTCTAGTCGTTGGAATCTTCGAGGAGAACTCCTGCGCTTTTCCCCTCATCCCGACGAGGCTGTAGGCGTCTGGGAGGGTTCTGTATAGATGGTCCTTGTCGTTCATCTTCGTCAATCCGAGGCTCATCCTGAGGAACTTCACCGCCTCTGACCCGTTGCCGGACTTCAAAGAAATCATCCCCAGCTGGTAGTACACTCTGTCCGCGCTGTCAGAGTCAGACCTTCCGGAGCGTTTCATGATCACGGTCTCCAAAAGACGTCTCGCTTCCTGGTAACTCCTAATATCCATGAGGGCCTCCGCGACCTCGCACTCGAGTCTTGCATCCGTTCCATCAGTGGTGAGCAGCCCCCGTGCCCTCGCCAGCGTCTCATGTGCCTTCTGGTGGTCCTTGGCATCGATCGAAAGCAGCCCGTCGACGAAGCGACGGCGGATGTCGCCGGGGGCGTCGTTCGATGTCTCAGAGCTTCTTTCCAGCATCGGGGCCGGGAGTCAAGTTGTAGATTTCCTGGATCTTGATGACGACCGCGGCGTCGGGTTTTGGCAACTTCATCGGCAGCGCAGCTATCCTCTTGCATGTCTCGTCGTAGACCTTCCCGTTCTTCATCGACTGCGCCTTGCCTTTGATCTGATATCCCCTCATAGTTTTCGCATCCACGAACGCGATCGCAACGTTCGGATTTTCGGCGATGTTTTTCCTGGTCTTACCAGGGAGTATGTCAGCAAAAAGGAGCGTCTCCTCGTCGATCACGTTGAGGCTTCCCTTCGGTGCAACGTTTGGTACTCCGTCCTTTGATGCCGTTGCCACAAGACCGGGCCTTGCGTTGATGATGAACTCCATGATATCCTTCGACATCTTGGCCATTTTCTATCCTCCTCGAACCGACGTACCGAATTCCGAACTATAAATCCTTTCTTGACTGGTTGCAAGCCCTGGTCCGGATCTACAGTGCGGAAGCCAATGCGCGGGACAAGTGTTTTCTATTGACCAGCGTTTCGTATCCGTGGTAGGATCGAACGCGTTTGGCGTCCATCGGATTCATTGTCCAGAAGCGGGAGGATTGGAATTGCGGGAAATGGAGTTCAGGAGATGGATGGTTTCAGAGATCGAGGACTACGTCACTTCATGTCCAGACAACAGTCTGAAGGGAATCGACGATACTCCGATGTTCGAGTGGCCTCTCGTCGGGTTTGTTTCTGGCGTCGATTCGATATTCATTCAACTGAAGACGGTTATTGGGGAATTCCACCTTACTCCCCAAGAGGTGATGGCGAAGGCCGCGGTGAGGAGGAAAGTGGAGATCCCTCCAGAGGGCGACGTGAGTGTCATATCGTACGTTCTTCCCATCTCAGGCGCGACGAGAAAGGAGAACGCTGGGATGACCGACATGCCGTCGAGGCGGTCGGCCCATACGCGTTGCTACGGGGAGTAGTTCAACCGCGGAGTCCAAGCCCATATCGTCAAGACGTTGGAGAACTAGGGATATCTTGCCGTTGCGCCGCAACTCGAGGACGATGTGTTTAGGATCCTTGTGGACGATAAGATCGGATACGCCTCAACCTGGTCCCAGCGCCATATTGCCTTCGCGGCGGGTCTAGGCACGTTCGGTCTCTGTTACGGGCTTATCACCCAAGTGGGCAAGGCTCACAGGCTTGGCAGCGTAGTCGTCAATCGTCATTTGAGCTCACTCCGCAGGATCTCGGACATTCATGCGGACTGTCTTTTCTTTCAGGGAAAGCGTTGCAAGGAGTGCGCCAAGAGATGTCCAGCTGGCGCGATCACCGAACGAGGTCACGACAAAGACATGTGCAAGAAGTATTCCGACAGCAAGAGGCCGATCATAAACGAGCTATACGGGATCGACATCTACGGATGCGGCCTCTGCCAGACCGGTGTACCATGCGAGATCAGGAGTCTGGTGAAACGGTCAGGGAAAGGCAACAAACATAATTCCCAGTAGTCTGATTCGGAAGGACGGTATGAGACTTATCGTATGCAGCATCGTCGACCAGGCGAGTGTCGCGATCAGGGACGCTCTTCTGCTGATGGCTCAATGGTCCGAAGCGGGATTATTCGAGGGCAATCTCCTCTGGAAGTGTGGTGAGAAGATGATCGTTACGATCGAACGGCTTCACCTTCTCGCAGACGATGTCGACAAGAGCGTTGAGAAAGCGACAGGACTACGGTTCGACGACGTCCTTTTCCTCTCTCGCCACAAGGCCGCGTCTGGAATCCACACCCTTACCGTTCATCCCTTGGGTAATTATGGGAAAGCCGAATATGGAGGTAAGGACGGGATGCTGGTTCCCGCGTCTCCGCACTTCATGACCTGCCTGCTGAGGAGATTGAAGATCGAAGCGGCCGGGCTTCCGTTTCAGGTGTCCTTCGAGGTGACCCATCATGGGCCGTTCCTCGAGAGGCCAACGACATTCATAGAGATAGGAAGCGACGAGTCGATGTGGGGCAACAGAGACGCCGCCATGGCGATAGCTTCCAGCATCATGAACCTCGAAGAGAGTCTATGCCCCGTCGCCATCGGCATCGGCGGAGGCCACTACGCACCCAGGTTCTCCGAGGTCATAATGACCAAGAAGGTGTCCTTCGGTCACATGATCCCTAACTACTTCATCGAGAGGGCAGATGAGCAGGCGGCGGTCAGGTACATACAAATGGCTATCGACAGAACCAGCGACGCCAAGAGCGCCTACATACACAAAAAGTCGATGAAGCGCTCGCGCGCGACCTTCCTGAGGGGTCTTGTCGAAAAGGCTGGTCTGGAAGCGATAGACAGCGATGATCTGGCCGACAAGGATGTCTAGGCCCTTCCGATTTACAACTTCTCTCCGCAGATGGGGCAGGTCCTCCAATCCGATTCGACCGGCGAGTTACACTTGGGGCATCTTTCCTGAAGCCTCGCCCCCTCTTGGGGAAGTCGCTTTACCCGCGTCTTCGTCAAAGTCGGCGGCTTCATCCTCAAAGGTTTGACGACCTGTCTGCTCTCCCAGTGAGCCCTGTGACCGAGCATCATGATTACGCTCCCCGCCACGGCGAGCACAAGACCGAACGCCGCGACGAAAGCGGCCGATCCAAATTTCGCACCTTTCGCCGTTGCGGTCATGTAGTCATTGTTCAACAAGGCGAGGGATAGAACGACCGCGATCGTCGCTAGCATCATGCAAACAATCGTCGACGTAGGCCAAAGCCACGTAGGCCCCCATCCTTTCGTCCCGCCGAAGACCGCGACCACCGAGAATAATGCGATCAGGATCCCTGAGAACGGGATAAGGTACATCACCTGGTAGGTGCCGTTAGCATCGACTAGGTCAAGGATCTTAAGATTCACAACCGGTACTTGGCCCACGAGCTGAACCCAGGGGAAGTAGGTGCTGACGACGATCAGTGTACCTCCGATCATCGCTAGGAAGACCCCGAGGATCAGGCCGCTCGGGGTCCTCGTTACAGGAAGCTTGCCGTGATGAAATCGGGTCTGAGCGTTTCTTTCGAATCTAGCCATTCACTCCCATCCTCGCTGAACACTAACGTCCTTGTCAGTCATAATGGTAGCGCATAGCCGCCGATCAATCCATCACTATCGTGCCCTTAATATCCTTTCCGTTTATCGCGTTCTCCAGCTCACGGAGGTCTCGGCCGTCGACGATGTAGATTGGCATTCGGGCTCTCATCGCTATCTCAGCCCCCAATCGGTCGAACACGTTCGACGGACCAGCCTCGTGAACGCCCTTGTCCACTAGGTCATAGAGCTGTCTGAGCGTCATGCTTGCATACCTTATCGCATCGGGGAACTTCTTCGGGTCCGCTGAGTAGACCGCGTCGATGGACGTGGCGTTCACGATTCTCTCCGCCCCCACGAGCTCGGCCACCCTAGCGGCGACCGCATCGGTCGTGTGACCGGGCGTCGTCCCGCCCATGACGATCACTCCACCATCCTCAATCAATCTGGCGGCCTCTTCCTCGCTGCGAGGCATCGCCGGAACGACCTCGTCCCCGAGAGCAAGCAGCAGCATGGTGGCGTTCAGTCGCGTCACCGCAATCCCGAGGTTGTCGAGCTCGTTCTTACCGAAATCTAGCTCTCTTCCAGTCGAGATGTAGTATCGGGCAATCCTTCCACCGCCGCAGATGACGCAGATCCGATGTTCCTTTGACATTTCGGTCAGCAACCAGGCGAGTCTACTCACGTACTTCGCATCGCCTTCGTCCGGCACCAGGACCGAACCTCCGAGGGAGATCACGACCTTGTCCATGTGGGCACCAACAGATTTATTACAGTAATCCCTTTTGGCGTATAAAAAATTCGTAGGTTGAATGTTGGATGGAATCAGCGACTCAGGTAGGCGAGAAGCTCAGCGGCAAGCAGAAGTACGACTTCAAGAGGGCTCTGGAAGAGATAAGGGAACTTCATGGCCGCGGGACCGAGCTGATATCCGTCTACGTCCCTCCGAACAAGCAGGTATCGGACGCGGCAGCGTATCTCAGAGGAGAGTATTCCCAGTCATCGAACATCAAGTCGCAGAGTACGCGCAAGGCCGTCATGGGCGCCATCCAATCCATCCTCTCCAGGCTCAGGTACTACAAGCGGCCTCCGGCGAACGGCGTCGTATTCTTCGTGGGTGAAGTTCCGAAGACCGGCGACCAGACGAGGATGGTCCAGTATGTGCTCGAGCCGCCCGAGCCGATCACCACGTTCCTTTACCGCTGCGATTCCCAGTTCTATCTCGACCCCCTCCTGGACATGTTGGAAGAGAAGAAATCCTACGGACTGATAGTCATAGACAGGAGTGAGGCGACCCTTGGTCTGCTGAAGGGCAAGAGGGTGCATGTTATAAAGAACATCCAGTCTCTCGTTCCCAGCAAGCACAGGATGGGAGGGCAATCGGCCCTCAGGTTCGAGAGGCTGATCGAGATCGCCGCGCACGAGTTCTTCACAAAGGTTTCGGATACTGCCACCGGCGCATTCCTGAACACGAAGGATCTGCAGGGGATCCTAGTAGGAGGGCCGGGCCCGACGAAGGATTACTTCAACGAGTCCGAGTATCTCCATCACGAGTTGCAGAAGAAGGTCATCGGCACGTTCGATACCGGTTATACAGACGAGTACGGCCTGAGGGAGCTGGTCGAGAAGGCGAAGGAGAAGCTCGAGGATCTGGATCTCATGCGCGAGAAGCGCCACATACAGCGACTCTTCGAGGAGATAAGGAAGCCGGATGGCGGCTTGTCCGCTTACGGTGAGGACCAGGTCCGGAAGAGCCTGGAGCTCGGGGCGGTGGACGTTCTCCTGCTCTCCGAGGGTATCAGGAGACATCGCGTAGCCGCGGAGTGCGGCAGCTGCGGTTGGAAGGGTGCGGTCACGGTGGAGAAGACGCCCGACGAGATGAAGTGCCCGAAGTGCGGGTCGCAGGCAAAGATAAAGTCGAACGTAGATATCATCGACGAATTCTATGAGGTCGCGGATAGGATGGGGACTAAGGTGGAGCTCATATCGACGGATTCGGAAGAGGGGGAGATGCTGATAACGGCCTTCGGGGGCATTGCCGCGATACTTCGATTCAGAACAGGTGGATGAGATGGACCCGATCGAGCCTTTCAGAAAGGAAGTCGAGGGCGCGATCAGGACCGGACTGAAGACGATGGGGGTTGACCAACAGTTCGAGATCGAGTTGCCCCCGGCCGATATCGCCGACTTCGCTCTCCCCTGCTTCCAATTCGCCAAGGCACTGAGGAGGCTCCCTGTCGCGATTGCATCCGACCTCGCCTCCCGCATACCGAAGCTCGACCTCGTCTGCGAGGTCTGGAATGACAAAGGCTATCTGAACTTCAAGCTCAACGAAGGAACACTGACGGACATTACGCTCAAGGAGATCCTGACGTCGAAGGATGCGTACGGAAGGTGGCCCTTGAAAGGGACGTCGATACTGCTCGAGCATACTTCGGTGAATCCGACCGGACCGATACACATAGGCAGGGCGAGGAATCCGCTCATTGGCGATACACTGGCGAGATGCCTAAGGCTCTCAGGATACGACGTCACGACGGAGTACTACGTCAATGACGTCGGCAAGCAGGTCGTCCTACTGGCCTGGGGGATCGAGAACATACCGCCCTTTGATGTCCCCCAGGCCGAGCGGGACAAGGCGGACCACAGGCTTGTCGGTTACTATAGGAGAGCGAACGAGCTGATGGAAAACGACCCCGAAGTTGGCGAACAGATCGCCGACATGTTGAGGAAATTCGAAGCAGGCGACAGGGACGTCATGGAGAAGGTGCGCCGGACCGCGCAGACGATGCTCGAGGGGATCATGGAGAGCCTCGAGGCGGTGGGCGTGGAGTTGGATGGTTTCGTCTGGGAGTCGCAGTTCATTCTCGATGGCAGTGCGAAGGAGGTAGTGGAGCGTCTTAAAGCGACGAAGTACTGCATGGAGGAAGAGGGAGCGTTCTACCTCGACCTCGCCGAGTTCGGGGTCCACGGTCGGGACACGAAGTTCTTCTTCACCAGGAGCGACGGTACGACACTCTACACCACGAGAGACATGGCGTATCATATTGACAAGTTCAGGCGGGCCGACAGCCTAATCAACATTCTGGGGGAGGATCAGAAGCTCGGGATGATTCACCTTGCGAGTGCCTTGAGGATCCTGGGGGTCGAGAAGGCCCCGGAGAACGTGTTCTACTCATTCGTCTCGCTTCCTGAGGGCAGGATGTCGACGAGGAAGGGGACGGTCGTGACGCTTGACGATCTCATCGAGGAGGCTGAGGAGAGAGCGCTGGGAGAGGTCAAGAAGCGCAGAACCGACCTGACCGAGGAGGAAATGCAGGGCATAGCTAGGGCCATAGGAAGGGGCTCGATCCGCTATAACATCATCCGCGTCCAGGCGGAGAAGCCGATCATTTTCCGCTGGGAGGACGCGCTGAACTTCGAGGGCAACAGTGCCCCGTTCGTCCAGTATGCTCATGCTCGAGCATGTAGTATTCTGCGAAAGGCCGGCGAGTATGAGCGGCGAATCGTCCCGTCCCTCCTGACTGATGCCTACGAGAAGAGGCTCGTCCGCGTCCTGGCCCGCTTCCCCGGGGTCGTCAGGGAGTGCGGGGAGAAGAGGAAGATACATGTCATGCCATCCTATGCGCACGAGCTTGCTTCGTCGTTCAACCAGTTCTACGCATATGTGCCGGTGCTCAAGGCTGGGGATGCAAGGGACGCCAGGCTTGGGCTAGTGGAGGCGTCCATGTGGGTCCTACGGAACTGCCTCAGGTCCATGGGCCTCGGGACACCGGAGGAGATGTGATGGTGCAGATCTTTCCGCTCGCAGAGAAGGACCGCAACGCCTTGAGAACCCTCGAGCTGTTCTGCTCGCGCGAGTGCCTGGGGCACTCGATGACGACTAAGTGGGACGATCCTGCCTGCCGACCTGATCTACACGCTCGAGGCCTCTGCCAAGTAGTCCTTCGATCACTACCGCTAATTGGAGCTGAGCTTTACCGCGAAGGAGGGCGACAAGGTCGTCGGCTTCATTTTCGCGCAGATGGTGGAGCACCTATACAACATGCCGAAGATTGTCTGGGCGGAGAACACCGGTGTGCACGCGAGCCATGGAAGGAAAAAGCGTAGCGTATCAGATGTTGAAGAAGGTTATTCTCGAGGGCAAGAAGAAGGGCGCCAAAGCAGTGCACAGTGCGATCATGTCCGATATTACGAAGTCGATCATGCTTCACAAGAAACTGGGGTCTTTCGTGGACGGAAGACGGCATTGTTCGACTTAGAATCATTCCGCTGATCTACGCCCTGAGCGTATACTCTTCCTTGCCGTATTTCTCTTCGATCAACCGGTCGATCGTGTTCCGCTCGAAGTTGGTGAGCACTCCCTTCACGATCTCCACGTTGAACTGCTGCGAGAAGCCCTTGACGATGGCCGCCTTGACCTCGTCCATCGACGGAACGCGCCCAAGCTCCTTCGCGAGGGAGGTCATCCCCTCCTGGATCTTGACCTTTTTCTTCTTCGTCCTGAGCACCCTGAACATCAGCGTGAAATCCGCATCGACGATGATCGTCCCATGCTGCAGAACGACGTCCCATTTCCTTGTCTGAGCGCTCCCAGATATCTTCTTGCCTTTCACGAGGACGTCGTTGATCGGCTTGAACTCCGCCTCGAGTCCGAACACGTTCAGAGCCTTTATGATGCCTTCGCAGACGATCGGGAACGTCTCGTTCGGGCTTTCCGGGACCATCTCCTTCTCCAACACGACTGAGTATATCATCTGGTTCGGGTCTGTGAAGATGGCGCTCCCTCCGCTCATCCTCCTCACGAGCTGAACACCCCTCTCTTTTGCGACCTCGAGATTGACGCTCTCCTGGACGTTCTCGAAGTAGCCCAACGACACTGTCGGCCTGTCCCTTCTGTAGAGGTGGAGCGTGTTGGGGGCGATGTTCTTCTGACGGGCGATTACGATGGCCTCGTCGGCGGCGGAGGTGTAAGCGGGAGGAGCGAGGTCGGTGTCTATGAGCCTCCAGAGCATCGAGAGTTGAAGGAGGTCTGGAGAATATATACATTGTTGATGTGGGGGAATGTGGGAAGAAGCGAGGGAGAAAAACAAAAGAAGAAGTGAAGGGTAAAAGGTTTGCTTTCCGTGTGCTACTTCTTGCCCCTCTGTTCCGGCTTCGACTCCTGCTTGCCTTCCTTTCCCTTTCTCGAAGGCAGCGGCAGGCGCTTCCTCATGTAGATGAGGACGATTACAACGATTATGACCGCGAATATGCCACCGTAGATCGCAACCGCCTTCCATCCGGCCTCATTGACTGTCAGAGAGGTCGTGTAGGTGTTGTCGGCCTTGTTGATCTCACGGTCGCAGGTCACCTCGACGTATATTGTGTAATTGCCCTTGGTATTGAGCGAGTTGTGGAAGGTTATTATACCGGATTGGTTCGGGTCCAGCAGGACAGCCGGCGTACCGTTGACTGTCAGGTCGCTGACGGTTGCAGTGCCGATACCGATCTTCTCTCCGGATATCGTCACTCTGTAGAAGTTTACGACGATGTTCGTGGCGTTAGCGTTCCCGACATTCGTGATGTTCAGGAGCATCTTGCCCGATTCGCCCTCAGTGAACGATGCCGGGTCGAAGGTCAGCGAGACAATCCTCAGGTCTGGTCTCAGAGATGAGGTGATGACTAGCTGCTTGGTCAGGTTGGCAGTGTTGCCAGACTTGTCCGTGACGATCAACTTCACCGTGAACGTATTGATGTTGGTGTAGTTGTGCGTGGCATTCACGACGTCCGCGCTCTTTCCGTCTCCGAAGCTCCACGAGAAGGTAAGGTTCTGCAAGTTGTCGACGTTGTCCTTGGTTGCACTGCCGTCGAAGTAGAGTGTTGTGTTCTCGATCGCCGACTCGATTGTCTGGAAGTTGACGTTCTTGATGACGAATGAGACTACCGGTGCGGTTGTGTCCTTGACGACGACGCTCAGCTGTGCGGTCGCGTAATGACCTACGACGTCAGTCGTGTTCAACTTCACCGTGTAGTTTCCCGCATTTGCGTATGCGTGTGTCACGTTCTGGTTCTCTCCCTGAAGGACAGTCGTGGAGTTGCCGTCACCAAAGTCCCATTTCCAAGACGCGATGACGCCCTTCTGCGCGTCCGAGGTCGAGTTGATGTAGTCAAAGGATTTCGCACCGTTGAACACTATCGCTTCCGTCTGGTTCGCGGTTATCCGGTTCGACACCATGTTCTTGTTCTTGACGTCGATGATCGGGTCGGGGTTCAGAGAGTCTATTCTGACCTGGAATGTGGCGTTCGCTTCGAGGCCTCCCACGTCCTTCACCGTCAGTTTCGTTGTCACGTTGAATAGCGGAACAGTGTACTTGTGGACAGTCGTGGTTGTCGCTACGGTCGCCACGGCTCCGTCACCGAAGTTCCACGTGTATGTCATCGGGTTTCCGTTGGGATCGATGGATCCGGCTGCCGTGAACGTGACGTTCGTGTTGTTCGCCACAATATAGAACTGAACAGTCGAGTTCAGGAGATTTGAATAGGCATTGCTGCCCGTCGTGATTGCTGCCAGTGCGGTCGGGGCCCGAGACTTCTGGAATGTCATCGTCACATGTGCTGGAACGACAATTGCAGCAAATGATGGCTCGACCAGCAGATTCGTGTATCCGGATACCGTCACAAATGCGGAACCGGTCGCGTTAGCCGTCAGCTCGTAAGACTTCGGTAAAGCGATTGTGTAACTGTAGTTCATCGTTACCGTGTCATAATTGACGTACAAGTCGCCGGTGTATAGTGAGGATGAGACGGCCACCGGTTGCACCGTGTTGTATAGCGTCACCATAGTGCAGGTATAGTTTGTTGTGGATTCTACGGAACCCGTGATGTTAGTATAATCAACGGATGTGAAACCGGAGGCCTGAGCGACGTACTTCGTTCCGTTAGTTTTGATCAGCCACTCCGTCGTGATGTTATTAGGTCCGAATGAACTGACCAAGGTCTTGAACGAGTTGAACTCAGCGGCAGAAACCTGACCATCACCGTTTCCGACGGAGAAGTCGATCTGCATCCTAATGTTCGGCAGGTAACTGAAGTTCAACCAAGGAACTGTCGCGTCGTATTGCAGAACGGAATACTCGGTCAGGTTGAAGTGGTTCCAGTCTCCCTGGTAGAACGCCACGTTCCTCGCGGTCTTCTGGACCGCTTGTGCTGTCAAGTCGACCGTCATCGTCTTTGCGCTGGTCAGAGTGAATTTGGTCATGTTGGCCTTTGCACTCTCTCCATCGACCAGCAAGTAGAACTCGCCCGCGTATGCGTCGAACTCAAAGTAGTTCGTTCCGATCGTCTTGGGCTTCACGATCCTTTTCTCAAGATCTATGCTTGTGTTCGTCGAAACCATGTAGGCTCTCAGTCCTTTGGTGACCGGGGTGCCGCTCATGTAGACATATCCTCTGACGATGACCGATGCATCCATGTACATCGTCAGGCTCGTGCCGCTAGATACGATCACCGTTGTAACGTTAGTTGAATAGGCGGACGCCGTTATCACAAGCTTGTAGGTCGCGTTGTAGACTGGAACGGTGAAAACACCGGTCACTGCAGTGTTGTTGTAGACCTCCTGCATCGAGTGTCCCGTGTCCATGACACGAAGTCGAACGTTGTTCACGGCGTCGGGTGTCCCGCTCTTCAAGACCGTCAGGTCGAGGTTGTATATCGCCGACGGTTGGGCCGTCACAACGACCAGACCAAGCGGGAGGGGTGACAGGCCATCGTACCTGACTACGCCTGGATAGACTCTATCGAAGTATCCTGACTTCTTCAGCGCGAGTGTGTAGTATCCTGGCCATGGGGAAAATGTCGCCAGTCCGCTTGAGTCGGTTGTGTTGGTGTATTGTTTAAGTGTATGCACTTCCGTCAGGACCGCTTGGACGCCTACAACTGGATTCCCAACGCCGTCAACAGCGTTGAACGATATCTGGTTGCTTACGCTGGCACCCTTCACGGTCGTTCCCGGCAGAAGTGCAAGGGATGACAACAGCAGGGCTAGGACCAGCATCCCTGATGCCAATTTCCATTTGTTCTCTTTATGCAATACCTTCCCTCCCTCATGGCTAGATGCACAAAAATGTGCGTTCGTCAGAGACTAGGGTATTGGTGGCGAATAGATTCGTCCTTAATAAAAGTTGTTGTGAGTCGTCAAGATGCTGGCTGTCGCGGCAGGCGTGCGTGGCAGAGGGGATTATGTTACTATTTCCTCCAATCTTTCCTGAGCGACTGCCGTTCTCACTTCCATTGCCAGTCTGCGTCCTGTGCTCATGTTTTTCCTCCAGAGAGCATTGCCGTATGCATGCCCGAGAGCCATGTGTACGTTCGTGCCGCCCCCGATTCTCGGCGCCACATCGTAAATGAAGAACTTCAAGTCTTTGTCGACGCAGGTCTGTAGACAGAAAGGCCCTATGATTCCTGGCGCGAAGTGCTCCTGCGTCGCACTGACGTACTTTTCCGCAAGATCGAAAGCGTTTTCCAATAGTGACTCCCTCAGGGTTGCAGAGTTGTGCCCGCATACCGTATATTCTGGCATGACTTGATTCTCGTTCAGAGCCAGTTGCTGAGACGCCGGCAGCCTTACGTATCCATCGAGAGAGCTCTCGAATCTCCAGTCAATCCCGATGAGTTCGATCCCATCCTCTTCATTCGACAGCGGCGAGTAGAAGAAGTCGAGATTGAAAACTGGGCCAATCACGTACTGTTCCATCCTCGCCTCTCCAAGGCTCCCCTCATCGATGACTCCCTGCCTGATCAGCTCTTTGGATTTTTCCTGATATTCTTTGAACGACGAGGCGGTGAAGAATCCTCTCTCCAGCTTCTTCACCTTGTGATGGAGTTTTATGATCGTCAGGGCGTCAATATCCTCTGGCTTCTTTATTTTCTTTGGGAAAGGTAGACCTGCCCTTTCAAGCAGCCAGTAATAGTCCTTTTCCATGCCTCTTTCTTCGCTCCTCAATAGGTTCCTGCTGCCGACCATCGGCACTGTGAAATCGTTCTCGACCTGATCGATGCTGCAGTATGACGTGAGGGAGCGGTTCGGCACGAACAGGATATCGTCTTTCAGAAGCCTGTAAATGATTTCCGGGTTCATGATGTCTCTGAATCTCTTGAGGAGCAAGACCTCGTCCACCATACCTCGTCTCAGCGTTCCGTCAGCATCTCGGTGCGTCTTAAAGTACTTGGAATACGTCTTGTCCCTCCCCTCCTGACAAACGGCCAGTGTTCTGAATCCTTCCTCGACCGCACCGTCGCAAGTGTCAAGTGCCGAGTGCGATCCTAGGACACCTATCTTGATTTTCTCCCTCCTATATTTTTCAAGATTCCCTAGAATAACGTCCCTTGCAATCATCGCCCCCCTCCCGATGAAATGAGATTGATTTGCGGATTATAAGTATGATTATGGTGGTCATTGAAACCACGTGACTGAGCCCCCTGATTTCCATTTACGCGGGAGATGAATCTTGTGTCTGGATTTCTTTCGACTCAATGCTCCTTCTGTGAATTTTAGAAGAGTGGGTATGTGAAAGGGATCAGGCTAGGGATCGTGGTGTCTCTCGATGCCGATGAATGAAAAGGTTTCTCGAAAGGGTAAATTGTAATGAAGTCACTCTCCCAATTGATGGGATGAGAGTGGTAAAGGCGGACATCGAAAGACAGCTACGACGCCAGTCTACATGGTTGAGAGATTCGTGGATTTGGCTGTTCAAAACGAAAATCCTGCAGGACCAGGATGACGAGGGCAGGAGACCGACAGCTCTGGACGTCGGTTGCGGTCCTGGCTTCGTCATGGAAACGCTGACCGGACTTCTCGATGTCAGGGGAGTGGACTTCGATAAGGACATGGTCAACGCCTGTCGGAGTCGGGGGCTCGATGCGGACCGGGCAAACGTCTACGAACTTCCTTTCCAGGATTCCGCTTTTGACATCGTTTATTGTTCGTTCCTCCTTCTCTGGTTAGCTAATCAACAGGCCGCGCTCGAAGAGATGAAGCGCGTGTCGAAGAAGTGGATCGTTTGCCTAGCGGAGCCAGATTTCGGAGGTCGCATTGATCATCCCCCTGAGCTGTCGTACATAAAGGAACTTATCATAGAAGGGGTGGAGAAAGGAAAGGGAGACCCATTCATCGGGAGGAGACTCAGAGGCCTGTTCAAGGATGCAGGTATGGAATCGGAAATAGGGGTCCACACCGGGGTCTGGGGGATAGACAGGCTCAAGGTCGAGTCTGAAGATGAATGGCTCTACTTTGAAAGCATTGTGAAATCAGAGAAGAACCGCGATAGACTCAAAGAGCTCAGGAGGATCTGGGAAAGAGCACTCGTTGCAGGGACGTTGTTCCAGTTCAATCCAATTTTCTATGCCATCGCGCAGAAGTGACGTCTCGCAGCCAGGTTACACCGAAGAGTGGCGGTCGAGACAGATATAATCGCCATGCGTCCTCGCAAGGGGGCATCCCCCGCCGCAGATATCGCTCAATTGACAGTCCGTGCACTCGCCGTCGAGGTATTTCCTCCCTCGTATCTTCTTGCACAGTTCGTGATTCCATATCCTGTCCCACGGGTCTGTTAGAATGTTTCCCAATGGTTCATAGTAGCTCTGGCAAGGAAGCACCGTCCCGTCTGGCTCGATGGCCATATTCAGCGAACAGGCGGTGCACTGCTTGATCCCAAGACCGTAGTTTATGGGATTGAATTCGCAGTACGGCGTGGGCGAGTACCAGATGAGATTGATGCCATTCTCGTCCGCAATTGCTTTCAGCTTGGTCAAAACCGATCTGAGCTCGTCGTAGGAGATGCCTTCAGTCTCCTCTCCCTTCCCTGACCGAATGATGCTGTTGACGGCGATGTTCTTTACTCCGATCGCGATCAGGTGCCTCATGGTGTCCTCGATGTCCTCGTAATTGGACCTCATAATAGTCGTGTTCGTGCTCACGTACAAGTCCTCTCGAAGGGCGATCTTCAATCCTTCCACCGTTTCCTTCCAAGCTCCCTCGCTGCCGACAAGCCTGTCGTGGACCGATTCCTTAAATGACAGAACCGTTATCTGAACGTGATCGAGGCCTTTTCCAACAAGATTATGGAGGTAGCCTTCTTTTCTCAGATTTCTTCCGTTTGTGATAAGTCCAGTCACCTGTCCGAATTCCTCTGATTTCGACACGAGTTCCTCAATGCCTTCGTACAGTGTCGCCTCGCCCCCGGTGAAAACTACATGGGGGATTCCCAGTCCCCAGAGCTTGGTTATGACATTCTTCCAATCTTCCACCGCGAGCTCTTTCTTATCCTTGTGCTCGAGGTAGCAATGCCCGCAAGTGTTCTGGCATCTATACGTGAGGGCAAGGTCCATACGGTAATGTGCGGGGAAGTCGTCGGCACCAATAGATGGTTTGTCCGAGCCGATCTGATTGAGAACTTCCAAATGGCCTCTCAGGAACTCTCTTAATTGGCCCTTGAAGTCTTGGAAATGCTTGGCTGCGACCTTTTTCTCCAGATTCTTGTAACGGCGCCGCATGTACCTCGTCGTGGCCCCTTCAGACCTGTTCTCTAGGACGCATCTGACGTAGTCGACCGCCGTTCCGTTCAGGAACACAAGCTTGGACGCATCGATAAGGAGAACACCCTTCAGCTCCGAGTCGACGCGGAGGTGGAACCTGTGATGGGCAAGGTCTCCATTGCCATCATACTTGTAGACGCCAGGGTGTAATCCTCTGCCCAGGACCTCTGCCCACCAGGATCTCAAGCTCATCATCTCCCTCCCCCAGCACAAGCACAGGCGCAAGCACAGGCACACGCACACCCCCCGCCCCCACGCAATCCCTGTGAGGGTGCGTAGGCCGGAGGGGGGTTCACCTTCGCCGTGATTTCCTTGGTGAGAGATCGTGCATCGGAGACGAGGTTGTTGCTAGCCGACTTGATCTGTGAGACGTATTTGCTGGCGATTGGCTCCCTTCCTCCTACGGGCGTCGGTCCCCCGGACCCGGTTCCAGGAGTTTGTTGATGGAAGATGAATGGGATTAAGTAGATTTCGCGCATTCTTCTTTCGTAATTAGCGTCGAGCATCATCCAATCGTTGCCTTCCTCAAGCCCCTTTGCGAATTCCTCTGGAGTCCCAGCATCTTTGACCTGCTGCCATGCTTTCTCGTTGATCTTCTCATAGTATGATTTTGTCGCTTCAAGGTCGAAGCCCTTAAGCTTCGCGCTCACGGAATCGATCAGCTTCACCATAGCCTTCTTCAGGAGTGGCCTGTTCATGGTCCCGTTCGCATCGATTGATTGGATGTAGTCGTTCTCGTATTCGTAGTCCCCTTCTATTGCCAATTTTGTGAGCTTCATCGGATACTCCTCGGACTCGACCTTTACCTTGTTCTTCTTGATGAGACCAAATAATATCATCGTGGCCACGGTTTCAATCGGCCTCTCAAGGACGATTGCCGCCTCGACCGCCGTGAAATCTCGCCGGGGTCCCGCTCCGACAGTGCAGAACTTCGGGTCGAAGTAGTCTTTGTTCCGCTTACGGACTTGTCGGATCGAGAAAATGACAATGAAGGTTAATATTGCAGCAAAGATTATTAACGGCAGGACCAAGACAAATAGCTCTGCGAGGCTGTTTCCGAAGTCACCAAGCGTCTCCCAGATATCGTGCTTGTAGTAGGACACGACGTATGTCGAGGGTAACCCCGCCCCAACGTCGAACGTGCCTTTCGACAGATCGTTCGGACTGACAGAGTAGTCAGTCCACGTGGCGACGACACGCCCCGTTGCGTTGTCGATGCCCAGTGAGTTCCAAGGATGGTCTTTTAGGTAGATCGCCTGTGAGACGTTCGTGAATCCCTGCGGGAAGACTATCTTGGAATCCAAAAGTTCCGTGTTTCCGATCTGATAATCAGGGTTGAACCATGTCGGTCTGAACTTGATGCCGACCGTTCCCTGCACGAGTTCGTTCAGATACACCATGTGAGGATTGTTGACATGGAAGAAGAGGGTGAGCGAGCCCCACATCGAGATATCGTTGATCGTCTGCTGGTCGAACTCGACGGCCAATCCTGGCTTGACATAGGGAGACTGGTGGATCAGCATCGGGGCGTGAGTGACGCCGTGCACGACGATGCTCGCGTAGGCCGAGTGTTCGTCATAGTATCTGTTTGGCAAACCGACGTCGATTCCGTCGAGAATCCCAACATTCGTGAAGACAAAGGTGTAGTCGATGTCGACACTTCCATCTTTCAACATCGTCACGACCAAGTGCTCCTCCGCCACGGAGAACGAATATCCTTGGGCTGCGCCGTTTGACGTGATCGTTGCTCCTGGCAAAATAAGCGATGAGACGGCAATGGAAACGACCGCAAGGAAGCTCACTAGGACCTTTGTTGCTGCCATGGTTCTACTAGCCACCATTATCGGTTCACCACTTCGGCGCTTCTTCGTACGCCTGGACAGTCCCGCAATATGGGCAGCTCGCCATGACTGCTCCCTGCACGACTTTCAGATCTTTGTCTGTGAGGGTCGCTCCGCAGGACTTGCACTTCAGCTCCTTCGCCATTAGAGAGCCGGAGCCCTCCATTTTCACATTGAAGGTCTGACTCACAACCGTTGGCTTAGTCGCCTCGATCTTCTCACTCTTATAGGCAAAGTAGAAAAGCCCTATAGCGACCAAGACCAGGACTGCGCCGATCGCCGAGTTCTCCAAGCCAGAAGCTATGATAAATAATGCACCCAACAGCAACAATAGAATTGCCGCAAACACCACGAATCCCGTGATGGCCCTGTTCATTCTTGTTCTATCCCCATTATGTCGCTATCTTCTCCCGTATACAACCTTTTCATGATAAAAAACCGAGCCTCAGTGGTCTTGGAGATACATATTAGGCGAGCCAACATTGGTTAAGATGGGTCCGCAAGAACCAAGCATCTGATGACACTCGACTGATATCTGCTGTGTTGGGTCTGGATGCACAGCAATGCGGCGAATGACCTGAAATTGTCCAAGATTGAAATGGAAAAGTAGCCCCGGGCAGATTCGAACTGCCGTCGCAGGATCCAGAGTCCCGCATGATTGACCGCTACACTACGGGGCTGCAGAACTTCCTCAATAAGTTCCCTCTCTTTAACCTTTTTCCTGAGCCGTTCCATTCCCGAGGTCCATAGCCAGGGCGGGCTGCGAGAGCGCGTGCAATAAAACGGGTCTCGAGCTGAACCTACGAGGACATGACCTTGTCTGCTATCTTCCTGTACACGTTTTCGATGCCGCCGCGAGCATCGATGTTCATCAACACCCCTTTGTCCCCGTAGAAGGACATAAGAGGAAGGGTGCGCTCCCTGTAAACTTTCATCCTGGCCCTGACCGTCTCTTCGGTATCGTCGGACCGCCGATACAGTTCCCCTCCGCACTTGTCGCAGATCCCGACCTTCTTCGGGGCTTTGAACTGGAGGTTGTAGACAGCCCCGCACTTCTTGCATGAACGCCTGTTGATCATCCTGTCGACGATGTCCTCCTCGTTTACTTCGAGATTGATAGCAGCGTCGATCGCGCATATCTTCTCAAGGGCCTTCGCCTGCTTAACGGTCCTCGGAAATCCATCTAGAACAAAACCCTTCGGGCACTGATCGAGCTTCAGCTTGACGAGTTCGATGACGAGGCCGTCCGGGACGAGGTCTCCCGCGTCCATGAACCTCTTCGCTTTGATTCCGAGGGGAGTCCCGGTCCTCACAGCCTCTCTCAATAGGTCGCCAGTTGATATATGAATGAAGCCGAACTCCTTGCAAATCCTTTCGGTCTGCGTCCCTTTTCCGGATCCAGGAGCTCCGAGAAGAACTATTCGGGTGAACATGCTGTCTTGAAGACCGTAGGAGTTTATCTGACTTTTCGTATCGCCGGACCGGACAGCTTGGGCACAAGCGTTCTTCAGGAAGGCTTTTAGACAGCCGCGCAAATGAATGTCGGATGCTGAAAGGAAAGAGAGTGGGACTCCGGCCCCTCGAGTCCAAGGATTCATGGCTTCTGCACAGGTGGTTCAACGATAAGAGGGTGCTCGAGGATCTGGGCGCTCAACATGTCTCGTTCTGCGTATCCTTGGATCGGGAATTCCATATCGTCGACGATATGATGGCAAGCAGAAGCAAGCGGTACTTCATGATACAGTCTCTTGACGGGGCCAGGGACATCGGTCTCATAGGCCTTGACAAGATCGATTTCCGGAACGCGTCGGCCGAACTCCAAATCATCATCGGAGAAGTTGAGTACTGGGGCAAGGGCCTCGGAAGCGAAGCGATTCGCGTTCTTCTCGATCACGCGTTCGCCCGAATGAACCTGCATCGCGTCGACCTGAGGGTCGCTGACTACAACGACCGGGCGATCGCGTGCTACAAGGCCTGTGGGTTCCAAGCAGAGGGAAGACTGAGGCACGATCACTTCCACAAAGGAGGCTACAGGGACTCGTTCGTCATGAGCATCCTCAAGGAGGAGTTCAGGAGGGACTCGGATGCTTGAAGGCAGGAGCGTGAGGCTTAGGGCCGTCGAGCGCGTTGACCTCCCCAGCTTCGTCAAGTGGATAAACGACCCAGAGGTTACCCGGTTCCTGGAGCTGAATCCGCCGATGAGCATGGAGGACGAGGAACGGTGGTTCGTTGACCTTCAGAAGGACCCCGACAAGGTATTCTCCATCGACACGAAGGACGGCAAGCTGATCGGCAACGTCGGGTTGATGAGACTGAACTGGAAGGACAGGAGCGTCATCATCGGGATAATGATAGGGGAGAAGGAATACTGGAACCGGGGCTTCGGGACCGACGCGATAGAGACCCTACTCGGATACCTCTTCGATGAGGTCAACATGAATCGCGTATACCTGATCGCGGACGAGCGGAATGCCAGGGCACTCCGTTGCTACGAGAAGCTGGGCTTCATGAAGGAAGGCCTGTTGAGACAGCACCTGTACAAGAACGGCAATTACATTGACGATGTCGAGATGTCCTTGCTGCGGGAGGATTGGGAAAAGAGGCGGCAAAGAGCATGAGATTCAGGCGACTGAGGATAGAGCGCCGTAGCCGTAGCAAGGTATATTAAACGAATCCCGTGATTCCCTCTTCGGTGATGGCTTGAAGCAGGAATTGTTGGCTCAGATAAAGGATATCGTGGGGGAGGGCAACTTCTCGACAAAGATCGCGGACCTTTACGTTTACGGATTCGACGCTTCGATACATCATCGCAACGCCGACGTTGTCGTCCAACCTACATCCACCGAGCAGGTCTCCCGCATTCTGAAGCTCGCGAACGAGAACAAGATGCCGGTACTGGCCAGGGGCGGGGGGACCGGCCTCTGCGGCAGCGCCGTCCCTCTTGAGGGCGGAATCGTCATGGACATGACACGGATGAACGGGATCAAGGAGATACGGGTCGAGGACTTGTATTGCGTCGTCGGCCCGGGCGTCGTCTACGACAAGCTCAACGAGGCGCTCGCCCCGTACAAGTTCTTCTTTCCTCCGACCCCGGGCAGCGGAGAGGCCTGCACCATCGGCGGGATGGTCGCGACCAACGCCTCGGGAATGAGGGCGATCAAGTACGGTGCGACTAGAGATTACGTGCTCGGCTTAGAGGTCGTCCTCGCGAACGGGGAAGTGACGAGAGTAGGTACGAAGACGATCAAGAACTCCTCGGGGTATCAGCTCGAGAGGCTGTTTGTCGGTAGCGAAGGTACGCTTGGCGTAATCACTGAGGTCACGCTAAAGATCGCACCGAAGCCGAAGAAGTCCGCGATGGCCGTTGCGGCGTTCGACTCGCTCGAGAAGGCGGGGAAGTGCGTTTCGGCTATCATCGCGAAGCCATTGATCCCTTCCGCGATAGAACTCATGGACAAGATCTGCATCAAGGCCGTGAACAAGACCATGCACGTCGGTTTCCCTGACTGCGAGGCCCTGTGTCTAGTCGAAGTGGACGGGGAGCCGAAGGTCGTCGAGGACGAGGTGAAGGAGGTCCAACAGATCTGCAAGAATGTGGGTGCTGTCAGCGTGGAATTCTCGACCGACCCGAAGCAGATGAACGCGTGGACCGCAGGAAGGAAGGGGGTGCTGCCGGCCCTGAGCAGGTATGGGTCGGAGTTTGTCTCGGTGTCCCTCGCGGACGACATGTCGGTCCCGATCTCGAGAATTCCGGAGACCGTGGTCGCATTCCAGAAGATCGCGGAGAGGAATCATGTCATTGTCGGCACTTACGGTCACGCGGCGGACGGCAACCTTCACACGAAGATGCTCTTGGATCCTCTGTCTCCTGAGTCGTGGAAGAACGGGGAGAAGGCGGTGGGGGAGATCTTCGACGCGGTCATCGCCGTCGGAGGGACCGTCACAGGGGAGCACGGGGTCGGCATCTCGAAGGCGCCTTATATGCAGAAGGAGAGGGTCCAGGCGCTGAGATCTATGGAACTCATCAAGAAGGCCCTCGACCCGAACGATATTCTGAATCCAGGAAAACTCGGGGAGTGGAAGGGCAGCATAATCCGGTATCTGCGCTATCCTTGCAAGACGAATTGAGGGTTTGAGATCCTGACTACATTACTCCGAGGCCCAGGAGCAGAAGGAGCACGGCAGTCAGTAAAACCGCCAGGTACACTCCTATGTTCCAAGACACGATCTTCGAACCGTCGAACGGCGGAATCGGGATCATGTTGAACGCGGCGAAGAAGAGGTTCACAATCCCGACCCATCTCAAGACTAGGACAAGAGGGCCGGTCCCTGGTATGAGCATCCATCCGGTGAGGAAGAGGCCTCCCAGCACTAGATTGGTCAGAGGTCCCGCGAGGCTAATGATCCCATTCTGCCTCCTGCTGATGTTGCCCTGGATGTAGACGGCCCCTGGGGCCGCGAACACGAATCCCGTGAACGAGAAGATAAGGGCCAATATCAGGCCTAGAGGGAAGATCCTGAACTCAGCCCACGCTCCATTCCTCTGCGCTACGAACTTGTGAGCCAGCTCGTGAAGCAAGAAGCCGGTCAGGACGATGACGAAGGATATGCCCAGCGCAATCGCGAAGGCGAAGACGTCGATTCCCGCGAAAGATGTCAGTATCCCACCGTAGAAGACCATGGCGAATGCGAAGGTCAGGACCGCCACCGCCACAAGTATGTGGACTTTCTCAAGCCTTCCGAATCTTATCCTGCCGTATCCCGGCGGGAGATAGACCGTTTCGTTGCCGTACATCGTTTTCGGAGGGAGCGCATGAAGGACTCCTAATTAAACCTTGGGAATTCACCGTCGCGGGAACCAGGCATCGACCTCGCTTTCTTGACGGAAATATGTTATTATATGCGATTCCTCTAGGGACCGTCACTGATGACGACGCCATTCAAGCACGGGAAAGTCGCCTTCCATTGGTGCGACACATGCGGAACCCTGGTCCTTGGCAGCAAGTGCGACGTCTGCGGCTCCGTAGGAAGGGAACTCAGGATCTCGGCCCCGGGCGATCTCAGGCCCTGCCTGGGAAAAGGAGTGGAGGTCGTCAAGCGTCTGTTCTTGAAGCATTTCGGGTCCGCGGACCTGATAGAGGGAAGGCAGATCTTCCTCAATAAGGCGTCAGGAGAGGACAGGGCCGACGAGGTGATCGTGGATGGGAGGATCGTCGGCCTCATGCGATTCAGCATGCTGGAGAACGAGTTCATGCTTGAGCTAAGGATGGAAGGAGCGCTGTTGCTCGCTAGGTCGGCAAAGAAAGGAATCGTCATCATCGACCGGCCTTCCGGACACCTGAAGGGCAAGAACATACCTGGAAGCGAGGTGCGAGAAGTGAGGGGGACTTTCCGCTCGGAGGATCCGCTAATCGTTCTGGCCGGGAACTTCGTCTGCGCCGGAGTCGCGAGGGTCTCGAGCGATGCGCTCAAAACGTCCGACAAGGCAATCGGGATACGGGACGTCTGGAAAGGGGAGATAGCGCTTTCGAAGAAGAAGGCCGACTGGGAGGACTTCGTCAGAGCGAACTCCTCGTATCTTACATCTCTTGAGTCGGGAGCGGTCAGCGACGTCAAGTCGTATGTCGGAAACAGTCGTTTGCCCGTGACCCTGTCGTTCAGTGGCGGCAAGGATTCCCTGGCGTGCTATGGTGTCGCCAAGAAGGCTCTCAAGAGCTTCGCGCTGATCTTCGTCAACACCGGACTGGAATTTCCCGAGACGGTGAAATACGTGCGGGACTTCGCTAGGGAGAACCGCGTGGAACTCATGGAGGCCGATGCCGGTCAGTCCTTCTGGGAGCAGGTCGGGTCCTTCGGCCCGCCCGCGAAGGATTTCAGGTGGTGCTGTAAAGTCTGCAAGCTGGCTCCTCTTACGTCGCTGATCGAGAGCAAGTTCCCCGAAGGCACGATCACGATCGAAGGGAATCGTATCTACGAGTCGTTCGTCCGGGCGAGGATCGACTTCGTCGAGAACAATCCATTCGTCCCGAACCAGGTCATTCTGAATCCGATCAGGAACTGGAGAGCTATCGAGGTTTGGGGGTATATATGGCTCAGAAGGCTCGAATACAATCCCCTTTACGAAGAGGACTTCGAGCGAATAGGGTGCTACCTCTGTCCGTCCTGCCTCGCAAGCGAGTGGAAGACGACTGAGGTTCTGCATCCGGACCTGGGCGGCATGTGGAACGAATATCTTGATCGGTGGGCCAAGGAGACGGGAGTGGCCAGGGAGTTCATAAGTCACGGCTTCTGGCGTTGGAAGGTCCTCCCCCCGAAGATGAGGAAGCTGGCCGAGCAGTTGAGGTTGGGCGTTCCGCAGGCGAGGGCGGACAGGATCGCTCTGAAATTCGTCAAGGGCGTAAGCCCGTGCGCGACCGGCGGGTACTCGATCGAAGGCGTTGCGTCGATCCCCAGGAAGAGGAACTTCGCGAAGGTGGCGGAGATGCTGAAGACGGTCGGGAATGTAAAGTACTCGGACGAGTACGAGATAGCACTTGTGAAGTCGGAGGACAGCACTGCGAAGATCTTCGGCGGGGGGCAGATCTTCGCGACCGGCCCGAACCCGGAGAAAGCGAAGAGGATGTTCGAAGCGAGCGTAAAGGCGTTTCTGAGGTCTCAGCTGTGTGCGGTCTGTGGCATATGCGCTAAGAACTGCAGACAGCACGCGATCAGGGTAGAAAAGGAAGGGCCCCTGATCGATGACGCACTTTGCACTCATTGCGGGAAGTGCATGGACGCGTGCGTCGTCGCTCATTACTACGACAAGATCGTCGCCTAGGAATCAGATTTAAATAGGGCCAAACATTCGGAGAAAGGCACATGAACAACGACATGCTGATCGCGGGGGTAATCGGGTTCGCACCGGCCATGATCCTCATGTTCTGGACTCTGCGCGACTACACCTACCCGAAGGTCGAGAAGCCCTTCTTCGAGGACAAGAAGGCTTTCGGCCTGTTCGCAGTCGGTATGGTCCTAGGTGTAGCGATATATGCTGCTCAGAGCTGGGTCCCGCTCCAAGTCATCTACTTCGCCCTACTTTTCGCTATCGTCGAGGAGCTCGTCAAGCTGATGATACTCAACTTTCCGAGGTTCCAGAGGAAGCTCGACACATCGTTCTACGGTCTGGCAATTGGGCTCGGAATAGGCAGCACGATGGGGTTCGGGGCTGCATTCGTTGCGCTGCATTTCGTGGAGTCCGTCAGCGCTTGGACGTTGCTGATCGTGGTCCTGCTCGCCTTCCAATTTGTGCTGCTGAACGCGTCCACCGGTGCCACCATCGGGGTAGGAGTGACAAGGGGGGCTCCGTGGGCGTTCTTCGCTCAAGCGACACTGGTCCACATCGCCTGCAACCTCCTTATGATCCCGCTGTACATGAATCCGGACACGCTCGGATATGCAGGATTCTTCGTCGCCTTGGCGATCGTCGTCGGCTACTATGTCCATGTTCACATGAGAATGCTGCCGAAGGTTGTCGAGGACGGCATTTCAATGTTCGTATCTAAGGCGAAAAGTTGAATAAAAGCGAGTCTTTCGACAATGGACGCGACCGACGGGAATCGTTCAGGCGTCGCCGATTCGATGATCGTCCTCATAGTTCTTCTCATCGCGGCGTACTGCCCATGACCCCGACGGTCCAGAACTTGCTCAAGGGTTTCTTTGAGGAGCAAAAGGGGTATCTGGAATATGCGGTCTTCTCCCTGGGGCGGATCCTCAGTGTTGACGCAAATGGCGGGACGATACTGAATATCACTCTCGATACTCCCCATCCAGTTGGCATCTCTGAAAATGGCTATGAACTGCGGGACATCCACCACGTGACCTACGTGCCCTCGTACACTTCGAGAGAGAATCGCTACGGCGTCCCGTGGAATATATAGGACGGCGGTACGCTTGAAGGTCAGGAGACATACACCGCCAAGATACCATACGACGTGAAGGTCACTACCCGCTTCTGGAACTACGCTGTGAATGGCGTGATGAAGGTCGCGGACATACCGTTTTCTTTCAGAAACGAGTACCTGAACGACGAGTGGAAGGTCATTTCATCCGCATCCTCGATACAATCGCGCAGCGAATCGATTGTCAGCGGCGAGAAGAACGTTTGTACGATCCTCGAGTCGATCTGCGAGTGGGTCACGCGCAACATCCTTCATCCAACGATCTCAGGGGACTCGGATCCGCAGTCTAGCCTAGAGACGCTGCAGTCGATAGTAGGCGACTGCGACGATCAAGCTATACTTTTCTCCCGCCTCCTGGCCAGGCCCGCTTGCGTACCTGGGTGGCTTCAGTTGGGGGCGCCATACAGCGAGATTGAGGACCAGTGGAGAGGCCACGGTTGGGTGCAGGCATATCTCCCGCTCAAGAGCGACGGAGGGGCAAACGTGACGATCGAGACGTGGAATGGTGACTTCCTCGTATGGACCCCGAATAGGTTCGCCGACTTCACCGACGACGATCACCTGAGAGACTATTATTACACATTCTGTCGCACGTACGAGCCCGGAAGCTATCCAAGTGGTGTGGATCCGAAGTAAACCGAGGACTACGTCACGCTCAGCTACGAGAAGTCGAGCAACAAGGCAGGCCGGGGGGACTTCTCGGTATCAATGATATCGTCGGGACCTGAGCGTTCATTGGTCTCTCTAGATTCACTCAGGTCGATCTGTATTTCCCAGGTTCCGGCTCGAAGATGATCCCGGAGGTAAGCATCTTCTCGATGAGCTCTTTCGCATCCCCCTCGTCGAAATCCCTCACAACCAACGCAAGATCCTGAACGTCAAATTTCCCGAGCTCGCACGTCAGGCTCTCGGCGACGAAGCGGAGGCGGTCCTCGTTCCCTTTCAGCTTCTTCGCTCGCGCCCCGAGCTCCTCATGAAAACTCAATCTCTTTCTCTTCTTCTTCGCGGGTGGCGCCGACTCAACTTCGACCGCCAATCGCTCGCTCATTTTTCTGACAGCCTCGGCCAGCTCCCTCTCGGAGTCGGTCTTGAAATAGATCTTCGCCTTGCCGACCTTTATCTTCTTCCCGCAAGAAGGGCACACCGCCGCTGCCGCTGAAAGGTCGACGCCGCGGGCGTGGTTGCAGCCTGGACAAACGATCACGCCGAACATCAGTACTCTACGAACACAAGGGCTCCGACACAGGCTCCGTAGTGGTCCATCGGGACGGAGAGCTCCTCGATTTTGTAGTGCAGTGACTTGAACTCAATGCCCCTGAGCTTCGCCATCTCGTGCATCTTCCATTCAAGGACCTCTCGAAGGGACTTCTTCGTCCCGTGCATGTGTCCCTCGGCGACGTATCCGCCCTTCCCGTCCTTCCTGAACCCATATGCTATCCCGGCGGAGATCATCTCCCCCTCTCCCCCCCTCATCTGCGCGAGGACGGTGTGAGTGATCGCCCCCATCGGCAGCGCCCTCTGCGGGACCTGTTTCGCCCCGATCGGGAGAATCGAGGAAACGGACACGAGGTTCTGTTCGCCGATTTTTGCCATCAAAAGTGCCTCGTCGAAAGCATTGAGGTCAGAAATCTTGCTGACCGCACAGCCTGACGCGACGAAGAATTTCTTCGGAATTATTTGCATTGAGCGAAGTATTTTTATCCTGGCATTTAAGAGTTTCCCTTAAGTATCCGCTGATCGCGGCTTCGAGTCGAAGACCCGGAGCTCGCGCTCGAGCATCTTCACGTCTCGTTGCGTGAGCGCCTGAGGGCTCGCCGGGACGAGAAGCAACGAGTTCCTCACAGCAACGTTCTCGTTCAGGAGCTGGATGAACTTCAAGATCTTCGTGAACGTGCTTTGGCTTACCATGTATTCGATGCCGCTCAGAAGGACGACGCCGTTGTCCACCGAGTCGAGGAAGTTCTTCACCTCGCTGTATATTAGTGGGATGTTCGTCGGCTCCCTCGCGTAGTCGATGTCCCTGTCGTATGAAAGCCAAAGGACCGTGCTGTCCCCGAAATCATACCGTGCCCTGAGCTTCTCCGGATACTCCCTCACGATGCACATCCCTGGTCTGCCGTGCGCAATCTGGTCCAAGAAAACGTTGAAGGCTATCGAAGGGTCCTCGGTCTCGAGAAGGTACGAGCATCCGAGTTCCAGTTCGTATTTCATCCCTGCAGTCGAGGTCTCCTTCACGGCAGGCTTCACTATCTCCTTCGCCGGCGACAGGACGTGGACGCAGATCGCCTTCCCCTGCGAGGCACACTCCCTCTCGACCGCGTTGTACCTCTTCTTCAGGAGGGCGGAGACGATGCCGCTCAGATACCCGCGCGTGAAGTCGCACTTCCTTCCATGCGCTGCCTCTATCGATTCCTCAAATATGACGGTTATCTCCTTGTCTGTGACGTGCTCCTCGATTATCCTGCTTAGACCTGTCTCCGCCCACAGTTGCGGCAGGATCTCGGCGAACTGCTCGAAATCGGGGGCATCGACTCCGAGGGACTTGACGAGTCCCATTCCTGCCCTGAATCCGTACCGTTGGAGCGTTTCGCCAGCCTCTTCACCCTCGATCAGCTCGAGCTCCTCGCGCAGGTCCATTATCGCCTGTCCGGGCATCACAAAGAAAGAATTCATTCCATCTCCTCTATCATGGCCGTACCCAACTGAAGGAAGATACTCTCCACGCCCTCGCCGGTCTTTGCGCTCGTCGGTATGAATCCCCTTCCGAGGGCTTTCGATACTTCATCTAACACTGATGGAGACACTTTCCAATCGAGATCGGACTTGTTCGCTATCGGCACGATCGGGACCTGCCCCACTGTATGACAGAAATCGTCCTTCCACTCGATGAGATGTCTCACCGTGTCCTCTCGGGTCAGGTCGCAGACGAGCAAGGCTCCGTTCGCACCTTTGTAATATGCCTCGTGGAGTGACTTGTGGGTCTTCTGACCGAGCACGTCCCAGATCATCAGCGTCAGTACGGCCTCGTCGAGATCGAGGACCTTCTTCGTCACCTTCGTGCCGAAGCTCTTCAAATATTCGTCCCCGAAAAAATCGTACACGTACCGCCTGACGAGACTCGTCTTGCCTACAGCGCCGTCACCGAGGAGGCAAACTTTCTTGATGAATCTGCGCTTTGCCATGGAGATACCAGATGTATCTGCGCCTCGCTATTTAATGCTTGGTCGTTGGGTATCAAACGAGATTCATCTGCCATAAGGTGAATGAGGAGGCGGAACGATCGGGATCACCCGTAGATTACCGACTCGTCCCCGATTTTCTTCGGCTGCTTGACGCTTGCCATCGCCGCCTTCATCTGCTGCTCGATCTGCTCCGCCTCCTTATACAACGGCTCGGGGTCCAATTTCAGCTCCGGCAGCATCTTCCCAACAATTTCCAGCAATCTCGCCGCGCCTCTCGCGTCCGGCATGTCGAGCCTCGCAGGACCGAGCAGGCAGATGACGTCTATGTCAAGACGCTCCCCCTCGTAGAGCAAAACTCCGGATATTCCCGAGACCATGCCTTCCTGCATCTCCTTTACGCCATACTTCTCGAGCATCGCTCTAGCCCCTGGTGTACTGCCGACGCCGAAGGTCTCGTTCTCACTGGCTCCCTCCCTAAGGTTGATTCCCTCGAGCGTCACGATCATGCCGATCTCCTTCTTCTTGCACCACTCGAGCACGATGTCCGCCACCGGCTTCATTAGATCGGGATTCGGCATGAACTCGGACATCACCACCACTAATTGGTCGCATCGCATGCCGTCAACGCACTTCCTTTCGCCGGCGTAGATCCTCACCGGGGGGGAAGGCACGCCCTCATGTATTATTGTGTAAGGCGGGAAGTCCTTCGAGATGATCGTCGCGATTCTTTCGAGATGCATGGTCCTTGTGATGAAATTCGCGGCGATCGAGCTCACGAGGCCGACGCTCGGGAAACCGATGACAGCGACTGCTTTCGGGAACTTGACGCTCAATTTGTACTCGTTCAGAAATGGATCGTTGCCCGCCTTCATATCGTAACCCTTGAATCCTATGGCGTACGACCCTACTTAACTCTTGTTCCTTGGACCATCTGGTAGACGGTTCGCATGGGTCTTGTCACGATGACCGCTGATTGATGATAGAAGTTGCGAAAAGACTATACCATGGGCACTGTTCTTCCCCCTTCATTGAAAGAAGAGAGAACGTCGTTCGCCCGCACCCAAGTGGGCATCCCAGTCATTGTCGAGAGGCTTCCCTATGCGAGATCGGTCGCTCTGTCCGTTTACGTGAAGGTCGGATCCAGGGACGAGCCGAAGGGTCGGGAGGGACTGGCCCACTTGTTGGAGCATGTGATGTTCAAGGGTACGAAGAAGAGGAGCTCAAAGGAGACCTCAGAGCTGATAGAAGCTGCTGGCGGGGAGCTCAATGGCTACACTGGAAAGGAGTCGACGTGTTACTATGCCGTCGCATTGGACCAGACCCTCGGCACGGCAGAGGAAATTCTGGCCGATCTCATGCTCAATCCTCGTCTGGATGACGAGGCGGTCGCCAACGAGAAGAAGGTCGTCGCCGAGGAGATTAGGATGCTGAGGGACGAGCCGGACACGTACATTCACCACCTCTTCACCCGGGCGCTTTGGGACGGACACCCCATGGCGTCAGCGGAGACGGGTGAGACGGAGGGGGTCGCGTCGCTCTCCCCCGAGGACGTGAGAACCTACTTCCAGGAGTGTTATCGCCCCCAGAACTTCATCGTCGTCGCCTGCGGCAACGTCAAGGTAGGGCGGGTTGAGCGTTGGGCCTCGGAGACGTTTGATTCGCATGGTAGGCCGGGTCGTGGCAACGAGAGGGCCCCTCCGTCATCGAGATCATTAATCGAAACGGTCCCGAGAGAAGGCGATCAGGCGTATGTGGGCATGGGCTTCCCCGGCGTCACTGCAGCTCATCCTGATAGATACGTCCAGACATTGCTGAGTGCCTTGCTCGGCGCGGGAACGAGCTCCAGGCTGTACCAGAAGGTAAGGGAGGACAAGGGATTGGCCTATTCAATCTACACGCTCTCTCAGCCGTTCAGCGATTGCGGCATGTTCGGTGTGTTCTTCTCCACCTCGTCCAAGAACATGGAGGTCGTTATCCGAATGGTTACTTCTGAGCTGCTCAAGATAAAGGCGGAGGGGCTGGGTAGGGATGAGCTTACGAGGGCGAAGCGACTGATCGAAGGAGTTCTCGTGAGGAGATTGGAGTCCAGCGAATCCAAGATGTTCCACCTCGGCGAATTCTTCCTCCTGACCGGGAGGGCGCCGACCGAGGCGGACATCCTCGCGGCATTCGAAAGGGTCACGGAGGACGATGTCATCAGGGTCGCTCGGGAGCTGATCGACAGACAGAAGCTGTGCATAGCCCTCCACGGCCCGGAAAAGATCGCTAAGAAAGCATCAAAGAACATCGAATCCATGGACTTCTAGGATCGATCCTCACTCCTTAATATCTCGACGACCTTCTCCACTGTCGCGGGTATCGCCATCTCGACCTCGGGGGTCATGTTGTAGCTGATAGTCCAGGTGTCCGCGACCTCGACCGCCGCGAATGCAACACGCTTCGGCATCCTGTTGGGCTCAAGTTTTCTCCCGAGCTCCATCGTGGTGGCGATGTTCACGTCGTGGGGGTTCGCTCCGTGCACCGAGGAGGCGAAATCCTTCTCATCGAGCAGTAGCACCGTGCCGAGAGGGTTCTCCGAAGTGATGATCGCGTCAACGATGACGACCGTATCGTAGTCGAGCATCAGCTCTATGAGGTCGAGTCCGCTCGAACTGACCTCCTTGACATCCACACATTCGAGGTTCAGCGACCGGATCCTCTCCGCCACTCTTATCCCGACGGCATCGTCGCTGATAATCGGGCTTCCGATGCCTAGGACCAGTGCTCTTCGCGTCATCGACTTCCTCCCGGTATGGGCGGTCAAGTTAGATATATCTTGACAGCCAATCGCCAAGCGTGGAGATCGAGCCTGCGATATCCTTGGCCGTCAATGGGGTGTCGGTTACTTCGCACAATATCGAGGTTCTCAAGGCCGTCTATGAAAAGGGCAGTCAGAAGCAGGCGGCGAGAAGCCTCGGCATTTCGGTCCCAGTCCTCCACAGGTATCTGCGCCGGATGGAGCAGCGTATCGGGGTGCGGCTTCTTGCCACGTCCCCTTCCGGAACGAGCCTGACCGAGGAAGGTGAAAGGATCGTCCTTGAGTACGCCGCCCTCAGAGCCAGGGTCAGGAAGGGCGAATCGGTGGTCGTCGGAGGGACGATGATCACAGAGGAGCTGCTGCTCTCGGCCCTGTCAAGGATAGACAGGACCGGGATTTATGATCTCGTCATCTCCGACGACGAACGCAACCTGCAGGACTTCCGCGCCGGACTGATGGACATAGTAGTGCTGGACGACCCCTTGTACGTTTATGAGCTGGAGGGAGTGAAGTGGGAGGAGATAGCGGACGATGAACTCGTGCACGTAGATAGGGGTCCAAACCACTTCCGGTTCAAGTACGGGGCACAGCGCCTCGGATTCAAGTTCCTGGACAGTCAGGGCGTCAAATACAAGGTGAAGGGTACGGTGCGCTACCTTCCGTACTTAATCGGTTCCAACCTCAGCTTCTTCATCAATCACAGTCTGCTGTCGAGGAGGGGCATCAGGCTCAAGAGTGCCACAGAGATGAAGGTGTTGGCTCACAAGATCATCGCGGTATACAGAAAGGAAGATTCGGGCGTCCTGAGGCTCCTGCGCGAGCTAAAAAAGGAGCGCCTGGCCTGATACGTATTACCTATTAGGGTAACACTGCCCTCTTTTTCGCATTATCCTTATATACGGAGGCGTGCGTCTCCCGATACGGTGACATTCAATGGCTAATGTAAAGGAGCCGAACCCAGAGTTCACCGATCAGGTCGTCAAGGCTGGTGGAAAGAGTCTGAACCTATGCTACCAGTGTGGGACCTGTACGGCAAGCTGCCCGTCCGGACGGCAGACCGCGTTCCGGACCAGGAAGCTGATAAGGAAAGCGCAACTGGGTCTGAAGGAGGACATCCTGCCCTCGGACGACCTGTGGATGTGCACGACCTGTTACACCTGCGTCGAGAGGTGTCCCCGAACGGTGGACATCACCGACATAATCATGATTCTTAGGAACTTCGCCGTGAAGGAAGGGTACATGGCCGACTCTCACAAGAAGACCGCTTCGAGCATGATGAACACGGGCCACACCATACCTCTGACGGAGGACTATAAGAATCTGCGGAAGAATCTCGGCCTATCCGAGCAGCCGCCAACGGTGCTCGGCAACGCGAAGGCGCTCGAGGACTGGAAGAAGATCATGAAGCTCACCGGCTTCGACAAGCTCATCGGAGGGAGGTAGATGACCGATAAGTACGCTTTATTCCTCGGATGTATCGCGCCGTTGAGGTATCCAGGTATCGAGAAGGCGACGAGGGAAGTGTTCAAGTCCCTCGATGTCGAGCTAGTGGACCTTGAGGGAGCGGGTTGCTGCCCCGCGCCCGGTGTTATAAGATCCTTCGATCAAACGACCTGGCTCACTCTCGCGGCTCGTAACCTAGCGCTCGCGGAGAAGAAGGGTCTGGACATACTTACGATATGCAACGGCTGCTTCGGATCGCTGTTCGATGCCGCTCACATACTGCAAGAGCACCCCGAGAAGGTGAAGGAGGTCAACAAGATCCTGAAGGAAGTAGGATTCGAGTATACTGGCGGAAAGATCAAGGTTCGCCACTTCGCAGACGTTCTGCACAAGGACGTGGGTATCGACAAGATCAAGTCGAAGGTCTTGCAGCCTCTGGACTACAAGGTGGCTGTCCACTATGGATGTCACTTCGCCAAGCCGAGCAAGATAAAGCAGCTCGACGATCCCGAGAGGCCGACAATGCTTGACGAGCTGGTCGAGGCGGTCGGTGCAAGGAGCGTCAACTACCGCGACAAGGGGATGTGCTGCGGCGCGGGAGGGGGCCTAAGGACCCGCGCAAACGATGTCGCGATGAAGATGACGGAGGAGAAGCTCAGCAACGTGAAGAAGGCCGGCGCGAAGTTTATCATCGACGTGTGCCCGTTCTGCCATCTCCAGTACGACAGGACGCAGAAGGACATCCCGGGATACGACATACCGGTCATACACATGTCGCAGCTGTACGGTCTTGCCTTCGGACTGCCGAAGGAATACCTCGGTCTGGAAGCGCATGTCGTGCCGGTGAAGCTCTGAGGTGCGTTCGGTTGCATCTGGCAAGGCTCGTCTCGATCTCAAGGGTAGAGGAGATTCCAGAGCAGTTCAGGGGATTCGTGGACTTCCAGGCGAATCTGGAAGGGCACGATGTGTCGCAGAAAGAGAAGTTGGCTACACTCGTCATCGAAGGCACTTCGTGCTACGTCCCCGTTTTTCTCGAACGGATGAAAGGGATCGAGGAGTTGGAGAGGCGGCTGGTGGCACAGCAGGCGGAGATGCCCGAAGACACGAGGTTTGCACTAGCGAAGAATGTCCCGTGAACACTTAATTCTGAATGCTGGACACTTTGCCAGGGAAGCTTCTTGACGGAAACTTATTAATAGGGATACACATTACGGAATCTGCCTGAATCACGGAGGCTGTTGATGCCTGCTACTAAGAAAACAAAGACCGTCGCAAGAAAGGTCAAGGACCGGTGGAGGGCGAAGGAATGGTACAAGATTTTTGCCCCAAAGATGTTCAACGAGATGCAGATCGGAGAGACACCCTCAGGTGACCCGACCAGTCTCATCGGCAGGACCACCGAGGTCACTGTTCACGACCTCACAGGCGATTTCTCGAAGATGCATATCAAACTCAAGTTCAAGGTGAACGACGTAACAGGATTCGACGCTCACACGGTGTTCGTAGGTCAGGACCTCACGAGCGATTACGTTCGAAGGCTGACGAGGAGGAAGAGGACCAAGACCGACCACGTGATTGACGCGAGGACGAAGGACGGATTCCTCGTCCGTGTCAAGCCGATGAGCGTCACCGAGAAAAGGATCCAGGCGTCCCAGGAGACGGCGATCAGATCGATCATGACCCAGCACATCCATAAGACGGTCGCGGACATGTCGATATCGGATGTCGTCAGGTCGGTCATCTCAGGGGACATGGCGAAGGACCTCTCTCGCGCAACGAAGATAATTGTTCCTACAAAACGTATCGAGATCAGGAAGACCGAGGTGCTGGAGATTGGCACCCCTCTGCCCGATGAGAAGTCGATAGTGGAGCCGCAGGTCGCGGAAGAGACCGAGACGGTCGGAGGCGAAGAGGCGCCGAAAGTCGAAGCTCCCGTCGAGGAGGTTGTCGTCGAGGACGTATCCGATGCGGGGACGGAGGAAGCTGGGTCCAAAGCAGACGAGGGCGAGGAATCGGTCGAAGACAAGGATCAGTGAAGATCACGAAGCCGGGGTGGCTCAGCCTGGTGGAGCGTCGGACTCATAGGGTTTAGGTCAACAAGATCCTCTCCAGGGACATCCGAAGGTCACGGGTTCGAACCCCGTCCCCGGCACCTTAGTCCCTTCTCAATCATTCGCCGATGCAGCATGCTCTTTCTTTTGTTCATCGTTTCTTGCTTGAATTCGTCCCGTGCGGATCGTTGGTGCCTGTCAAATCATTCAAGTAGGAAGAGAAGATTAGGCGATTGGCGAGAGATTGAGGGTCATAATCTACACTGGGAAGGGCGGGGTCGGCAAGACCTCCGTGGCCGCCGCCACGGCGCTTCGCTCGGCTCGCATGGGTTACAGGACAATCGTCATGAGTACGGATGCCGCCCATTCCCTCGCGGATTCGTTGGAGATTCCGCTATCTGGCGAGGTAAAACACATCGAGGAGAATCTTGACGCGATCGAGGTCGACGTCGTTCACGAGCTCGAGACGAGATGGAACGAGGTCCAGAAGTACATGTCTGATTTCCTCCAGGCCCAGGGCCTTGGCGAAGTGAACGCCAAGGAGATGACCGTCTGGCCCGGAATGGAGCTCATGTCCGCATTGTTCTACGTCTGGGATTTTTACGACAAGAAGATGTACGATGTGGTCATCCTCGACACAGCCCCCACGGCCGAGACTCTCAGGCTCCTCAGTTTCCCAGAGATGTCGGATTGGTACTTCGACAAGCTGTACGGAATTTTCAAGAACGCGTTGAAACTGGCAAGGGCTACCGTCGGCAGGTTCATGAAAACGCCGCTGCCGTCCGATGAGGTCATGAAAGACATCGAGAAGATCAGGGACCGGTTGAGATCCGTCAAAGATATACTCACAGACCCGACAATCGCCTCTGTTCGGCTCGTCGTGAACCCCGAAAGAATGGTCATCAACGAGACGAAGAGGGCCTTCACCTACCTCTGCCTGTACAATCTGACTGTCGAGTGCCTAGTCGTCAACCGCCTCATGCCCCATTGCTCGGACGGATACTTCAGGGACAAGCTCGCCGAGCAGGATTGCTACATGGACATAATCAACGAGTCCTTCAGTCCGCTTACCATACTGACCGCTACTCAGATGCCGACGGAGCTTGTCGGGAAGAAATCGCTGGAGGCACTGGCCGACATGATCTTCGGGACCACGGATCCTACGATGATCTACTCGGTCGAGAAGCCGATGGAGATCTACGAAGAGGACGGTTCCAGCATCCTTTCTCTCAAGCTGCCATTCTCCACGAAGGAAGAGGTAGAGTTATATAAAACGGAAGATACTCTAATCGTACAGGTTGGGCACTATAAGCGCTCCGTATCCCTTCCGTACTCGATGGGTCATAAGGAGACGAGGAAGGCGGAGTTTAAGGATGGCCGGCTGCTGATAGCGTTCGGAGGAGGCGACCAGGATGGACGTAAAGATGGACAAGATAAAGGAAGAGGCGAAGAGGATGAAGGAAGCTCTCCTCTCGAAGGAGACGACTGAGCACATCATGAAGGCTGGAACAGAGCTCTTCCTTGCGCTCGATTCGGTGATTCCAGATTCTCGGATTCCGGCCGAAGCGAGGATACACTATCTTACCGCGAAGAAGGAATTCCTTCTGATGATGAGGTCGGTCATCGACGCCAACCTCCAGGTAGTGGACGACCTGGAGAAGACCGATTCTTCGAAGCTGAAGAAGATCGATGTGGAGTAGGATGCGGGATTCGAGCTGCCCTTGCTGTTCTGAACTTGCGACGGTTATCCCGGACCTTGGTTGGTCTGGCTCAATGATCCGCTCTTATCCGTCACGTAATCGTTAGTGCTTTAGTGACGTATCGTATTCTGTTGTGAAAGGTGCAGAAAATGACCGCCGGTCTGGTCTCCTATCCTGAAAAATGCACGGGATGCCGCTTTTGTGAAATGATCTGCTCCCTAACGCACGAGGGAGTCGTGAACAGGAGGAAGGCGCGTCTCAGGGTCGTCAAGGAAGGCGTCAGGTACGACATACCCGTTGTTTGCACCCAGTGCGTCGCGTGCGGCGACGATTGCTGTGCGGAGGCATGTCCGGAGGGCGCCATCTCTCTGGTCGATGACGTCCTGGTCGTCGACGAGGATCTGTGCTCCGGTTGTGGCACGTGTGAGAAGACCTGCAGGTACGGTGTCATAAGGGTGGTCGATGACCTAGCTCGAAAATGTGACCTCTGCGGGGGCGACCCAATGTGCGTGAAGTTCTGCCCGCTAGGCGCTCTTAGATTCGAAGAGGCCGAGGAGGGGAAGTATCTCGCGGTTCTGTCCCTGCTAGGAGGGAAGTAGATGGACGCACGGGGAGGCAAGATACTATGCGTAGACCTCGTGAAGGGCAAGATGAAAGCCGAGAAGACTCCAGAGGACCTCATTAGGGACTATCTCGGCGGGGAGGGATTTGCCGTCAAACTGTTCTACGATGTCATGGACCCTAAACTGGACGCGTTCGACCCCAGAAATGTGGTCGTTGTCGCTCCTGGTCTATTCACGGGCGTGGCGGTTCCGACCGCCGGCAAGACTGCATTCGTTTCGAAGTCGCCGCTGACGGGCACGATCGCGGAATCGATTATGGGAGGCGGCATCGGATCCGAGCTGAAGGCGGCAGGCTATGACGCGGTCGTCATCGAAGGGAAGCGGAGATTCCCGTCCTATCTTCTGATCGACGGCGACAAGGTGGAGCTCCGTAGCGCCTCGAAGTACTGGGGCAAGTTCAGCAGGGACGCCGCTGAGCGGATACGTAAGGAGGCGGGCGACGTCGTCGTCGCTTGCATAGGCCCGGGTGGAGAGAAGCTTGTCCGATATGCAGGAATAGACTGCGAGGATCGCCAGTCTGGCAGGGGCGGTCTCGGCGCAGTGATGGGCTCGAAGAACCTGAAGGCGATCGCGGTCAGGGGAACGAAGGACATCAGCGTCGCGGACCCGAAGAAGCTCGCCGCAATCGATCTGAAGTGGCAGGCGAAGATGGAGAAAAGCAACGCTTTCAACGAGGACACGAAGTACGGAAGCGGAGAGTTCCTTGAGTGGGTGAACTCTGAGCGCGGGGTGTTCCCGACCAGGAACTGGAAAGAGAGCGTGTTCGAGGAGAGGGCGAAGATAGATCCATACTACTGGGCGCCGAGGTACGGGGTCAAGAACAAGGGCTGCTTCGCTTGCACGAAGGCCTGCGGTAAGCTGTTCGTTGTCGACAAGGGTCCGTACTCGGGCACCGTTCTGGACGGCATCGAGTACGAGACGCTCTACTCGCTCGGCTCCCAGTGTGGGAATCCGGATATTGAGGCGCTTGCCAAGGCGAACGAGATATGCGATCTCTACGGAATCGATACGATCTCCACCGGCGTTGTGATCGGCTTCGTCATGGAGCTGGTCGAGAGGGGCATTCTCGACCCGAAGGACATAGGCGTCGACTGCCGATTCACGAATCCAGATGCAGTTCCGAGGATGGCGGAGCTCATCGGCAAGAGAGAAGGCATGGGCAGGCTGTTCGGGGAGGGTGTTCTCAGGATCTCGAGGGAGGTCAAGCAGGGCTCGGAGGACTGCGCGATCCAGGTCAAGGGAATGGAGCCTCCGGCCTACGACGTCCGGGGTCTGAAAGGTCTCGGTCTGGGCTTCATGACCTCGTCGAGGGGTGCATGTCACCTGCGTTCCGGGTTCTATGCGCTGGACCTGACTGGAAAGACCTGGAGGATCTCCGGCGTGGATCGGTTTTCGTCGGAGGGCAAGGGAGAGCAGGTTAGGCTCATGGAGGACTTCATGATGGTCTACGACTGCCTTGGGATGTGCAAGTTCCAGCGTGGTTTCTTCGCTCTTGAGGGCCTGATCGAGTTCCTCAGCGCGGTCATCGGATCGTCGTTCACCGAGGACGACCTACTGCTCATCGGAGAGAGGGTGAACAACCTCAAACAACTGTTCAACCTGGATGCCGGGATACGAAGGGAGGATTCCTACCTTCCGAAGAGGGTGACCACGGAACCGATAAAGTCCGGCGTGTCGAAGGGAGCTCTTTTGACCGAAGAGGAGATGATGAGAATGCTGGACGACTACTACGAAGCGAGAAGGTGGGACATGGAAGGGCGCCCGACGCAGTGGAAGCTTTCGCAGCTCGGTATCTCTTAGAGAATGTCGGGTCTAGCTCCATTGCTCGAAACAGTCCGAGCAGATCATCTGTCCTTCCTTTGCGCGCAGCTCGCTCGAGAAAGCCCCGCAATTGTCACAGTATCCCGTGATCACCCTGGCTCCCGATTCTTCGGCCGATCCGGGTCTCTTGATCTTCGCCCATTCCCTGGTTATCTCGATCAGCGATGGCGAGATCCTCAGGATGTCGTTCTCCGTCAGGATCCCGATCAGGTGCCCCTTGCTGACGACAGGCAGCCTTCTCATTCCCAGCTTGGACATCTTCGTCGCGGCCTCGGCAACGCTTTCCTTCGGGCCAACGGTCACCAGTGGGGAGGTCATGATGTCCTTGATTCTCACCTTCGAGGGCACTTTCCCTGCGGCCACGACCTTGTCCACAAGGTCCCTCTCCGTCAGGATGCCCATCGGGGCGTCGTCCTCCACCACGACGAGGCTGCCGACATGCTCGGTTTTCATTATCTTGGCGGCTTCCTGGATGGTCATGTCTGGTTTCGCTATGACGGGGGTCTTCGTCATCACTTCTTCCACGTAGATGTCCGCCGCCTTGCCGTTCATCGAATTTACTATTGATGCTAGGGGTAGAAAACCCTTCCGAGTCTGCCTTCACACGGTGACGAAGGACTCAGAACGAAGCGCATTGTCCCTGGATTCGGTCGTGGCCCATTCGTTCATTGATGATTCCCACAGAAAACGATACACAAGAGATAAATGCAATCAAGAAAATCGCTTCAGTCAAGGTGAGACCAATCGTGAACGACACGGAGGGAGAACTGGCAGTGAGGGCAGTTAGACAAGCGGTCGATGCGGAGGCGAGACACGAGGGTGCTGGGAACCTCGATCTTCCGCAGAGTTTCAAAGAGAAAAGGGGAGTGTTCGTCACTCTTAGCACATACCCTTCCCACGACCTCAGGGGCTGCATAGGCTACCCCGAGCCGGTCTACTCGCTCGGAAGCGCTCTTCTGATGGCCGCGCAGGCGGCCTGTCACGATCCCAGGTTCCTGCCCCTCGGATCCGAAGAGCTGGATCACATCGTGGTGGAGATGAGCATCCTCACCCGCCCAACCGAAATCAAGTGCACGGACAGGAGAAAGCTGACCGAGCTCGTTAATGTGGGGGAGGATGGTCTCATAGTCGAGATGGGCCCGTTCAGGGGCCTTCTGCTTCCTCAGGTGCCGATCGAGTGGGGGTGGGACGCGGAGACTTTCCTTGGACAGACTTGTCTTAAGGCTGGCCTGAGCCCCGACACATGGTTGGACAAGAAGGCGAAGTTCTGCAAGTTCCAGGCTGAGATATTCGCGGAGGAAGAACCGAGGGGACGCGTGGCCAGGAAGACCTTGAAGTGATCCAATGGACCTTGTTGTGGAGGGCAGGGCGTTCGTCAAGGAGAAATTGGTCCAGTGCTGCATTGGCATCGAGAACGGCAGGATAAGAGCAATCAAGAAGCAGCTCCGAGGCGATGAGCATATCGATTTTGGTGATATGTTGATCCTACCAGCTGCGATCGACCCCCACGTTCATTTCAGGGATCCAGGACTCACCAAGAAGGAGGACTTCCAGACCGGGACGGTGTCCGCCGCGTTCGGTGGAGTCTCTTGCGTGTTGGACATGCCGAACACGATACCGCCGACCCTGACCTCGAGGTCCTTAGAAGAGAAAGCCGCAACGGTCTCTAAGAAGGCCTGGGTCGATTACGGCCTACTCGGAGGTACTTCTCCGAAGACAGACCCGGCGGCGATATCGAAGGGCGTAGCTGGATACAAGCTCTTCATGAGCTCCACGACCGGCAACTTGCTGGTTGCAGATGACGATGATGTTTCAGAGATTGTCTCTTCCGTCTCGGGGACAGGGAAGGTACTCTGCGTTCACGCGGAGGATGAGGGCATGATAGGAAACGCTCAAGAGATGGACCTGATCGAGCACGGCAGGAATAGGCCCGCCTCCGCCGAGGCTTCGGCGATAATCAAGCTCTCGAGGATCCGAGGAGCGGGCAGCATTCACATATGTCATGTATCGTCCAAGCAGGGGCTCGATGCTCTGGCGAACCTGCCTTTCACGAAGGAGGTCGCACCGCACCACCTCCTCCTCGACAAGCGCTCGAAATTGAGATCCTTCGGCAAAGTGAACCCGCCGCTCAGGGACAAGGAAGACAGGGAAGCGGTGTTCGATGCGTTCGGTTCCGGCAGGATCGACGTGCTCGCTTCGGACCACGCTCCTCACACGATCGAGGAAAAAGAACAGGAGTTCTCAGATGCCCCCTCTGGCATGCCTGGCGTCGAGACCGGTCTGCCCTTGTTGCTCGCACTCGTGAAGAAGAATCAGCTGAGATTAGACATTGTTGTCAAGGCGGCCTGCGAGAGGCCCGCGGAGATATTTGGGTTAAACAAGGGAAAGATCGAGGTTGGAAGGGACGCGGACCTCATAGCCGTTGATAGCAAGAACGTGATGAGGATAGCCGCAAGGAACTTGCACAGCAAATGCGGTTGGACGGCCTTCGAGGGCTGGGAGGCGATGTTCCCCCACGCCACCTTCCTGCGCGGGGTCAAGATCGTAGAAGAGGGCGGGCTCGTGGGTGAGCGAATCGGAAGGGATGTCATTGCTCGCAAGAGAGAGACACCAAGTTGACTTCTCGGATCTCGTCAACCGGACGTTCGAGTGCATCGACCGCTGCCAGCTTTGCTGTCTCTGCCAGCCCGAGATCCTGCCGGAGGAGAGGCGATTCTTCAGAGAGAAGTACCCGGATAGGCTCATTCTCAAGAGAACCCCCCGCGGTCACACCGCCATATCGCTGAAGAAAGGGAAAGGGTCGTGCTCTTTACTTGAGAATAGAAGGTGTGTCGTCTATGAGGATAGACCTCACTTTTGTCGCCAATTCCCGTTCCGCCTATACGTCGGGAACAGGGTCCAGATCGAGGCGGACCTGTCCTGTAGGGGCGTTTGGACTAGGAATGGCGAGGACGCCCTCATGATCGGATCTGCCTTGATCGAGGAGAACATGGAAGCGCTCGGGTCCGCACTCTCGGAATCGAAGAAGGTCTACGAGGACTTCTTTGAGAACTGCGTGGATGCTGGTGTGCACTCGCCGCCGGACAAGCTTAGGAGCGTCGTCTACTCGAGGACCGGATTATTCTCGGATCTTCAATTTGTGGCGAAGGTTCTTGAGACGTCGACGGATGAAACGGAGATGGACCTATCAAAGGTCGAGATCAAGGAAGGCGAGAAGGTCGACATGAACGGTCTAGAGGATGCGGCGCGCGATACGGTTTTGGTCTCCCTATCCTCCGCTGATCCATTGGCCGTTCCGGTGTACTGCGACGAGGCTGGAGACTGGAACATCTTCGAGGTGAAGAACGGAAAGGTCGAATGGTCTCTCCTCGATGATGCGGGGGACACGTATCACAAGAGGTCGATCGATCCGCTGGAAGTCAGATTGCTTCCTCCGGAGAACGGGGGTAAGGAGCCGCTCAACGACTATCTCAAGACACTGAACAACCGTGACAGCATGCTCGGCTACGCCTACTACCTGGTTGATAACTATGGCTATGATGACTTCGTGTCGAACGTGTACTACGGGGCTCTCGCGACCTCCATTCTGGACCTCCTCTGGAGGGTTTCGCTCCTCAGACACGTCCGCGGAGGAAAGCCGGATCGTGACGGCATAAGAGAGGGAATAATCTTCTACGACATGGATCGACTGGACGCACCCACTTTAGGCACGTTCGTGTGAGCATTGGATGCACCAGTAAATCCAAAAGAATATATAGTCAGGGAATTATCGGGCGAATGGTGACCGAGGATGCAGAAACCGCTCACGGTTCTCAATCAAGCCATCAGTAGTCAGGTTATCGTCGAACTCAAGGCGAAAAGGGAGTACAGGGGCGTCCTCGACGGCTACGACCCTCATATGAACCTGGTTCTCAAGAACGCCGAGGAACTGATCAACAACGAGGTCGTGAGGAAGCTCGAGGTCACTATAGTCCGAGGGGACAACGTCATATACATATCCCCCTAGGAGCTGGATGAATGAGCAAAGGCACGCCATCAAAAGGAAAGCATGCGAACCGCAAGACCCACGTACCTTGCCGAAGATGCGGCAAGAACGCTTTTAATATCAGGAAGGGCGTCTGCGCTTCGTGCGGGTATGGCAAGACGACCAAGATTAGGTCATATACCTGGGCGAAGACGCATTGACGCTCATGAGGTGATGTCCTGACGGACAAGCCCGAGCACCATTGTGGGGTCGTTGGCATGGCGCTGACCTGCAACGTTGCCAACTCATTGAAAAAGTCGCTCAGGGTTATACAGCACCGCGGGCAGGAAAGTGCTGGTCTAGCTGTTTTCGACGGTCACATACGCTCTGTCAGAGGCATGGGCCTCGTCCGCGAGGTCCTTCTCGGGAGGGAGTTCGAGGCTCTCTGTGGCAACACCGGCATAGGTCATGTCAGATATTCGACCACTGGGAGCTCAAGCATCGAGAACTGCCAGCCGATTGTCGTGACTACATCCGCTGGCGAGCTCGCCCTCGGTCATAATGGCGACATCGTCAACGCGGACAAGATTCGTGCAAGGCTGCAATTGGAGGGCTGGGCGTTCCTCACGACAACCGATTCTGAGATTATCGTCCGATTGCTAGCAAACGAGCTGACCCAGACCACCGATGCCATTAGAGCGATCAAGAACACAATGAGAATCCTTGACGGGGCCTACTCTCTGACCCTAATGATAGGGGGACGGGTGTTCGGCGTTAGGGACCCGCTCGGTTTCAGGCCGCTTTGCATCGGCAAGGTGCCTAATGGCTACGGGATCGCGTCTGAGAGCGCGGTATTCGACATCATGCGCGGGGAATTCACAAGGGATGTTGCTCCTGGTGAGATTGTCGAGATCACGCCAGACGGGTTCACGTCCTCGAAAGTGCCTTCTCCGGTCCACAACGCCCACTGTATGTTCGAATGGGTCTATTTTGCCAGACCCGATTCCATAATCGACGGGAAGGAGGTCTATCGGCTTCGCAAGAACATAGGGAGGAGGCTGGCAGAGGAGCAGCCGGTCGACGCGGACGTCATCGTCGCCGTGCCAGATTCGGGGAGGGCACATGCATTGGGGTTTGCTGAGAGATCCGGGATCAAATACGAGGAGGGTTTCATGAAGAACAGATATGTCGAGAGGACCTTCATACTCCCGGAGCAGAACAAGAGGGACGAGGGCGTCCTACTAAAGCTCAACCCCATCAAATCCAGCATCAGCGGGAAGAGGGTGGTGATAGTGGATGATAGCATTGTGCGTGGCACTACGATGCGTAAGATTGTCGAGATGATGCGAAGGGCGGGGGCAAAGGAGGTCCATGTTCGAATCGGTTGTCCTCCTGTCAGGGCCCCCTGCTACTACGGAATCGACATGAAGACGCGGGAGCAGTTTG
>JBEKKT010000011.1:0-48646 GCA_050010535.1 Methanomassiliicoccales archaeon | reverse complement strand
TCAGCCCCCCTTAAGAGATCGACCTCCTTAATTCCTTTTTGATAGCACATCTCAAGGACTTTCCCGAGGAGCAGAGACCCCGGCGAGTATGTCGAGAACTCAGGGTCAAATCCTGACAGGAAGCAGAGGTACCTCCGGAGGTATTCAAAGCCCAACCCTATGGCGATGATCCTGTCCCCCTCCTTCAGATAGTGGAGGGTTGGAATTCCCTCCCTCGCGAGGCCTGTCACAACTCGCCCGACGAACTTCACCATGTCGGGAAATGCTAGGACGCTCTTGGTACCCGACCCTTCCCACCTGGCATTGCCTAGCCTCACGAACTCTCGGTAATAGTCATCATTCGCATCCTTAGGCTTCCTCAACCCGAATGTCACATTATGCTTCTCAGATAGACGGCGCCAGCATCTCTGCATGCTGTGTCTGTCCTTCCTCTTAAGTCCGCGAACGTATTCCTCATAAGTGCCGATGATCGTTACGTACGGTGAGACGTTCGATTCATACTCAGCGTTCGGAAACATTCTCCTTAGATTGCATGCAGTAGGACAGTCCTGCCTGATGTCCTTCAGATCCATAGTATCCCAGCCTTCCCTTCGCGTTATGTATTCCCATACTGCGGCGTGAACGTCCGCCCGTCCGTTCTCGGCCAGAATCGCGCACCTATCGGAGGGTCCAGAGCCGATGAACTCCACCTTTTTGGATGAATAGAATCTTCTACCAGATATCGCAAAGGGAGCGAACCCGACGATCCTGTCTCGATCCGACACCTTCATAACAAGTATTTCCTTGCCCTTACCAAAGATTTCCAACCATGCGCTGAGCCATTCCACTTTGAGAAAGACGTCGTCCTCCCCGCTCGTTCGCAGAACTTCGTTCCAGTCCCTTTCCGAGAGGTCGAAATCACCTTTCGACCGGATTTCCCTGATTTCGAGGACCATTCTACAAACTGTAGAGTGCACCGGAGATAATAATTCTCGCCAATCTAGTTGTCATACCATTTCTCAGTCTGGTATGGGGAGAATTGAACCAAAAACAATATGAAGGCCTATCCGTTTACAATAGCCGGTGACCGGATGAAGTTGTTTCGTGTGGGTAAGGTGAAACAGGTTTACGAGGTGGATGAGAACACTCTCGAGTTCGTCTTCACCGACAACATATCAGTTTTCGACAAGGTCATCCCTACACGCGTACCGTTCAAAGGTGAGACACTCTGCCGGACATCGGCATTCTGGTTCCAGCTCCTCAAGAAGGACGGGATCAGGACGCACTTCACCGAACTAATTCCTCCGAATCGTATGAGGGTGAGGAAGGTGAATGTCATTAGTGATTATGGAAAGCTCGGCTGCAATTGCACGAATTACCTCATTCCACTCGAGTTCATAAGCAGGCAGTATGTTGCTGGGTCGTTGCATGACAGGTTGAAGAGCGGCGAGATAACGCCAGTGGAGATGGGATTCCCTCAGAATCATAAGATATCATATGGCGAGAAGCTTCCGAAAGCGTATCTTGAGACCACCACCAAGCTAGAGAAAGTGGACAGATCTGTCTCAAAGGAAGAGGCGATGAAGATATCTGGGATGACTGAGGAGGAGTATGTTAGGGTTCTTGAGATGGTAGAGAAGATCGATGGCCTGATTGCCGCCGAGGCTGACGAGCGGATGCTCATTCACGTTGACGGCAAGAAGGAGTTCGCTTTTGATGATAAGCGGAGGCTTATGGTTGTCGACACCTTCGGCACTGCGGATGAGGACAGATGGTGGGACCAGGACTCTTATGCTGCAGGAAGATTCGTGGAGCTGAGCAAGGAAGCCGTCAGACAGTATTACAGAGACATAGGCTACCACGAGAAGTTGATGGAGGCCAGGAAGAATAGCCTTCCGGAGCCGGACATACCTCCATTGCCGGACCAGAAGGTCAAAGAGATCAGCAGCTTATACGTTGAGATGTTCGAGAGGATTACTGGAGAGAGCTTCCGTTAGTCGGCTGCACTCGTTTGAACGCCTGAGATTCGTCCGGTCCGCTCAGGATTGCAATAACAGAATTTGTCACAGGAAAGTTAAAATGACCAGAAAAAATTAAGTGTAGTTTAGCTGTTCAGCCTGTTGAGTGGGTCCTTGGTTTCGAGAAAAACGCTAACAAAGGAGATAACGGGTCAAGAGGGACCGCATCTTGCAGAACGGCCTCTGTGCAAAGGGTTCGAGGCCAACAAGATTAATGCGAATCCTAGATTATACGACTTGTCCGGAATGCTATGTAGAATCGGATTCGAGGCGAATACTGATCTAGGTTGGAGTTCGGGAGAGGGGATGGAGCGTGACATTCAGAAGCAAGGAAGTAGACAACTTGAGCATAGCCTTTCAACGACCCGACTTGAGCTAAGACCTCTCCATGCGCCTCTCGTCGATGAGATCAAGAGTGATTAAAATGGACGACAAGAACATCACGGTCGTCAGTTCAAAGAAGAAAGCTTCGAGTCTTGGCCTATCTGACCTATGGGCATATCGCGAACTCCTCTACTTTCTAACCTGGAAAGACATCAAGATACGTTATAAGCAGACGGTCATAGGAGTGGCATGGGCCGTCATTAACCCTTTGGTCAATATGGTCGTCTTCACGCTTATTTTCGGAGGGTTGGCGAAAATCCCCTCAGGAGGGATGCCGTACGCGATTTTCGTATATCCAACGTTGATTCTTTGGACCTATTTCTCAGGCGCTGTGACCAATTCGACTAACAGTCTAGTAAGGGACGCCAATCTCTTGTCGAAAGTCTACTTTCCGAGGATTCTGATTCCGATGAGCGCTTGTGTCATCGGTCTTGTCGACTACGCCATAGCGGCTGTGATTCTGATCGGTCTAATGGCTTACTTCCAGGTAGCCCCAACTATTTCGATAGTGTTTGTCTTATTGCCTCTGGTTGTGACCGTGATCCTTGCTTCAGGATTGGGGTTTTGGCTTTCGACGATCTCTGTCAAGTACCGGGATATCCAGTATGTCGTCCCGTTCTTTGTTCAGATTCTGATGTTTGCGAGCCCAGTCTTGTACGCCGGGGATTTGGTTCCCCAACAGTACAGCTTTCTGTTTAACCTGAATCCTCTAACCGGGATCATGACTGCGCAGAGGGCGATGATACTCGGGAACGCTTCGATAGACTGGTTTTACTTCGGATTATCATTCATCATGTCGCTTACCATCTTCATCACTGGCATGTTGTACTTCAAGAGGTATGAGAGGAGAATGGCGGATGTGATCTAGATGGGAGAGCCAATAATCGAAGTTCGCGATGTTTCCAAAGAGTACGTCATTGGCCAATATGGAGGCTACGGGAGAATATCCGAGAGCATCATGAATCTAGTCACTCATCCGATTGAAACAATCAGAAAGATAAGGTCAAAGAAGGAGACATTCCTCGCCCTCCACAACGTTTCCTTCACGCTCGAAAGAGGGGAGGTGCTCGGCATCATCGGAAGGAATGGTGCAGGAAAGAGCACTTTGCTTAAGATTCTGTCTCGTATCACCTATCCGACGAGCGGCGAGGCCATCCTCAGGGGAAGGGTTGGCAGTCTTCTCGAGGTTGGGACCGGTTTTCACCCCGAGCTGACGGGCAGAGAGAACATCTATCTCAATGGTGCAATACTGGGCATGAGGAGGACGGAGATCGATTCGAAGCTGAACGACATAATCGAATTTGCCGAGGTGGAAAAGTTCATAGAAACCCCAGTCAAGCGATATTCGAGTGGAATGTACGTGAGACTCGCGTTTGCTGTCGCGGCCCAACTTGAGCCCGAAATCCTGTTGGTGGACGAGGTCCTGGCTGTCGGGGACAATGCATTTCAGAAGAAGTGTCTTGGCAAAATGAGAGATGTGTCGGAAAGCGGCAGAACGGTTCTGTTTGTGAGCCATAACATGGCGGCCGTTCAGTCGCTGTGCACTCGTGCGATTGTTCTGAGCGGGGGGGAGAAGGTTTTCGACGGGAGTCAAACCGAAGGGATCGACTTTTACCAGAATGAGATCTACGAGAAACTGAGTAAGCAGAATCTTGCAACTAGAACAGACAGAAAAGGAAGCCGTCGTGCCTTGATAGTGGAATTTTGGTGCGAAGATGCCGCTGGCAACGTTGTCAGTCATTTGAGAAGTGGTGATGACGCTCACTTCTGCTTCAAAGTCATTTGTCACGAATCCATCAGGTACGCCGTTTTGTGGCTAATGATTCACTCCAACATCGGTCAGAATCTTATTAGTTGTTCGACTCGTCAAATTGGCTTCGAAATTCCCATCCTGGAGAAAGGGGAGAAGGTGCTCAAGTGTCACATAAAACATCTTCCGCTGATAAGCGGGTTATACACAATCACTTCCGCTATCTCGATGCTGGGTGAGTGGATTGACCACGTCTCACCGGCCGGCGAGATATATGTGGAGGAAGGTGACTTCTTTGGCACTGGCTATGTCGAAAAAGAGTTCCCTTTCCTTGTCATGCATGATTGGGAGGTGGTAGACGTCACCAGGTAAACGACGATAATACTCAGCGAGAATCGTCAGGTTTATAAAGCGCTGGGAATGCAGACAGTAATTTCATCATGGCCAGTCTTTAAGAACGTGCTCCGTGGAAACCTTTCAAGAACGTCCAGACATCGAAGGTGATCTTCCGGTTGATTTCGAAATTGCTCAAGTGCTGCGATAGAATCGTGTCCTATCCCGATATGCTTGGCGTAGGCGTCTTCCTAACTCTTAAGGTCGTTTGTCGCATATAGAAACGATTACACTACCTTTTCAACTAACGGCTGACATAAGAAAACAGGGTTGGCATAGCATTTCTGTTGAAACAACACCTTCGAATCGCGCAGATCGTCCTTAGACCTCTTTAGGAATTCCACGGCAAAGTAGCCTCCTTTCGACGAAGGCGCCCACGATTGAAGCACTTCATTCAATCTATCAAGAAGTTGTTGATCTATGACGATGTCGTTTCCTGCATTCTCTTTAATTGCCAATCGCCCTTGGATTCATCAAGCGATTCGTGGTATAACTGCTCATCGCATCTTTCTCGGATAAAGATACAAAAAGCGTTTGGAGGCGTTCGGAATCGTTCTCTGACGGTTCTGACGGCAGATGAGTTAAGGCAAGTTGATATTAGGGTCAATTGATATTGTCTCTAGAGAGAATTTCGCGTTCGGACTCTTTCAAATGAGTGCTATCTATGATTGAAACACTTAGACGTTCAATCCAATGGAGGCTAGACCTCATTCGAAGAACGGATTCTCCACTGAGTCTTCGTGAACGTCTGCTTTATGCATCGATGGCCAAGGACTCAGGCTATCGCGCTAGATTAATCCTTAACCGTGTCAAGGAAGATGAATCAGGCACAAAATACCTAGAATTTGCAAAGTATCGCATCTATTACGACTTGGACATCGACCCCAAAGATTACCATGGTTTCATGAGCGGAATTATCGACTTACTCAAGGAGTCTTTTCTATATCCACCCCCCTACTTCTCTTCAAACTTCCGGCCTAAATGCGGTGATACTGTCTTCGACATAGGCGCAAATATCGGAACAATCACTGTGATTATGTCAAAGATGGTTGGCGATTCTGGTCGCGTCTATTCTTTTGAACCGGCAACATTCAGGTCTTTACAGAAGAATATCACTGCTAATCACCTTGAGAATTGCAGAGTTGTCCCCAAGGCAGTGTCAAACTTGAATGGTCAAATTGAAATCCGCATTCTTGATATCACAAAAGAATCCAACATAATTGAGAAAAACCCAGGCGGACAGCACTATGGCACCAAGATGGTCGAGTCCATTATGCTGGACAGTTTTGTTGAAAGCAATGCGATAGAAAGAGTCGACTTCATAACAATGGACATAGAAGGCGCTGAAGAGCTGGCAATTCTTGGTGCCCGTCGGATGATCGAGAGATACCATCCACAATGGAGCATTGCGTCATACCACCGGGACCGTGAGAACGAATTGCAGCATCCAAAACTTGTGAAGCTACTGAGGAGTTTTGGATATCAAATAGAAGAAACGGGTTCAACCCACATATTCGCTCATTGAGGCTCGATGACGAGCTTCTATGGTCATGAATTCATAAAAAGAATGTCTGGACAAGCTGGGGTGCGTGGGCCCCTCTCTTGACACTTTTGAAATTTCAGACGGCAGATGGGAGCGGAAACGACTGACTAAAGGTGTGAGTGACCCATTCTCACCTGCTACTGACTAAGTCTTCAAGAATTGCTCATTTTTATCAAATAGAACTGATGCATCATTCGGATTCGGCTAGCTTCCCATCGACCCGGCCGGTCATCAGGAGAATCATCCTGAGGTAGGCATCGAGACGGAGCGGATCGGAGATGACCGATCTCAACTGTGCTCCAATCGCGCCTTCCCGGTGACCAGCCCGATAGTTGATGAACGCCATTGACTCGAAGAACAGGGACCGGGCTTCGTGGTCCTCTTCGAACAGCCTCCTGTGGTGCAAGTAGAGAGTGCGCATGTTATGCGCCGACTTGCCCCAATCCGTGGTAACGCGGGAGTATTTATGGATGTGGTCACGCACGAGCACCTCCTTGACGCAGGAGAAACGGCACCGTCGCGCCAGACGAATCAGCAGGTCCCAATCCATGTGCATGCGGAACGCCTCATCCATCCTTCCTGCCGCCACTATCTCATCCCTGGGCACCAGCATCTGGTTCATACCAACACAGCACCGGGCGAGGGCGTGATGCATGATTTCGCCATCTTTGCAGAAATCGTTACCGGGCTTCACCCTCGACTCATAGTCGATGTAGACCTCGTTGAGGCAATATGTCACGGTTTCACGCCGGTCGCTTCTTCTCATCTGATCCAGCAGGACCTCCACTTTCCGTTCAAGCCATTCGTCATCGCTTCCCAAAAAGGAGAGGAAAGGCCCTTGCGACGCATTGATTCCAGTGTTAAAGGCGGCGGCCGCCCCTTGGTTGATCTCGTGCCGAACGAAGCGCAGCCTCGGGTCCTGACATCTATCGACAATTCCCTGTATATCCTCGTCCGAACCGTCATCGACGACTAGGACCTCTAGGTTGCGATGGGTCTGTCTCAGGACGCTCCTGATTGCCCTCGGCACCAACGCGGATCGGTTGTAAACGGGAATGATAACGCTGACAAGGTCTTCCATGGGCCGATGAGTCTCCCGCCTCGATGACCGGATGATACGCCTTTTCTTGCAGGAGAAGATGTGCGTTGTCGACGATAATCATGTCGCTCGGTCTGGTTCTACTCGGCTTCGAACGCGGGACAGGACTCGGGACTATGCTTCGGTATCATCATTACTAACATGTTTTGCCTCTCCGTTCTGACAGTCCCTTGAACCCACATATCAGCTTTGGTGCAAATAATATATCCATCATCGAAATCAGAAAAATAACGGAAGAGGTTTGATCGGTCTCTCTTGCCTTCGAAAAGGTGTTGTGTACCGTAAACGGTACAAATCGACCTTTTGCCAGTCGTTTTCGTGTGTCCAACTCTCCTTGGGCCCACTCCCACTCTTGACTTTACACGAAAAAGGGGGAGAAAGAGTCTGCGCCTGGTGGCGTAGGTTTGACGGGTACGTGCAAGGATAGCGGGTTCGGAACGCTCCCACGAACCAGACGAGTTTCACGCTTCGATTTCCGTCCTATGAGACTATCCTAGTGCAATTCCCCTCAAGTACGTACCGCAATATGTCCTCTTCTTTGTCAAAGGTATATCTTCCAACAATCTCAGAATCGGCATCTTCATAGAAATCCGCTGCGTGATAACAAATTTTACACTCATCCCCTCTATCAATCAGATCGGATAGTTGTCTCTCGATTTTTCGTTCAAACCACTCATCATCGGTATCAAGAAAGGCGATTTATTCGCCGTGCGTGGACCGTATGCCAGTATTTCTAGCGGCGGCAACACCACGGTTTGCCTCGTGTCGGATGTAGTCGATGCGATCATCGTCAAATCTGTCTAGAACGCCCTTGATGTCTTTAGTAGATCCGTCGTGGATGACGGCTATCTGTGGATTACCGTACGTCTACGTCAGAACGCTCTTTGTTACCCTGGCTAACAAACCCGTCCGGTTGTAGACTGGAATTATGACACTCACCAAGCAATCCTTGCGTTCGGGAGAAGTGCTCTTTTGTACAGCACAACTCATTAATGTTGACGCCCTTCTGACTCGCTATTCCAATTTGACTAGATGATTCTTTCGGAAAGTTGTGTCAAACAGGTCATGGCGACTTTGGACTCGAGATCAAAGTATGTGAAACAGATTGCCAGATACATTTAATTAAGATTTCAGCCATTTATTATTCACATGGTTATGTCGGATTCCATCCTAGACACTGATCGATCGAATTCCTACGAAGCCAGGACCGCATTGGTCAGTGTTGTTATCCCTGTTTACAATAGGTTGGAACTGCTGCCTCGCACCTTGAAGAGCGTACTCAATCAGACCTATGGGAACTTGGAGATTATTATCGTAGACGATGGGTCCAGCGAGGACATTAAGAGTATATTGGACAAGATCAAGGATAGTCGGATTTGTTGCATAAGGCATGATACGAATAGAGGTGTCGCCGCTGCTTGGAATACTGGTGTCAATGCAGCACATGGAAGATACATCACGTTCTTGGGAAGCGACGACGAATGGTTCGAAAGGAAAATCGAGAAACAGATTATCAACTTGAACGAACGGGGCAAGGAATATAGGGTGTCTTATTGCTTAAGTGAGACTTACCTAGATAGCGAATCAAGAATTTTGGAGCAGCGAACATTCGACCTTGAGGGCAATATCCTTCACAACCTTCTATGTAGCTGCGTTATCGGGATGAATTCGCTTATGATTCTAAGGGAAGATGTTCTCAGGGTAGGCGAATTTGACGAAAGACTAAGGATGAATGAGGATTGGGATTTTCTAATAAGACTTGCGTCCCATTATCGTTTCTCTTGTGTAAGGGAGATTCTAAGTCGCGATCACTGGCATAAACTCGACCAACTCACAAAGAACTACTACTTGGCCCCAAAATTCGACCGGATAATCTATGAGCGTAATCGGACGTTGTTCGATGCAGATAGGAAAGCTAATGCGATTTTTCTTTCTGTGCTCGCCTTCCGCGAGGGCTATTGTGGGAAAAAGAAGGAAGCAGTGAAATTACTAGTTAAGTCAATCGCTATGAATCCTTTTGTGAGCGACCCGTACATCAAATTGGTCTTATTAGCTACGAATAAGCTTGGAGGACCAGGAATTATCCCATGTTGAATATCAGTGACAACTGTACCCACCATTTTTCCGAGACTTCTGACAATCCTGACGCCGGATGGGGGAGACATGGCTTTCAGTCTAGACTTTTTCAAAAGTATCAATAAAGCGAGTGACTTCCCTAAAGAAGCTTGACATCTCAACCGAACCTAATTCCCAGGGAGTGTTTGTCACGAAGCGGGAGGTGGCGAGGGGCTGTGCTTCTTCTTTAACGTCACTCCGGAATGATTGGTCATCAATGACATCGAGTAATCAATGAACAAACATCGAGTCGAAACGAACTGCATGGTAACTCTGTTTAGACGGTAGAGAGACATAAATCTGTCAAGAATGACGAAGACTGAGGTTATCGCATCCGAAGAAAGTTATCACGCCCACTCGAAGACATTTGCGGCTCCCGTGATGGCCCTTGATGACAGTAAGGATTTCACAGAACAGCCTCAAGTGGGACTGTGCTGAGGAATAGGACTATTGGGCTCGTATCACTCTCGCCGATTGACTATGCGAGCATGAGCATTAACAAGACCAACACATGCCACTATTAATGTGGCTACCTTATTTGGAAGCAAAGAGCCCCAAGCCATTCACTGACGGCCTTTTTCCAGTGGTCGAATGACTCTGTTACTCTACTCAATCGTTAGCCGATTGATACATCCCGTCCGAAAGACTCCTGGACCCATTCCAAAGGAACCTCAGGACAAATAGCGAAGTGACAGGATACACCCATAACAAACGGCTAAAGGTCGATACAAGAGATCCCCCTGGATCCATAATGGAGAGTTGATCTCGAAATTGCTGGCTTGGTAAGGTGAAGCTTTTGCCTCTCCGAATTGCTCCTACGGCCGCTTTCCAGGAGCGACCGAATCGGGTGAGCCTGAGCTTACCCTCGCTCCCGGGCAACCACTACTATGATCTGCTCCACCCGATTCGATAGACCAGAGGACAGAATTCCAGGTCACTGCAGAATGCCTGATTTTTCGGGCAGGTCGATAAGATCAGTTTTTGAGCAATTGTAGAAGGCTTCACAGTATTTAACGCACTTCCCTGCCGTAGGTCGACCGATATGAATTCAAACCCTTAATCTTCTTTGCATAGTCCACCACGTCAATCTGGGATCTATGCCTCCTCATAGCTTTGATCTTGAAACGCATGACGTCCGTCATATCTACGATAACATTCGGAGTCACGGTCGTCATTGCTTCGTAAAAGTGGCAATCAACAACATAGTCATAATCTCTCAGGGCGATGGCGGCCGCTCTGCTGGTTGCCGCATGATCTGGGTGGAAATCGTCAAAGGGTGGAAGGAAGAGCAATCGAGGTTTGTAGTCGTCCAGAATCGACTTCAACACTCCTACCGTAACATTGTCGGATCTAAATCCTTGATTCGGTTTCTCTATGAATCCAACGTCATTGCATCCCAAGACCCGCAGCCCGTTCATCACCTCTTTTCGCCTTACGTTGACTAGCTTGTCCATTGGAATTGATGTGCTTCCATGGCGACCGTCAGTCATGTAGACGACCTTGACATGCATTCCCTTTCTTCCGAACTCACAAATCGCCCCACCACATCCAAGTACTTCGTCATCAGGATGAGGTGCCAAGACCAATGCTTCTGAGTTAGGATTGAAATCAAAGGACGCAACCCTGGGGCATTGAGGTCTTCTTTCTTCCATAGTGTGGGACTCCGCACGTTCCACCGCTTCAACAGCTGACATATTTTCGGACCACTTCCTGACCCATCCAACTTTCCTGCACCAACATCACGTCTACAGTGATTTGCCTCAATGCTAATGGAGGTATTGGAGAGAGATCATTGTCTCTAACGGTTTGAAGACATTATACCTTCAGCTATTCAGGCAACTCAAAACGATTCGTGTACATCAATATACTCTTGAAGTAGGGACTTTGAGGTTCGAGCTAGCAGTTCCAGATGCCCGAAACACGCCATGACCACGTTGAGGGTCTTGCCGGATAGTGAGGAGGCACGCCAACAGTACGGAACGGGCAGATTCATATCCGTGAAACCGAATGGATGCCTCAGGTAAGCTTTATGACTAACTGGGGCGGGGAGGCGGGTCACGACTTCGATTTCGCCGGCATCTTTAGAACCCACTTGGATCAGGACTTCCCTTTCCTGCAAATGAAGTGGCAGTCCTGGAAGACCAGGCCGGCGCGCCACGATCTGAGCATAGCAAGGGGCGAGGTGTCGGAGGACGCAATCCCGCTAGATGAGGGCAAGTTGGTCCGTGACGGTGCCTACCAGATCGTCTTCGAGAACGGCACCTATGAGGTCGGGCCTGCTAGCATCACCTGTAGCGGAGATGCGAACGAGTTTCACTTGGATCACTATGTCATTACCCCTGTCATCAACCGCATGATCGCGAAGAACGGCAACTACCTGGCCCATGCATCGGGTGTGTCGATCGACGATCAGGTCATCATCTTTCCGGGCATCACCGGGAGCGGCAAGACTTCAGTGCTGCTCGAATTGCTGAGCCGGGGCGCCTCCTATGTTGGGAATGAAAACATCTTCTTTGACAGAGGCGGAAGATGCACGACGTACGACCCCATTATCAGCTTCTCCGAGCGTAATGCCGCCCTCTTCCCCGAGCTCTTGGGACGCCTGTTTCCCGATGAGAAGGAACGAAGGCGACAGGAACGGCGGCTTTCGTTCCATCGACTCGGCCAGTCGTTGGAGGGCGGCCATTTCTTCACCCGATGGGTCAAGGAGAACATCCTCTCCCGATCTAATTTCTCCTGCGACGCCGCCTTCGACAAGGTGTTTCCCGGATGCCCGACTAGGACATCGGGGGAAGTGGCGTACGCCTTCCTCCTTGAACGGAGCGGCGCGCAACCGAGTATCCTGAAAGCGAGGTCGGACGAGGCGGCGGCACTGGTGGTGGCATCAGAGTGGGCCCGGGCGAACAACGGAGGGTACAGCCATAACATCCTGGCCGAACTTGCGGGGCTCAAGTTCTGTCACAAAGCCGACTACCAGGACCTGTTCGCTGACTTCTTCGGCAAGGCCGAGTGCTACCGGATGCGCATCCCGCCGAACGCCTCAAGGGACAATATAAGGAGAACGGTCGACATGATGCAGGACATCGCCGGCCGACCGTGACGGGCCCAGGTCTGTCCATCTGAGTTCGATAAGCTGCACCCCCGCTGTACATGGGTACTCTTTGCTGCCAATGACGATCTTTTTTGGAAGTCCGCCTGAATGGCATAGAAAACCTGTCTGGTCCGTGACTGACCCTGCAATTGCAGGACCACAAGGTACGTCCAAGTACTTCCATTTCCAGAAATCGGTTTTCGGGGTATCGATTTCAAATGCTGGCCACTTCAAGACTCTGTCGAGAAGTTCTACTATTTCACCCGCATCGCTAGGTTTGAGGTCACGAACTATCTGGCCGTCCGACATTTGAAATTCTCCTGCTAATGCATGCTTCATCGAGTTCTTATATTCACCTAGCGTAACTGCTCCTCTAGGTCCACTGATCTCGCAACGGTCGGATATCCAGCCGATCTCGAAAGAGGCCAAACACAGATCGGTTCCCAATAGTCTCCCTTCGAAGATACTCAATGATCTTCCCTCGTGAGTCGATCAGCGCGGATGGCCTGCGTCCTTCCAGGGATTGGCAACACCTGCACCGAAATCCATATATCGCGTGTGGGGAAATCGGGTAGAGCTACTTGGCGGTGAATCGGTGAAGATCACGGTGAAGTTCTTTGCCTCATACCGGGATATTGCCGGGCGTTCTGAAGAGATTCAGGTTCTGAGCGAAGGAGCGACCGTTTCGGATCTGCTCCTATTCCTTAGAGAGAAGTACCCGAAGATTGGAGGTCTTACCGACACCATCATCGCCTCCGTGAACAAGAAGTATGCGAAAGAGGAAGTCGTTCTTAAGGAAGGGGATGAGGTCGCACTCCTTCCGCCGGTGAGCGGGGGCTAGGGGTATTTGTTGATTCTTGTTACTGAGGAAGATTTTTCCGTCGATGAAGTGCTCCGACAGATCAGGAGCAAACGCACAGGGAGCCATCGTCTCATTCGTCGGCGTGGTCAGGGAGGAGGAAAGTGGCCGGAAGATCAAGAGTATGGAGATGGAAGCCTACAAGGGAATGGCAGAGGAGGAGTTGTCCAACCTAAAGAACAGGGCAATGGAAAAGTTCAGTCTGGAAGATGTCGCGATCATCCATCGTGTCGGATCGCTCTTGTCAGGCGACAACATGGTGCTTATTGCTGTATCCAGCGGTCACAGGAAAGAGACATTCGCCTGAGCCGAATTCCTTATTAAAGAGCTCAAGAAGGTCGTCCCGCTTTGGAAGAAGGAGATACTGGAAAACGGAGAGGTCTGGGTGGAGAGCGGACGTTGAAGGGCAGAATCAAGAAAATTGCGAAGGTCGAGGTGCACCTGTTCTGAACGCTGAGTTCGCCGGTTGATCGGAGCGACTATCCCAGTTCGACCTCGACAAGCTTGTTTCCTTCGGGGCACTCCACCTCGCCCTTGATGACCGTCACCTTATACTTTGCGTTGCGCTCGAGCCCGAGAGGGTAGCAAAGCCTGTACTTCTCGCACCCCAAGTTCTTGCACCTTGTGTCCCCGAGGGTTATGACCGAGCCTTCCATCGCATACTTCTGCCCGACGACGCAGCGCATCGGGACCTTCTCGACCTCAACGACCCTGACACCCTCCTCATGGATCTTGCACTCATGATGGACATCTCTGAGCACCGTTATCTTGTACGTGCTCCCCACATCAAGGTTGAAGCAGACCGCCTTCAATTTGCAGTCCCTGCATTCGGTCAACGGCCCCCTGTAAACGAACTCCCTGCCCTCCTTCGCCTGATGCTCCCCTATCAACGTAATCGTTACCACCAATCTCACCTTCCATTTCCTCTTCCATTTTCAGATCACTCTGGTTATCGTCGCGACTTTTTCCGCGGCTTCATAGGTAAGTCCCATAGTGCCTAGGATCGTGAACCTGTCCTTCCTGATCTTGTGCGCCGTCATCAGGGCCTCTATTACCTGCTCCCTCGAGATCCCGAGCTCCATCGCCGACGTCGGAGCCTGGATCTTACCCAACGCGTTTCTTATCCTCATCCAATCCCCACCGTGGAGATACATCATCATTATGCAGCCGACGCCGCACTGCTCCCCATGAAGCGCCTTGCCCGGCGCTATGACGTCGAGGGCGTGGGAGAACATGTGCTCCGAACCGCTAGTCGGCCGGGAACTGCCGGCGACGCTCATCGATATGCCGGAAATGATAATCGGCCTGATCGCGATCCAGACGCTCTCCTCCAAGTCTGGCCTGATCAGGTCGGCGTTGTCAATGATCGTCTGTGCGGTGTAGTTCGCCAGCGCATACGCGGACCGGCTGAACTCCTCGTTGCGGAGTCTCCTCGCGAACTCCCAGTCCATGAGGGCGGTCGAGTTCGAGATAACGTCCGCGCATCCCGAGGCAAGGAGTCTGTACGGCGCTTTCAGGATCACGCTCGTATCGGCAACGACACCGAGCGGAACCTTGGCCTCGAGGGACAGCGGGCCAGTCTTCCCCTTTATGGAGGCCCTGCCCGAGGCGATGCCGTCGTGCGATGCCGAGGTGGGGATGCTGATGAAGGCGAGACCGAGATCCTTGCCTGCCATCTTCGCAAGGTCGATCTTGCTGCCGCCGCCGACGCCAAGGAGAAAGGAGGCCTTGACCTCCTTTGCCGTTCTTTCGACGGTCTTGAGGTTCTCGCCGTTGGCCTCTCCGACCAACGCGAATTGGACTTCATAGCCATCATTCCTGAGCGTGTCGGAGACCAGGTCCCCAGCGATCTTCTTGGTCTTCTCGCCGACGACTATGAGGGCGGTACCGGAAAGCCCGAAATCCCTGCAGACGGATGAGACATGGGCGAGCACGCCGTGACCGGCGAGCACTTGTCTAGGAAAAAGCATAGAGCGGGCTTTAGTGAAATCACCCTCATCCATCAAAACACCCAAACGAACCCTCATATAGCCCTTGCCCCTTTTCAATTTATCGGTGAAAGTGGGTTTTGTTGAAAGACTGGCTGTTCTATATCGCAGACATAGAATCTTAATCCTGAGCGGCATCGTCCTAGTGCCCGTTGTCGTCATCGCCGCGGGCCTCTTGCTCCTGCCTGACCTGTTCTGGGACCAGTTCATCTACAGGTACTTCTGGGGCCCAGTGGTCGCTGATAAGGAGGGCGGCCTAGTCGACGGAATAAGAGAAGGATACAACGTCTACAACACGATCGTCTACGCCCTCTTCCTGGCGATTGCGCTCATTGCGATGTACAGGATGACCAAGCGTCTGAAGATCGAAGTCGACCTGTTTCTCATCCTCTCTTCCCTGCCCCTGTTCTTCTTCGGAGGGGTCGCGAGAGTGCTCGAGGATGCCAACTTGTTCCATGGGTCTGTTCAGTACTTCTTCATCTCTCCCCTGATCTACGTGGTAGTTACCCTGATTTTCGTCGGCGCATGTGCGACTGGGTTAGTGATCAAGAGGAACGATCGGCTATGGTCTCCCTCCCGAAAGACGGCGATATTCTCCCTGTTCATCGCCATCCTTGAGGCGGTATACTTTGCGGTCACCCTCTGGGCTCCTTCCGACTTCAACTACTCCATGCCAGCGGTCGTGCCGATCGCGCTCGGGGTTGCGTCAATCTTCGTCTTCTACGTCATGATTTCAAAAGGGCTTCAACCCGTTCCGTCGGCGGTGTTCTCCACCGGTATCCTGTGCCTCGTTCTTGCTTCCGCTTACGTTCTGGCCTTCAACTACGATCAAGACTGGCAAGTCGAGTTCGTCGCTCAGACTGGCCATGTCATCCATATGCATGTCGCTGAACTCTGGACGATATTCGCCATCGCCCTCGGGATCACGGCGGTTCTAGGAATCATCGGGCGCTTCGGACCGAGAAAAATCGCATTGCTGTTCGCACCGGTCAACCTGCTCATGTTCTTCGCGCACTTCCTGGACGGATTAGCCACCTATAAAGGCATAGACATCTACGGATACGGAGAGAAACATGTGTTTCCGAACTTCCTGATCGATGTCACCGGAACGGCGGCGACTCTGCTCATCGTCAAATTCCTCATGGTAGTCGCCATCGTACTAGCGATAGACTTCTGGTTCCGCGAGGATCTCAAGCACTATCCAAACCTAGGGAACGTGATGAAGTTCGCGATAGTCTTCTTGGGTCTGGCCCCGGGAACGAGGGATGCGATCAGGATCGCGCTCGGAGTCTGATGGAGGATAGAAAGAGGCTCGGGAGGGGGAGCAGCAAGCCGACATAAAATCCCGGAATTGCCACCCGGGAGAGGAAAAGGGGGTGTATTGCCATCCCGAGCACCCTTTGGCCGGCTAGAAAATAGCGTTTCTATATGAACCTTCTGGTGATACCATCGACCTTGCGCGAACTGCTTTCAAGTGGCTGAGACTGATCGTCGCTCTTGCGTATGTCTGGCCTTCCGTTGGCATTCCTCCCCGATCTCCCTCCTTTCGCCATCTGGTGAGTCTGAATTCTGATAGTCAGCCCTTTAGCCTTAAATACCCTGTTTAGATTAAACTACCTCCGATGGAGGAAAGGGATCAGCTTGTGCCCAGACAGGATGCTGGTTTGAACGGAAATTCCAGTATTCCGCTTTCTTCGGACTATCAGACGAACGGATTTCTAGGTTTGATCTTCGGCCTTGACGTCGATGGCGTCGTGACCTACGTCAACCATTGGATGGAGAAAAAGTTGGGGAGGCCAGCAGGCGAGATCGTCGGATCGCCCCTCCTCAATCTGATGCTAGATGAAGATGCGAAACAGATGGAGAGCGCATTGAACTCATGCATATCCGGTTCTTCCGATTATCTGTCTATCGTTGGAAAGTTCATCGCAGCGAGCGGGGAGATACTGCGGTTCGAGGTCGTCCTCGTTCCGATGAGGGTCCAAGATTCGACCACAGGCGTATGCGTGTTCTCCCTTGAATCAAGTTCCCCGTCGCCCTCAAAGGTCGAGATCGTCTCCTCGTCCGAGCTTGTCGACGAGGCCATAGACATGCTCCCATTCGTCGTACTTGCGATGGATGGTAACGGGATCGTGGTGTTGTTCAATAGGGCCGCCGAAACGGCTACTGGATATTCGAAGGAGGAGATCCTCGGGGAGAACGCAGCCAAGTTCGTCGACGGAGACTCTCTCGGCTTCGAAAGGTTCGCCGACGCTCTGAAACTGGCGATCGATAGGAAGATCACGACCGTCGTCATCCCCATCCGGACCAAAGAGGGGAACAGGCTGTCGCTCTCGTTCAAGACGAGATTCCTGTACGACAGCAATGGAAACACCGCGGCGGTGCTGGGCCTGGCTCAAGATCCTAAGGGATGGAACCGCCTGGAGGAGGAAGCGCTTAAGCTCGATAGGAACCTCGAACTGCTTGCCGAGAGCTCCGCGGACATCGTAGGCACTCTTCACCCGGCGGAGACCATCGACCTCGAGTTGGGTCGGCTGATCCAATCGTTGTCGCTCGACTTCGGGATAATCAGGCTAAAAGGTCCGGAGAACAAGCCCTTCATGTTCTGCTCCGGGTTGGATTTCAGGCAGGGGAGAGCCCTGCTAGAATGCGAGCTCAGAGAAGGCGTTCCGCTGTACAAGTCCGCCGAGGGCAATACCCCATATGCGTTCGAGAACTTGGATGTCGTCCGCGAGAAGGTTCCGGCCATCAGGGATGTGTCCACACTTCTGTGTCTTCCGATTAGATCTAGGCAGGAGGTGCTTGGTTGCGCGATCTTCGCGACTTCCGAGATCAACAGGAACATCAGCCCGCTCCTGCCGATACTACAACTTTTCTGCATCCAGGTGGCGACATCTTTCGGTAATGCCAGGTTGTCAGTTGAGCTCTTGAAGAGGAACGAGATGTTCCAGAGCCTTTACCAGACCTCTCAGGCCGTATCCGGCACGCTGGACTTCATGGAGGTCATCCGGCTCATTCTTCAGAAGGCGAAGGAGCTGGTGAGTGCCGAAAACTGCTATCTATTCGAGCTCGACAAGGAGACGGGCAAGCTGCGATGCATCTCCGATATATCGAAGTACTCTCAATTCGTGGTCGGATACGAGTTGAACCTCGGAGAAGGCATCACCGGAATCGTCGCGGAGACCGAGCAGGGTATGCTGGTTGAGCATGCCGAGAACGACAACAGGTCCAAACTGGTCGAGGGCACACCCGACGAGCCTAGTTCATTGATCAGCGTTCCGCTCAAGATCGGAGAGGAGTCTGTCGGGGTCATGACTCTGGAGAAGACAAGCGGCGTGCCGTTCACGAAGGGCGAGTACCAGCTCATCGAGATGTTCTCGACCCAGGCCGCCATGGCGATTAGGAACGCATACATCTTCAACAAGCAGAAGGAGTACGCCTCGACACTCAAGATGTACAACGTCCTGCTTACACACGACGTCGCGAACTTCAACGTCCCGATTCACGGCTTTCTTGAGATGCTCATGACCGATCCTAAGCTGGACGAGAAGGCGAGGCACTACGTCCGCACTGCCCTGACTCAGTCGGAGAATATATCGAACCTGATCTCGGATGTGAGGAACCTGTCCAGGCTCAAGTCCTGGGACGAGGAGGTCAAATTCGAGCCGATAGACATAATCCCGCTCATCAACGACATGATCAAGGTGATGCGCACCAGCCACGTGTACGGTGAGGTGGAGATCAACTTCCGACCCGCCCAGGACAGCGCGTACGTCCTGGCGGATCCGTTCTTGAAGGACGTTTTCCACAATCTCATCGGCAACGCGTGCAAGTACGGAGGAGGCTGGGTGGAGGTAGTCGTCAGGCCGTTCGTGAAGGACGAGAATGAGTACTGGCACATCGACGTAACGGACGCCGGGAAAGGCATCCCGGCCGAGCGGAAACTGATACTCTTCAAGAGATTCGACCAGTTGGATTCGGAGATGGGCCTGGAAGGTCACGGTCTCGGACTGTCCGTTGTCAACGCCCTCTGCAACAGATACTGCGGAAGGGTTTGGGTGGAGGACCGCGTCCCGGGAGATCACACGAAAGGATCCGTGTTCTCTGTGGTCCTGCCGAGGGCAAACAAGATTTAACTAATGGTAAGCACAATATCTTCTGGAGTAGGGGAAACGTATGGAGGATTCGCAAAGGGTGGTGAGGCTTCTTATGGTGGAAGACAACGTCGAGCACTTGGACCTGTGCAAGGAGTACCTCCCCAAGGACCAGTTCATAATCGACGCCGCTTTGACTTCCACTGAGGCGATAGAGAAGCTGAAGAAGAACAAGTATGATCTGATCGTGCTGGATTATGCGCTACCCGACTTCGACGGCATCGAGCTCCTGAGACGCATCAAGCCTATGGGGCTGAAGGTCCCGATCATCTTCACGACCGTTTGCGACGATGCATACATCAGTTTCGAGGCAATGAAGGGCGGCGCGTGCGATTACGTCGTCAAGACGTTCCATTACTACAAGACGCTGAAAGATAGGATACTCGAGAACCTAGACATGTGCAAGACGACCTGACGCTAAATTCTTGTCCGCGATCATCGAGCTATCTGATTTATGCGCGGATTCGTTTTGGTCAGCCGATGCAAGGATTATCTCCATAAACGGGTATTTCTCTGGCGGAGACGTAGGTAGGTTCATGGTCAGCGTAGTCGGTCTCATGGGAAGTCCAAGGATCTGCGGCAACACCGATCTCCTGCTTGACGCAGCCCTCGAAGGCGCCGCGGCGACCGGGGGCGATGTTGAAAAGGTCGTCCTGGCGAGACTCAACCTCAGGGGCTGCCGCGAGTGTGAGAGATGCTTCCCCAACGGGCGCTGCGTCCTAAAGGACGACATGCAGCCGATCTACAGGCTCCTGGACGAGCTCGACGTTATGATAATCGCCTCCCCGATATTCTTCTCCGGTCTAACCGCTCAGATGAAGATGATGATCGACCGCTGCCAGTGCCTCTGGGCGGGGAAGTACCTCCTTGGCAAGCCTATAGGAGGCGGCAGGAAGCGTGTGGGAGCATTTCTTTCGGTCGGGGGAAGGGATAATCTCAGTTTCAAGGGGGCCGTCTCGGTCGCGAAGGCCTTTTTTCTAAGCGTCGACGTCGAGTATGTCGGGGAGTTGACGATATCTGGCGTCGAGGGAAAGGGATTCATCTCGAAGCATCCGACTGCCCTGAGGGACGCGAGGGAGATGGGGGCGAAGCTAGTCGGCATGATGAAGTGAGATCGTAGATCCGTCGACGTCCTTCCGGACGAAAACGTGCTTATGCCATCAAGTGGATGTAGTCCTGAGCAGATGGTCGTCATCAGTGTCTCATTGTCATCGAAGGAGCTGAAAGAGTTCGACGATATCTTGAAGGAGCTCGGCTTCTCCAGCAGGTCCGACGCGGTCCGCTCCGCGCTCGCCAAATTCATCTCCGCGAACCGCCTCGCGCTCGGCTCCGAAGGCGAGGGTCATTACTTCGTCTCCGTTTCATACCAGGAGAAGAAGAAGCACCAAGTGACTGAGATTATCCACAAGTACTCGAATGTCATCAAGAGCTCGCTCCACACGCACTTTGACGAAAGGTGCGTCGAACAGATCATCATCATCGGGGACTACGGGAAGGTGATGTCCTTCACTGAGGAGCTCTCGGCACTGAAGGATGTCCGGTACTGCATTTGCATCCTGTGAGGATGCGTCCTATTTGCGAACCTTACTAACTTTCACGATATTTCTTAGCATAAGTCAAATGTCGACACTCGTCCTTTCCTCCCCCGTGGAAGAACCTCAGAGGATGACCTGCCGCATCGACGGAATGGACTGCATAGAATGCGCCAAGAAGATCGAGAAGGCGGTCAAGGACATCGAGGGCGTGAAGCAGGTGAGGGTCTCGTACACGCTCGGCAAGATGTCCCTGGAAGTGGAGAAGGGAAAGGTGTCGGTCGACCAGTTGAAGAGGTCGGTCGGGATCCTTGGCTACAAGCTTGAGAGGGAAGAAGGGGCGAGGTACGAGGAGTTCTTCTCTTGGGAGAATCACAGACTGGTTGCCACCACGGTCTCCGGCGTGCTGTTCTTCCTCGGAATGGTGACGGAGTACATCTTGCACGTCGGTCCCCTCTTTCTCTGGTTCTACGCAGGCGCGATCATCGTCGGAGGTTACTGCATCGCGCGGCGGGGCGTCGCGGCGGTTATCGAGAGGTACCTAGACATCAACATGCTGATGGTCGTGGCCGTCGCGGGCTCGATCGCGATCGGGGCTTACAGCGAAGGGTCCGCGATCGTCTTCCTGTTCTCTCTGGCTGTGATGCTCGAGTCGTTCTCGATCGCCAGGACAAGGAGGTCGATATCGGAGCTGATGGATTTCGCGCCGAACCAGGCGCTCGTCAAGGCGGGGGAGAAGGAGGAATATTACGACGTCAACGATGTCAGCATAGGGGATATTGTGGTAGTCAGACCGGGCGAGCGCGTGCCGATGGACGGCGTGGTCGAGAAGGGGCAGTCGTCGGTGGACGAGTCCGCTGTCACGGGCGAGTCGAAGCCGGCGAAGAAGAAGGTCGGGGACATAGTTTTCGCCGGAACGCTGAACGCTGAGGGCTATCTAGAGTTCAAGGTCACGAAGAAGTTCCAGGACACGGTGATATCGAAGATCGTCAAGCTAGTCGAGGAGGCGGAGACGAAGAAGGCGCCGACGGAGAGGCTCGTCGACAGGTTCGCGAGATACTACACGCCTATCGTCGTCCTGATGGCGGTGATGGTTATGATCCTCCCGACATTGTTGTTCTCGCAGCCGTTCGAGGCGTGGTTCTATAGGGGGCTCGTGCTGCTAGTCATCTCCTGCCCGTGCGCTCTGGTGATATCGACGCCAGTCTCGGTCGTTTCGGCAATCACGGGCGCGACGAGGAAAGGCATCCTGTTCAAGGGCGGCGCCTACCTGGAAAGAATGGGGCAGATATCGATCGTTGCGTTCGACAAGACCGGGACGATAACGCGTGGCCGGCCGGAGGTCGAGGAGATCGTCCCCCTCAACGGCTACTCGAAGGAGGAGGTGCTGAAGGTCGCGGCCTCGGCCGAGAACAGGTCCGAGCACCACCTGGCAAGAGCTGTCATGGCGAAAGCGAAGGAGCTCGAGGTGACAGCCCTAGAGACTGAATCGTTCGAGGTCGTGTCCGGCAAAGGGGTGTCGGCGGTCATCCTCGGCAAGAGGGTGTACGCCGGCAGCTTGCACTTCTTCAGGGACAGGGGGATCGACGTATCCAAGTACGAAGATTTCATCGGAGAGAAGAATAAGGAAGGAAAGACGGCAATCGTCGTCGGGACGGAGAAAGAGATCATGGGCCTGCTGACGGTCAGAGACATGCCCAGGCCGGAGGCGAAGGAGACGATCGCCCAGCTGAAAGCGCTCGGGATCAAGAAGGTCGTCATGCTGACCGGCGACGACGAACGGGTCGCGGCGAGAGTCGCGAAAGAGCTGGGAATCGACGAGTACAAGGCCCGTCTGCTGCCAGAAGAGAAGGTGAAGGCTGTCGAGGAGTATCAGGTAGCGTACGGCCCACTTATTATGATCGGCGACGGCGTCAACGACGCGCCGGCCCTGGCCACGGCGGAGATAGGCGTGGCGATGGGCGTCGCCGGAACGGACATAGCGCTCGAGGCCGCGGACGTCGCGTTAATGGGGGATGACCTGAGGACGGTCGTGTACGGGGTGCGCCTGAGCAGGAAAGCGGCCGCAGTGATAAAGCAGAACGTCTCGGTGTCGCTGGCCGTTAAGATGCTGTTCTTCGTCCTCGTGTTCCCGGGGTTGATCACGTTGTGGCTCGCGATCCTCATAGGGGACCTGGGGACGTCCTTTGGGGTCATAACGAACGCGATGAGGCTCGTGCGGTACTAGTCTTGTCCAAGGATTCGTCAGCTTAAGGATTGATTATTCATCGTCTCAGAATAAAAATGTAGATCTGCCACGATCATTTCGCCGATACTTCGTCCTGGGCGTATCTCCTTATGATTATCGTGCATGTTTCATCCCGGTTCGCGAGAGTTTCATTCAGCGAGACCTTGACGTTGCCCCACGCCCTCTTCGCGAACCTCGAGGAAATGCTCTTAGTCAGCATGCACGTGACGGGGTTCCGCTTCGACTCGTTCTCCCAGGGGCACTTGCTGCCGACAATCACGATCTCGTCCCCGCTCCCATCGGCGGTGAAAGAGCCACCCATGTCGTTCAAGACCTGGGATATGCTATCGCCGAGGGTCTGTGCTTCGATGTCCTCCATGCCCCCGAGATAGTCCTCGTACAATGCGTTCTCGAGCCGCATCGAAAGTATCGAGATGAACTCGTTCCTGTCCTCTTCGGGCAGTCTCCTCTTCAGAAGGAGCGGCACGACGTCCATGAGGACCTCCCTTATCCGCCCCCTTGTCTCGAGGATCTTCGTCCTGATCCTCTCCTCCTCGATCTGTTTCTTCAATGTGAGGTCCCTCGCCATGGCGGAGATGCCGACAACAGCCCCAGACTGGTCTTTTATAGGGGAGTATGTCACCGTGACGGGAATGAGCGTTCCGTCCTTTCTCATTCGTAACGTTTCGAAGTCGACTATAACCTCCCCCTCCTTCACTCGCCGGAACAAGTCCAATGTCTCTTTCATCCGCTCGGGCGGGATGTTGACCATCACATTGCCCTGGGCCTCCTCTGATCTGAAGCCGTACAGCTCCGCCGCGGCGGGATTCCAGGTCTTCAGGCTCCCCTTGAGATCGTAGGCCGCGATCGGTTCCGCCGCGTTGTTGATGAGTCCTTCAAGATAGCTCCTTGTCTGCTCCGCCTTGTCGTAGATGAGCGCATTGTATATCGCGCTACCAGTCTGTGCGCCAAGAATCGCGAGAACTCGCCGGTCCTCCTCGCCAAGGCTGCGAGGATTCTTTCCCGCCAGGATCATTATTCCCAGCATTTGGTCCTGATACAGCAGCGGCACGGCGGCCCAGGACAGCCCGAGGCCCATGTCGCCCTTGGCGCCTTCCGGCCGCGGGGAACGGAATTCCATAGACTCCTTGACCATCAGGTGGTCGCTCCCGAGGCGCGAGAAGTTCTGGAGGAACCGCTCCGAAACGCCTTTGTGCTCCCTCAAGATCCAGTCGGTGCCGTTCTTGACATAGACGGCGCCCGCGTTCACCGAGAAGAAGTCGAGCGTGAGGTCAAGAGTGCCCTTGAGGATCGCGTCGAGGTCTAACATGCTGATCATCTTGTCCGATATCGCGTTAAGGAACTTCAGCTGGCTAAGCATCCGCTTGTTCTCAGCGACGAGGAGCTGCCGCTCCAATGCGGCCTCGATCGACGCCACAAGCTTCTCTATCTTGAACGGCTTGGCGATGTAATCGTATGCTTTCTTCCTGACAGCATCTACTGCGGTGTCAACCGAGGCGTAGGCGGTGATAAGGATCACCTGCGTGTCCGGACTGAGTTCGTCGATTCTCTCGAGTATCTGTATGCCTGTCATGTCCGGAAGTCGGATGTCCAGGATGATCACGTTGAAATGTGATTTGGCGATTTCCTTGAGGCCCTGCTCCCCCGTGCCCACGGACGAAACGTCAAAATCCCTCGCTTTCAGTATGTCAGTGAGGATCTCTCGGATTCCTTCCTCGTCATCGATAATCAGTACCTTGGGTCGCATCGGGCCTATTCCTCCCTTGTAGGGAAGGCGATGGTGACAACGGTTCCTTTGCCTTTAGTGCTTTCTATCGATATATGCCCCCGGTTCTGCTCCACAACGTTCTTGATGAGGATGAGATCGAGGCCAAGTCCGTTTGCTATTGTGGTGAATGTCGGCGTGAATATGCCCGGCAGAACCTCCGGATAAATCCCGACCCCGGTGTTTTCCTCGAAGATCATGACCTCGTCAACTGTGTTCTCATCTTTGGTCTCCTCAGGTCTGAAGCCGTACAGCTCCGCCGCGGCGGGATTCCAGAGCATACCCTCCATTCGAATCGCCCGGGTTGGACCTTCGACCCCTAGCGGTAGTCGACCTATCGAGCAGGGCTTATCCAACGAGGCATTGTGCTGCAGGTGAGAAAATCATCAAGGGGGCCCCACATAAAGCTATGGTTGGCCATTCTCCGTTTCAGATGATCAGGTCTGAGCGTCACGAGGACCAATCAAAAACCGAGGATTAAAAAATAAAACGAAAAAAGGGGTTTCAATTTCCGGTCTCTCCCGGCTCACCACACGAACTGCTTGGACGGACCCTTCTTGTAGGTCCAAACCATCATTATCATGTTGATGAGGCCGATGATGAGCCACAGCGATGCCCAGGTGTTAGTATCTGCCGCCTTCTGCACGTCGTTCAGCCCGACCCAATCTGGGTTTATCCAGCCCGCACCGAAGAACATGTACCACCATGTGATGAACATGGAGCACATCAGGTTGAACTGGTGGATTTTCGCGCTGCACTTACCGTGGATCACAAGACCCCACGTGGTAGCGGTGAATCCATACACCCACAAGCCGACGATGAAGTCCCATCTAACGCCTATTAGAGCCGCTATTGGGAGCAGCATCATCTGGGTCGTACCACCCCAAAGGGCCGCGTCACCTATTGGCCTCCAGTCCCAGCCCTGCGTCGCAACGAAAAATGTTCCGAGGAACAAGAATCCGTACAGCGCGGGGACGACTGAGAACATGGTAGAAGCACTACCGCCGAATGGGTCAGTGGCGAAATGCCAAATTGCCATTATGAGCAGCGAAACCGCTGCCGCCAATGCGCCCATTGCACCGATGCCTTGCTCAGGAACTAACTCTCCTGGCTTGGTCTTCTTCTCCCACCATGCAGGGTTGGCCCGGACTCCACTGGTATAGAAAATCCAGTGGCAGAGACCATAGATGAGTCCCATCATTCCGAAACCTACTGCGTTCAGTCCCATGTATTTCCCCCTAAGTGGTCCGCCTCAATGGGCGGTCACTGGGAAGTAGTTACTTCCTTCTTGATACTTAAAAGTAGCGGAATTTGACATTACCATTGTTAATTCAGTATGCTATAATAGTTAACGTATGTAAATGATAAAAGCGTGTCCAGCGGAAACGGAGGTAGTAAGCGCCTAACATTACCTGAGATGAGTTGACCTATCGTTAATTCTAGGACGCTTTCATTGTAGAAACGTCAAATTCTGTGGTATCGATTGACAGTTCATGAGAAAAACAAAGGCGAAATGCCATCTTTCTGCTCTTTTATCACTTGCGATACTGCTGTTCATAGTACTTCTCGAACTCTCCAGACTTGATCGGGCGCCACCATTCGGGGTTGTCTCTGTACCACTCGACGGTCTTATTCATCGCGGATGCGAAGGTCTGTTTCGGAGCCCACCCTAGTGCGGCCTTGAGCTTCGAAGGATCGACCGCATGCCGCAACACGTGCCCCGGGCGGTCCTGCACGTGCTCGAGCAGGTCGTCGGACTTGCCCAGGATTGACAGTATCATCGAGGCGATGTCTAGCACGCTCTTCTCGTCCCCGGAGCCGACGTTGAACACCTCGCCCTCGTTGCCTTCAATCTGAAGTATCGCGTCTATCGCTGAGCAGTGGTCTTCGACGTAGATCCAGTCCCTTGTGTTCCTCCCCGACCCGTAGACGGGGAGCGTCAGCCCGTCGATTGCGTTCGTCACGAAAAGCGGGATCAGCTTCTCCGGATACTGGTATGGTCCGTAGTTGTTCGTGCACCTTGAAATCGTGACAGGCAGTCCGTAGGTGCAGTAGTATGAGAACGCCAACCTGTCCGCCCCGGCCTTGCTCGCCGCGTACGGACTCTTCGGCATCAAAGCGTCGGTCTCCTTTGAGGGTCTGCCGACGGCCTCTCCGTAGACCTCGTCGGTCGATATGTACACGAACTTCTTCACCTTGTACTTCCTCGCTGCCTCGAGCAGGACGAAGCTCCCGAATACGTCCGTTTTCACGAAGTCGCCGGCGTACATGATCGACCTGTCGACGTGCGTCTCGGCGGCGAAGTGGACGATCGTGTCGCACTTGGAAACCGCCTTGTCCACTAAGTCCTTGTCGCAAATGTCGCCCTTTACGAATCTGTATCGCTTCTCATCAAGTCCCTTGAGGTTACTGGGATTGCCCGCATAAGTGAGCTTGTCCAGGTTGGTTATCTTGATCTCGTCATGCTCCTTGAGCATGTATCGGACGAAGTTGCTTCCAATGAAGCCCATTCCGCCCGTTACCAGCAATTGCTTCATGGTCTGACCAGTCTGAATGTATGATGAATATACTTAATGATTTGTCGGTGCGTCCGGAATCGGATTCCTATCGAATCCTCGATAATCTCTCGACCCGCGCCTGCATGACCCTTCTGATGGGCGCGCCAGTCTCACTTCAATTTTAGCTTCTCCAGCACTTTCGGATTGACGCAGTTGACCGGGCGCTTGCCTGTGAGAACCTTGGCGACATCCCTTGAGGCGGTAATCTTCGATTCCTTGACGGAGCCCTCCGAGTAGAAGGCGGTGTGGGGAGTGAGGATGACATTATCGAGCTTGAGGATCGGATCGTCCTCCGTCGGCGGTTCTTTCTCCAGCACATCGAGCGCGGCGAGGCCAATGTGCTTCTCTTCGAGCGCCCTGACCAGATCGGGAACGCTCAAGACCGGCCCACGCGACGTATTGACCAGTATCGCCCCACTCTTCATCTTCTTGAACTGCTCGTATCCGAGCATGTGCCTGGTCTCCTTCGTCAGGGGCGTGTGCACTGATATGATGTCCGACTCCTCGAGCAACTTGTCGAGGGACACAGGCTCGACGCCCATCTCCCTCATCCTGTCGTCCGGGATATACGGGTCGAAGGCGATGATCCTCATACCAATCGGTCTGATTCTCTCCACTAGTGCCCTTCCGATCCTTCCCACGGCCACCAATCCCAGAGTCTGGGTCCGGAGCCGCTGAATCGGCATGCCGTTCCTCCAGTTCCAGCTCCCGTTCCGGATCGAACGGTCGAACAGGAGCACCTTTCTCGAGGCCGCGAGAATGAGGGCGAGGGTGTGGTCCGCCACCTCGTCGACGCAGTATGTCGGGACGTTCATGACCGCTATGCCTTTCTCAGTGGCGGCGTCCACGTCGATCGTGTCGAAGCCGATGCCGTACCGGGCTATCGCCCTGCATTTCTCCAGACCCTCTATGACTCTTCTCGGCATCGGCGCGTAGGTGCTCAGTATGCCGTCCGCGTCCTTCGAGACCTCGAACACGTCGTTCTCCGTCTTGCACTGGTGTAGTTCGAGTCTGGCTCCGATTTCGCCAAGAATCTTCGTCTCCTCATCCGGCTCCCCATAAATGTAATCGGTGATGACGACCTTGAACCTCATCCGCTCACGAAGCGACTATTGATTTCTCATTCTATTTGTTTGTTGACGCTCAGTCGGTCGGAGCGGGTTTCGCGGTCGTGGCCTTCCTAGTCGTCTCAACGGTGTGGTCCGTCGGCAGCTCGTCCTCCCTTTCGTCGATGATGTCCGCGATCACAGGCGTGTAAGGATCGATGAAAACTCCGGCGAAGCCGGCCTCCTGAAGCTTGTTGAGGTCCGATTCGATTACGCCTCCGCCGACGACGACATCGAGGTCGCAATCCGACAGTCTAGAAACGAAGTCCCGCGAGATCCCGGACCGCTTTCCCAGCCTCGTGAGGTCGATGACCCCGACCTCGTCGAAGCCGATCCCCTTGAGCTCCCTGACGACATCCCCGAACTTCTTCGGGCCGTTTTGTACGGACCAGACGACGTCCCTATCCAAGAAGAGGCAGGGGAGGCACTTGTCTGACAGCTCGAACATGTCCCTGAGCAGCTTCATGCTCGGCACGGTAAGAGAGCTCGCGACTGCCATCGATATCTCCATCGCGAAAGAGTCGAAGAGGTCTTGCATCGACCTCATGCCCAAGTCTAGCCAGACGTTGTACTTCCTCCGGATGAGCTCGCGGAGCACCTTGAAGTTCGGCTTCCCGTCCTGTATGCCAGAGAGGTCGATGAGGAGGATGTCCGTGGCGTTGTAGCGCTTTCCCTCGACTGCCTTCAAATACTTGACGAATGGTGCCCCGTACTCCGTCCTCGAGAGTGTCCTCCCGTTCCATTCGACGCTCACGACCTCCGCCACCTGACCGATCGGCAAGTCGAAACCGGCGATCGAAAAGAGGGACGTGGTGTCGACGGGCACGATAGGGATGTGGGTGAATCCCCTCCTCTGGCTCACCTTCTCCCTCGTTCCCAGCACATCCTTCTGGAAGAACCTGAGCTCCTCCTGCGATGCGAAGTCCAGCGGCACGGCTTCGCGCCCGCAATTATGACAGACGTACGAGCCGTTCTTGTTGTCCACGCCCGCCAGGGGTCCTCCGAATAGGATCTTTGGCGCTATGTCCTTGCTCCCGCAATAGGGGCAGGCCCTTATTCTCCCGGGGTCCTCGAACATGATTACGTCTGGAGGCGAAGCAATGCTGCCAGATAATACTTTCCAACGGTTCCTTTAATGGTGTCGAGTCAGAATCGGAGGGGAGATCAGTCCTTGATGAGGAATCTCGAGGCCTCTTCGAGCATGACCTTCGTCGCCGGAATGTCGAGGACGTTCTTCTCCACCGAGTTCCCGGGGATGATGAACGAACGGTAGTCCTTACAGCCGAGCATCGTTACGAACGTGTCGAAATAACGGGTTGTCAGGCCGTGGTATATCGTCTCCCCGTCCGGCATGCCGCAGGTGAAGACAACGAACGCCTTCTTCCCCCTCTTCAATCTGGTCTCGAATTGGGTCGAGTCCTTCCCGGGTGCGAGGAGGGCGAATGTCCTGTCGACGAAGTTCTTCGTCATGCCTGTCTCGGCATCCATGAAGATAGGGGACCCTAGCACGATGGCGTCCGCCCCCTGCATCGTCTTGTAAACTCCCTGCAGGTCGTCGTCCGTGACGCACTCGGCACCTTTCTTGCAACCCATGCACTCTCTGCAATCGGAGAAGTTCAGATCGATTAGGTTAACTTGCTTCACTTCCCCACCGTTCTTCCGAGCGATCCTGCCGAGCTCTCGCAAAACCGTGGCCGTGTTCCCGTCCTTCCGCGGACTCCCATTTATCGCCAATACCTTCAATTCCTCACCGCGGTCACATACGGATTGCCGTTCCTTAATGATGTCGAGACCGGAGACGTGTGGTTCAGAAGTTGGTTTCCTCAAAATGGTTATACAACGCCTGGACAATCTCTGACACGGGGAAGATGAAGGTCCTAGTTGTGGACGATGACGAGTGGATACGCGAGTTGTTCAGGGAGATGCTGAGCGGGTACGATGTCGTCATGGCTGAGAGCGATGTCAAGGCGGTCGAGTCGTTCAGGCGAGAGAATCCAGACGTCGTCTTGATGGATATCGTTGTGGGAGACATGGACGGCATCGAAGCGACGAGGAGGATACTGTCAGAGAATCCCAAGGCTGCGGTCTTTGCCGTGATCTGCTTCTCCGAGACTAAAGGCGAGGAGATCATCAGAGCGGTGGCGAAGGAAGTGATCTCGAAACCGCTGAAGAGATCTGATCTTCTCAGCAGAGTGGGTAAGTACGCTGGCGGTCGACCGACGCAAAGTGCGACCGGTCATGTCGTCTAGAGGTCATCCCATCTTTACGCCCCAATCGTATGGGATGTCCTTCGAATCGTAGGGGATGCGAAACTCATCCGGCTCGTTGTACTCGTATACCTCGGTCGGAATGTTGAGTATCCAGGCCTGCTCGTTCCCCGTTCCCTTGAAGCCATGGTACACGAGTGGCGGGATCTTCAAAAGGATGAAGTTGCGCTCTCCCATGAAGAACTCGTTGACTATTCCCTTTGTCTTCGACCCTTCCCTTGCGTCGTACAGAACAACCTTGGCCATTCCCCTCAGGCACACGAAATGGTCCGTCTGCTTTTTGTGGTAGTGCCAGCCCTTGACCACGCCGGGATTGCAGGTGGTGATGTACAGCTGCCCGAACCGGTCGAACTCCTCCCAGTCGCTTCTTAAGAGCTCCATCAGCCAGCCCCGCTCGTCCGAGATCGGCCTAAGGTTCCTGACCTTCACGCCCTCGATCAGTTGTCTGCTCATCCCCTCACTCACGACCAAATGGTCCTGCGGGCTTTTGAACCTTGAGATGCAAAACAGATCGGTGTCCCAATCGAATGTCTTTTAGAAGCGCATGGATATTCACTCCTCTGTGAGACGGATCGCCGTTGTCGGGGCAGGCGGCCTCCTAGGTCAATATGTCTCAGCTGAGGCCCTTGGAAAGGGATATGATGTCCTCGGGACCTTCCACGACACGTCCGTACCTCCCTCAGGAATAGAGGCGGCGAGGCTTGACATCACCGACACGGACGAAGCACACCAAATTCTAAGTAGATTCGCCCCCGAGGCGGTCGTTCTGACCTCTGCGCTGACGAACGTCGACTACTGCGAGAGGAACCCGTCCAAAGCTTGGGCGGTGAACGCGGAGGGGACGCTCAACATCGTGCAGGCATGCGACCTCCTCGGCGCCAAGCTGCTGTATGTCTCCACCGACTACGTCTTCAACGGGGAGAAAGGCTCCCCTTACATGGAGTTCGAGTCACCGGACCCCCTGAGCATCTACGCCCGGACGAAGCTCGAGGGCGAGAGGCTTGCGATGGACGCCTCGACTAGGAACATCGTGTGCAGGGTGTCGGTCCTGTACGGCTGGAACAGGCTTTCACATAAGCAGAACTTCATCACCTGGGTGATCGACTCGTTGAGGAGGGGCAAGGAGGTCCCGCTCTTCAGTGATCAGACGGTCTCCCCGACCTACGCTCCTCACTGCGCTAAGGTACTGATTGGTCTGCTCGAGAGCAACGCGAGAGGCATCTTCCACGCCTCCGGACCGGACTGCTCGAGCAGGTACGACATCGGTATGAAGATCGCGGAGGTGTTCCAGCTGGACGCTGCCCTGGTCAAGAGGACGACGACGGAAGGATCGAAGCTCATTGCCAGGAGACCATTCTGCTCTTGTCTCGATGTGAGTAAAGTGGAGGGAGAGTTAAATATCAAGATGCTCTCTCTTGAGGAAGGGCTCAGGGATATGCGCTCCACAGAGGGGAAGAAATGAAAGGTCTGATCCTTGCGGGAGGAAGCGGGACTAGGCTGAGGCCACTGACCCACACGGGCCCGAAGCAGCTCATCCCGATCGCGAACAAGCCGAACATCCTCTACTGTCTTGAGGACCTGAGGGAAGCGGGCATAGCGGACATCGGTGTCATACTCGGCAACAACATGCCGGAGAAGGTTAGGGACCTCCTTGGCGATGGGAGCCGGTACGGCGTGAGGATCACGTACATAGTTCAGGGGGAGCCAAGAGGCATCGCCCAGGCTGTCGGATGCTCGGAGGAGTACATGGGGGACGATCCCTTCGTGGTCTATCTGGGAGACAACATTCTGAAGGGCGGGATCAAGTACATGGTGGAGGAGTTTGCCGCGAAGAACTACGAGGCTATGGTCGCCCTCTGCCCCGTCGACAACCCGGAGAAGTTCGGCATCGCCGAGCTGGACGAGAAGGGAGAGATCGTCAGCATAATCGAGAAACCCAAGCAGCCGAAGAGCAATCTCGCCATGATCGGCATATACTTCCTGAGGAAGAGCATCTTCCCGGTCATCAAGGACCTCAAACCCTCCTGGAGGAACGAGCTCGAGATCACCGACGCCATCGACAGTCTGAGGAGGAAGAAGGGGAACGTGATGGCGAGAGAGGTCAGGGGATGGTGGAAGGACACCGGAAAGCCAGAGGACATCCTGCTGGCGAACCACCTCGTGCTCGAGACGATCGAGAAGAGGAACGATGGGATGTTGGAGGACGGCGTGAAGCTGATCGGTCGGGTCAATATCGGAAAGGGGACAGTCGTCAAGAAGGGGACGGTAATCAGGGGCCCGGTCGTCATCGGCATCGATTGCGTCATAGGGCCGGACACATACATCGGGCCCTACACGGCGGTCGGGGACAGGACAACGATCGTCAACGGCGAGGTTGAGTCGACGATCATCATCGGGGACGCTTACATCGATTGCGGAAAGAAGATCGTGGACAGCCTGATCGGCGCAGGGTGCAGGGTCACTTCTTCGGAGAACCAGTTGCCCAGGGGATGCCGGTTCGTGATTGGAGAGAATTCTCAGCTTACAGTATGATTATTCCGACTGTCAGCTCTTCTTGATCCGGTAGCTTCCATTGGGTATGTGGATCTCGAATCGCGCACCCTCCCCCAGCTCCCCTGTCTCCTTGATGCTCATCCCGTTGGTCCTCAGGATCTCGCTCACGAGGTGCAGGCCGTGTCCGCGTTTCCCGTCTAAGATGCGCTCCTTATCCTCCCTTTTCACTCCGAACCCATCATCTTGGCATATCAGGGTCATCCCGTCCTTCGACTCCTTGTAGAAGAAGTGGATTCTCTTGATGTTCTTTCCGTGCTTCGACGCGTTGTCCGCAAGATTGTAGAACACCTTTCCAATCAGCTCATCCGCCAGGATTTCCAGGCCTTCGAGATCGATTTTGAGAGTAACGTTCCTAAGGACAAGATCCGACATCTGCTGCTCGCATACCTTCTTCGCATCGATCCACTCCGGTTTCATCGTCCCTGTCGCCTCGTAGTCCTTGCCGAACTCGAGGAGCTTGTCGATTTTATCCATCGCCTTGATCGAGCTTTCGAGATACCTCGAGATCTTCTCATCGACGGTGCGGTCCCTCGCCAGCTGAAGGTAACCTGAAAGGACCGTCAGCTGGTTTCGTATGTCGTGCCTTGTGACATGTCCGAGGAGGTTGAGCTTCCTGTTCGCTAGCTGGAGGGCCTCCTCTGCCTTCCTTCGCTCGACCGAGTGGTCTATCATATTCACCAGCTCGGAGAATTGCGACTCCGGGTCCCCACCCCTCTGCAAGCAGAAGTCTGCGCCGTTGTCAAGAGCCTCGACGGCCAGGACCTCCTTGCCCTTTTCGGACAGAAGGATGAAAGGGATCTCATTTCCCTGTCCGCGTAGGGATCTCAGAAATTCGATACCGTTGATGTCCAACAATCTGTAGCCAGATACGATAGCATCGTATTCACTTTCAGCCAGTTTTCCGAACGCTTCCTTTGCGGACGCAACCGCGTCGAATTCTAGTTCTCCTCTTCTCTTAAGGAGAGTCTTCGATAAATCGATGAGCTCTGATTGACTGTCGACGATGAGCACCCTTCTCATCTGTACCAGACCTTCGGACTGAGTTATGCTGTCTCCCCGGACCGTGCTGCGGTCCCGATTAGCATCGAATGGTTAAATAGTTGATGCTTTGCTTCTCCGATTTGAAACGCAAGATTTGTGCATGGTGGTCAGTCTCGAAAGTGTGCGATTCTGAGCATCTGGCATGGTCATGTTTGGCACATGGCTATTCAGTACCGAAACGGTGAAATACGTCGAACTCGAATGGAAATCTAGGGAGTCTGTTCTATGAGGAAGACAATTGAGAACCTGGCCAAGGCCTATGTCGGCGAATCTCAAGCGAGGAACCGATACACTTTCTATGCGAGCGCCGCGAGGAACGAGGGCTACGAGCAGATCGGGGAGGTGTTCCTGCTCACTGCGGACCAGGAGAAGTCCCACGCCAAGAACATGCTGAGGCATCTGATCGAGCTGGGGAAGAAGGAGGGCGATCTCGCCGATCTGAAGATCCAGGCAGATGTGCCGGCGGTGCTCGGTACCACAGTCGAGAATCTTAGGGCGACGATCGCGGGGGAGAGTCACGAGTTCACCTCGATGTATCCCGAGTTCGCCGCGACCGCGGACAAGGAAGGCTTCGTGCAGGTCGCCGCAAGATTTCGGGCGGTGTCCGAGGCGGAGAAGCATCACCAAGAGCGGTTCTCGAAGATACTGAAAGGATTGGAGGACGGCACGACGTTCAAGAGGAGCAAGGATGTCTGGTGGGTGTGCAGAGAGTGCGGATACCAGCACTTCGGCAAGACCCCTCCGGAGAAATGCCCGTCCTGCGACCATCCGAAGGCGTTCTACCAGATCAAGAGCGAGGACTATTGAGTTGGGGGCGACACTATGACGGAAGGACTACAAATCTACAAGTGTGAGATATGCGGAAACATCGTCGAGATGCTTCACCCTGGAAAGGGTGAGTTGGTCTGCTGCGACCAGCCCATGACCCTCCTTCAGGAGAAGACCGCGGACGTCGGGAAGGAGAAGCACGTTCCGGTGATCGAGAAGACGCAGACCGGCGTGATCGTTAGGGTCGGCTCAGTTCCGCATCCGATGGAGGAGAAGCATTACATCGAATGGGTCGAAATCATCGGGGATGGAACGGTACAAAGGAAGTGCCTGAAGCCCGGGATGAAGCCGGAGGCCGCATTCGAGACGAAGGCACAGAACCCGAGGGCTAGGATATACTGCAACATTCACGGACTGTGGCGATCACAGTGAAGGTCGAACCGCAATCAGCCTCGTTGATGCACAAGTTCGACCCTTTCTTCCTTTTCTTATTCTGAATTGGGACGTGCTCACGCGTCATATCGCTGAGAATTCGTTTCGATCCATGTCCATTGCTAGCATTTCCTGTCACCAATGTCGAGGAATGTCTAGATTTGGACAGATATCTATAAAATATCCCATGCTATTTTCTGTCGTGCCTTAGACGATTGTCGAAGACAGTCGGTATGGAGGGGAAGAACCGACGTTGACGGGGAACAATGCTGATTCGCGGATAGGCATCTTCCTGTGCAGGTGCGGGCATTGCATATCCGGGGCGTTCGACGTTGAAAGGGTCGCTGAGAGCTCGCTGTCCCTCCCCAACGTTGCGCACGTCCAGGTCGAGGATTTCCTTTGCACGAAAGAAGGAATAGCAAAGATGAAGGATGCCGTCGGATTGTTCTCGCTGGACAAGGTGATCGTCGGAGCGTGCTCCCCTCTGCTCTATCTCGAGAAGTTCCGTTCCGCCTTCAGCGACGTCGGCGTGAGCAGGAACGCGGTGGAGATGGTGAATCTCAGGGAGCAGTGTGGATCGATTCACTGGAGGTATCCGAGGCTCGGCACCGTCAAGGCCTGCGACCAAGTCAAGATGGTCGTGGCCAAGGTCAACGTTACGCGCCCTTCGTTCGAGGGCTTCGTGCCGGTGCTTGATCCAGAAATCTGCAACGGCTGCGGGGTCTGCATGGATGTCTGCAGAGCGAAATCGATACAGATAACCAACGCCCCCGAGAAGAGATGGAGGCGGGTGGCGATCGTGGACGGCAAGACCTGCATCCACTGCGGGGCCTGCGTCTCAGTGTGCCCGAGCGGCGCGAGGGACATGGGGTCCCGTCTCAGTGATCAGGTCCTGGCTCAGATAGATGCAATCACTAGTCGTGGGCTAGCGCGGGATCTGTTCGATCCGAGAATCGTTGTTTTCCTCTGTAACTGGTGCACCTACTTCACCGCCGACCTCGCAGGCGTGATGAAGCTCGAAATTCTTCCTCACTTCCTTTCCATAAAGGTGCCCTGCTGCTCAGAGATTGATCCGGAGTGGATACTGAAGGCTTTCGCGAGAGGCATCGACGGCATACTGGTGGTTGCGGGAAGGCAAGAGAGCTGCCGGCACGACCAAGGATACACGAGGAGCAAGAGGCGCCTCGCCCTCATCAACACCATGCTCATGCGGCTGGGACTCGGGAACAAGAGACTGAAAGTCTGCTGGATGGACCCAAACGAGGCGGAGACTTACATCGAGGAGGTCTCCCGCTTCATTGAACTGATTCGAGGGCTCGGACCCAATCCCCTCAGAATGAAAATCAGCTACATCCAAGGTGTCGGCCCCGTTCCTGCAGTCGGACAGAAAAATCTGGAACCTGATGAGGACGATCAGGATATCTCGGAGAGCTCAGAGTCTATTTCCTTCGAGGGAGCGCCTCAATAACCTTAGTTCAATCTTTGAACAGGTTGGAATTCTCCTTCACCCAATCGTACAGCTCCCTGACTCCCTTCTCGACGCCTACCTTCGGAGACCAGCCCAGATCTTTCGACACCTTGCTGATGTCCGAGATGTAGACCTTCTGATCCCCCGCCCTCCAGTTCCCGTAACTCGCCTTAAACTTCCTCATGCTCCAGGATTCGACCAGGTCCATAAGCTCCAGGATCGATATCGTGTTCTTCGCTCCCCCGCCAATGTTGTACACGCCGCACTTGACGCTGCCATTGATAAACGCCTCGTACGCCCTGACGAGGTCCTTTACGAACAGTACGTCACGGACTTGCTTCCCGTCCCCGTAGATCGTTACTGGGGTGCCGGTCAAGTTCGCGATGACGAACCATGCCACCCAGCCCTGGTCCTCGACCCCGAACTGTCTCGGCCCGTAGATGCAGCTCATCCTGAAGACCGCGGTCCTCAGTCCGTAGGTGTGCGCGTAATCCTGAACGTAGAGATCCGCTCCCAGCTTCGAGCATCCGTAGGGCGTGTGCTTCGACTGGTCTATCGAGAACGATTCGGAGATGCCCTTGAACTTCGAATCCGCGTAAGCGTATCGCTTCTTCTTGCCGACGATCTCGACGGCGTTGACACTCTCCCCGTACACCTTGTTCGTCGAGCAGAAGACTACACATGGATTGGATTTCGAGTTCCTGGCGGCCTCGAGGACGTTGAACGTGCCGAGGAGGTTCGTGTTGAAGTCGGTCCTCGGATCCATGAGGGATGTGGTAACGGCGGTCTGCGCGGCGGTGTGGACGATGGCGTCAGTGTCGTTCATCACGCTCTTCAACTTGGAGTAGTCGAGGGTGCTGCCAGTTACGGTCTTGATATGTCGAAGGGTCTTGAGGAAATCCCAGTTGGACTGCGTATTCTCGCTCTCTTTCCTCTGGAGCAGGGACGCCCGGCTCAGATTGTCATATGCCACGACGGCGTTCCCGAGCGATGCGAAGTGCTCGCAGACGTGCGAACCGATGAATCCAGAGCCCCCGGTGACAACGATCTTCATTTCGATCTCTTCAGGTTGGTAGCTCCTCCAGGAGTATTTAGCAGTTGTCGGTGACTTCACCAGGATGTCACTGGATTCGGAGGGGGTCGAAGGGGGTTTCAGACAGCTATTAATCCGACGACCGTCGTTAGAGGAGAAAGCCGGGGGGATATACCGTTGTCGACACTCCTCCCGTTTGGATGCGGGGTGTTCATATCGAAGATGCGAGGTTAGGCGTGTTCCTCTGCAACTGCCAGGGATGCATTGGCAATGCCATCGATCTCGACGAGGTCTCCAGGCGCGCCCGGAGTCTCCAGAACGTTGTCCGCGTCTATGTTGATGATCGCCTGTGTTCCAGGGAGACCCTCCGGAAGCTGCGGAGGTTGAGCCAGGCGGAGGCGATAGACGGCGTCGTGATCGGGGCCTGCTCGCCTCGGTTGTACTTGGAAGAGTTCCAGTCCGCCCTCGGCCACGTGGGGTTGAACCCTCAGGTGATAGAGATGGCGAACCTCAGGGAGCAGTGCACCTGGATCCACTCGGGGGCGAAGCGCCTGGCATCCTTAAAGGCTGCCGAAATGGTGGAGATGGCCGTCGCGAAAGTCTTGGCCACCGACCCCTCCGTGAAGGGATGCGAGACCCTGGTCAACACAAACATCTGCGACGGCTGCGGGATTTGTATGTCTGTCTGCAGGCTTGAGGCGATCAGCATCGTCCCGGACCCGACCAAGGAGGGAAAGAGTCTCGCAAGGGTCAACACCGAAACCTGCGACGGCTGCGGAGCCTGCGTCGCCGCCTGCCCGAGCGGTTCCATGGACCAAGGATGCTTCTCGAATGACCAGATAACAGCCCAGATCGACGTGGTTACCGCGCGAAAGGGCGAAGACGGTGACTATCGACCGAACGTGCTCGTCTTCGCATGCAACTGGTGCTCCTACGCCGCGGCCGACATAGCCGGCCTGAAGAGGCAGGAGCTGCCGCCAAACTTCCAAGTCATCCGGACACGATGTGCTCGGCTAGGGTGGACCCGGAGTGGGTGCTGAGAGCGTTCTCGAGGGGCGTGGACGGAGTGCTGGTCCTTGCGGGCAGACCGGGGGAGTGCCATTACGAGGTCGGGAATCTGCGCACGAGGAAGAGGATCGCGTTACTTCGAAGGATGCTGGGCCAGTTGGGATTCAGGGAGGAGCGCCTTTCTCTTGCGTGGGTGAACGCGGATGAGCCGGAGAAGTTTCGCAAAGAGGTGGCGGAATTCGTCGACCTCGTCCTCGATCTCGGCCCCAATCCGCTGAGATCGCCCAGGGACCGCGTCAGAGCGGGGGAGTCGCCTAGTTAGCCAGAGGGAGATGTGGAAATGAGATTGCTCGCATTGGATATCGGTGTCGGAACCACGGACATCATGCTGATCGACTCGGATAGGAACCCTGAGAACTGCATGAAGGCCGTCATCCCTTCCCCGGTCAAGCAGTACTCGGCAGCGGTCAGGAAGGCAACCGAGGCGAGGAGGGACCTGTTCGTCATCGGCGATACCGTCGGGGGCGGCGAATTCAGCAGCGCCCTGAAGGCCCATATGGCTGCCGGTCTGAGCGTGACGATGACGGAGAAGGCAGCCTACTCGGTCAGGAACGACCTCGACGAGGTCATGCAAAGAGGGATTGTTGTCACCAAAGAGAGGTCGCCTCCTCTGGGATTCCAGGGAGACGTGCTCTGGCTTCAGGAGGTCCGTCTGAAGGGAATCGTCCAGTTCCTCCATGAGTCGGGTGAGTCAGGCGGGATAGACTGCGTCGCTGTCGCTGTCCAGGACCACGGAGTCTCGCCGAAGGGCGTCAGCAACAGGGTGACGAGGATCGAGCGGTTCAGGCAGATAATCTCGAAGGACCGGAGGCTCGAGTCGCTCTGCTTCAAGGCCGGCAACGTCTCGGACGATTTCATCAGGTTGCGGTGCGCGGCCGAGAGGGCGAAGAAGGAGATGCCCGACGCGAGTGTGTTCGTGATGGACACATCTCCCGTTGCTGCCCTGGGGTGTCTCGAGGATCGCGAGGTGGACGAGAGCGGATGCGTCCTCACCGTGAACGTCGGAAATGGACACACTCTCGCCGCCCTGTTCCAAGCGGGGGATGTCCTGGGAGCGATGGAGGCCCACACCCAAGTCTTCGACCCGAAGAAGCTGGGGAAGTTCCTCAAGGGATTCCTGAGCTCGACTCTATCGAACGAGGACGTGTTCAACGACGGCGGTCATGGACTCTTCCGATTGGAGGAGAGGCTGCCAAAGCCGGATCAGATACTGGTGACCGGGCCGAACAGGATGCTGATGGAAGGCTCTGGCCTGAAGTTCAGATATGCAGCGCCGGCAGGCGACGTGATGATGACTGGACCGATGGGACTGTACAGAGCAGTGCAATACGTCCTGAGATCACGGTGAGATGCTGGGTCTGCGCGAGGCGCGACCCTCATGCGCTTTTTCCGAGCCACAATGTCTTGTATCTCTGCACGGCCGATCTGACGGTACCTTCGAAGCCTGTGGCGACCTTGATTCCCGCGGACCGAAGTATATGGAGACCGTGATGTCCCACGAAGCCCGTGAGCACGACGTCCACTTTCATGTCGACGACCGATTGGGCGGCCTGGTGTCCGGTTCCAGCGGGGGAGTGAGAAGCTTCATTTAGGATTGCCTGGTACTCCATCGTGTCCGGGTCTATTATTATGAAGTACTCGCACATGCCGAACTCGTCGTCCACGTCCGAATCGAGAGTGTCGCCAGTCGAAGAGACGCAAATCCTCAAGTCATCAATCTCCTACAGTTCCGATGCAATTCGATTGTCATTTCTACTCTACAAAGTCGCCACCAACCAGAGCTGAAAACTGGTACTTCTATCTGGTGGTTGCACTAGGATGGAGCTATTTGATGGTTCTCGGCGAAACCGGAAGGCTAGTGGAGAAACGATAGCAATCACCATGTCGGGGGCAGTCCGCTTCATGCGATTGGAGAAGCTTAGTGGCATAGATTCCAGTCATTGCGAAGTTCATCTATTTAATTTGTGAATAAGACAGGTTAATATATGGACACATTCCAATGCACTCCCTGAGAACATGAACCACCGGAACTCCCTTCTCTATGCGATAATCGGATTGATAATCGCGGTGATAGTGATACTGGTAATCATAGCGGCTCTATTCACTCCCACGACGACCTTCTGGACCCCTGGACAGCGCATGAACATGAATAGCGATTGGGGCCGGTGGATTGCGGTGATGACGCTCGGAGCCGTAACCGTCGTCATACTGATAATATTGGCCATCTTCCTCGCTGTCAGGCCCCACGCTCCGCACGCCCCTTACTACCCTCCTGGTCCTCCGCAGTACTCTAGTTCTCCGCAGTACCAGCCGGGATACAGACGGATGGAGCCGAGCAGGAGGGAAGCCCTCGAGATACTCGGACAGAGATACGCGCGGGGAGAGATCAGTAGAGAAGAGTACATCAGGATGAGGGACGACCTGAGGTGACCGTTGTCTGGACATCCATTGATTGAGTTCTGCACTTGAAGTGACGCACAGGAGGAATAATCAGCTACACATGGGTCTCAGGTGAGGACTCTGTAGTTGCCCTTAGGGATGATGATTTCGAACCTGGCACCCTTCCCTTCCTTTCCCCCCTCGGAAATGGTTATGCCCGTCATTGCCAGTATGTCCTTGACCATTTGCAACCCATGACCTTCGGAGAACAATCTCCATTTCTTGTCCTCGGATATTCCGATCCCATCATCTTCGCAAACCAATTTCAGATCGTCGCCAGAGCGCTCACTTCTTATGTTTATCGATTTTACCCCGTTCCCGTGTCTGCATGCGTTGTCGACCAGGTTGTGGAATACCCTGTCTAGCATGGGGTCGGCGAATATCTCTATACTGTCCAGATCAGTCACCATCGAGACCTCCTGGAGATTCAATCCCACCAATCCTTCGTCGAGACTCTCTATCAGGTTCTTCCACACTGGAGCCTTGGTGCCCACCTCTTGGTAGTCCTTGGCGAATTCCAGTGCCTTCTTGATGGCCTTGGACGCGTCCTCTACTCTGTTTAAGTATCCGAGAAGGCGAGGATTTTTCTTGATCCGGCCCGCGGCCATCCCAGTATAGCCGGTGATCACCGAGAGCTGATTCATTATGTCATGCCTCAACAGAGATCCAGAAAGATTCAGTTTCTTGGCCGCCAGCTTGAGCTCCTCTTCTCTCTTTCTGCTCTCGGTGATGTCGATCCCCGTGCACACGGCGAACTTCACGTTCCCGTTCTCGTCGAACATAGGAGTCTTCGTGATCGAGACCAGCTTCCTCTCCCCTTTCGAGGTGGTGATCCATTCTTCGACATGTACCGTCTTCTTCTTGTCGAAAGCCTCGGTGTTACTCGCGAGGCAGTTCTTGTACTCCTCCGGGATCGAAATTACCTCGCGCAGCTTCTTTCCCTCCAACTCCTCCTTAGTCTTTCCCAGGAACTCTGCCCTCGCCCTGTTGACGGACCCATAGGTTTCAGGGTCGGTCGCATACCACACCATCGTCTCAATGTTGTCCAGAAGGATGTTCTGTTCTTGCATCTGCTTCTTGAGGGCCTTCTCTAGATTCCTCTCTTCCGTGACGCCCATTATTGACGCGATGCTCTGCTTCGTACCAGGAATCAGGTCGATCGTGACGAGCGCGTCCCTGATCTCCCCTCCCTTAGTACGCAGCCTAACCTCGTATTTGTTTGGGGCCTGGTTCGGATCCTTCCTGCGGAGGTCGTGGTAGCCAATGATCATTTCGAGGTCATCGACGTCGACGATATCGGTAATCTTCAACCTGTCTTCCGCCTCCTCCTTCGAGTAGCCAAAGAAGCGGACGAATTCCTCGTTCACCAGTGAGATCGTCTTGTCTTCCTCGATGATGATCGTCGCCGTACCAGTGTTCTCGAAAATAGCCCGGTATCTCTCCTCGCTTTCCCTCAGAGCCTTCTCCGCATCCTTCCGCTCAGTGATCTCGCGGACGACGATCAAGTCTGCCGGTCTTCCCTCGTATTCGATCACTCCTGCGTTGAACTCGACCTGCAATCTCGTACCGTCCTTTCTCTTCATCGCCGTCTCGTACACTGAGGGAATCTGCTCGCCTGCCATCCTCCTCCTGTAGCGTTCGGAGACCTTCGGAACCTCGTCGGGCCAGATATAGTCAACGAAGGGCTTTCCGAGAACCTCCTCCACCGAGCATCTTTCCATCTCCGCCAGCCGGCTATTGAGGTACTTGAACACGGAATCCTGAAGTATCGCTATCCCGTCGCACGCCCTGTCGATGAAATCGTGGAAAGTTCGCTCGCTAGCTATCAGAGCATCTTGTATTCTTCTTCGTTCTGTCACATCCCGTGCGTTGACGATGATCCTCGCCCCGTCCTTGTAACCATCGGACAGACTGCCAGTAGCTTCAAGGATGATCCAGGAGCCGTCCTTGTTCCTCACGCGGTAATCGGCGAATGCCTGGACCTGCTCCTTGTTCACGACTTTCGAGATCATCTTCTTCAGGTTCTCATTGTCGTCCGGATGCATCAGATTGAGAACGGGGGTGTACATCAGCTCCCGCACTTCGTAGCCCAGCATCTTCGTCACTGACGGGCTCACGTATTGAAGTATGCCGACCTGGTCGATGACGGCGATGATGTCAGACGCGTTCTCTATGAAAGCTTTGAAATGCAACATGTTGTGGGCTATCGCTTCTTCAGCCATCTTCCTGTCCGTGATGTCGTTTATGATTCTATCGACAGCCTCGGGTCTTCCCGAGCTATCGACGACGTTCGTGGCGACTTCGTGAACCCATCGGGTCTCCCCGTCCTTGCGGACTATCCGATATTCTCGCTCAACCGAGAAACCAGGAATCTCTCGGAGACTGGCACCTCCTGCCAGTAACTTCTCTTTGTCCTCGGGGTGTACGATCCGATCCCACGTCATTCTTCCAAGTCTCAGATCCTCGTTAGTGTAGCCGGTGATTGATTCCCAGGCACCGTGGAAGAATAATGGGATGGAATCGAAAGTGCTTCTGAAGGCGATGCCCTTGAAGTTCTGAACGAATGATCGGTATCGCTCCTCGCTCTCCCTCAGAGCCACTTCGGATCTCCTTTGCGAGACCAGCTGCCTGATCATGTGGGTCAGCTCTGCGAACTGACTCTTGGGGTCGCCTCCCTTTTGCAGATAGAAATCTGCCCCACTGTTCAGGGCCTCGATGACGACCTCCTCCCTTCCCTTGCCCGTGAACAGGATGAATGGAGTGTTGTCCCCTTTTCCTCGCAGGGCCTTGAGGAACTCAATGCCATTCATTCCAGGCATCTGATAGTCGGACACGATAGCGTCATACTTCTGCGATTCGAGGGCAAGCAGCGCAGCCTCTGCGGTAGAGGAGGTGTCGACGCACTTGATTCCCTCCCTCTCGATGAACACCATTGCCACTTCTAGCAGGGCAAGTTCGTCCTCGACGAATAGCACCGCTATGTTGCCATTGTCATTGTTCTCATGCTGGGCCGAGGACGCCAAAGCAGTCGTATCCGACGCACCTTCTCGGTAGGGGACCCCTTGTTGTATGGACATATGGTTCTCGGCGTGCGCTATTAAAGTATCTTCGCGATTATCTGGAGTGATAATCTCTAATTCTCAAATGGCGGTCGAAACTGCGCATATATCACTGAAGTACCCAAAGGGATGGTTTACATTAAGCGGGAACGAGAGGGAATGACTTCGATGTCCTTGCATTGTTGTGCTCGAGCGAGAGGGACAACAAGAGGAGGAGTGCCTCAGGATGAAAGACGATTTCCAACGGTCGGTGACTCTTGAGCTCTTGGGCGAATCTGATGAGGATTTTCAGGTCCAGATTGAACGACTTTCTTTTCAAACTTGTTAATCTCTCGGCATCTGGAAGAACCTTTTTATAGACACACTCGGTTCTCTTTTTGCTAGTCTCTCTAGCTTTCGTGACGGTGGCCCATTTGGTGGGAAGTCGGGATCTCAACATCAAAATGATTGTCTTGGCTCTTATCGCCACTATTGTGATAGCTGTATTCCTTATCGCCCTGACCCAACCCGTCAAGGCGTACGATGTCCAGGTGTCCGGATTGCCAAGCTCCGTCCCCCTCGACAAGGAGACCACGATCGTCGTCACAATCGCCATGCAAGGTGCGCAGTCCGTCCCGATCGAGAAGGTTGAGCTTGTACTACTCAATTCGAGCAAGGGCATCATCGTCAATGGGACCTTCGAGGCGAACGGCACGATAATCGACGACGGGGGCTTCATCCTCTCGGTCGGCGTGACCAATGGCGTAATCAATCATGGGTGGGGGTACGACAGCACAACCGGGATCGTCTACTCGGTCAAGATAATCTTGAAGTCAACCGAGTTCAAGGCGAGCAAGGGAAACGAGTTGGACGTGATCGTCGACCGGGGGAACGGGCTCAGCCCTCTGCACTCCTCTGCGATGATGTTCGACATCGGCGGAGAGATCCCGTGGCTGATGATCATCGTGGCGATAGTGGTCATTGACGCGATTATCGTCGTTAGCGTATGGTACTACTTGAGAAACCGTAGGAAGTGAGCGCACTCGATCATGGTCGATCCATCATGTCTTTGGGTCCTTTATCCCTTCATCTAGATTGATGCACTTCGCAGGTTTCGATAATTCCCAGATCCATCGTTGGTCGTGAAACATGATTCTGACGCCCTCGCACCTGCTGCAGTCTTGAGCGGCAGTGGGCTCCTTCCAGTCATTCTTTGAACAGATCAGGCGTTCCTGATCGAAGTGATTAGCATATTCTACACAGAAAAGGTTCTCTTCTAGGTGGTGAGTCACCTTGATCCCATCGATAGTCTCTTTCGGAACCTCCCCTCCTGCCCTTAGCGCTTCGATGAGGGCCATCTCCTAGGGGACATCACCACCGAAACAGGTTAGAGTCGGGATCAACACGACCTCATCTTTCTCTTCCTTTATCAGATCAGAATTCCTGAAATCGAATCTATAATAGCTTTTGTAATATCTTCCGGGCACAGACATGCGGTATCGCAGATAGGACCTGGCCATAGCCTCAAGCTTCTCGATTCGTTTCTTGTACTTCATGCTCCAGCCTCCCATTCATGTCGTCCCGGTGTGATCAGACCTCGTCTTTCCGCTTTTCCTCCAATCGTTGTGTGTCAGTCCCTTGCAGAAATCGATCAGGCACCGTACTTCACAGTGCAATCCGTTCATGCAGTGAGATCCGCAAAACACACTCTCGAGGGTAGAATGGAAGCGCATGTGGCATTGCAGAATCTCTATCGTCTGAAGGAAGAATCTTGCCATTTTGTAGGGTTGGGAATCTCAATCGAAAAGCCCTGAAGAATTTGAGGAATGACTCCCAAGGGTCAAATCCTGAGTTGGAACGATCTTGGTTCATAGACGGTTATGAGCGTGAATAAGACAGAAAGAGGTCTAGCTCATCATTATCGATGTGGATAATGGCTGGTCTCGAATCTGCTAAGAATTATGTATATAGAAGTTCTCTTTGCTTACAAGAGGGGAGCAGAGCGTACGGGGCAAGTTGCCGCAGCCTACCACCTCGAACTGATCGAGTTGAGAGGCGTCGAAATCAGTGCTTTCTGCCCTAGGACAATCACATAGAGCTGTCTATAATATCCTATACCTTGGGAAGGGATGATGTTGATAGAGAAGCATCGTGCGAAGGACGTCAAGAGACTATTCATCACATTGACAGTGGTTCTAGCATTCCTCTTGTCTTCTCTAAGTGGTATCATCCTTGTGTCGAAGAATGTATCGTCAGGGACCATCGCAGATCCCGTAAACTGGGTTAAATATGCTGGCAATCCAATATTAACCAATGGGGCTATCGCTGCTTATGGTTCAGTTTTAAAAGTCAATGGAACTTACTACATGTATTATACTTATCTGCATGGTGCCGGTTACTGTATTGGACTTGCCATAAGTATCGATGGGATAAAATGGACTGTAGACACCGCAGTTAACCCAGTTTTATCATATGATGCCTCAGGGACTTGGGACCACACAGTTTGGTGTCCGATGGTCTGGGTAGAGGGAAGCACATGGTACATGATATTTACTGGCGAAACAGCGTTTGGAAGTGGTGCTACTGGTATAGGTTTAGCCACATCGACTGATGGCACGAATTGGACAAAATACGCAAATGACCCTGTTCTAGTAGGTACTCTAGCTTGGGAAATGAGTGCTGGACTTTCTAACGTTGAAGGTTATGGAGTCATGAAAGTGAATTCGACTTACTATTTGTGGTATAATACGCTATTTTCTCCAAGGCAGACAGGTTTAGCCACTTCGACAGACCTTATAAATTGGAGTAAAGATGTGAAAAATCCAGTATTCTCTACCGCCAATTATTCTTCGGGTTGCTTCTGCGCTTTTCCCTTCAAATACGGCTCCTATTACTATCTCCTAGTTCCACACCATACAGCTATTGACTTGTGGAAGGACCCAAATCCAACTTTCTATCCTGCAGACAGAACCGACGTTGGAGTTGCAGTTAATCTCGGGTCACATTCGTCGTGGGATAGTCACGACCTAGACACACCTTGTGTGCTAACAGACGACATATATAGAAACAGTTTTTTAGCAAGTAATAACGAACTCTGGTGCTACTATGCGGGTGAATATGGTGGAATCTGGCAAACTGGAATGACGATTGAGACGCTAATCGCCGACCCCATTAAAGCCTCGCCTCCCCCTCAGAACCTGACGGCGACTGCCGGTGGCGCGAGCGTTGTTCTTACTTGGGAGCCCCCCTCCTCAGCGGGAAGCAGCCCCATCGACGGGTATGAGATCTACTTCGGAACCAATTCGACTCCGTCCACACTTTTCACCACTGTCGGCAACACAACTTTGACTGTTGACGTCACTGGTCTCATCCCAGGTACGTTGTACTATTTCGGAGTCAAGGCCTTCAACGCGACCGGCGATGGTCCGATGTCCAATGTCGTGAGTGCCACGCCATATTCCTCGCCGGGCGATTTTGATTATCAGCTCATCAATAGCGGCACAGCAGTCCAGATCACGGGATATTATGGATCCGGCGGGGCCGTCGCAATACCTGGTATGATCGACGGGAGACCCGTCACGTCCATCGGGGACTGGGCGTTCTACGACTGCCCCATGACCTCCGTAACCATCCCCGGTAGCGTCACGTCGATGGGGGACAGTGCGTTCCGCGAATGCTCCGCCATGACCTCCTTGAACATCGGAAGCGGCGTCATCTCCATAGGGCCATACGCATTCTATGAGGACTCCGCTCTTGCCTCCGTGACTGTTCCCAGCAGCGTCACATCCATAGGGGAAGGTGCGTTCGCCTCATGCACAGCGATGACCTCCGTGACCATCGGAAGCGGCGTCACGTCCATAGGACCATATGCGTTCTATGCCTGTACCCACCTGACCTCCGTCACCATCCCTAGCAGCGTCACGACGATTGGGGCCCATGCGTTTCAATCCTGCACAG
>JBEKKT010000010.1:0-50087 GCA_050010535.1 Methanomassiliicoccales archaeon | reverse complement strand
GTTCTAGAGCAATAGACAGCCAGTATCTTCTTGCCGCCCATCGGCTCCATTCCAATGGGTGGGTTATGACGTCGATTGCCTCATAAGATTAACTACAGTTTGGTCCCTCTGGATTCACACGCTCCTTCCATTCGCAATTACTGGTGGAATCTTCATAGAGGCAGGTTCGGGACGTGAGCCTTATCTTTAAGCTGTCCCCTTCCTTTTTTCCGACGCCTGAGCGAGGAATGATGAATAGAGGCATGAGAAAATTTAAATCGGGAGACGTTTTGTTATGGTTCACCAAGCCACTGTAGCTCAGCGGCAATCCGCGATCGCTAAAGAGCGACGGTTTCGTAAACCGTAGGTCGGGGGTTCAAAACCCTCCAGTGGCTCCATACCTTCCTCACGATCTTGTGAGGACATTCCGTGTTCAGCAGGTGCCGTCCTTCTTCAAATATTTCTTCAAGATCTTGATCGCGCAGACGTCTCCGCACATCGAGCAGCCGTCAGATTCCTTCGTGACACCTCTCGATCTATATCTTCTGGCCTTCTCCGGGTCCAAGGCCTCCTTGTACATTGCTTCCCAGTCCAGGGCCTTCCTGGCCCGAGACATCCTCATATCCCTGTCCCTGCCCTTTCCCCTAGCGACGTCCCCGGCATGCGCGGCAAGCTTGCTGGCAATCAGTCCCTCTCTGACATCCTCCACGTCTGGCAGGGAAAGGTGCTCGGCCGGCGTGACATAGCATAGGAAATCCGCGCCGTAGTAGGCTGCAAGAGCTCCACCGATCGCGCCTGCTATATGGTCGTAACCAGGAGCGATGTCGGTCACGAGAGGTCCCAGCACGTAGAACGGGGCTTCATCGCATACTGTCTTCTCGACCCTCACGTTCGCTTCGATTTGGTCCAAAGGAACGTGACCGGGGCCTTCGACCATGACCTGAACGCCTTTCTCCCTCGCCGTTCTTACAAGACCACCCAATATGATGAGCTCCTGTAGCTGAGGCCCATCCGTGGCATCGTGTATGCATCCCGGCCTGAGGCCGTCCCCCAGGCTCAGCGTGAACTCGTATTCGCTGGCAAGCTCGAGAAGATAGTCGAAGTTCTCATAGAGCGGGTTCTCTTTCCCGTTGTGAAGGATCCACGCCACTAGGAACGATCCACCCCTCGACACCACATCGGTCACCCTTCTCGACCTCTTCAGGTGTTCGACGCTCTCCTTCGTGATTCCGCAGTGGACGGTCATGAAGTCCACGCCGTCCTTGGCGTGCTGGACTATACCTCTGAAGATGTCGTCCTCGTCCATGTCCACGACCGCGGTCTCCCTTGCCGCCCTTAGCCCGGTCTGGTATATCGGGACGGTTCCGATCGGAACGCGCACCTCCTTGATCAGCGCCTTTCTTATGGCGTCAATGTCGCCTCCGGTGCTCAAGTCCATGAGGGCATCGGTACCGTGCTCGACCGCCTCCCTGGCCTTGGTCAGCTCCACATCCATGTCAACCATGTCTCGTGAGGTACCTATGTTCACATTGACCTTCGTGATTAATCCCTTGCCTATCCCGCAAGGTGCGGGAGAATGCACAGGGTTCGAAGGGATGACGATCCTTCCATCGGCGATCCTTCGTCTAACGACCTCAGGGTCGACTCCTTCCCTCAGGGCCACCATTTTGATATCGTCTGTCAGACCCAGTCTTGCTCGTTTCATCATCAGTATCCTTGGTCTAATCGCCTTCCCCCTATTATGGTTTATGCCCGCCAGGAGAGCGAGGAAAGGTGTTCCGCCGCGTCATTGTTGATCTGTCCCGAGGAGGTGCTTTCGGCCTAGAATCTATCTACGATTTCTTGAGCATTGAAGGGTAGTGCACTTTATATAGCCAGATGTGCGCGAAGTCTATTTATAGTATGATGGCATTAGGAAAACAACGTTGGAAGGAAGGATGGGAGGCAGGTTCAGCCATCTAACAGATAGCAAAGTGAGTTGACCTATTAACTACGGGCTTGACATAATGTAAATGAGAGGACAGACCACATGGAAGATGCCAGCTACGATGCGGACAAGATACAAGTTCTGGAAGGTCTCCAGGCCGTCAGGAAACGCCCGAGCATGTACATAGGGAGCACCGACAGCCGAGGCCTTCATCATCTCGTGTACGAGGTCGTCGACAACAGTATCGACGAGGCGATGGTCGGGTTCTGTACGAAGATCGATGTCACGGTCAACACGGACGGCAGCGTGACGGTGGTCGATGATGGAAGGGGGATCCCTACAGGCATCCTCCCGAAGTATAACAGACCAGCAGTCGAGATCGTTATGACGACTCTGCACGCGGGAGGGAAGTTCGACAGGAAGAGCTACAAGGTGTCCGGAGGCCTGCACGGCGTCGGCCTTTCCGTTGTCAATGGCCTCTCAGAGTGGCTTGAGACGAGGATAAGAAGGGAGGGCAAGGAGCAGCTCGTGAGGTTCGAAAGGGGGGTCGTTGTTCAGCCCTTGCACGTAGTTGGGGAGGCGACTGGCACAGGTACGACACAGACGTTCAAACCAGACATCGAGATTTTCGGCGATATCAATTTCGACGACGAGATACTCGTCCATCGCCTTATGGACCTAGCCTTTCTGAATAGGAACGTGGTAATAACCTTCACGGACCAGCGCAAGGGAAGGCAGGAGAAGTTCCATTTCGAGGGCGGGATCGTCGAGTTTGTCACCCACATAAACAAGACAAAGGCCGTGCTGCATGAGAAGCCCATCTATCTCAGCGGGGAGAGGGACAACGTCCTGATCGAAATTGCGATGCAGTACACCGATTCCTACGCTGAGAGTGTCTACTCATATGTCAACAACATAAACACGATCGAGGGCGGCACACACCTGATAGGATTCAGATCCGCCTTGACAAGAACGATGAACGATTATGCCAGGAAGTACAACTTCTTGAAAGAGAGCGACGAAGGTCTCAGTGGCGAGGATGTGAGAGAGGGTTTGACCGCGATTCTGAGCGTGAAGATTGCCGAGCCGCAGTTCGAAGGGCAGACGAAGACGAGGCTCGGGAACAGTGAGGTCAAGGGCATTGTCGAGGCGTTTGTCAACGAGAAGCTGTACCAGTACCTGGAGGAGAATCCGAAGGTCGCTGAGGCGTGCGTGAGCCGAGCGATCCTGGCAGCGCAGGCGAGGGAGGCGGCAAGAAAGGCGAGGGAGCTAACGCGCAGGAAGGGCTTCCTCGATTCGGCCAGCCTTCCAGGCAAGCTCGCCGATTGCACCGAGAAGGACCCGGCGAAATCGGAGATATTTCTCGTGGAAGGCGAGAGTGCTGGTGGGAGTGCGAAGGGGGGTAGGAATAGGGACTTCCAGGCGATTCTGCCGCTAAGAGGCAAGATCCTCAATGTGGAGAAGGCTCGCATGTACAAAATCCTGAAGAACGCCGAGGTGAGGAATCTGATCACCGCATTCGGTGCGGGAATAAAGGACGATTTCGATATCACGAAGGCTAGATACCATCGTATCATTATCATGACAGATGCGGATGTGGATGGCGCACATATCAGGACGCTTCTTTTGACCTTGTTCTTCAGATACATGCGGCCGCTGATAGACAACGGTTACATCTACATTGCCCAGCCCCCGCTGTATAAAGTTTCGAAGGGGAACAAGGAGATTTACGCTTACTCGGAGAGGGAGAGGGTCAGCGCCTTGGCCCTCATGGGAAAGGGGGCTGCGGTCCAGAGGTACAAGGGTCTGGGGGAGATGAACCCGCACCAACTATGGGAAACGACCATGGATCCATCCTCGAGAGTGTTGAAGAAGGTCACGGTGGAGGACGCTCTCAGGGCGGACGAACTCTTTAGTGTGCTGATGGGGGACGCGGTGTTGCCTCGGAAGGAGTTCATCAGCTCACATGCGAAAGAGGTCGAGAACCTGGACGTGTAGGTGATCGAATGGAAGAGGAATCGCAGAAGCTCGTTCAGCGTACAATCGAAGTGGAGATGAAGAAGTCCTACATCGATTACGCCATGAGCGTCATCGTCGGCAGGGCACTGCCCGACGTAAGAGATGGATTGAAGCCGGTCCACCGTCGGATATTATACTCAATGTATGATATGGGACTAACCTCTGGCAAGGCTCATAAGAAGAGCGCGAGGGTCGTCGGCGACTGCCTCGGGAAATATCACCCGCATGGTGATACGGCCGTCTACGATTCTCTCGTCAGGATGGCGCAGGACTTCTCGATGCGGTATCCTCTGATTGACGGCCAGGGCAACTTCGGCAGCGTGGACGGCGATTCCGCTGCAGCAATGAGATACACCGAGTGCCGTTTGGCACCGATATCCGAAGAGATGCTCGTGGACATCGAGAAGGACACCGTTGACTTTGTCGACAACTTCGACGGTAGTCTAAAGGAGCCCGAGGTCCTGCCAGCAAAGCTTCCAAACCTGTTGGTTAACGGCGCATCTGGTATCGCCGTAGGGATGGCAACCAACATCCCGCCTCACAACCTGAGGGAGATCGCGGACGCGGTCATGCATCTTATCGACAACCCGAACCTGGAGGTCATGGACCTCATGGAGTTCATCAAAGGTCCGGACTTCCCGACGGGCGGGATCGTATACGGGATCAACGGCATCGTCGAGGCCTACTCCACGGGTAAAGGCCGGTTGAAGGTCAGGGCAAGAACGAAGACCGAGGAGCACGAAAACAAGAAGAAGATCATCATCACGGAGATCCCCTACATGGTGAACAAGTCAAACCTGGTCGAGGCGATCGCCGAGCTGGTGAAGGACAAGAGGATTGAGGGCATCACTGATCTCAGGGACGAATCGGACCGCGAGGGAATGAGGGTCGTCATCGAGCTGCGCAAGGACGTCATGGAGGAGATCGTTCTCAACCAGCTCTTTTCCCACACTCAGATGGAGGTGACGTTCGGGGTTATCAACCTCGCGCTCGTTAACAATGAGCCTCGGGTTCTGACATTGAAGGAGACGCTCCAGAGTTATGTCGACTACCGCAAGACGGTTGTTATCAGGAGGACGAAGTTCGAGCTCGAGGAAGCGAGGAAGCGGGACCACATTCTTCAGGGGCTGATCAAGGCGGTCGACGCGCTCGACGATACGATCGCATTGATACGCGCCTCCAAGAGCGGGGAGGAGGCGCGGGATGTTCTGATTCAGAGATTCCAGCTGTCGGAGGATCAGGCGAAAGCCATCCTTGACATGCGGCTGCAGAAACTGACGGGACTCGAGATCGAGAACCTGCGGCAAGAATTTCAGGAGATCGAGAAGAGAATCAGGGACCTCGAGGACATACTGGCCAACGACAAGAGGATCATGGACATGATCAAGGCAGAGGTGCTCGAGATCAAGGAGAAGCACGGCGACGACAGGAAAACGGAGATCGTGCACGACGCAATCGACCTAGACATAGAGGATCTCATCCCGGTTGAGGACATGGTCGTGATCATCACGCATGACGGCTACATCAAGAGACTCCCCATCAACACCTATAGACAGCAGCGGAGGGGCGGCGTCGGACTCATAGGTATGGAGACGAAGGAGGAGGACCACGTCGTCGACCTGTTCGTTACGTCGACCCACAATTACATCATGTTCTTCACCAACCACGGAAGGGTCTACTGGCTGAAGGCGTACATGGTGCCAGTCGGCGGGAGGCACGCGAAGGGCAAACCGATCGTCAACCTACTGCCGGGGCTTGAAGAGGGCGAGAAGATCCTCGACACGATTCCGGTCAAGGAGTTCGACGACCAGCACCTCCTAGTCTTTGCCACGAAGAGAGGCATAATCAAAAAAACGAAGCTCTCGGCTTACGCTCACGTCAGATCGGCGGGCATCATAGCCCTCGGACTAGAGCCAGGTGACGAGCTTGTGGACACGAGGCTGACCGAAGGGACCAAGGAAGTCGTTATCGCGACAAGGGACGGGCAGGCGGTGCGCTTCGACGAGAGCGACGTGCGGTCGATGGGCAGACCCGCCAAAGGCGTCATCGGCATCAGACTGTACGACGGGGACGAGGTCGTCAGCATGGCCGCGGTCACAGCGGACTCGAAGCTTCTCACGATGACTGAGAACGGGTATGGCAAGTTGTCCCTTGTGAGCGACTACCGGAAGACGAAGAGGGGTGGCAGAGGGGTCATAACGATAAAGACTGGTGAAAGGAACGGGAAGGTCATCGCAGCACTCGACGTGATGGAGGACGATGAGCTCATCGTGACCAGCACTGGCGGGATGGTGATTAGGACACCCGTGACCGACATAAGGGTCATGGGCAGGGCGACGATGGGCGTTACGATTATGCGATTGCGGAACGGGGACAAGGTCACTGCCGTCACACGGTTGGTCGGTGAGAAGGAAGAGAGGTTGGTCGATCAGGTCGAGGTCAAGGAGGATTTGGGCATATTACCGCGTGAGCCTACGGACGATGACAACGGCCAGGGGGGGTGGCCTTGATGGAGGAGGCGGCTCCTCTCGTCTCTCGGGTGCCGCCGACTTTTCACTCGATCTAGCTATGGTCCTGAAAAGTCCTAGTATTTGTACCGATCATCTGGCTCGTTTCGACGTCACAGTCGCGATTTTGGTAATCTTCTGGAAAGCTTTATTATCGGATTAGGTAATGGAATTGCCCCTAGTGGTGGCTGACCATGTTCAGGAATTCGATGCAAGGGCTCGACAAGATATTCCGGACGGACATAGACGTCCCGAAGGTCATTCTCGTGACCGGTCCACCAGGATCTATGAAGACGAGCTTCAGCTACTCTCTGATGTCTTCATACCTGGAAAGGACGGGGGAGTTCGGACTGTATATCACGCTTGAAGAGAACGCGGATAGTCATTTGAAGAACATGCGGAGCCTCGGCGTGAAGGTCAGCCCGAACCTTGAGATTTCGGACTTTACGGACCTCAGGGAATTGGACGATGTCATAGAGGTCGACAATCCGACCGACTACGTGCACTTCGTCGAGCAGGTCATAGGCTACTTCAAGAACAAGCACAAGGAGAAGTTCACCGTGTTCGCCCTCGATTCCCTTGGCGCCCTGTACTCCCTGATGGAGGATGTGAAGTGCATGCGCAAGAAGATGTTCTACTTCTTCAAAACGCTGCGGGACTTCAACCTCATGTCGTTCATCGTGATGGAGCGACCCCAGGGCGGCCCGAACGACTTGCTCGGGAACGAGGTGTTCCTCGTCGACGGCATCATAGAGCTGGGCCTAGACAGGACGAGAGGTAAGCTCGTGAGGTACATACAGGTTGACAAGATGAGGGCCTGCGAGCACAGCATGGAGAAGCACACGGTGGAGGTCGGAGAGGGCGGCCTGACGATTCTGGGCCCTACTCTGGCCTAGTAGAAGCTAAGGGGATTCGAATGATATTTGATGGAAGCTGGCATATGGGATACAGGAGGGATGTCATTGCCCGAGAATAGTGTTCCGATTTGGGAGGTCATCGAAGAGTTCAAGGACAAGATCAAGACGCAGGAAGCCGAGCTTAGGAAGCGACGTGACGAGCTCGACGCCCGCGATGCGGAGCTAAAGGAGCGGAAGAGGCTACTAGACGAGCACGCTCAGAAGCTTGGGTCGAAAGAGAAGGATCTCGAGAAGCGTGAGGTAGAGCTGGTTCCGCGTGAGACCGAGGTCGCAAAAGTGGAGACGGACCTTCAAGCGATGGCGACCGAGCTGAGGGAGAGGGACGGTGAGCTGCGCGCCGGAAGGATCGGACTCGAGAAGCGGCAACGTGAGATCACCCAGCAGGAAGAAGAGGTCCGGAAACTCACAGAACAGACGGCCTCCTACGAGACGAGGATAAAGCAGATGACCGACAGGATGTCAGGGATCGAGGAGAGAGTTCTTGCCGAGGAGCGGGAGCTGAAGAAGATTCTCGACGACATCTCCTCGAAGAGGGAAGAGCTGCTCGCGAAGGTCGAGGTGGCCGCGGAACAAGAGTCTCTTCTTATTGAGAGCAAGCAGGTCGTCGTGGACGAGCAGAAGAGATTCGTGGAATGGGAGAGGATACTCAACGACCGCGAGGCGGCGTTGAGTGAGCGGGAGAGGATCCTGGCGAGAAGGGAGGAGCAAGTCCCCGAGACCGTCGAGGGCAAGGAGAACATATGTCCCAAGTGCGGTGGCCCGATGGCGGAAGGATCGAACGTCTGTGCGGCGTGCACTGAGGCGGAAGCGGAGGCAAGAGCGGCCGCGGTGGAGGCCGCGAGGAAGGCGGCGGAAGAGGAAGCAAGGAAGACTGCCGAGGAAGAAGCTAGAATGGTCGCCGAGGAGGAAGCTAGGAAGGCAGCAGAGGCGGCCCAGACTCAAGCCGAAGCAGAAATGGCACCAGCGCCCATGGAGGAGGAGCCAGTCCCGGTTCCAGCAAAGCAGCCGGCTGCAGCGGCGGTTGAAGCCCAGCCTCAGGAGGTCGAAGCGCCGAAGGCTGAGGAGCCCGCGCAGGAGGAGGTATCTGTTGAGAAGTTCTGTCCCAACTGTCGCACTATCGTGGATGTTAGCGCGGAGAAGTGCTATGCATGCGGAGCGGACCTGAGGGAAGGGGTGGCCGAAACGAAGGTGGGAGAGGCGGTAGCAGAGGAAAAGCCATCAGAGGACGCTCAGAAAGGGCTAGAAGTGAAGCGGTCGGTGTCGATAAGAAGGATCATACGAAGGAAGTGAGGGCAGACCCCTTCCTTCTGCTAGTCCTTTGATATCGCTCATCAATTCGTGCCCTGTTTGAGAGACTCTCTATTCGGCCGATCCAATTGAATACCAGCATAATTCGCCTCGGAAAACCGGGCTTAGTATGTAGTAATGGCATGTCCTATTATCAGATTACATTACGAGCGAAGATATGTATTTATAATGTTATGTTGCTACTTTCCTGGCAGGAAATGAACCAGGTGGGATAATGAGATTGAGTCTTCTAGCGAGCAAAGCAGCTAGCTTTCTGATCGTATGGAGCATAATATTCTCCTCATTTGCCGGCCTTATCGTGCTGGTAGTTCCAGGCGTCGGCCAGGCATTGCTGCCATCGGAGTACGCGAACGGTGACAAGATAATCGGATCTGATTACGCTATCTCGAATTGGACCATAACCAATCGAACAGAGTACATGGACGGAAACCTTACGATCCGCGCAGGCGGGGTCGTAACTGTCATAAACGGAGGACTGAGCTTCACTCAGGATACCGGTCCTGATCGAAAACCTGGGACGTCCGATGATCATGTCTACACTCTGGTCGTCGAGAACGGCGGCAGGCTTGTCCTCAAGAATTCGGTGCTGACCACCCACCTGGATCAGCTGTGCGATTTCCCAAGCCTTGGCGTCATTGTGAGGAACGGAAGTTCAATGGAGGTCAGGAATTCCACGTTGAAGTTCCCTGGCCACATGGTTGTCGATCAGTCGAACCTCACGATGTGGAATGCGACCGTCACCGGACAGAATCCGACCGACATTGTGAAATTCTGCAACCAGTCGTATTTCCAGGTGGATGCGTTCGACAATTCCCCGGTGATGCTGTTCGTCTCCAGTCATGTCTTTGTCTACGACTCGAAGATCGAGGGCTTGTATGAGAACTCGAGTGCGCCTTTACCTCAAATGTACAGTCACAAATACAGCTTCGCATCTGACAACAGAGACAGACGGGTCGTGACCTACACTCTGATGAGGACTGGCGGGGCTTTCAAGATGACGCTTCCGACCTACCGGAACTTAACACTGTCCAATTCGACTCAGATGACCGTCGTAAATTCGTACATAGGAGTGGACTTCTCGAACGATAATCTCAAACACAACCAATTGGTGGCTCTCGGTGGTTCGACCGCATACCTCTACGGTGTATACGTAGACATGTCTCAAGTACCATCTCCATCTTACGACCGCTACCCAGCATACACTACATTGGGCAAGTCAAACATCTATATCTACAGGTGGATGGACTTCAAAGCTGTTGACTCTCAGGCATTGCCAGTACAGGGAGCCTGGGTTAACGCGACGGTCTCAGGCACAGGTGCTAATGCCTACTACTATACTCCGTCAGGAGTCCTCAACACGCCCCCGGCCGAGATTCTTAAATACCTTGGCAAGAATGCTACGAGCTACAAGCGGACCGATCCATATGGCTCCGCAATGATCCCCCTGTTCTGGGAAATTGTAAACACGTCCACGATGCCAAACTCCGAGGTTCTGGGAGGCTATGATCTTAACGTCACATACAGAAACGTCACGGGCGTAATGTACTACTATGCGACCGGTGTGGACTTCGCGGTTTACCCAGCACTCAACGAGACAGATCAGACAACGGCTGTATTGGTCACGTTGTCAAATCTAGTGTTAGACAAACCAGACCTGGTCGCAGTTTCTCTCACGGCTTTGCCGACGGTCGTTTACGAGAACGACACGGTGACGCTGAACGCGACCGTTACGAACGCGGGTTTGACAGCTGCGACTGGGGTCTTGGTGACTTTCACCGACTTCTTCGGTGGAAGTCTCACGATAATCTCCAACGTGACAATCCCGTTGTTTGCTGCTGGTACTACGATGCAGGCCATCGTGACATGGATGAATACAAGATCTGGAGTACACACAGTGACTGTGAAGGTAGATCCGCTTGACAAGATAGTCGAGAAGAACAAGGCCAACAACGTCCTATCGATTCAAGTCAATGTTCTTGCCAATATTGCAGAGCTCTCGATAGCATCCGGAGACATCGTGGTCGAACCTCAACCTGGCTATACTGGTGCTCAGATGTTCGCGAACGCGACGATCCATAATACTCTTGGAAGAGCGAATGCGATGGGCGCTACCGTCGAGTTCTTCGTGGGCAATCCGATGAGCGGAGGACAGTTGCTAGGATCAACAACGGTCAATGTGCCGATTGGAGGGTCGAACAAAACGAGTTTTAGTTGGACCCCCTTACAGATAGGCCACTACTCGATATTCGTCTATGTCAATAGACTGCAGATCATAAGAGAATACGACTATTCAAACAACCTGGCATCCACTGAAATCACCGTCAAGCTCACGACGAACAATTTAGATTTCGTAGTGAATGACACCAGAACTGTCCGAATAGTAGGGGACCCCTTCATATGGGGCGCAAATATCGTCGTGAAAGACAGCGGCACTCTGATTGTTTACAATGTGACCTTGAATCTCGTGCAGACATCCGCGAACCAATTCCAGATTCTTGTTCAGGATCGCGGTACACTGATTCTGGACCACGCCGTGATAACATCCAATTTGGCCTTGAGACTTTATCTGTTCGACAACGCCTCTCTAGTGGTGAAGAACGCCTCTAACATAAATGCGGTTGTCACAGTCATTGCTGATGACAAGTCGAACATTGGCATCGAGTCTTCTACCGTGCAATGCGATTTGGTCGCTCCGATCACATCGAGCCTCGTGATGAATGCATCGAACACGACATTCACGCAGGCTTGGTCCTCGTTCGGAGGGCATGCAAAGGCGTATCTAACGAGCGTTGCCATACCTTCGCTCTCACCTGTCGACGGAGCGGTGATCTATCACTACAGATGGATAATCGTGACCGTTGTCGACGGCAGGAATGCCCCACTGCCAGGAACCTACGTCAACCTTGAGCACTACATGAACGAAACGACGTATGCTAGTGGCATCTCCGGTTCGAACGGAAAGATCCTGTTCCGTTCCTTGTGTGACCAGATTACGGCGTCATCGACGGTTTACCTTGGAAGCTATAGGTTGAACGCGACCTACTGGTTCAATGGCACACCGTACAGCACCGAAGGATACACGACGGTCTCCCTAGACCCGTACTCGGTACCGTTGGTTCGTAGTGACGTTATCTTGACGCTGACGATTCAGAACGCCGTAAGGCTGCCCGCTGATTTAGTGGTCCTAACAATTGTGTTCAGGCCAGCTAGCCCAGTGAATGTTACCACTCAAGTCATGATGGACGCGAGCGTGAGCAACATTGGAGAGACGGCTGCATCGAACGCGGTAGTGCGGTTCTGGCTTGGAGCTGTTGGTACTGGGATTTTGGTCGATGAGGTGACCGTATCTCAGATCAACCCAGGACAAACCGTGGTGGCCACTGGTGTGTGGGACGCATCGGTTGATTTTGGTCAGAAGATCCAGACTAGGACGATATCGGCCGAAGTCAATCCGAACCGTCTGATCCTGGAGACAAACTACACCAACAATGTCGGCACGAGTTCGATTGTCGTTGTAGAAAGACGCGCAGATCTGATGTTCCCAGATGGTATCGAAGTGACCTCTGGCGGGCACGTGACTCAGCAAGCAGCCGTCGGTGAATCCGTGGTGATAGGTGCCAAGGTCAAGAACGATGGCTGGACATCTGTGACGGGCGTTTCGGCGGCCTTCTACATTACTGATTCCGAGGGCCTTATGATGTACCTTGGAGTTGTCACGAAGGACATTGCGGCAAACGCGACCGTCGATGCGAACCTGACTTGGGTGGTCAATGCGACCAGTTTCGGCCAGTTCAACCTGACGGTGAAGGTAAATCAGCTCGGACTGATCGCGGAAAGTAACTATGGCAATGATGAAGTTGTGGCATCCTTCCAGATCAAAGTGCCTAGCCCAATAATAGTGGTCGACCTGGGTGGCGTGTACAATTACGATGCCGGCACTGATATTTCGGTCAGCGGTACCATAACCAACAGAATCAGCGGTGAACCTCTCGCCGGTAAATCCATCTGGGTCAGCCTAGTGGATTCGTCTGGGAATGTCAAAGGGTCGAACGCGACGACCATTACAGGAGCATCAGGCAACTTCCAGACCTCGAAGTACATACCACTTGGAGAGGAAGGCAATTACAAGATTGGGGTGACAGTCCAGATCGGCAACCAAACCTTCAGCAACTCCGCGGACATAACGGTGAAGAAAGGATTCGTCGAGGCCCCGACTGACTGGTGGATATACGCCATAATCATCGTAATTGTGGCTGCGATCATCATTTTCTTCTCGGTCTACCTCTACAAATATGGACTGGGAAAGATGGTCGAGTGCGGTGAGTGCGGTGCGCTAATACCTGAGTCGTCGAAGCGCTGCCCGAAGTGCGGCGTGGAGTTCGAGGTAGGAACGGCGAAGTGCAGCGAGTGCGGCGCCTGGATACCTGCGAGCTCGACCGAGTGCCCGGAGTGCGGTGCGAAGTTCATCACCGGTCCGATCCCTGAGGAAGAAGACGAGTACATGAAGAAGATGAGGGAGCAGTACCAGCAGTTCGTGGACGGGTACAGGGAGCAGGCCAAGGACGTTCTCGGGAAGAAGTACTCGGAGGCGAAGTTCGCTGACTGGTGGAAGAAGCAGCCCACCTACGTGACCTTCGAGAAGTGGCTGTCTCAGGAGGAGGAGCGCAGGAAGCTGGGCGCATTCGCCTGCCCGGTTTGCGGCACGCTGAACCCGAGAGGCGCGAAGGTTTGCCACAAGTGCGGCACTGTCTTCGAAGCTCCGAAGGAGGTCCCGAAGGAAGAGGCCGAGGAGGAAGGGAAGCCGAGGCTTAGGAGGATCGTCAAGCGGCCAGTGGAGAAGAAGGTCCTCAAGAAGGCCGAAGAGGCGCCTGCGGAAGAGATGCCTCCAGAGCAGCGGGGAGCACCCCCAGAGGGAGAATCACCCCAGGGTAACGAACCGAAGTCGCCATAGAGACAAACCATTTCTCTCTTTCTTCTTTTCTTTGTTTTATTCCTTCGTGCTTTCATGAAATCGTCTGTCGATCCGAGCCTATTTTAGCATGGATCTCGTCGAAAAGCCTAGGCTGACGATACAGAAACGTAGATCCGGAGGGACAGAATGAGAAGCGACAGCCTGTGTAGCATCAAAAGCAAAAGGAAGAGAATGCCCCGATCACTCGGTCATCTTCTCTCGTATTTCCTTGACAGTCCTCTCGGGATCCTTGTAGTATGCCGAGATGATGTTCGCGACCTGCCGGTAGTTGTCTACACCTATCTTCTTCATGTACTCGAGGATGTCGACCCTTCTTTTCACCTCGCGCTCCATCTCTCTCGGGGACCAGTTCCTTATCGTCCTGACCTTCTCGTACACATAGGAGTGTCCGCTGAAGTTGAACGTGTCGTCCGCGGGGTTCCACGTGTGGACGGCGTTCGTGATGAGTTCTCCTGTTTCAGGGTCCATGCCGACGATCTCGGTCAGGGACTTGACCCTCCTCGTCATCTTCGTGCCTACCTTCACTTGCGCTTGAAGGAGCACGATGTCGAGTGCTGTCATCAGAGCCCTCGGGAGATTGATCGGGTCGTTCTCCATCCTGTGGACCATCGCCTGGACGTCCTCTGCGTGGAAGGTGGAGTAAGCTGTCTTGCCGGTAGCCATCGCTTGGAAGACAACGTACGCTTCCTTGCCTCTGACCTCACCGACCATCAGGTATTGAGGCCTCTGCCTCAGAGCGGTGGTCAGCAGTTCGAACATGTCGATTGTGCCAGTTCTGCTGCCAGTCCTGCCGCCGAACCCTTCTCTTGTCAACGAAGGGATCCAGTTCTCATGAGGCAGGTTGAGCTCCCTCGTGTCCTCGATGCTGACGATCTTCATCTGAGGGGGAATAAACAGAAGCACGGCGTTCAGGGTCGTCGTCTTGCCGCTTGCGGTGCCTCCGCAGACGAGCATCGAACTGCCATACTCGGTGGCAATCCATAGATAGGCCATCATGTCGGTGCTCATCGTCTTGAACTTGAGCAGGTCGATAGGGGTAAAAGGGTTCTCTTTGAAGCGTCTGATAGTGAAGGACGACCCCCTCTTCGTCACATACTTCCCAAGAGTTGCATTAAGTCTCGAGCCGTCTGGTATCGTGGCGTCAAGGAGCGGGTCTGCAACAGAGATGTGCTTGCCGCACTTCTGCGCCAACCAGACAACGAACGCATCCAGCTCGACCTCTTTGTCAAACTTGATGTTCGACCTGATCGATCCGTACTTTCTGTGGTATATGTAAAGAGGGATCGCGACACCATCGCAAGAGCAGTCCTCGACGTTCGTGTCTGTCATCATGACATCTATCACGCCATATCCGATGAAATCCCTTCGGAGATAGTAGACTATCCTGTCTTTCGAGACCGGATGGAGCGTTACCCCGAATGTCCTCATGAGGGAATCGGTCGCCTTGTTGAGGATCCTCTCCTTCTCTTGCGTCGACTCGACTTCGGTTATGTTGAGCGTCATAATTAGGGCGTTCTTCAAGAGTTCCAGAAGGTTGCGCTCGTCCTCTGAAAGCGGCGGTTCGATGACCTCATATAGGTACTCGCCTCCGATGTTGTCATACTTTATCCGAACGAACGAGTAGGGATCGATGATCTTCGATATCTCCACCTCGTCGACTCCGGGATCAGATATCTTCGGTATCTCTGTAATAACGTCGATGGGTCCTTTGTCGACGGTCGTGGGAATCATGACCTTCATCGGCTTGCTTTTCAGCTTGAACAAGAGTGAGAGATACTTCGCTGACAGCCCGCCCCGCGACTTATTCTCCTTCAACTCGTCAGTCTTCTCTTCGGGGACAGGTTCCGGTCCTGCGGCCTCTGTCAAGTTCTATCCTCCTCCGATGACTCTGGTACCGATGAAGCCGATTATCAGCATGATGAAGCTATGTCTCAGCCCGTTCGAGATCCTACCATCTTGAAGTACCCCTGCGAGAATCCCGTCACCGAAGGCGTGGATCACGACCGCGATCACGAATATCAACTGCACCTGAGGGATGACGTTGGTCTGTATCGTCGCCGGCAGGCTCGTTATCCCGGCCGCCTCGGCGCCCTTGGCGACCTGCTGGCCCGCTTGCGCCATCTTCGGCAGGAAGGTCGTGTTCAGGATGAAGATCGTTGCGATGAACACCATGAACGCGATGTATGTGACGACCATGTAGGTCGACATCGCGATCTTCCTCTCGTTCTCGTTGAGCATCGTCTCCCTGGCGTCGTGGGCGACCATAGTCAGAACGTCAGCAACGCTTCCACCAGCATCGTTCGCTTTTATGATGATCGCCATCATCCTGTTGACGAGAGGGGTGTTCACCCTCTCGGCGAATAGACGCAGCGCATCCGCCGCCGGCACTCCCCAATCTATCTGGGCAGCCATTCTCCTTATCTCGGGAGTGAGTTTTCCGTATCTCCCTCTCGATGCCACCTTGACCGCTTCCGCCAGGGTCATCCCGAAGCGTCCTGCCTCCGCCACGTCTCTGAGGAAATCGGGCAATCGCGACTCTATAGCCTTTATCTTCTTGTGGCGGTAGGTCACATAGAAACCGTAAGGTCCACTTATGGCCATAAGTCCGAAGGCGACGAAGTCAATCCACTTTAGGCCGGTCTTTAACCCTCCTATCGCATCGATCGCGCCGATCAAGAACAGGATGACCGCTACGATGACGCCAACGATCAGGATGGTCCTACCGTAATCCCTCTTCTTGGTCGTCAGCTGCGTCATATCGAGTATCTTTTCCTTCTTGTCTTCCTTCTTGTCTTTCTTCTTCTTAGCCAACGTGACCACCCCTCACAGACTTGCCTCCTTGGTTATGTTCCATATGTAGAAGATGAATCCGAACTGGGATATTGGGATCATCAGTCCAACAACTGCATAGAGGAGAGTGATCGTCATGTCCGATGAACCTCCGCCTCCCGGGACAATCGCCATTATCGCCATGATGACGACAAGGAACAGAGGGAACGCGACGACAACGGTCACGAAGCTCTCGGCCATTAGACCAAGTGTCTCGAGCTCCGAGCGCATCTCGAGTTTCGCCTCTTTCTCGAATTGCTCCGCTTTCTGCAGGAAATAAGGCTTCAGCTGGCCGCCTGAGGTGGAGGTCGTTACCACGCCCTGCAGAAACTCCTGGAATCTCGAAGACGGGGTCCTCTGGGCCGCGTTGTTTATCGCCGTCAGTATGTCGATGCCGAGGAGTTCTGTGTCCCTTGTTATCCACTCCGCTTCTTTCTTGATCTCTCCATATATCTCCTGTCTCGAAAGCTCCTTGAAGATGACATCGACGTTGACGTCAGCAGATGCCATCGCGGAGATGAAGCTCATCGCAGCGCCGATCCTCTTGTCAATGTCCCTACCTCTGCGTTTCGCCACAGACGCCGGCTGCGATATCAGCACCATGTATGCCAGCACCGGAGGCACGGCCACCATAAGCACCAGTCCTACAAGAACGAGCGCTGCGTCTACATGAAAGAAACTCAGTATTATGCCGCCCAGGAGAATGGCGACGACGGCCGCAATGGCCCCCAAGAGTATGGTCGCCATCCAGACGTAGGCAACATACTCCTCGGGCCGCATCTTCATGTGAGCCTGAAGCAGACTTTGCTCGAGCTTTGGGTTCGGTTTGGCCTTAAGCTTGACGAACCCTCCAAGCGTTCGCCAGGAGAGTTCTTGGAACTTCGTTAGCTTGATGTAATCTGGGATAGCCCCCTGCGGAAGCTTGACCATGTGGGGTCCGACGATCTCGGGCTCCTCCTCCGCTTGCTTAGTCTTGAGATATGATTTCTTCGAAGCCTCAAGCCTCGCAAATATGTCAGAGACTTCAGGCGACAATCTGTGTCACCCCCTCTTCCATCTCTCTGCGTACCCTCTTGATGGTCTTTTCCGGATTCTTATAATAGCTGTTGATGAGGCCCCACAGCTGCCTATGGTCCGTTATGTCCTTCTTGACCATGTACTTCACTATGTCCACTCGCCTGTTGAACTCCTCCATCATCTCCTCATGGGTGAGGCTCTTCATTTCCATGATCTTGTCAAATAGGAAGCTGTGACCTTTGTAGATGAACTTGTCAGTCGCTTGGTCCCACTCGTAGACGGTGTTTGTGATTAGCTCGTTCGTCTCTGGCTCGAAACCCACGATTTCGATGACCTGCTTGATCCTTCTGACGAGGTCCGTCCCCACTCTTGCATGGGTCTGGATGATGACGTTCCTGAGCGCCGTTAGCAGAATCCTCGGACAGTTGATCGGCGGATTCTCGAGTCTGTTGACCATCGACTTCACAGAATCAGCGTGCATCGTCGAGTAGGTCGTGTGCCCTGTCGCCATCGCCTGGAACATAATGTAAGTCTCTTTGCCTCTCACTTCGCCGACGATGATGTAGTTCGGTCGCTGTCTCAGAGAGGCCCTCACGAGGTCGTACATGTCGATCTCCCCTGCTGCCTTCCCGTCGGGACCGCGCTCTCCAACGCCAGTCCTGGTCGCACCAGGTATCCAGTTGTCATGCGGGAGGTTTATCTCCCTGGTGTCCTCCATGGTGACCACCTTGGCACCTGGAGGTATGAACAGAGCGATCGAATTAAGCGTGGCGGTCTTTCCGCTGGCCGTTCCGCCAGCTATTATCGCCGATTCCCCGTTTTCCACACCCAACCAGAAATATGCCACCATCTCCGGGCTCGCGGTTCCGTACTTGACGAGCTCCACCGGGGTGAAGGGCTTCTCTTTGAAGCGTCTAATCGTGAACGTCGATCCTCTCGTCGTCACTTCTCTCGAATACGTCGCCTGGACGCGGTGACCTTCGGGAGTCGTGCCATCCAGGATTGGGTTCGACACCGATATCTGCTTGCCGCACCTCTGTCCAAGAGCAACCACGTACGAGTTAAGAGCATCCTCGTCGTCGAAGATGAGTGTTGTCTTTATACTCTCGTACTTCCGGTGGAAAAGGAACAGTGGGATACCAACGCCGTCACACGAGATGTCCTCGACATTCTCATCTCTCATAAGCGCATCGATCGGGCCGTACCCGACAAAATCCCTCGTTATGTAGTATCCTATCTTCCTACGAGCCAGAGGATCCATCCTGACTCCTCGGCTCTGGATGTAGCTCTCAACACTCTCCTCGAGATACTCCTCCTTGTCGAGCTCGGTGAGCTTGTCCCATTCGTATCCGAGCGTCCTCTCGAGCGTGTCCTTCACAAGCTTGAGCAGTTTCTCTTCTTTTTCTGTCAGCTTCGGCTCTATCGTCTCCACGACGTAAGTGCTAGTGTCTTTGTTGAAAGTGACCCTGACGTAGCTGAACGGTTCAAAAACTGGGTAGATGTCAGTGACCTCGATGGAAGGATTCTCAATCTTTGGGATTTCCGTGACGACTGAACCCCTGCCCTTCGACCATTCAATTCTCTGGGCGATTTCACCAACCGGAAGCCTGACCCTAGATGCCCTATTTGGTGCGACCTTTCGCAGGAACTTGAGGTACGAATCCCGTATCCTGTCCCTAACCTTCGATTCGCCCTGGAAGTCCTCCACTGATTCGTCCCTGGGGGTCACCTCCTTCTCACTCGGCTGGGCGTCTTCCGTCGTCTTCTCCGCTTCAACTTCCTGCATCAGCACACCGCTTGAACATCACATCTGCACCGAGACGTTCACGAACGCTCGGTTATATATCAGCGTTCCAGCATTCTTTATCGTAAGTGTAATAGTTTGGACGTTGTTATTCACCGTCTTAACGGTTATTGTGTAGTCTCCCGGGCTCTTCAGTCCAGCTTTGGAGAAAAGATCGCCAATGTACTGCTGCCAAGCCGTCGAATAACGGGTCGTGAGCGTGACGGTAACTATTTTCGCGTTCCCAGACGAAACGTTGTATGTCTGGGAATCTAAGTAGACCAGGTTCAGATTCAAGCCGGCAGTGCTGGTACCGCCGAGACTCGCGTTGGTTCCTATGAAGTCGATCTGGGTGAACTGGATATTAGTAACCAACCCATTCTTCTGGACCCCCATGCTCGGGAATGCTCTTATGGCCTGGCCGTCCTGTTGCTTGACGATTACGGCATCATTTTCGTATGCCACCCACTGCTGGACATAGTATCTGTTCGGGGCGTACAGCTCCACCATACCCCCGCCATAATTTGACACGCTGGTGATCTGGTTATTCAGTCTGTACGTGAATGAAACATTCACGCTAGAATCGCCCAATCCCTGGGGCGAATATGTCAAAAGACCAGCCGTTGGCGAGGCGAAGATAGGTATCCCCGCAGCTCCGAGGGTTATCGGCGAGTACATGTAGATCGAAGTTGATCCAGTCACTTGGGCCGTGACGATCAGGTTGTCAATCTTTCCTTTGAGATCACCGAACTGATTGATCGCCGAGTTCATGTGCGCTCTCTCATTGTCCTGCATCCACACTGGGACGTAAGAGTTCGTGAACATTGAAAGGAATGTCAAGAATACTAGCAGGGCCATTATCGTTCCTACGGTCGACGCGACACCTTCTTCGTCGCGTCTCAAAAAGCGACGCTTATCTAGCCTACTCATTCAACGTCCCTCAAGGGAACCGAACATACCTCCACCAGTGACCCAGTTCCTTCGGGTAAAAATGAGCAACATATAACTATATAAACATGTCGTGGTTGCTGGCTCATATTGAGAACGACGTTTGGGAATGAGTTGGTCGATTGTCACCGAGTGCGCCTCTGAACATCAAGCGGTGACATGGGTGCAGTCCCGGTGGAGATTTCGGAGTTGTTGTTCGTTGGTGGGTCTGGGAGAGTAATGTATCGTCCAGATTCATCAATAAGTAAGCTTTATTACAATCCTCTCTGTTCTCTGAACGCACGCCGCGGTAACTCAGTTGGGAGAGTGCAAGACTGAAGTCCCCGTCACGGGAGCGGATATCTTGAAGTCGCTGGTTCAAGTCCGGCCCGCGGCACTACAATATCCAATCAGTCCGTCTTTTCTTACAACCAGTGCAGGTAGAAATATCTATTATGTCAATCTGCGATTGGCCTGGTGGGCGCGATGATGCAGGTCAAGGGTTTTGAAATGAACATGATCGAGGCGAAGAGGTTCTCGAAATCTGGTGAGCGAATATCAAACGTGAGGATCGACCAGAACAGCACGGTCACTCAGATATCGAAGGTCTCGGAGGACACCGCGTCTGTCGAGTTCAGGTTTACGGCCAACTATGTCGGGATGGGATACATCAAGATCGAAGGCCAGATACTGCTTTCCGGTGAGATCGGCAGCCTGGTCGAGGAATGGTCCAAGAAGAACTCTATGTCAGACGAGGCTGCGAACCTTGTTCACAACATGATTGTTTCAAACTGTATTCCCACGGCTTTGCTCGTTACCCGCGACATCAGGCTCCCTCCGCCGTTCCCGCTACCGAGGGTCAATATCCAAAAGAAGACCGCGAGAGGACCCGGAGAAAGCGTGGAAGTCGCCTAGGCATCTATCTCGGAAAACCGTCTCAGCGGATATGGTCCAGTGAGAATGAACCAATGGTCAGACCGTGTTTGCTCGACGTGTACCTGATGTAAGTCCTTGACTGAACGTCGGATATGCCGCTGACGGCGAAGAACGACTTGAGCTGGTCCACCTTGAAGTCGATCATGCCATCCATAATGGACCCGAGCATCTGGATCTCCTGCTCGCCGTGCATGCCCTTCTCAATCGTGTAAAGGGCGACGGCCTTGTCCCTCTTTCTCCGGCCGCAGAACGGGCTCAGGAATCTGAACGCGGTGTTCGGGTCGGAGTAAGCTATCAGCGTGGATATTGATCTGAATGCAAGGCGGTAGAACTCGTGTTTTTTCCTATACTCCTTGACTATCTGCTCGACCGTGTTCATGATCTTGTCGTGGTCGGTCGGCTCGTCGATGTAAGTCGTGTACGGGTCGTCAGCGGTCTCTCCCATGCTTCTGGAATAGGAGTCGACGTACTTCACAAGCTCCAGCTTCTCATATTCCTCGTAACCGGACAGGATGTAGTTCATCTCTTCCCTTATCTCCCTAGGAGTCTTGTCAGTTATGACCCATATCGCCGGCAGCCCCTTCCTCAGCCCCTCAGCAATGAACTGGTTGACCATGACCTCTTTTCCGATGAAAGGGGGACCGTGAATGAGAATGTTCGATCCGAACGGTATACCCCCAAGTAGCAGATCATCAAGGCGGTCGTTGCCAGTCTTCACCTTCGCCTGTTGCACTTCGAGCGTTCTGTCCTGCTCTCTCGCCGATATCTCGTCCTCAATTATGCCCTGCTCTTTCCGACGCAGTTCCTCCATTTTCGCGTTGAGGTACTTCTCCTTCGCGCGGATCTCCTCCTCCTTTCTCTGAATCTCCATCTTCAGCTCCTCAAGGCGCTTCTTCATCTCGACCTCGTCGACCCCTTGGAGCTGTTTATTCATCTCGTCGTACCTGCGGCGCTCCTCGGAGAGCACCTTCTCCCTGTGGAGCAGGTCCTCCTCTCTGCGGAGAATCTCCTCTTCTTTGTATGAGACGACGGACTTGATCTTCGAGAGCTCGTCATCCTTCTCCCGGGCCTCTATCCTCAACTTTTCGATCTCTGCATCCCTCATCATGATGGATTTCTCTTTGAGCTGCAGTTCCTTGACCTTGTCCTGTATCTCCTTCTCTGCTTCCGGACCAGTCATCCGTGCGATTTTTAGCTCATTCTCCATGAGCTTGTCGTCAATCACTTTCTGCTTCAAGTTCCGCTCGAGCCTATCGACTTTTTCCAGCAGCTCCTGCTCCCTGTGCCGAAACTCAAGGTCCTTCTCCTTGAGTTCCGCATGGAATCTCTCCTCGAGGCCGGTCTCATCGTCGGCGGCCGAGGAGACTCTTTCTCTCAAGGAATCTTCCTTCTCTGAGATCTCTTTCTCTCTCTGGAAGAATTCCTTTTCGAGCTCTTTCAGGGCCACCTCTTTCTTGATAATTAATGCGCGATCTTCGGGCAAATTACTCAGGGAGCTCTCGAACTGGCTCTTGAGCGCGTCTTTTATCTCCTTAGCATTCTCCAGCTCCTTCAGAAGCCTGGTGTTCTCATTGGAGAGTTCGTGCAGTTTCCTGGCGGTCTCAAGGTCTCCCACGCCAACGATCTCTCCCTTCGACCTCATCTCACTGATCTCCTTCCTGAGGCGGGTGAGCTCATCCTCATAATCTGCAACCTTCTCCTTCAGAGCGAGCTGGTCTTCCTGAAGTTCGTCAGCACCTCCGATATCCATATCTGAGTTAATCGGCAAGTCCGAGTCGGGACCTTCGGTCAACCAAGAGAGAAGGGTATCGTCGCCGCTCAACCATCTCTTCAGATCGTCGATCTTCTCCGCGGCCACTCCATCCGATTCGTTCTGACCAGTCTCTCCAGGGGATCCGTTGGAATCATTCTGTGCTCCCTGATAGCCCGGGCCGTCGCCCTTTGTTTTTTTCTCCAACCAGTTTCACCTACTGGCCGAAACTTCCAATGACTTGACTCAAGTCTAGATTAATATTAATATTTTAACATTTTGTTCATGTTACCATCTAACGATTTCAACGCTGGAAAGCACCACCATCTCGAAGAACGCACCGCATTGATCTGGCCTAGCTCCGTTTGCGTTTGGTAGTGTTTCCATTATCGTAATTGAGAACACTTAAGTCACAGAGTCGGGCAAAAGAATCGGTAGAGTTGCGCCATAATTACCGTCGGGGGACGTCGACTCACCTCAGGATACTGGCATCAATAATACGTGATTCTCTACGCTCCGCAAGATGACAAAAAGATAAATACGGACAGGAGTATCTTAGTACGGCTTTGGCTGCAGCCAGGTGTCGTGGATGGAGAAGCAAATACATGTCAAGATCGACAAGAATAGCGACTTGACACTGCGGGAGGTTCTCAAGAAAATTGAGGAGATACAGGGGGAGCATCCCGAGCTGGATGTTTTCTTCGATGGGGATGAGTACGCGATATGCAGCCGCCCTAGGAAAACTGGACGCGAGCTCTGATGAATCTCAGTAGGGTAAGAGGCAACGGATTCCAGAAGGTCTGAGTGGGTTCAAATGGTCAGCAGGAAGGATCTGCTAAGAGAGAAAGTGAAGCATATCGACTTCGATAGGATTTCGACCGTCGAGGACCTGGTCGAGGCATATAAGAACAGCTCCGTGCAGAGTAGAGCCCTGGCGAAGTGTGCGATGGCGTACGAGAACGCGCTCAAGGACCCGAGCCGCCCTACGATCCTTTTGGGGCTGGCGGGGCCGTTAGTTGCGGCGGGTCTCAGGAAGATCATTGCCGATATGATAAAGTACGGCATCGTCGATGGCGTCGTCTCGATCGGTGCGATACCCTATCAGGACTTCTACCAGTCTAGGGGTTACAGTCATTACAAGTGCTCCCCGAATATCGATGACGTCAAGCTTAGGGAGTTGCGGCTCGACAGGATTTACGACACCCTCGTCGACGAAGAGAAGTTCAGGGAGACCGACGCTGCCATCGGGGACATCGCCGAGAAGCTAGAGTCGCGCGGTTACTCGAGCAGAGAGTTCATGGAGATCCTTGGCTCGCACTCGAAAGATAAGAAATCGATCCTATACAATGCGAAGAAGTACGGAGTGCCGGTATTTGTTCCGGCGTTAAACGACTCATCTATCGGCATAGGCTTGACGGGTATGTACGCTCGGATGAGGAAGGCGAACAAACCTTTCATGAGGATCGACCCGATTCGCGATAACTGGGAGATCGCCCAGGTGAAGATCAAGTCTGACAAGACCGGCGTCATTTACATAGGAGGCGGAGTCCCGAAGAATTACATCCAGCAGACGGAGGTCATCGCCGAGACGTTGGGCTATGACAAAGGTGGTCACTACTACGCCATTCAGATCACAACGGACGTTCCGTACTGGGGAGGCCTGTCGGGCTGTACGTTCGAGGAGGCGCAGTCCTGGGGCAAGATTAACAAGAACGCGACCAAGTCAGTCGTATACGTGGAGGCGACAATCGGCCTGAGCCTGATGGTCGGGTATATACTTCAAAAGGGCGTGTGGAGGAACAGGAAGCGTCTGAAGTATGTCTGGGATGGCGATACACTGAAGGAGATCAAGAAGGTCCCCTTGGGCATCGAGTAGAATGCGCGCCGGGACCCGTTCGTCCGCTTCGTGATCGATTCAACATTTCTCTTTCGATTTCCATTAAGGTACATCCTGGAGAACAGTTTATTATCTGCAGAGTCAAATGTCAATGTGTGCCCAGACTAGGAAGGATGACGATAGGACTCTACAACTCGTACAATCCGGTCAATTTCAGAGAGGCGCATAGGAGAATTCTCGCAAGGGCCGGACCTCTCTCGCTCGCCTTCGGTGCGAATCTTGCAACGTTCGGATTTCCATTCCCTCAGGGATTGTCCACGCCGCAGGAGATAGCAGATTGGATCGCCACGACGACGTCTATCGGTGAGGACGGAAACTATCTAAAGGAGTTGACGTCGAAGGGTCGCTTCCAGACCTTTCCGTTCATAAGCAGGGGCTTCCCCCCGCAGCTGGGGGATGTCGTACTGACGACCCGCAATGCAACGGGGAAGAAGAAGAGGAGCGTCGAGGAGATCTGTGCGATTTTGTTCGAAGGAAAGAGTGTATGTCTTGTATTCGGAACGGGGCCGAAGGGCACCCCGAAAGAGGTGTTTGAGATCGCCCAGCATCATCTCGACATAACATTTGGCGGGTACTCGTTGGAGACATGCACTGCTCTCGGAGCCGTCGTCGCGGTGCTGGGGCATGAATTGAGGCGTGCCGCCGGAGAAAAACGATGATTGCCTTCTCTGGCCTTTGTCTGAGAGACTATCAGTAGGTATCGTAGTGGAGGTTCATGCTGGGAATACCGACACCGTCTCCTTTCGTGACCTTTCCGATCAGCTTCGCGCCTTCGTCCAACGTCTCGAGCGCTTTCTCTGCGGACCTCGCAGGACAGATGACGGCGAATCCCATGCCCATGTTGAACGTCTGGTACATCTCCCTGGGCTCAACGTTGCCAACCTCCGTCAGCACCTTGAATATCGGCTGTGGTCTGATTGGATCGTCGATCTCAAACATGACCCCCTTCTTCAGCCTGACGAAGTTCCTCAGCCCCCCGCCCGTGACATTCACCATGCCGGTCACGGTGCACGTCTTCAGAAGCCTCGCAATCCTTTTCACGTAGATGTCGGTCGGTGTCAAGAGCTCCTCCCCAATCGTGCGCCTGAGCCCGGTGAATGTGTCATCGAGATTTATATCAGAATTCATAAGCAATTTCCTGGCCAGCGTCAACCCATTCGAGTGGATTCCCGAACTCTTCAGACCGATTATGACGTCCCCGATCTCGATGCTTGAGCCATCGATTATGCTGTCCTTCTTCACGAAACCGAGGCAGCTAGCGGAGAGGTCGACGCCTCTGACCACCTCTGGCATGACAGCGATCTCACCGCCGACGATATCGATATTGGATAGTCTCGCACCTTTCTCCAACCCTCTGCCGATCTGCTCGGTGATCCTGTCGTCGGGTCGGTCCATTGCGATATAGTCGACGAGTGCGATCGGTTCGGCCCCGACGCAGATGGTGTCGTTGACGTTCATTGCAACGCAGTCGATGCCGATGGTGTCCCATTTGTCTAGAGCTTCTGCCACGAGAAGCTTGGTGCCGACTCCGTCGGTACAGAGCGTCAGGGCCATCTCCCCGAAGTCAATCATCCCGGTAAACTGGCCCACGATTTCCAGCATCTTGCCCCTCCCTCTTCTCCGATGTTTCAGCTGCTCAACGAGGGACCCGATCGCCTTTGATTTCCGATCCATGTCGACGCCAGCGCGCGCATACGTCCAGCTTTTCCGCCTCATCGGCCTTCCCTCCTTCGTAATCGGCGGGCGTTCTGAAAAAGCTTTGGCCGGGGCAAACGTTTATGCTGTGCGAACGAGGATTGTTGGGCGATGTCGAAGCGCTGGCTTGTCGAGAGGAGGCAGGATTACTACTATAAGAAGGCCAAGGAGATGGACTACCGGAGTAGGGCCGCCTTCAAACTGAAGCAGATCGACGAGAGATTCCACATTCTGAAACGAGGAGCAAAGGTCGTTGACCTCGGTGCCGCACCAGGAGGCTGGCTGCAGGTCGCAAAGGAATCCGTTGGAACTGCCGGGAAAGTCGTTGGCCTGGACCTTCAATCGATCGAACCAATAAAGGGCGTGTCGACGATCAAGGGCGACATCCGGGAGGAAGAGACCGTCCAAGGGCTCCTGTCTCTCATAGGCGGAAAGGTTGATGTGGTGCTTTCCGACATGTCCCCGCACATCAGTGGCAGCTACTCAGTGGACCATGCAAGGTCGGTTGAGCTCTGCAGCCACGGTCTGGTGTTCGCGACGAAGGTGCTGAAGAAGAGAGGGAGCATGGTGATGAAGATCTTCCAAGGGGACATCATGAATGAGTTCATGTCCGAGGTGAGGAAGCACTTCGGCGACGTCCGACTGCACGGCCCGAAGGCGTCCCGGTCGAGCAGCTCGGAGATTTATATAATCGCACGGGGCTTCTCCGGATAGATGTTCTACTGAGGAGTCCCTGTCGCCTCGTCGATGCACTCCATCCTTTTGCCTCGCTGATATTCTTCACCGACAGTTTTTAGGGCACGAGCGTCGATTCAGAAGTGATGATCACCTATCTCACAGTGACCTTCAGCACTGAGGGAAAGAGGCCGTCTGAAGTGCTAAGCGCACTTCATAACCTAGGTTTCGAAACAACGACGGGGAGCTACGATTGCCTGTACCGCTGGCCCCAGAAGGCCACCGTCGAGGATGCGGTCTATCTCGCCGATAAGGTGCACATTGCACTTAAGGGGATGGGAGTGTTGTTCAAGCTGGAGACGGTCAGCGACGAGATCTGATGGTTAGTCGCTCTCGCGAGGAGAGATACCGTGCTCTGCAGTAAGATTGTCTGTATCGGCCGCAATTATCCTAGTCACGCTGTCGAGATGAAGGCGGGCGAGCCGTTGGAGCCAGTGCTGTTCCTTAAGCCCTCAAGCTCACTGATCGGAAACGGCGAACCGATTCTTCTGCCAAAGGGCATCGGCAGGGTCGATCACGAGGCAGAGCTCGCCGTGATCATCGGAAAGGGTGGCAAGGGCATTCGCGCGGAGGATGCTCTCTCGCACGTCGGTAAACTGGCGGTCTTTAATGACGTGACCGCGAGGGACTTTCAATCCGCCGCCAAGGCAAAGGGATTGCCTTGGACCCTCAGCAAAGGGATCGACACGTTCTCCCCAATGTCGGATCCCCGGCCTATGTCTGAAATCGATGATCCCCAGGAGCTTGACATCGAGCTTAGGGTGAACGATGTCGCGAGGCAGCGGGGCAACACGTCCCAGATGATATTCAGCGTCGCTGAACTCATAGAATACATCTCACGGTGGATGAGGCTCGATGAAGGGGACATAATCGCGACCGGCACGCCCGGAGGCGTCGGCCCTATCCGGCCTGGAGACACGGTCGAGATTGAGGTCCCAGGGGTCGGAGAGCTCTTGAACCCTGTTCGGTCCCTCTAGTCCCAGAATCTTTTCGTCCTCGCGTAGGTCATCTCCGCGCTCAGAATGTCCCTGAGGAACTCGTCCTCATTGTCGTAGAATCCAGAGAGGACCCTGGCCGCCGTGTCCGGTCCGACGCCTCTCCCAGAGAGCGCGACGAGTGCTCTTTTGCCGTGTTCCCTGACGAGGTCCGCCGTTTTGTACATTTTTTGGATTTCTTTCTTCTCTTCCTCCTTGGGATTGGACTTCTTGAGTAAGTTCACGGATTCTCTGTTGTAAGGATGCAGCACCGCTACCATGCGGCTGCCGCATTTGGGACAGAGGAGCTTCTTTGGCGCGTCCTTCGGCTTGGCTCGCCATTGGTTGGTGCAATTCACGCATGTAAGGTAGAGTACCTCGTCCTCCAGCCTGTTTCCCAACGCGACAAGGATGGAGTGATCGGCTCGCTGAGGCATTATGAGCTCTCTCGAATGCTCGAGACCCGCCTTGCCGATGGGGGAAAGGGCGCATATCTCGAACTTAATCTTGCCAGCCCCGATCCTCCTTATGACATCGACCGTCCTTTCCAGGTCCAGGTCCTCCCAGAGCACCTTCCTTATCGCTTCCTCGAAGAGCGGGGTCCCCTCGAACACCTCGACCAGACGGTTGAAGTTCACAGTCCTGTAGTCCGCGCCCTTCTCCACAACCCCAAACTTCTTCGCAACGTAGACGAAGCGCCATCGCAGGAAGCTCGAACTCTTCATCACGAGTCGCATGAGGCTTTCAACGCCGTCGGGCTTTATCGACTTCAGGGTGTCGATGATCAAGGCCGGCTTTAAATCCCGCGGAAGTTCCATCACGATTCTGTATGGGTCGGTGTGGACCAGGGCGCTCTCGCCTAACCTAGCCGTCAGAAGGACTGAGAGTATCCTAGAGATCGTTTCGTTGACGCGGGTTCCGAAACACGCGTTCAATATCGCAAGCCTCTTCCCTATATCCAAAGTGAGTAGATTGTCGGAGGGTATCGGGAAGCCGTCTTTCTGCTTTCGGAAGTAGTCTCTCAGCCTCTTGTCAGCGTCCTTCTCGCCAGGGTAGTACTCGACGTTCTCCAGCCTTCTGAGCTGTCCGACCTCCTGCGCGACCTCGAATGGTACAGGTATCTCTTCCCCGACCCAGGAAGGTATAGACCCGATCTCCTTTACTTGTTCCACTAGGAGTTCGTCCTCCCTGACCTCGATTATTCGCCAAGTCCTGCCTCGAGTGATGAACGTCGCAAAAGGTTCGGCGAACGAGACGACGAAGCTCTCGTCGAGGGAGCCGACGACGTTCCTGCTGCTTATGTCCCTTATCATGAATGTCTTCTCGTCGGGAATCATCGACACGTTTTCGTAGAAGTACCTTATACCCCGAGTGGAGCGCCTGAAAGACTCGTTCCCAACGAACAGCAGACCGATCTTCCCCAACTGGTCTAGCACGGAATCGAAATCTTCTCTCGTGAGGTTGCGATACGGATAAGATCGGGTGATCGTGCCGTATGCCTCCTCCATGGCGACCTGGCCGGTCATCGCCATCGACACGAGCTGGTTGGCCAATACTGTGAAGGGACTCTCCCTCACCTTGAGCTCCTCGAGCTCCCCTACCATCGCCCTCCTGCCGATCACCAGGCTCTCAGCGATCTCGTCCGGCGTGCTCGCAATGACCACCCCCTTCGACTTCTCTCCGACCTTGTGCCCGGCTCTCCCCATTCTCTGGATCAGGCGGGTCACCTGTCTCGGGGAATTGTATTGGATCGCAAAATCCGCTGTCCCTATATCTATCCCAAGCTCGAGGGATGATGTGCAGATGAGACCCTTCAGCTCTTCCTTCTTGAAGGCCTCCTCCATCTCGATTCTGATCTCCTTCGAGAGTGATCCGTGGTGGACGCCAACGCGGAAGCCCTCGTCCCAGACGTGATATCTAGCTGCGAGCGCCTCTGCCGTGTCCCTCGTGTTGACGAACAGCAACGTCGACCTGTGTGCTTGGATGATGTCCCTCGCTCTCCTCATGCAGGCCACGAGCTGGGGGTCGCTCTGAAGAGTGCCTGCCAGATCGCGGTCCGGTTCAGAGACTTCTGGGCACTGAACGGTGACCTCCATTTCTTTCGCCACGTCTGTGCGGACGACGCGCACGTTTCGGCCCATGCCACCCAGGAAGTTCGCCATCTCCTCTACGGTGCCTACGGTCGCGGACAGCCCGATTCTCTGGTACTCCCCCGCCGTGCGGGCCAATCGCTCCAATGCGACCGCGAGCTGAGCGCCCCTTTCGTCGTTCGCAAGCTCGTGTATCTCGTCCACTATGACCCACTTCACCCTTGAGAGGTGCTCCTTGAGCCTCTTCCCTGTGAACATGATCTGCAGCGTCTCGGGCGTCGTGATTAGCACGTCCGGAGCCGTCTTGGATTGTCTGTTTCTCTCTGCCTGGGAAGTATCTCCATGCCTGACCGCCACCACGATACCGAGCGCGTTGCCAAACTCCTCCAGTCTCCTGAGCATGTCCCTGTTTAGTGCCCTGAGGGGGGTGATGTATAAGCATTTGATGCCCTTTCCCTCTGTTCTCAGAAGCATGTGGAATATCGGGAGCATGGCGGCCTCTGTCTTACCTATTCCTGTCGGTGCGACGAGTAGAAGATGCTCGCCTGCCAGAATCCGTGGGATCGCCTCCCTCTGTGGTCCTGTAGGCTCGTTGATGTTCTTTTCCGTCAGGATCCGTCGGATCCTATCATCTAGAAGTTCAAATTCCATGGCCAGCTGCAGACTGCAACGATTGACTGCGAGTATTTCAACCTATCGCGTCTGATGTTATCAAATCAGATAAGCTGGGCAATATCCCAGTAGCATAAAAATAGAAACATTGATGAACAGGATATCGGCATATTAACTGTTATCAGTTTCAGGGAGGAGCATGGAGCCTATTCTGTTGGTGCCGGGTGAGATGGAGCTTGCGGTCGTAGCGGTGATGATCGTTTTCGGGCTCGCTCTCGCTTTTGCCGGGCACAGGATCTGGAAGGGGTTAATGGGCATCACGGGGGCCTTCCTCGGATTCATTCTGGGCTACACCATCGGAATGGTCTTCAGTGGAAAGTTGGCGGGCTTCTTGCTCGGCGTCATTGGGGCGGTCTTCCTCGGCATAGTGTTCTATCGTCTGGTGGCTACCGGCGTCGCACTCGTAATAGCTGCGGCAGCGTTCTTATTGCTCTACAAGCTCGGCGCGGGCATCATCATATCTGTTTTGGTCGCGGGCGCAGTCTTCGTTTTAGTGTTCCTGGGGTTCGAGAGGATCGTGGCACTGTTCACCGCGCTCACCGGGGCCTCGATGGTTGTTTGGGGACTGGATCTCCTGAACGTGCCGGCGTACTTCATCGTGCCGACGTTTCTTGCGGTCGCTGCGGTTGGAGCGGTCGTCCAGTTCTTCGACATCGAACGGACGAAGAAGACCCCGGTCGTGACTCACGCAACGATTATGAAGATCGATGTCGTGAAGCGCTGTCCCACTTGCGGCCAGGTTCTCACGTTCGTACCTGACTACGACGCGTGGTTCTGCTATAGCTGCGGAAGATACAGCTAGCCGGTCAGCGTTTTCCCAATCGAGTCTTTTTATTCTCGAGCCGGCTCTGTCGCCTCGAGGAGCAGTTCCGATATGTCCTTAATCTTGACGCTTACGCCCAGCTTCTTGGCGCCTTGATCCAAGTTGAGGACACAAAAGGGACACGAAGAAGCGATTAACTCCGCTCCGGCGTCCAACGCCTCCTTCACTCTCTCGGCCGCTATGTTCACCGCGAAGTCGTTGAATGCCGACTTGTAACCCCCGCCCGCGCCGCAACATCTGGAGTTCATCCTGTTCCGCGGCATCTCGACGAGGTTTACTCCCGGTATCGCTGTCAGGACCTCCCTCGGAGGTTCGAAGACTCCGGCGTGCCTGCCAAGGTGGCACGGATCGTGATACGTAATCTTCGCCTTGATCTCCTTGGTGAATTTCAACCTCTTTTCTTTGATGAGCTTCTGTATGTACTGTGAGAAGTGGTAGACCTCGAATGTCGGGTTGGAGTAGTATCTTCCGTAGTCTTTCACGGTCGTCTTGTAGCAACCAGCGCAGGTGGTTACCATCGCCTTGGCGCCCCTTCTCTCCGTCTCAGTGATTGTGTGCTCAGCGAAGCTGTAGGTCATGTCGGTCATTCCCGTTCTCAATGCCGGCGACGTGCAGCACCATTCGTCCTCACCGAGGACATCAAGCTTGACATCTGCTCTGTGGATGACCGTAACACCCGCCTTTGCGATGTTCTGGACACGGTATGAGGCGGTGCATCCCGCGAAGAATATGACGTCCGGCCTCGCAGCCCTCGGGACCTCGGTAGGGAACCATGCCGCCCTCTTGTCCGTCGGCTCCCCGTATGGGTTCCTGACGCTATTGATGCGATCGTGCAACTTCGTGTGGGGTGGTAACGGCCCCGCTCCTTGATCGACCAACCACTCCCGCACTTTCTCCCAGAACTCCGCGAACTCTATGTTCGCGTGACAGACCGTCCAGCAGGCTGCGCAGCCGGTGCACATATACACGGCCTTGACGAACTCCTCATTCACCTCCACTTTGCGCCCTAGGAGTGCATCGACGGGGGATTTCCTCATCAGCTGGTTAAGGTAGAATATCTTTCCTCTAGGCGTGACCGACTCCCACGGAGTCTGCCCCCAAGTGTCGCAGACCCGAATGCAATAGCCACACTGCAGGCAGGCAAGCAAGTCCCTCTTGATTTCAGGCATCTTGACCATTAACGCACCTTTTGAACTGCAAATCGAGCCAGCGGCTCCCATGCTATTGGGGAGGGTCAGGTTGGGGTAAAGGATGGAAATCAGATATTTATCTTTTGGTACGTAGCCTGCCAGCCACTCTCGAATTCCATAATTCGTCGTCAGGGAATCGAACGTGGGAGAGCTTGGCCGTCATTCTAACCCTCGAGGATCGGGGAGTACCCGTACCACAAACCTTCCGTTCTGAGCATATGCAGGCTCTGTTCCAGCGCTGTCTTGTGCGCGCCCTCCCATTTCGCGAGTTCTCCGAGTACCGCCTTTGCCTTCACGTCAGAGACAAGGCCGACCGCTTCACTGTACATCTTTATGGAGTTCTGTTCGACTTCAATCCCGATTTCGACTGCCTCAATCTCTCCCTCGAGTGTCGAGCACTTCCCACCAAGCTCTGCTGGAAAAACTCGGTTCGGTATCAGCTTGAGGTATTCCTTTGCGGGCTCTATTGACGGAATGTCAATAGAGGGTGAGATCCTCGAGATCTCCGTCTCCAAGATCCTACGATGCTCCTTCTCATCCTTTGCGAGCCCCTTCAAAAGCGCGGAGCCCCTCTTGTCCCCGACGCACTCGTTCATGCTCATATAGAGCTCATAGCCGAACTTCTCGACCTCTATGGCCGCCACAAGAATCGAGAGCTGATATTCTTCCATGATTGACTCATCAGTGAGCAGGAGTCATTTATTTGTTGTCTACGAAATCGAAATGTCCACACGAGCATAACGAAATTCTTAAGGCTCTCTAACAGGTTTAACGGTACGAGAACGGCGTGCCTCGTGGATAAAACATCCTATCAACAAGAGGGAACTGGCAGAATTCGATTTGATGTTATGAGCTCGGGGATTCCACCGGGGCCCCTCAATTAGGAAGAGTCGAACCGTCAGAGGACGGCTCGGTGAGGCACCAACCATCAATCAAATGGAGGAAATGGGTAAAATGTATGGATACTGGGGAAAGATTCTACGGGTGGACTTGACAACGGGGAAGATATCCACTCAGGAGTTTGATGAGGAATATGCCCGCAAGTGGCTAGGAGGAGCCGGCTTCGGCGTGAAGATCTGTTACGACGACATTCGTGCTGGCGCGGACCCATTGGGCCCCGACAACGTCTTTGTTTTCTCTGTGGGACCTATCCAGGGATACACAGGAATACTGGGGTCAGGGCGGTTTGTGATCGGATTCAAGTCCCCTCTGAGCGGCTTTTGGGGTCAGTCGACTGGGGGAGGCTATGCTGCTGAGGAATTGAAGCGTTGCGGATACGATGCCATCGCAATCAAGGGCGCGTCAAAGAAGCCTGTATACCTGAAGGTCGTGAACGGCAAGGTCGAGCTGAAGGACGCATCTGGTCTCTGGGGAAAGGACATCCACGAGACCCAGGAAGCGCTCTGGAAGGAGGTCGGGGACAAGACGGCGGTCGTAATGCCGATTGGACCTGGCGCCGAGAACCTGGTCAGATACGCAGCCTTAACGATTATCGACGGTCACGGGAACGCCGGCCGTATGGGCGGCGGTGCAGTGATGGGGTCGAAGAAGTTGAAGGCGATCGTTCTGAAGGGCGACAAGCACACGACGGTCAAGGATCCCGAGAAGCTGAAGGCTCTTAAGAAGGACATCGCAGGCGTCGTCAAGGAGAGCGGCTTCACCAAGGCGAACCGCGAGGAAGGACAAGCGATGGCCATCATCCCGCGGGAGCAGCTGGGCCTGCTGCCGATAAAGAACTTCTCTCTCGGCTCATGGGTGGATGGCGCGAAGAAGATCGGCTCGGCTGGCGGTGATTTCAACCCGGTTCTGAAGCCAAAGCCCGATGCGTGCTCGAACTGCGTCATGGGATGCCACAGGCGCGTGACCGTCAAGGAAGGAAAGAAGTGCGACATGGACGGCTACGGGCCAGAGTACGAGACGCTGGGCATGATGGGCAGCAACTGCATCATTGACGATCTGAAGGCGATCAACTACGCCAACCACCTGTGCAACATGTGGAGCATCGACACCATCGAGTTCGGAGGGGTCGTAGGATTCGCCATGGAAGCTTACGAGAAGGGCTTCATCAAGAAGAAGGACCTTGGGTTCGAACTGAAGTGGGGTGACGGGGTTGCGATGTGCAAGCTCCTGAAGCTGATCGCGTTCAGGTCAAATGAGATGGGCCGTTTGCTCGGTGAGGGCCTGAGAGTCGCGAGCGAGAAGCTCGGATGCCCGCAGTTGGCTGTCCAAGTGAACAATGTTGTGATACCGGCCCACGATCCCCGTGCGTTCTTCTCGATGGCTGTCAACTACGTCACTGGACCTCGCGGACCGTGCCATGTGACCGGATTCTCTGAGGGTTCTGAACTCGGAATCCCAGTGCCTGAGTACGATCTGCCTGGAATGGACAGGTTCGACGACAAGCTGAAAGGCAAGGCTGCATTGGCCTGGCAGGATATCTGCCAGTTCGACAACGCGCTGAGCTACTGTCTGTTCTACGACTTCGCCGGGTACACAGGGAAGAACAAAGCCGACATGATCAATGCTATCACCGGCTGGAATACCGACACTAAGGAGCTCTTCGTACAGCTTGGAGGCAGGATCAACCAGCTCTGCAGGATGTTCAATCTTAAGCACGGTCTGATCCCGAAGAAGAACGATGTGCTCCCGCCGAGAATGTTCGAACCGCTCAAGGAAGGCGGTGCAGCCGGCAAGGTGCCCCCAATCGAGAAGATGCTCAAGGAGTACTATCAGGAGAGGGGCTGGCCGAACGGCATACCGACCGCCGACACGCTGAAGAAGTTCGGCCTGGACTTTGCGATCCCTGATCTGAAGAAAATCCCTGCTGCGAAGTAGAGCAGATCTGTCGGGACAAACCTTTCAAACCTTTTTCCTTTGTTTGTTTTTCAACGACAACATGTTAGGATGCGGTTACATTCTTGACTATTTTCCCAGACGCGGCTCCATGGCTGGATCGGAAGGCATGAAGGTTGCGCTATTGTCCTAGGTGCGGAGAGAGGTCAGGCGCGAGGCAAGGTTCTGCGACATGTGCGGGCACAGTCTGGCTGGCCCCTACGCGGCGAGCAAGGTGAGGGTTGATAACCGGCCATCCAGACGCAGCAGCCTTCTGTTCCGGTCACACCTCGCCCGAGTCCCCTCGTTGCCGCAATCCTGGCTCTGGGACCTGGCTTCTTCGGCCTTATGGGATTGGGGCATATCTATGTCAGAAGTTACGCCAAAGGTCTTGTGTTCCTTGTTGTCAGGGCGGCGTTCGGTTTGTTCACATGGGTGCTGATCTTCGGCCTGCTGACGTCTCCGGCATCTCTCGTCACGAGCGATCTGGATACTACCGGGCTAATTGGAGCAACGTTGTTGTTCGCTTTAATCTTCTTCCCTCTGTAGTTGTGGGAAGAGTACGATGCTTGCTCTATCGCCAAGAAGATGCGGCCATCCCCCGAGATGGCCATGCCTCTTTCATATTACTAGCGTCTGGGGCGCCTACGACTTCCATTTGCCGGAGATGAACATGCAGTAGTCGTGGGCTATCGGACCGGACTTGGTCGTTTCACACGGGAAGTCTGGGCATTCGAAGCAGTATCTAGCGCCTCTCTCAAAGGCACACGTGGATATCTTGCACATCTCATTCATTTTGGGCATTCATCCCTTATCTCCATTGGGGCATTCTCCCCTTTCCATCAGGGGGCATATCTCACAAGCAATTCCGCAGACGCCAATCTTCATCTTCACACCTTTCAGCCCAAATCAATAGGGCTGATGATAAGCGTTGCCTCGGATCGTGGGGTCTTGAATCGCAGCTTCATATCGCTGCAGAGCAATCACATACTGGGGCGAGCTCTTGATAAGAATCATCTCCTGGAATGTCAATGGGATCAGGGCCATTCGTGAGAAAGGATTCAAGAGGTGGCTCAGGAAAGAGGATCCGGATATACTGTGCCTACAGGAGACGAAGGCCGATAAGCACCAGGTGCCGAAGGATCTCAGGAGGATTGCAGGATACCGGACCTACTTCTCCTCCCCAGAAGACAAGAAAGGCTACAGCGGCGTAGCCTTGTTCACTAAGAAGGAGCCATTGAGTCTTGGGACGGGGATCGGGATTGGGAGGGTTGATAACGAAGGGCGGATCCAGATCGCATGCTACGACGATCTCGTCCTTATTAATGTATACTTCCCAAACGGCAAGTCCTCGAAGGAAAGGCTCAGGTACAAGCTGGATTTCTACGACTCCTTCCTGGAATTCGTCGGGAGGATAAGGGACCGAGGGGAAAGGGTAGTCATCTGTGGGGACGTCAACACCGCCCACAAGGAGATCGATCTGGCAAGGCCGAGAGAGAACCAGAGCATATCAGGCTTCCTTCCGGAGGAGAGAGCCTGGATCGACAAACTATTGGCTCGCGGATTCATCGACACCTTTAGGGTGTTCGACAGATCCCCGGGTCAATATACATGGTGGGACATGAAGACCAAGGCGAGGGAGAGGAACGTTGGCTGGAGAATAGACTACTTCTTCATCAGTGAGAACTTGCTCGGGAGACTCGAGGACGCTTTCATTCTCAAGGAGGCCCAGGGCTCGGACCATTGTCCCGTCGGAATAACACTGAGGCAGGGTGTGTAAGCGGCGCTGGGAGAGAAGGTCAGTTCTTGTTTGTCTTGAACATTGCCCTCCAAATCGGGATCGCGTCTGAATGCAGTTAACGATACTGGTCGTGTTAGCAGAGGCCATGCTGAGACCGGCATCTATAGCCTGAAAGAGAGAAGATGACCGTCCCCTCGCCTCGGGCATGATGTAATAGGACTCGCGCACAGCTTAAATCGTCACTGACACGTTCAGGGGCAGTTTGGAGGGCGTACTATCATAGACAAGGTCAAGGTCGCAGCGGCGCAGGTCTCTCCGGTCTTCATGAACAAGGAAGCAACGATCGCCAAGGCATGCAGAACCATCGAGGAGGCGGGACGAGCTGGCGCGAAGCTCGTCGTATTCTCCGAGACCTTCATACCCGGTTATCCATACTGGCGGGGATTGCAGCCGATATCGAGGTGGTCTGATTTAATGGTCCAGTATCAGAAAAATTCGGTGAAGATCCCGAGTGCTGATACAGACGTCCTATGCGACGCTTCCAAGGCTGCTGATATCATCTCCGTAATCGGATGCACGGAGCTGAGCGACCGGAAAGGCAGCGAAACGCTCTACAACACGATCCTCTTCATCGATAACAACGGGAAGGTTCTTGGACGCCACAGAAAGCTCATGCCGACACACGGGGAGAGGATGGTCTGGGGGATGGGGGACGCGAGCGATGTGAGAGTGTTCGACACCGACATAGGTACTATCGGGGGTCTCGTGTGTTATGAGCATCACATGACGCTTCTGAAGGCGGCCATGGGGAGCCTAGGCGAGGAGATACACTGCGCGGTTTGGCCAGGATGGTGGGTCATGGACCGCCATCCTGGGGACAAAAGGCGTTGGGAGGAAGGAAAGGATTCGCCCCACCTATGCGACATCGAGCATGCCATAAGAGAGTACGCGTTCGAAAACCAGGCGTTCGTAGTCAGCGTCAGCCAGTACATTCCGGACAAGGATGTCCCGAAGGAGTGCATGGATTTCAACACGGCAGCGGGCGGGAGCTTCATAGCCAATCCGGCCGGGGTCGTTCTCGCTGGGCCGGTGTTCGACAAGGAAGCGATTATCTATGCCGAGTTGGACTCGGACGACAGGAGACACACGAAGGCATACTTCGACGCACTGGGGCATTACTCGCGCCGAGACATCTTCAGGTTCGATTTCAAAGCCGAGCACTGACCACTATCGGAGGACAGATGGAACTCGGACCGAAGTCGCGTGCCGTCGAAGGCGAGCCTGGAGGACGAGCAATCGACATCCCGTCCTAAACGCCATCGATTCGATTCCACAGTGGCGCAGGCAAAGATCACTGTGTGTTGCCGGTCTCCAAAATGCGACTAGAGTATCTGCACTGTTTCGCGATCTGTCGAACCTATCGCTGACAGTATGGGTATGTGCATGGAATGCATCTCCTTTCCGCGCAAGAGAGCTCGATCATGAGATAGCGGTGTTCGTCCGTGTAGACTCGATCCTTTGCCAGGCTTGTTACTCCTTGAATGTTAACTATTGTTGGGATTGACAATAGTTCAGGAATCTCAACCTTGTCCGCTTTCACATGACTGCCCGGGCGGTAGAGAACTGCGCGTCTCGCGATGGGAGGTTGGTCAGAATCGGCAACCCCTCTCGCAGAATCTTTGCACGAGGTCCTTGAGAACTGAAGTGGGCCCGGTCGGGCACGAAAGGCAACTACTGGCTAAACTCTAATTTGCACTTTGGGATTTTGAGAGAACGCATCAAACCTTTTCCTTCTTTTTCTTATTCCATCTGCCGTCAGAATTGTCGGAAGTGTCATATTGTGTATTCCACGAGATACCAGGCTGGTCAAACGTCCTCTAACACTAATCTGAGGAAGTGATCGGCGTCTACGTGCAGATTCAGCTGGTTCCGAGGTGGCAGTGCGGCTGGCTCGAATTCGCATCTTTCCGAAAGAAGGCTCATCTCTAGGACGGCCTCCATGGAACGCACCCCGTGCTTGTAATCGTTCACCTTGATAAGTGCCCTAAGAACACCCGGGTCGATGTGTGCGTTCCCCAGCTCATCGAAGATCTGAGGACACTTGAATCTCATGATTGAGCGAAGGATCATGGCTCGCCGAATGAGATAGAGTCTGTCACCTTCGCTCGTGGGATTGATCCCCGTGATGTTCACGTAGCCTCTAAGCCTGCTCACGAAGTCAGGACCCTTCGCGTCGGTGAAATCATTCCAGGCTTGCTTCATGATGTTCATCTCCTCATAGCTGATGGTTTTCTTCCCTGCGTAGTCGCAATAGAATTCCTCGAATGTGTGGCTGGTTCCTCCAGCAAATACAAAGATAGACTTCCCGATCGGGTGGAAAGTCTCTCCGTCCTTGAATACCCCATCTTGCATTGGCGCCAGGAAATACTTGAGCCATCCCATCTTCTGGCCATAGAAGCAGTCGAATTCGTCAAAGAAGACGAGAGGAATCTTACCCCGAAGCGCCGTTGACTGCACTTTATGAAAGGCGTTGGTCAGGTCATCAGGGGAATGGAACTGAGCCACATTGAACTCCAGCTTCTCAATCTTCTCAGGCTGCAAGCTTCTGGAGATCTGCGTGACACCATAGGTCTTGCCAGATCCAGGTTGACCGAAGACAGCAATGGAGAGGGGGACTGTGACTTCGTCCTTGGATAGATATTCATCCAGGAGGTTCGTGATACTCCGATAACTTTCTATCTCGACCCGGTCAACAGTCATAAGAGCGCCAAACCTAGCAACCGGTGCCTTAATTATAGGGGGCACCGACCCCTCAATGGCAATCCTGTATGCGACTTTTTCCAGCTCTTCCCCGGCCACTTGAGCTAGGATTGTCCAGGGTCCTTTGCCGTTGTTTTCCATCTCTTCACTGTGAGGCATCAATACATCGGTGATCATCGGATCTGAATCTTGAGCCTGGAATATCTTCTCCACTGGATATGTCGGTTCAGATGGCGGACTTCCAAATCCGTGCAGGAAGAGACGCCTAGAGCTCTTGAGGCCGTCCCTCACACCGTCCCCGATCGAGGCCATGTCATCCCGATGGAGCCTGGCCACGATGGCTGCCGCGAAGGCACAGGTGCGTCCCTGCATCATTCCCAACCGATCGTCCTTGTAGTCGTCCTCCATCGCCAGAGGATCATAGTAGAGAATCGTATTGAGCTGCTGTTCCTCCAGCGTGCAGTGAATGGCTCCTTCAATGCCAAAGAGTACAATAAGGTGCCTGGACCTCATCAGATTCTGCAGCAGAGCATTGTGCTCCAGCTGCCATGCGAAGTCCTGGGCGGTCTTCTCCCATGATAGTCTTTTGGAGATGTTCAACCCAGATGCCCTTAGGCTGCTGGCATCGACTATAGTAACCAGCCTCTCGCTGTGCTCGTCTATCAGAGTCTTCCAGAGCTTTCCTTCGCCCAGTGGCCGATTCATTTTTAGGACAATTGTTGGGGCATGTCTTCCTTCCTTAATGGCCCTGGGCCAGCATTGCTCGCAGTCTCTGAATCCATTTCCAGCATCGTCGAGTACAATGATTCTCGCTTTTTTGTCATCATCGGCTAAGGGGATCGGGTTCAACTTCCCTGTGCTTGGTCCGGAAAAGCCGTCGAATCTTTCGACCCTGTAGATCGTGTTCTTCCGGTCCTTTGGCAGATTGGATCGAGGAAATTCGCCCAGCCTCGCAAGCGAGTGGAGCACCTCCTCCGGTGATACGGCGGAGAGATTATCGATCCTAGGAGACAACACCTGGGTCCCGATGGCAGACTCCACCATTCTTGCTAGCAGCAGGGTTGCACCCGGCCTCGAGATAATTCTGAATCCTGGATCGAGAAGCCAGTTCTGAGGCACTCCTTTCTCCTTCTTCTGATGGGGTGTCCACTGAAGCATATCTATGGCCACATCGCCCGCAACAACTATCTCCGATGATCGATCATTGCCTTGAGTCATTTGACTCGGTACCTATTGCAGGCATGTCATAGAAAGACCTTTCGCGGGATACGATGTCGGAGCGTCAAGAACGCGTTTGTATATTGCGTGAACGTGTTTTCTTTCTTCTTGACGTTCATCCCTCCCCCATCTGCCGTCAGAACCGTCAGAAGTGGCGGTTCAGTCAATCCATGATGACAAGCTATAAGACTTGTCATACTCTACTAATTCTGGGGGGGGGGAGGCTTAGGGGGGAAGCCGAGCCTTGCATTAGGAAGAATCTTAAAACCCCGAGAAGGGGAGGAGGTGAGAAATAAGATGCCAGTAGTTACGATTGACATAATAAAGGGGTTGTTTACCAAGGCGCAGAAGGATGAGATGATGAAGCGTGTTTCAGAGGTCATCGCTGAGATTGAATGCCGTCCAGATCCCAAGGAAAACATGCTTCCGTTTGTGTACTGCATCATTAGAGAGGCAGAATGGGGAAACTTCGGCACAAACGGAGTACCGCTAACGCCTGAAATACTACACGCGGTAAAGAAAGGGATAGTCCATCTGACAATGGAGAAGCCAAAGCCATAGTCGCGAATTGCTCGAGAAGAAAGTCAAACCATTTCCATTCTTATCTTCTTAATCATCTCGCTCTGCCGTCAGGACCGTCGAAAGTGTCGGTGTTATCGAGTTAGGCTAGGTAGCAGAGGCCGGACCCAGAATTGCTCACATCGTAACCTGGTACATAGACGGTGATCGTATATGTCTGCGTTTCCGCCGGTACAAGCGTGATTGACAGACTTGCGTGATATGTGTTCTGTTCGATAGTGAACTCACACCATATCGTTTTCAATCCTACTGCGTCACCAGAGTTCTTTACATTCACTGTAAACACACAGATGCCCACGCTAGTATAGCCCACGCTAGCGTTACCGACGATCTGTACATTTCGTTCAACGCCCCACGACACAATGGTGATCCCACGATATTCCCACAGGGCGAGGGCGAAGACGGCAAAGACCACCAGAACGATCACTACGACAGCAACGATGTTTTTCGAATTGCCCTTCTTGGGTTTTGGTGCCTCCGATGTGCTTCCCTCCAAAATCATTCCCCTGACAACTAGAATGTAGATAGGCATCAAGATTTCGATTGATCCAAGATACTCCTCTCAATTGGCGATTATTGATGAACTTGAATCCTGCTTCTTTGCCGAAATGGTATGCTAGACGATTGAGCATCTTATCAGGTCTTCCCATCTGCCGTCCAGAACCGTCAGAATCGTCTTTCGACCTGCCGCCCCGACATTCATATATTGCCATGCTATAGCACGCCGGGGAGGACAAATCGCGAATTTGTATACTACCCCCGTACGTAAGTGCGGAGGACCGACGTGAGGGATGAAATCGAAATTCTGGATGGGTACTCTTTGAAGGAGCTTCCTAGGCACCCTCCGCGACTGATCAAAACCGAGGGATTCCATTTCGACGAAGTCCTCATGGCGAAAGGCAAGTTCTTAGTCTATCGAGCTGAGGCCAATGGCTCGCTAGTCATCCTTGAACTGGCGGATCTTCCTTCCAGATTCGTCGGGGATTTTCGCGAAAGTGATAAAACATAGCAAAAGCATCGTGTCTAGCCCGCCCAGGATTTGGAGGGCCGTTGAACATGTCCAAGATTTTCAGTCCGGATGAACTGATAGAGAGATTTGGCAAGTTGTTTTGTAAGGGCGTTATCACACTCGTTGATGAAGCCAATGGTGTAGCCCAGATTATCGAGGATTGCATAGCGAAAGGACCGGTGGAATGGGACGCCGTGAACAGAAAGCGCGCCGGAGGCGTCATCACAGATGTTAGGGTCGAAGGGACGACTCTCGTCATTGACACTATTATCGGTGAAAGGGAGGTTAAATTCGGTCCTGCTTCAAAGGATCTCGGAGGCCAGGGATTGAAGGCGCTTCGGGTTGAAGGTGACCGGGTCAAAACGACTTGGGTGGGCCTTGCCGGTGCGAGCGTGGGGGTGGGGGCTTGTCTGCCTCAAGGGCCAGGCACTCTTGAAGCAGAGTATCCAGACGACTTCAAACTTGGGGGTTCCCATGCGATCGAGGTCACAATCACGACGCCCAGAATGGTCAGGATTATCTTTGCAGTCGACGACACGGATACGAAAGAGAAAGGAGCGTCCTGGGTCATGATGTTGAAGGCGGCGCGGGGAAGCCCTTTCGGCCATCTCTTGGAGCACAAGATCATCCAGCTAAATCCTAACGTCCCGGAGAAGACGACAAACTGCGTTTCCGTCGGAGTATCCTTCGCCGTCGAGGAAAGGGACATCCAGAAACTCGTGGATTACGTTGTGCAATACGTAAAAGAGAACACGCTCTCGAAGAACACAGCCCTGGCGATGCTCCAAGGGCTGAAGATACCTCAAGAGTTGGTGGAATACGGACTTCGGGCGAAGAAAGATATCCTGACTCTCGGCGAGGCCCAGAATGTCGCTGAACGGAACGGTGTCCGGGTGATTGAGATAACCGGCAAAAGGGGCGTCATAGGAGCCGTCGCTGGCATAGGTTGCTTCGACCTCGGAATCCGTTCAGCAGCCCTGCCCGAGGATTTCGAGAAATACCTATAAAGGCAAATATCTGGCAACGATATGATGAGGTTCTTTGCCTCATCCATTGGCACAGCATATTAGGAACGAGATCTCTCGGATCATTTCCAACACCGCGTTCCAGACGTACGAGAAGAGGTTGCCTAAGGAGGTCAGAGAGAGTCAGATCCCTTCTCATAAAGCCATCATCATGGATGGTAACAGGAGTTTCACGAAGGAGTTCGGATTGCAGCCCACCGTCCGCAAGCGCGGGGGATTCAATTCGAGCGTCATAGAATGGGACCAGCTCACAAAACCATTTTCCTTTTCTTCTTTTCCCCTCCCCCATCTGCCGTCAGAACCGTCAGAAGTGTCAGGACCCCCCCGAACGAGGATTAGGATCTTCCAGGTCGATTCTTGACAATAGAAGCTGCTCATCCCCAGTTCATTGCCACTAGGAATTATAGACCATGGATTCGATCGAGGTAGTCTTGAGTTCGGCAGCATGTCATTAATGCGCATTCGTTAACGATGGTGAACAGCCTACCATCAAACAATTCCTGGCCATGATTCCTTAGGGGCAAATTCCGGACTGACATCCCGAGAGGAAAGAAGTAAATCACCCCGAAGACTCCTCCCCCACTGCAATTCCGTAGTGACTGCCCGTCGATGAGAAGGATGTCTCTGAAATTGCAGTAGTACTGGCTATTCCCCACGTATTAAAATACAACAACACTTCATGAGGGATGAGAGTGGCGCCTACCCACTAATTGACATCAGTGACCAGGAAAGCCCAGATAAGCACGCCCGAGAACTTCAAGTGAAGTTGTTTGATGTCAAAACTGCTTATCAAGATGGGTATCAATATGGTTGAGATATGAGACAGTCACCGGCAATATTATTGGAGTTATGACATGCGAAGGGAGAATGAGACTTGAATGTGACGGTCAAGCCCGAACGCCCTGACAGCGGCGATTCGGTGACACTAATTGGCGAACTTGAGAACTATCTCACCCCTCTGTATCCCCTAGAATGCCAGTACGGTCTGTCCTCCGAGCAGCTCATCAGGCAGGGCGTAGCGTTTTTTGTCATGCGCCTGGATGGCATTCCGGCAGGATGCGGCGGTGTCAAGCTCTACGGCGACTTCGCCGAGATCAAGCGGATGTACGTCCGCCCTGAGTTCCGGGGACAGGGGCTGGGAAAGCTGATGCTAGGTCACCTCGAAGACTATGCAAGGGAACGCGATATCCGCATCATGCGCCTTGAGACGGGGCCATACCAGTACGAGGCCATCGGCCTGTACGAGCGGATGGGGTACGTGCAGATCCTGGCATTTGGCCCGTATAAGCCGAGCCCGCTCAACCTTTTCTATGAGAAACGCCTGGACAATAGAAAGAATTTATGATGTCTGTGACAATCTCCTCGGAGCGTATTCGGACGATTCTCTCGAGGTCCACTCGATTTCCTGATAATCAGCGTTGAATAACACTTCTGCAAGATGGTCAATCTCTGCGATTCTCTCGAAATCATCTCCCTTGATCCCGAACAATTTTGTCATGTTGTGAACAAATGCCTCACCTGACATTCTCACATAGGATTTGATTTTTTCAAGTGCCTTTTCGGAACCTAAAGATTCGACGAATGCTTGGTGTGTGATATTCCAACCTTCGATTATGAGTTTCTTCTCCAGGAAATAGCGGTCTGCTTCCGACATCTTGCTTGTATCAACCTTTACATCGAATTCAGATGGAAATCGTTAGACTATGAGAACTAAGTTAGGTAGTGGACCAATCGGGATTTGTAGCCACGAAAATGACTAGAAGGGGTCGATTTGTACCGTTCCCGGTACAAAGCACCTGTTCGAAGGTATGAGAGATAGACCAAACCCCTTTCTTTTCTTTCTATCAACTTTATCGAAGAAATTCTTATATAGTGGGGATCCGAAGATTTGAGTGACGATTTCAAGGAGGGGTCATGAGAATATTCGTCGAATTCGAAGTCTTCGACAGTGTGCCTAGGGACGATGACGTGAAGCGTGTGCGCCGGATTGTGGGAAAACAATTTCAAGAAATCCAGAAGTCAGCCAAGTTCATTGAGGGTGGGATGTTTGCAGACGTTCGCGCGGGATATTTTGTTCTCGAAGTGGATAAGTCAACCGAAATAATGGATCTGCTCGGAGACGCTCTCATCGACAACTGTCACATAAAGACTCATCCCTTGATTACCCTCAAGGACCTCGGGGAGTTCTTTTAGAAACGTCCTGTCGGATGAATAGGGCTCTCATTTGGAATCAGAATTGAGGCCTCGAGACTCTCGTTTTTCCGTCCTCAGCTGCCATCAGAACTGTCAGAAGTGTAGGAGTGTGAGAAAAAGCAGTTCTTTGCCAAGGTATTGACCCTTCTAATCAGGTACTGCCCGATATTCACTTTCTGACTCTGATCTGATAAAAAGGAATTGCAGTGAACCGATCTCAATGCCAGGTGCTGAGACTCATTTCCTACAGATTTCCTCATACACAGACACCGCCTTCACTACTCCGGTCTAGTTTCTCGCAGTATTGCAATTATGTCCTGGAACAGGAGAGTATGGTTACCGCATGTGCGACAGCGTCATTGTTGTTCGCATTATGGGAAACTGCACGAGCATCAGGGTATACCATTCCAGCTCTTATTGAGGTTGAAGGCAGCGCAACAACATGGAGATTGATGGAGCGCCCCACTCGTCCTTGGTTCTTGAGCCAGATCGAGCATGTCGAGTAATAACCAGCTCCTTCTTTTCGAACAACAATCGGCTTTGCACATTAATGAGGGCATTCTTGTGCAAAATGCCATTCTGCACGATAATACGCGGACAGCCGGTACCGTGCCGTTAGTTAGGATTTCCCCTGAATCCTGTCGGACTGGATGCGGACGGAGAAATCGTTAGAAATCCTCGATTTTCTGACCTTTTGTCTCTGTTCCATCCTTGCAAATGACATGATAGCGTTTCCCGATGGAATTGATCCTCAGATCAGTCAATGTTTCCCTGTAGTGAGTCTCCCCTGCAGGAATGATTCCCTTACAGATTGCACACACCTGATTTCTTCTCGAAGTTGTTGGCTTGATGACCTTCATCGAATCGTATTTGCTCATGGCATTTTGTGGCATCATTGCGAAATCTATTTAGGTCTATCGCAACATGGAAAATCGGTGGTGAAGTTGGCGAAATGGGCAGATTTCGTGATAACGAAAGTGAGGTATAGCGACGACAAACAGTTCATTGCGAAAGTGGAAGTCCGCGAGGACTTGGGGAATAGTGTAGGTTCAGTATATGAGGAGGAGCGAATAAAAGTGGTCGAAAACCTCAAGGTGGGGCGATCTTACTGCACCACGCCTACAGACAAAGGAACGATGCGTCTCCTGAGAGGCGAAATGGTTGGAATAGTCGTCATTGATGGACGGGAGTTCATTCGGACAGATAAGAATCAAACTAAGAGGGATAATCTAGGCGAATTGCCTGAGTTCTGATACGCTTTCTCTTTACGGGATCTCCAATTATTTTCGTATGAAATCTAGTTGGTTCCCTGGCGGGCAATATGATGGTTCCTTCCCCGTTAGTTAGGATTTTCTCTCGATTCTTGTCTGATTGGATGTACACGGATGATTCACAGACTCGCCGTCGTAACCCATGTCCCCGAGGTAACGGAGATTGAATACCTCAGAATGAAAGATGAGTTGACGTGACTGCTCCCTAGTCGGCCGACGATTGATTTCTGTTCATGAAGACAAACCTTTGATTGCAAGAACGGCGCGTTATGTCTTTCCGTGTCCGGTTGATGCTGTTCGGATTCGCGGGGTAGAATTGGAGTAACGATGGGTACACGCAGAACGCTGTCGCTTATGACTTCCATCGCGTGCTAGTGGTTATCAGTTCCGATATTGGTTGGAAAAGGTACATAATAGAGTCGGCGGGTCTTTCAATGGATCAGCGTGAACGAGAGCGACACTATTCTGATGAGGTTCGTCCTCGACGCGGTCGACCATGTCGGGTCGACGGGCCTCGTCCTCCTCAATGTCAGATCAACTCAGTTCATGAAGATTCATCTTGTTCTGCTGTCAGGTCTATTGGAGGAGAAGGGGATGCGAGGGATATTCATATCGGTGGACCGTCCGCACCAGTACATCGTTCATCTTTCCAGAATGCATAAGATAAACATCGGCGGGCTCACGTTCATCGACGTCATCAGCAGATACTCGGGCGACACAAAGATCGAGCAAGGACAGATTGGCCTGCTGGCCGGACCTTTCAACATAAACGATCTTCCTTCCGCCCTCGCGACCTGGGTCCGGTCGGTCGGATGGGACACTCTCGACCAGTGCAAAGGAGAGTTTGTGATCATAGACAATCCTGCGTCCCTGGTGCCATACAACAATTTCCTGAAGGTGGAGTTCTTGCTTTCCAATCTTATGGGGATATTCGGAGAGAGGAAGAACATCCTGGTGCCTTTGATAATCGACGGTGAGAAGAGCGCGCATCTCTATGAGGCCATGAAGCCGTTGTGCGTGGGCGAGGTGGATGTCGAGAAGTTGATGGCTTCCGCTTCTGGGTCCAACAAGAATGGGATTCGAGATGCGAAGATCGAGTTCAAGGGAACGGGTGAATAGGACATGACCAACATGGATACGGAGAAAGGAAGAGTGAATGCACGTATGCCGCTTGTGAGGATACCCTCTGGGATACCCGGCTTGGATGAGATGATAGAAGGCGGATTCCCGTTCCCGGCTGTGATTCTTGTTTCCGGCACTGCTGGCACGGGGAAGACCACCTTCGGCCTGAAGTTCCTGTGCGAGGGAGCGGCGAACGGAGAAAAGGGACTATTCATAACGACTCTCAGCGAGCCGACTCAATGGATGCTCAGATTCGCCTCTCAGTTCGATTTCATGAGGCAGGACTACCTCGGAAAAGAGATCGAGTACATGGATCTTGGAGCAAATCTGAGGGAGATGAACGCCTCCCAGATCCTGGAAGCGATCGAGGAAAAAATCGCCGAGGTGATTCCTCAGAGGATCGTGATCGATCCGATCACCGTCATCGGCACGATGCTGAAAGACGATTACAGGTCGTTCCTGTTCGACATGGCAAACCGGCTGAAGAACTGGAACGCGACGACCCTTCTGACCGGTGAGGTGACTCCTGGAGAGCTGTATCCTCCAGAGATATCCTACGCAGTGGACGGAATCGTCCTCCTTCTGATGTTGGACGAACCGGGTACAAGGAGAAAGTACCTTGAAGTCCTGAAGATGAGGGGAACGAATCATCTTACTGGGAAGATGTCGATCGACATTTCCAAGAGTGAGGGAATAACCGTTCTCAAGGCGAGGTTCTGAGGACATCACCTTCAACTGTCGGAAGCAACGAGAGCCCAGAGTGTTGTTCCGATGCTATTGATGGTCGGTTTCGGGTCAGACATGGCCAAAAACCTTCAAAATACCATGGAATGGGGCGCATATTATGGGGGGACCAGTAATCCTTCAGTGACCCAGTCAGGGGATACCAGCGCAATTGCGGTCGCGGCACACCCTTGTGAAGTGAGTAGCGCCAATGATCCCGGTGCTACTGCGGATGGTAGCCCTAATGGTACCCTTGTCAACCCCTTATCAGGATATGCCTTTTTTGCGGGGAACTCCGCCCAACTTGCTGTGTCTCTCCAAGCGGCAATTAATGTCATTAAAGAGTCCATTTATTCATTTTCGGCTACTTCGGTGGGGGCCTCCCGAATTTCCGGCGAGAATTTTCTTTACGACGCCTCATTCCAGCCGGCTGGAATGGACCCCCTCTGGCGGGGTTCTCTTAAAAAATATCAAATTGATAGTGACGGGAGTATTGTATCGACGCCGGTATGGGATGCTGGAGCGATTTTGAAAAACAGAACTTTCTCGACCAGAAATATTTATACTTATCAAGGGGGTAGTTTCGTCCCTTTTAAGGGTCCATCTGCAGGTCCGGATTGGGGCACTTGGAAAGGTTATTTGGGCGTTGGGAATGCCAACGACGCTC
>JBEKKT010000009.1:0-51312 GCA_050010535.1 Methanomassiliicoccales archaeon | reverse complement strand
ATACGTGGAACCGGAGGTGCTTTTCGTCACAGATCCTGCTGCAGACCAACAAGCGGTCGCGGAGGCGCTGAATGTCGGAATGCCGATCGTGGCACTCTGCGACGCGAACAACGAGACGAGAAATGTCGATCTCGTAATTCCGACGAACAACAAGGGGCGCAGAGCCTTGGCGTGCGTCTACTGGCTTCTCACGCGCGAGATCTTGAAGGAGCGGAAGGTTGTTGCTAGCGACGCGGACTTCAAGATGACGATCGATGACTTCGAGGCCAGCCTGTAGTTGATGGTCGCACTGTCTGACACAAACTTGAAATATCCATCCTTTTCATCTTTCTTCGATGGTATGAGGCACCCTACTGTCGCGGGCAAGTTCTATCCTAGAAGGGAGACCGAGGTCATAGAGGAGATCGAGAAATGCTTCTTGTCTCCACTTGGGCCGGGGGAGATCCCGAAGTTGACGAGAGGCGAGCGGAGGATAGTTGGTGCCGTAGTCCCGCACGCAGGATACCAGTTCTCCGGTCCCGTGGCCGCTCATGTCTATGCTGCCTTGGCAAAGGATGGATTTCCAGAGACATTCATTATCATCGGTCCTAATCATAGCGGGATGGGCAGCTTCGTGGCGATGACGACCGAAGACTTCATCACGCCGCTGGGGATATGTAAGATCGACAAAGATCTAGCGTCGAAACTGGAGCGGTGGATCAACAACGACCCATTTGCCCATCAATACGAGCATTCGATCGAAGTGCAGCTCCCCTTCATTCAGTACTTCAACAGGGACGTGAAGTTCCTCCCCATCTTGATGGCTATGCAGGACTACGACACGGCGAAGGACGTGGGAGAGCAGTTGCGAAGCGCATGCAGCGGAAAGGACGTCCTGGTCATCGCTTCCACTGATTTCTCGCATTATGTGACAGAGAAGCAGGCGAGAACCGAGGATATGAAAGTCATCGATCAGATACTCGCCCTGAATCCAAAGGGCGTCTACGATACCGTGCTTCGGAGGGATGTCTCGATGTGTGGGTATGGTCCAGTGATGACCATGCTCGAGGCCGTTGGGGGGAGTGAGGCGAAGTTGCTGAAGTACGGCACGTCCGGGGATGCCTATCCGATGAGCGAGGTCGTCGGCTACGGCGGAATCGTTGTCAGAAGGTGATCTCCACTGCCTGCGTCCATTCCTTTCACGGCATTTCGTCGGGGTTCGACCAACAGTATTAATAGCGCCTTCTTGATAATACTGTTCCAGCAGATTGCAGTGGATGGGGTGAGACCATAGCAGATGCTTCTGGTAAGTGTCCGGCCTGCGGAGCACAGGTCCCGGCGAACTCGAGATGGTGTCCAAGATGTGGACGGGATCTCCTCGTTGGGTCGGGCGGGTCAGTTCAAGGCGGAAACCCGCAGATGCCCATGGGCGCGATTGGAGCAAAAGGACAGCTGATGGAGTCCATTCGCGCAAGGGTTCAGACAGATGAGATCCTGAGCGTTGTTTGGATTCTCTTTCCGATAATCGCGAGCATCGCTGCCGTGATTGGGATCGTCATTGGAGTGATGCTCTGGTTCATGGGATGGTGGGTCGGGGCAGTTGTCGTGGCATCGGTGGGCGTGGTCGTGGCTCTGGTCGTTGCCGTAGTCTTGTTCGCTTTGCTCAATTACAAGCTCATTAACCGCCAGAACCAGCACATGAAGAGGGAGGAAGTGATGAGAGGAGCTCTCATAGAGTACATCAAATCGAACAGTCAGGAGAAGAACCTTTCCCAATTGCTCTCCTCCCAGATTGCCACGATGGAGAGCATACAGTACGACGCTAGGTCGAGGGAGCGTGAGACATCCCCGGTACTCTTCGCGATCCTGATACTGATCCCCGTAGTCGGGCTTATCTTCCTTCTGTACGTACTCTACGTGCTCACCGACTTCCCATACCAACATGACCGGAGGTGGCACGCCTTTACGCAGCAGGCCCAATCGGCGGCTTCGCATCTTGGCATGACTGTAATCCTTCCCTCATGGAAGACATTACCGGAGAGGTCGTTCTTCATCTACTTCGTATTGACGCTCATCACGTGTGGCCTGTTTCTGATATATTGGTACTACGTGCTGATCAAGGATCTGAACAATCACTTCAGCGCGCAGTGGCAATTCGAGGACCAGATCGCGTCTCAGATGAAGTGACGGACAAATTCCTTTCCCTTTCCCTCATAGTCCAATGCATGTTCTCAGGATATCTGAAATCTGCAATCGGACTGCCGGGAGTCCAGAGGAATATAAATAAGAAGACAACGATATCTTTTCTAATCCTTTCTGATGGAGGTAAGGGTGGTACTATGGAGGAACGTTCGTTCGATGAGTTGATCGATGCCACATGTCCCAGCTGTCGTCACGCAGTGTCTCTGGATGCCAGTGTCTGTCCGAATTGCGGATACACGTTGAAGGCGGACGTAAAGAAAACTCCTGCAGTTCAGGCAAAGGCACCTTCTGCTCCCAAGGTCGCGAAACCTGGCAAGTCGAAGAGGGCATACCTCTGGGGCGGAATCATCATCGTCGTGATAATCATCATCATTGTAGTAGCCGTCAGCGTGAAGTGGTGATGTTTTGGGGTCAGAGTCCTGACCCTCATCTCCAGTGCGATCGATCTTCCATGCGGGTAGACGATGGTTCGAGACTTGAAATCAGTTGACCAGGTCGATATCTAGGAGCGTTTCGCGAGAGTGATTCTCGCATTCGCAATCCCGCCTGAGTCAAATCCGGGCGATTCTATCAAGTGCAAGAGAGACGTGGATCCAGCAGCTCCTGCAATAGATTACTTCTGCAAGTGGCTGTCGTTCTGACCGTTTCTGTCGCTGATGCATTAGCATACTCGCGTAAATGGAACACTCAGGTGTTGGGGGGGATGCTGGTGCGACCCCAGCGGGGCTTTCTGTCCCGCTTCATTGATCGTTCTGACAAATGCATTATAAGTCAGAAGAATTAGGACTCAGCGAAGCGGTTTCGCCGCCAAGGGCCCGATATGGGCTTCTCATTCGATAGGAATCTGGAGGTATTCGTCTAGAGCTCATCGGCTCCAAAAGGAATTTAAGTTAGAAGATGCCGATATCTCATTTAGTCCTATTCCAAGTGAGATGGAGGTACAATTATGGAGGAACGCTCGTTCGATGAGTTGATCGATGCCACATGTCCCAGCTGCCGTCACGCGGTCCCTCCTGGTGCAAATGTGTGCCCGAATTGTGGATATCGTCTAAGGGCCGAGCAGCCTAAGGCTGTAGCCCCCCAAGCGAGGTCGGTTCCTCAGTCCGCTGCACCCGCAAGCCGAGGTTCGTCGATCCCACTGATTGGAGGCGTACTTGTTATGATATCAGGCATTATAGGAATCCTCACTGGTCTGATATTGGTCGTCGCAGCCTCAACGATTGTCGATATGCTTCGAGGTATCTATGGCACGGAGATTCTGGATACCGTGGAAGGAGTCCTGGTCACATGCGGGGTGATATGGTTCGTCATCGGCCTCGTCGCGTTGATCGGCGGCGTCTTTGCGATAAGGAGAAGGAAATGGAGCATCGCAGTCGTCGGCGGGGTGTTTGGTCTGCTGACAATCGGGCCTTATTTCTTTGGTTCGATCCTTGGCCTTATAGGACTGATACTAATCGCGATCTCCAAACACGAGTTCTCGTGAGACCCCAAAGCGAAACCTTTTCCCTTTAGATCCTTTTCATTTTTCCAAGCACTGGTTCGTATATGAGTCCCTTGTCCAGGAGAGAGTTCGTCAGTTCTTCGAGCTCGCTCTTGCTTATCCCAGATTTGCTAGCCTCCTCCACGATATCGTCCCATGGGGCTCCCTTTCCTTTCTTGTCGAGCTTGTCGATGATCCCGAGGACCTTCTCCTCCTTGTCTACATCCTCTTTCTCCTCGTCCTCGATCTCCTCCGGCGCCTCGATGACCTTCTCTGGTACCTCTGCCTCGATACGGTACTCCGGGATCAGGTACTTCAGAGCATCAACGACCATTGTCCGATATCGGTTCAGCTCCATGCCCTGGTAGTGTGGTAGGCTCTTCATCACACCCTCGGCGAGTGTCCTTCCGTGCCCGAGCTTCACCAGCTCCTCCACGGAGGGGGACTCCATCTCGAGGGCGTCCTCCACAGCGGCTATCCTCTCAAGGGTCGACTTGCAAGTCTCCAGTACCCAGTGGTCCCTGATCTTCTCGTCCACGACCGCGATTCTCTCCGGTCTGATGGAGACATACATCGTGCCTTCCTCAGGGGAGTACTTCCTGCTCTTGCCGACGACGGCGATGAATGTGGGAGGCTTGATTCTCGACATCGCCAGCGCCGCCTCTGGCTGATACTGTCCGGCCGAGATGTAGAACGTGCCGGTGGGGTCCGATATCCGTCCTCTCCACAGCGGCTCTTCGGTCGTCCCCATGTTCTCGATATCTGTCATCACGCCCACGACGAAAAGCCGATTGACCATCGCGCCGAGGGGGGTTATGATGTACGAAGGGGCTCTCTCCTCCTCTCCCTTCATCTCCATGGAGGATGAATTGAACTCAGCTGCGAAGACCCGCCAGGCGACCTCCCTCGTTATCATGACGATCCCTCCAAACGGGTCAACAGCGCGCTAGCCTCGCCCCTCACCTCAGGGATTGTAATCCTCGCGTCGCTGACGATCATCATTAGTCCATACTCGTCGCTCGTTACGTTACCCGTCACCTCGACGGGCTGCGCGAAGAGCTTCTCGTCGATTCGCTCGCGGATGACATCTGGATTCATCGCTTCCTTGGCAAGCCTCAGGCTGTCGTCGAGGGTCGTTTCCATGATCGATTCGGTCATCTTCCTGTTCATGACCGCCGTCATCGTCGCATATCCGTCGTCCACGACTGCCTTGATCCTCAGGTCCGGTGAGGCTTGGACGTTCCCGTGGACGCGACAGGCGTTTTTCTGGACGACGCGGTTGCACTCGGGACAGCGGAAGATAAGGCCGCTTCCTTTCCTGACCTCCACGACCGTGCCGCGCACAAGAACGTCAACGCCTCCGCCAACCTTTTCCATGTCCCCGATGCTCCTCACTTTAGCCTCAGCGAGCTCGGCACCGGTGGGGAACTTGACGCTGGGCCTTGTGACCTGGGACCTTTCCCCTAAGTTGAGTTGCGGGATGCCGCACCAGCTCCTCACATAAGCCCCTCTGATCGTGATCAGATCGTTACGTTTCAGCTCAAAATCGTACCATGCGGAGAACTGAACCTTTCCGGTCTCGTCCGCCATGATGCCAGAGAACACGATCCTCTTCTCCCCCGACACCTCGACCTCCCTCTTCTCGATGCTTAGAACACGCGCGGTCACGGTGACGCCGCCGATGCTCTCACTTAGCTGGGAAATCTTTACCTCTCCAGTATCGGGGAAGGCCCTCGGCGCACCCTCTTGTAACTTGACCGCGTCCGCCGGCTGGGGCTCGATGCTTGCCCGGTTGCCCAGGTTCACTTGAGGCTGTCCTCCCCACTCCTTCGTGTATGCGTTCCTGATAAGGACGACTTCTCCTTTCTGCATCGGGAGCCTGTCCGCATCCCACGCCGTGTAGGGAATCGTTCCGCTCTCATCGCCCAGTATGCCGCATAGAATCGACTTCGGCTTGCCGTCAACCTCTACGTCCTTCGGGTTGACGGTGACGACCCTGGCAAGGATGTCCACGCTCTGCTCGTTCAATCCCAACTGCTGGATCGGCTTCCTCACTCCCCTCGTGAGCGCGCTCGGGTCCCCACCGAACTTCTTCACGATCCCTCTCTTGGCGGTCTCGAGGGACACGCGGTAGTGATTGAGATAGGTGTCCAGTTCCTTCCATATCTCAGACTCTTCTATCTTACCTCCAAGCACCCTGGCTATTTCTGACACATGGGGTGCAAGTTCTTCTTTCTCCATCGATGTACCTCCAGTCGTAGAATACGATGCTGGTTCAATATCCGGATAACCTTAAAAGTATTATTCAGAGTAGACCAAAAGTGCGGGCAAGTCACATCTCTGAGCCAGGCTGTCATGTCCGGACAATGAGGAAGCAGGCCCTCTCCTGGACGAGCTACGATCACTCCGTGAACGTCTCTCCGCGCTCGTAGTTGTCCTTGAGGTGCTTGATCAGGATGTCCCTGTTCCGCCGCAGGTGGGACTCGTACCAGGATTTCACGACATCGCCGAGCTTCTCGTGCAGCTTGTTCATGTCTAGCTTCACAAGCGGTGAGTCGAAGATGACGAACTGACCGAATATCCTCTTCCAGCCCGAGTATTTGTAGTAGTGCTCGCCCTCGCAGTACTCGAAGACCATGCGAAGGTGCGGCGTGGAGTCCTCGGTGTAGTACCAGACTTTCAGAGAATCGCCCATTCTGCCCTGGTCCTGGGTCCTGTCTACCAGCTGGATGTTGTTGACCCCGGCGAAGTTGAAGTCGTCCTTGAACTTCCAGGAGTCGGGGAACTCGTCGAAGTGCGCGAAGGCGCTGTATGATGGTTCCATCGTGAAATGGACGTTGATCTTCCCGAATCTCATCCAGACCTTCCAGAAGTCCTCGATCAGCGCCTTGTTCATCATCGTCTTGTGGTTGTTTAGATCCGTCACATCCCTGGTTATCGCCTGGGTCTTTCGTTCCAGTTCAGCATCCAGCTGCGCGAACCAATCCTCGTTCTTTCCTCCCACATCCTTTGGCGCCATCGTCTTCCCTGTATGGCGTAATTACCATACGCCCTTAAAAAGGTTGCTCAAAGAGTCGGATGACTGGACAGCGTTTTGTGAGGTGGTGAGAGGCCGGCTGAACGAGAAGGTCATTCCATGCAGAAAAGCCTTTTGGCCCACCCCAGAATGATGCCATGCCGATGGAAGTCTGGACAGAAATCATGAACCTTCTGAGTAAGTATTCAACCGATTCGGTCGCATGTGGCTTCATCTTCTTCATCTATTCGATGGCGGCCGCAGTCGTTCTGCCCATACCCGTCGAGATCGGTCTGATCCTTAATTCTGGCACTCCGTTCATTTTCAAAGCCCTTATCCTCGGGACAGGCAAGGCCGTCGGCAGAATCCCAGTCTTCTACATAGGGTTCAAGATCGAGTCCAGAGTCAGAGGTTGGTCGCAGAAATGGCGATTTGCCAGGTGGTTCGTGGAGAAATGCACGCGACTCGTGGAGACGACCGCTACTTCGGTTTGTATATCATCCTCAGCATACCAGGAATGGTCGATACTATCCCGCCGCACATCTTCTCTTTCTTCAATAGGGAGGGGCAAGTGCTTGAAGTGACGAACTTCGCATTGGTAAACTTCCTTGGCGGGATCACGAGGGTCTTCGTCCTGTTCGCGCTCTTCTACTTCGGTGGCGTCAACCTGGTCGGAAAGCTCTCATGAGACGCCACTGAGAAAGCGCGTTTGCGTATTGTGGAAATATTTAAGTAGCGAACGGAAATACAATGATATGGTTCCGAGGAACTCGGTCCTCAAGATTCTCGAAGATTACGACAGGGACAATATCGTTATTGCCACTCTGTGTTCTCACACTTCACTTCAGATTTTCCATGGCGCAAAGCTCGAGGGGTTCAAGACCCTTGGCATAGCTGTGAACCAAAATACCAAGTTCTACGATGCTTTCCCTCTCGGTAGGCCAGATGAGATACTGCGATTCCAAAGCTACGGGGACATTCTCGATCGGGCAGGCGAGCTCGTTGACAGGAAAGTCGTCATCGTGCCTCACGGCTCCTTCGTTGAGTACATGGGGACCGAGCGCTTCGAGAGCCTGGAGGTTCCCACTTTCGGGAACCGTGGTGTGCTCAACTGGGAGTCGGACCGAGAGAAGCAGAGGGAGTGGCTCGAATCGGCCGGCATCGAGATGCCCGGCAAGGTTAGCGATGCCAAGAAGATCGACAGACCAGTCCTTGTGAAGTATCACGGCGCGAAGGGAGGGAGGGGCTTTTTCATCGCGAAGGACTATCCGGACTTCAAGCTAGGGATCGATGACACGCAGCCCTACACAATACAGGAGTACATACTCGGAACGAGGTACTACCTCCACTACTTCTACTCCCCGATTAAGGCGGAGGGGTACAAGGTAGGGGACGGCAGCCTCGAACTTCTCTCGATGGACAGGAGAGATGAGAGTAACATCGATGAAATGTACAAACTGGGCGCCCAGGAGGAGCTCAAGCGCCTCGGGCTGTTCCCCACATTCGTGGTCACCGGGAACATCCCGGTCGTCGTCAGAGAGAGTCTGCTGCCGAAAATACTCGAGATGGGTGAGAAGGTCGTCTTCAGGTCCTTGGAGCTGTTCGGGGGCATCGTGGGTCCGTTCTGCCTAGAGTCGATAGTCACGGACGAACTTCAGTTCAAGGTCTTCGAGGTGTCATCGAGGATCGTCGCTGGGACAAACCCGTTTATTTCCGGATCTCCCTATTCCGACCTGGTCGAGCTGGGGATGAGCACTGGCAGAAGGATTGCAAAGGAGATGAAGCTCGCGAAAGACAAGGACATGCTAGAAAAGGTCGTTTCCTGACATCATTTCGTGTTACGCGTCACTTCCTCTTCGTGGTCCATGCCGACTGATTGGATTCTCAGCGATCCGGTCAATCCCTACCAGCCACGCTCCTGCAGCCTCTGCTCCGGCTTGATCGTCGAGATTTCAATCCCGTGCATCGCATCGCCCAGCCCCTTCGAGACCTCGGCGATAACGTACGGATCGTCGAAGTGCGTGACTGCTTCGACTATCGCCTTGGCGCGTTCTCCAGGATTCTCCGATTTGAAGATTCCCGAACCCACGAAGACGCCGTCAGACCCCAGCTGCATCATCATAGCAGCGTCTGAGGGCGTCGCGATGCCTCCGGCCGCGAAGTTGACGACCGGAATCCTCCGTATCTCGGCGACCTCCTTGACGAGGTAGAATGGCGCTTGGATCTCCTTTGCGACCGTATTCAACTCGTCTTCTTCCTTGCCCTTGAGCTCTCTGATCCTGCCCATAATCGCCCGCTGGTGCCGGACGGCCTCGATCACGTTTCCGGTCCCGGCCTCACCTTTCGTCCTGATCATCGCGGCGCCCTCGTCGATCCTCCTCAGCGCCTCTCCAAGGTCTCTCGCTCCGCATACGAAAGGCACGGTGAACTTCTTCTTCTCAACGTGGTAGAACGGGTCTGCGGGCGTCAGCACCTCGGACTCGTCTATCATGTCAACCCCGAGCGATTCGAGCACCTGGGCCTCCACGAAATGACCAATCCTGCACTTCGCCATGACCGGAATCGTCACGGCGTCCATGATCTGTAGGATCTTCACCGGATCTGCCATGCGCGCGACCCCTCCCTGGGCCCTTATGTCTGCCGGCACCCTTTCGAGGGCCATGACTGCCACTGCGCCAGCATCCTCAGACAAGCTCGCCTGCTCCGCGTTGGTGACGTCCATGATGACGCCGCCCTGCTGCATCTTCGCGAATCCCCTCTTGACGAGCTCGGTTCCGTAGCGGAGCTTGGCCAGATCCAATTCGAACGGCATTGACTCACCCTATCGGGTTAGTCTCCGACTCTTATATATGATTTTCGTAGTCGCCGTTGGCTATCCAGTGCATCCTTGCGGTTCTCGCAGGTATGGCCGTCATGTGTCTTCGACATCAGAAAAGGCTAAAATACTAGCCGTCTGCTCCCCTTTTTCGATGGTGTCAAGACGGCTTGGCAGCGTAGCAGAATCTGGAACCGTAAGGATATCGAACATCGTGAGCAAGCTGAAGCAGGAAGGGATCGACGTTCTGTCCCTATCAATGGGAGAGCCGGATTTTCCGACTCCCGACAATATCACCGACGCTTGCATTTCTGCGCTCAGGAATCACTTCACTCATTACACTCCCTCGGCCGGTATTCCCGAATTGAAGAAAGCGGTGGCTGAGAAGTGCGTTAGGGACAACAAGATCCCCTGCAACGAGGGCAATATCCTGATCACGCCGACGAAGCAAGCGATATTCATGAGCATGTTCGCCATGCTTGATGAAGGCGATGAGGCCATAGTTCCCGACCCCACTTGGGGGACCTTCGACGCTTGTGTGAGACTGGCGGGTGCGACGCCGAGGTACCTCAAGCTGAGCCCTGAGGACGAGTATCGTGTCAAGCCCGAAAGTGTCGCGGAGCTAATCAACCGAAATACCAAGCTGATACTGATCAACTCGCCTTCGAACCCTTGCGGCGCCGTGATGACGAAGAAGGACGTCCGGGGAATCGCGGATTTGGCGAAGGATCACGATCTCCTCGTTTTCAGCGACGAGGTGTACGAGAAGATCATATACGATGGTGCGAAGCACTACTCGATCGCCTCCCTTGACGGGATGTTCGAGAGGACCATAACTACCAACGGTTTCTCCAAGACCTACGCCATGACGGGCTGGAGGATAGGTTGGATCGCGGCCCCGACCGAGATGGTCAAGGAGATCAATAAACTGCAGACCCACTCGCTGACGTGCGTCACTTCCTTCGTGCAGAAGGCGGCTGTTGAGGCGCTCAAGGGACCGCAGGATTCAGTCGGAGAGATGGTTAACGAGTTCCGCGCGAGAAGGAACCTAATATGCGATATGATGGAGGACATACCATCTTTGCATTGCCATCGCCCGAAGGGGACATTCTATGTCTTCCCGAAGTACGATGTCAAGATGGGGTCGGACGATCTGACGGCGTATCTCCTCGAGAAGGCGCATGTCGCAGTGACGCCGGGCTCCGCGTTCGGACCTTCCGGGGAAGGGTTCCTGAGGCTGTCGTACGCAGCGAGCAGGGAAGTCATAACAGAAGCGATAGAGAGGATGAAAGAGGCGCTGTCGAAGCTTCCTGCTTAGAGGGCCGGCGTGGCTCATTTGCCTTCCGGGGGGAGCATGTTCGGTATTGCGTCCTCGATCGGATAGTCGATCCCGCACTTCGGGCACCGGAGGTTTCCCTCGACGATCTCCTTGTCGTCCTCCTTGTAAACCTCAAGTTCCAGCGGGTGGTACTTGCAGATCGGGCAGGCTAGTATGTCGAGTAGCTTTCGCTTCATCCCTATCGTATAAGAGATTGTCCCCTTGCGATTTATCCCTTGCTGTTCCGTCCCCCTAGTGCCAGAGCGCGACGGCGAATGGATAACGCTTAATAAGCGACAATGGCGTATTACGCACTGTGACGAAGACGGGCGTCATCGGCGTCGGCTCCATGGGCCAGAACCACGCGAGATTGTACTCCGAGATCTCTGATCTTGTTGGTGTGTGCGACGTCGACAAGAATCAGGCGAAGAGGGTGGCGGAGCGCTTCGGAACGAAAGCCTTCTCGAAAGCCAGCGATCTGATAGAGAGCGCCGAGGCGCTGAGCATCTGCACGCCTACAGAGAATCACTATAAGGTGGCGATGGAAGCGATCGGGGCCGGGAAGCCGATCCTGCTCGAGAAGCCCTTCACCGGCGACTCGAAGAAGGCGAGGTCGCTGTGCCTCGCGGCGGAAAAGGAAGGCACGTTGCTCGCGGCCGGATTTGTCGAGAGATTCAATCCCGTGGTCTCCGCGGCGAGGGATGCGCTGAAGGGGGGTAAGTTCGGCAAGCTCATCTCTTTGGAGTCGAGGAGGGTGTCGTCCTTCCCTTCGAGGATCAGGGACGTGGGCGTCATCATGGATCTGGCGATTCACGATGTCGACGTCATCAGACACATCACGGCGTCCGAGATTCTCGCGGTATACGCACTTGGCGGCAGATTCGCTAAGACACGATTCGAGGATTTCGTCAACCTCCTCCTAGAGATCGAGGGGGGTGTGACTGGATTTGTCGAGGCGAACTGGCTGACGCCAATGAAGGTGAGAAGGGTGTCGCTGACGTGCAGTGAGAGCTTCGTCCAGCTGGACTACATCGATCAGAGGCTCGAGATGGCGTCCTCGAGGATCCGTGAGATCGATCCTAGCAACATGTTCCAGATACCGCTCGAGTACGACGTTCGCCGCATGTCTCTGAAGAAGGAGGAGCCCTTGAAAAGAGAATTGGATGACTTCCTGGCGGCCGTGAGATCGGGCAGGAATCTACAAGCCTGTGGGTGGGACGCTGTGGCGAACCTTCGGGTGTGCGAGGCAGCGTCCAGGTCTCTCAAGGAGAGGAAGAGGATAACCGTCCCCCAGGAGCGCTAGTTATTTAACGAAGTTCCCTTTACGCATCCCTTGCGAGATGAGCCTAGATGAGAACGATCGATCTTAGGAGCGACACTGTAACGCTTCCCACCAAAGAGATGATGCTCAGCATAATGGATGCTGGCCTTGGAGACGATGTCTCGAGAGAGGACCCGACAGTCAACAAGCTTGAGGAACTTTCCGCGACGCGCTTCGGAACCGATGACGCTCTGTTCACGCCGAGCGGCACCCAGAGCAATCTGATATCGGTCATGGTGCACTGCAAGAAAGGGGACGAGATGATCGTCGAGTCGGAGGCTCACATTTATTATTACGAGGTCGGAGGGATGTCCGCCGTGGCTGGCGTGATCCCCCGACTGATCAAGGGCAACATGGGAGTGTTCACCCCGGAACAGGTCGCGGGCGCGGTCAGGGGCGAGGACCTGCACTTCCCGCCTTCGACATTGGTCGAGATAGAGAACACGCACAATAGGGCGGGCGGAACGGTCTGGACTCCGAAGCAGGTCGCGGTGGTTGCGAAGACCGCTCATTCGTTCGGAATGAAAGTCCATATCGACGGCGCGAGGATATTCAACGCCGCGGTGGCACTGGGTGTCGATGTGAAGGAGTATGCGAAGCATGTCGACAGCACCAGCTTCTGTCTGTCGAAGGGCCTGTCTGCGCCTGTTGGATCGGTGATCGTCGGGAGCTCCGAGTTCATCGAGAAGGCGAGGAAGACACGAAAGATGCTGGGAGGCGGGATGAGGCAGGCCGGCGTGATCGCAGCACCGGGCATCATCGCTCTCACCAAGATGGTGGACCGCCTTAAAGAGGACCACGACAACGCGAAGAGGCTTGCGCTCGGATTGAAGGGTCTGGAGACGATAAAAGTCGACATGAGGACGGTCCAGACGAACATCGTGCTCGTGGACGTCACGCCAATGGGCTTAGACTCGGGACAATTTGTTGAGAAGTTGAAGAAGAACGGGATCTTGGCGGTCGACTTCGGCGGTGGCAGGGTCAGGTTCGTCACGCACAGGGGTATCACGGCAGAAGAGATCGACGAGACAATCGGCCGCGTCGAACGCCTAAGGTAGGTTACTTGCCCTTTCCTATCCCTTTGTACACGAACCCTTGCTTCCTGCACTCCGACGAATCGAACAGGTTCCGTCCGTCGACGATCGTCTTCGTCCTCATCAGTTTTCCCATCTCCTTGAGATTCAGCGACTCATAGATGGTGTGCTCGGTCACGAAGACCGCACAGTCGGCGCCGCGCAGTGCCTCATCGATATCCCTCGTCAAGGGGCCCCTGTAACCCTTCTCGACGAACGGATCGTGCACGATGATGTCCGACTCGCCCACTAACTTATCAACAACCCTCAGGGCGGGCGAGTTCCTCAAGTCGCCAGAGTCCTTCAGGAATGCGAGGCCGAAGATCGCGACCTTCGAACCCGTCATCCTCAGTCCAGCCTCGTCGAGCGCCTCGACGACAAGCTCCGCGAGATGCTCTGGCATCGAATCGTTGATCGCCCTCGCCGTCTCAATCATGCTCGTCGAGCTCTCGGAGATTGCGCTGGCGAACAGCCACGGGTCTTTCGGGAGGCAGTGACCTCCGACGCCGGCCCCAGGAACGTGCATGTCCCTAAACGGGCAGGTATTGACCAGCCTTCGTATCTCGTACGCGTCCGCGCCGAGCTCCTCGCAGGCGAGCGCGACCTCGTTCGCGAATGCAATCTGGACGTCCCTATAAGTGTTCTCGATGGTTTTCGTGATCTCGGCGGAGATCAGGTCCGTGGGGTGCAGCTTGCCGTCGACTACCGAGGAGTAGAACGCCTTGCCCTTCTTGAGCGAAATCTCATCCAGACAGCCGATGACTCTCTCATAGTTCTTGATGTTCCTGAGGAGAAGGCCTGGCATGACCCTCTCCGGGCAATGAACGACCGAGAAATCTCTTCCGGCTTTCATGCCGCTTTCTTTCTCGAGGATCGGAATGATCTTATTCCGCATCGTGCCCGGAGGAATCGTTGACTCGACGGAGATCAGGGCGCCCTTCTTCATGTGCTTGCCAACGTCCGAGGCAGCCTTCAAAAGGCAGTCCAACAGTGGGTTCTTCGTGTCATCTATCGGGGTGTCGACGCAGATGAAGATTGCATCGGCCTTCGAGCACGCCGATGGATCGGTCGTTGCCCGCAGCACCCCCTCCTCAGTTGATCTAGAGAGAAGCTCGCCGAGGCCGGGCTCCTTGCCGGGGATCGGGCATATGCCTTTGTTGATTAGGTCGACCTTCTTCCTGTCGATATCGATGCCCACGGTCGGATGACCGCTCTCGGCGAATACGCATGCGACAGGCAGGCCGACGTAACCGAGCCCAACCACTGCTACATTCGGCTTGACCATCTCTCAGAGGATTGTGTGGATGCGATATAATTGTATCTAACGGTCGAGTGACGATGAAACGTCCCCGTCATCATCGGGCATGGACCCAGGGACTAGGACAATTTCTATGTATAATCTCTATAACGTAGGAAGTTTTATATTCGCACGTTCGTGTTACTGCCACAACATGCTATCCATTGACACGCCCGGTGTTCCAAGTTTTCGCGGTCGATCGTCGGTCGACACAGGGGACCGGTTAGGCATGTCGAGCGCGATATCGGGACTGGTGGGTTTTCGAAACTGCTTGCTCGGCTCTGGGTGTGGAGGCGGATGGGGAGGAGCATCACAGATGCCCTCCCTCTGCTTCCCCACCGGGTCCTGAAGAATCGTGTGTGGGAGCTTCTGGGGGGGGGCATCTGTGAGTCGTAGATTGTTCACTGTTGGTCCTGTCGAGGTCCGGGATGAGGTCTTGGAGGCAATGACGAAGCCGATGATAATCCACCGCGGGGAGGATTACACCAGGCTTCAGAAGGGGATAGTGGAGAAGTTGCACAAGGTCCTCGACACGGACATGCACATCTTGATGGCGCCCGCTTCGGCCTCCGGTTTCCTCGAGTCGTGCGTGAGGTGCGGCGTGAGCAAGAAGATGCTCGGCATATCCAACGGCTCCTTCGGCGAACGCTGGCAGACGATAGGGTCCGCGAATGGGAAAGCCGTTCAGAAGATCGATGTGCCGTGGGGTCTCGCGGTGAAGGCAAACGACGTCGAAGATAGAGTGGACGACGACGTGGAGGCGGTCGCGATAGTCTCTAACGAGAGCTCGACGGGCGTCCTGAACCCTCTTCGCGATATGATTGATACCGTAAGGATGAAGCACGACCCACTGATCTTCGTCGACGGCGTAACCGCAGTGGGGGGCATCGATTTCGATCTGAGGAAGCTCGACATCGATGCGCTCGTCTTCGGGACGCAGAAGGCGCTCGCCCTTCCTCCTGGACTTGCGATAATATGTGTGAGCGATAGGTTGCTCGAGAAGGCAAGGAAGGTCGAGTGCCGCGGCTACTACTTCGACCTGGTCGAGATCAAGAAGTACGCGGACAAGGACCTCTCTCTGACGACGCCGCCGATTTCATTGTTGTACGGCCTCGACTTCCAGCTCGACCGCATTATCAAGGAAGGCATGGCGAACAGGTGTCGGAGGCACGCGGAGATGGCACGAGTCGTGAGGTCCTGGGCGGAGAATCGCTTCGCGCTGTATGCTGAGGAAGATCATAGGTCGAACACTATCACGGTGATTCGGAAGGGCAACACGGACTTCGGAACCATGCATGCGATGCTGAAGCACAAGGGATTTGAGATTTCCGCGGGTTATGGGAAGATCAAGGAACAGACTTTCAGGATCGGTCACATGGGCGACCTTACCGTTGATGATGTCAAGCTTCTGGTGAGAAACATAGATGAGGTGCTGGAGGTAATGAAATGAAGCTGCTGGTGACGGACGAGCTTTCGAAGGAAGGACTGGAGATGCTGAGACGCGATTCCGGAGTGGAGGTCGAAGTCCGACCCCACCTGACGCACGAGGAGCTCCTGAGGATAATCCCTGAGTATGAGGGGATCATAATTCGGAGCGGGACCAGAGTGACCGCCGATGTCATCGATGCGGGGAAGAACCTCAAGGTCATCGGCCGCGCGGGCGTCGGGGTGGACAACGTCGACGTGGACCATGCCACGATAAGGGGCATACTAGTCATGAACACCCCAGCCGCAAACATAATCTCCGCGGCGGAGCACACCATGGCGATGATCCTCACGCTGGCGAGAAACATCGTCTTGGCGGACGCGTCTCTCAAGTCGGGGAAGTGGGAGCGTGGGAAATTCACTGGCATGGAGCTGAGCGGCAAGACCTTGACGATCATCGGAATTGGCAGGGTCGGAGGGGAGGTGGCAAAGCGTGCGAAGTCCTTCCAGATGAGGTTGATTGGTTACGACCCATTCATATCGCCAGAAACGGCAGTCAAGGTTGGCGTAAGGCTCCTTCCGCTCGACAGAGCGCTCGAGGAGGCCGACGTCGTCACGATTCATGCGCCGCTGACTCCTTCCACTCATCACATCCTCGGAAAAGAGCAGCTCAAGCTCTTGAAGCCGGGTGCTATTCTCGTCAACTGCGCCAGGGGAGGTCTGGTCGACGAGGAGGCGCTGTTCGAGGCACTGAAGTCGAAGAAGATCGCGGGTGCAGCAATCGATGTGTTCGAGAAGGAGCCTCCTACCGGCTCGAAACTGCTCGAGTTGCCGAATGTCGTGGTGACGCCTCACCTGGGCGCATCCACGAGAGAGGCTCAGGAGAAGGTGTCGCTCGAGATGGCCGAGCACGTCAAGATGTTCCTCGCCGAGCACAAGATCACCAACGCTGTGAACGCACCAGTCGGGAAGGTCGACCCTAAGGTCGTTCCGTTCATACCGATCGCGGAGAAGCTCGGCTCGTTCGCGTTCCAACTCGTCGACGGTCCGATCCGAAGGATTGAGGTCACATGCTCCGGAGAACTTGCTTCTCTAGATACGAGGATGATCACCATCTCGGCCGTGATAGGGGCTTTGTCCAATGTCACCGGAGAGAACACGAACATCATCAACGCCAATGCGATCGCGAAAGAGAAAGGCATCCAGGTCATTGAGGCCAAGTCTGAGGAGGCCTCTCACCATCTCAACACGGTCTCGGTGACGATCCACTCGGACGGGCTCCAAAGGGAGGTTAGGGGGACGGCTTTCCCATCCGACGAGCCTAGGCTTCTAGGAGTGGACGGTTTCGACGTCGACATGCCCCTGGAGGGTGACTTTATAATGACGGCTCACAACGACGTTCCCGGCGTCATAGGGAAGGCCGGGACGGTACTGGGTGGCAGGGGGATAAACATCGCGCGAATGGGTGTTGGCAGAGAGAGCAGAGGTGGCAGGGCCCTGATGCTACTGAGTGTTGACGATCCCGCTTCTGCCGAGGCGCTGGACGAACTCAGGGGACTCGGTAACTTCTACGAGGTCAGATTCATCCGGCTGAGCGACATCAAACCGAAAGAGTACATGATGCTCTAGCATTTGGATAAATCTCATACCTTGGAAAATGTGTAATACGTGGACGACGCTCTTGGCCGCGAATGAAGGTAGCTTCCGTCGTCGGTGCGCGTCCGCAGTTCATAAAGATCGCACCACTGCATTCAGAGATATCGAGATCCCACGACCATATCGTCATTCACACTGGACAGCATTACGATTATGAGATGAGCCAGGTGTTCTTCGAGGAGTTGAAGATACCTAGACCCGACTACGTGCTTGGTGTCGGGTCGGCATCGCACGCCGTGCAGACCAGTAGGATGCTCGTAGCGTTGGAGCAGGTACTGATCAAGGAAAGGCCAGACCTCGTGCTTGTCTTCGGCGACACCAACTCTACCTTGGCGGGTGCGCTGGCTGCGGCGAAGATGTGCATCCCTGTGATCCACGTCGAGGCGGGCCTGAGGTCGTACCGAAAGGATATGCCAGAAGAACTGAATCGGGTGTTGACCGACCATGTGTCTTCCATGCTTCTCTGCCCCAGTCGATTGGCGGCAGAGAACCTCGCCAAGGAAGGGATCACGTCAGGCGTCCACGTGGTCGGAGACACGATGATTCAGTGCCTGATCGGGATTCAGCCGAGGCTGGACGAGCACGTTCTTCAGACGTATGGACTGGTCAGGGGAGAGTATGTTCTTGCGACGATACACAGGCAGGAGAACGCAGACTCCCAGGCCAGGATGAAATCGATCGTCGATGCGATTCTCTCGCATAGGGGGACCGTTGTCCTTCCACTGCATCCCAGGACGGCTAAGAACCTGAGAGCCTGGAACATGTTTTCGGGCTTGGAGTCAGCGAAGCGCGTTCAAATCCTGCCGCCCCTCAATTTCATGGCATTCGCGGCATTGGAGCGTTATGCGCGGGTCATAATGACCGACTCGGGAGGGGTGCAGAAGGAGGCATACTTCTTCGGGGTTCCATGCGTGACGATCAGAGAGGAGACTGAGTGGGAAGAGACCGTCGCCGAGGGGTGGAACACTCTGGTCGGAACCGACACGGCCAAGATCCTGGATGCATTGGCGTTTCCGAGACCCGGTGGGCCTAGGAAGACGAGTTACGGAGACGTCGACGTCGCGAAACGGATCGTGAAGTGCATCGAAGGCAAGGGGCTTGGCTAGGTTGCTAGGAATCTCAACATGCGAGTCTCTTCTCCACACTCATGGTCTTCCGGTGTATCTCGTCCTTGCTTCCGGTCCGGTCGTCGATCTTGATGGTGGTCGACACCCTGTTCGACATTCCCTTCAACTTCTTGTGGCACTCGGCTATGACCTTCATCACCTCATCGAAATCGCCCTCTAGGATCGTACCCATCGACGTGAACTGGTAACTCAGTCCGCTTGCTCTGACGATCCTTAGACACTCTGCGACGTATGGGCTAAGGCTCTCTCCCTTTCCTATTGGGATGATGCTGAATTCGGCAATCATGCACTCTCCTCCATTAGTAATTGGACATTTCTCATAGAAGAATATGGTGATATAGTGGTGAATTAGCGAATTATGAAGGATACTAGTAAACCCCTCAAATTCGAGCGGACCTTTGTGGCAAAACCTTTAAATAGCGTCATTCTGAATCAAACAATGCTATTCAAACCCTAGAGGTTTTGAGAACCGTAAAAGTGAGATGGAGCGAATTTGTAATGTCGCATGACAATGGTCACAATGGCACAACCTCGACCCTCACCGTCGAGGATCTCACTTACGCCATCAGGAACAGCATTGATAGGACTGGAATGCCGGAAGAGCAGGCCAAGGCGATGGCACGACACGTAATGAACTTCTTCGGTTATAGCGAGAGAATCATCGACAATATTCTTGAACCAGAGGACAGAGACGCGTTCTATATGCTCGAGGATTCCGGGATCTTGACGACAGAGCGTGAGGAGACAACCCTGTACGACGGTCGCGAGTGGAGGATCCACTACTGGCTGTTCCGAAAGGAAAGGATATTTGAGTTGATCAAGATGAACGGTTCGAACAGGCGTGCGCAGGGCGTGATCGATTCCGTCTATGATGAGGTCCCCGAGGATATCTGGCAAAGAGCTTGAAACCGTTTGTATCGTCTTCTCTAGTCTCCTGTATGTTCTGCGTGGTTCTCTCGTTCTATACCATTTCCATTTTCGCCAATCCCGGCGAAAGGATATTCAGTTAGACACGTTTAGTCTGTCGGATGGACTTCTTCCCCTATCCTCCGAGGACGAACCAGAAGGAACTCGTCGAGTTGGTCTCAGGTGCAGTGAGGAGTCGGAGGCACCTGATCCTTGAGAGCGGGACAGGGACTGGCAAGACCGTCTGCGTGCTGGTCGGCTGCCTCCAAGAGGTCCTGAAGGACGGGAGGAAGGTCGTATACCTTACCCGCACGAACTCCCAGCAGCGTCAGGTCATCGAGGAATTGCGCAGCATCTCGACGAAACGTCGAGTGTTCGGAATCGGCATCCAGGGCAGGCAGAGCACCTGCCCCCTTGTCCGACGGGACCCAGAACTCAGGGGTGGCAACCCGGAGGAGCTCTCGAAGCTCTGCGGAGAGAAGAAGCGCAGGACGGTGGCGGGTCAGGACGGTGGTTGCAGGTTCTACGAGGACACGATCTCGACAGGTTTCGATGAGGTGGAGGCGTACTGCAGGAGGGAGCTCCCGACCGTAGAGGAGTTCGTCAAGTACTGCGACGGGAAAGGCATCTGCCCGTACGAGCTGACGAAGGAGCTGGTGCCGCTCGCGAATGTCGTCACCGCTCCGTATGCTTACTTCTTCGTTCCCTTCATCAGGAACTCCCTCTTGGATTGGCTCGCAGTGCCATTGGAGGGGACGGTCGTAGTCGTGGACGAGGCCCACAACCTTCCGGAATACGCCAGGGAAACGAAGACCATCGACCTGTCGCGCAAGCTTATGACTCTCGTTGGAAAGGAAGTGGATGAGTACGGAGATCCGGAGGTCATGAACGGAGCCAGCATCTTAGACATAGTGGCTCAGATCGAGAAGAGCATCGACAATGCGGTCACAGAATACCTCATCGATGACGACGGACTGATCCCGCCGGCTTTCCTGGAGGAGAGTCTCATGCAGTCTTTCACGGCCACCTCCAGATCTATCATTCTGGCGGCGAAGGCACTCATGACGCACGGGGAGATAATCAGGGAGAAGAGGAAGGAGATGGGACGGCTGCCGAGATCATACATCTTCTCTTTGGGGTCGTTCTTGAACTTCTGGATGAACTTGGACGATACGTGCTATGTAAAGCTCATAATCGGAGGGGACAATCCAATGTTCGAAGGCTACTGCCTTGATCCTTCCCTGGCCACTTCCTTCCTTCTAGAATGTGGCGGGTCGGTGCACATGTCCGGCACGCTTTCCCCTTTGAACGAGTACCGCGACTCGATCGGTCTCCCTTGCGAGACCCCGGCGAAGTCATTCCCCCCTCCCTTCCCTGAAGATAACAGAAGAATATTCTTTGTGGAGGATGTGACCACGAAGTATGAGGATATCACGCAGGACGAGAGGATCATCCCTCGTCTGGAGGACTACGTGGTGATGACGTCGAACCTGCTGGACAAGAACACGGTCTTCTTCTTTCCATCCCACAGCCTCATAGACAGGCTACTTTCCGACGGTGTCCTCCTGAGGATACGGAGGAAGGTCCACATCGAAGAGAAAGGCATGCCCCAGATGGACTTGATGGAGACCGTTACCAGATTCAGGGAGAGCGGTCCGAAGGGGGCGGTCCTGTTCGCCGTCATGGGAGGGCGCATAAGCGAGGGTCTCGACTTCCCGGACAGGGAACTCGAGGTCGCAGTGATCGCTGGCGTCCCGTACCCAAAACCGACGGCGAAGCAGAGATCACTGCTCCACTACTACGAAATGAAGTTCGGGAAGGGGTGGGAGTACACTGTCCGAGCCCCCGCCTGCAGGAGAATGCAGCAGGCGATCGGAAGGCTGATCAGGAACGAAACGGACGTGGGGGCCGCGGTGATCCTAGACAGGCGGGCGAAGCAATTCGCCGATCGCATTGACCTGGTCCAGTCGACAGATTTGTCCGCGGACCTGATCAACTTCTTCAAGGAAAGGAAGGCATGAGCGATCAATCATCGGGATCTGCGAAAAGTACTTAATTGCCCCGCTGAATCAACCGCCGATGGAATTGGTGTGGATAGCGCTGAGCGGCCTTTGGCTCATGCTGCCGTCGCTGCTGCCGAACTCCGCCGCCGTAGTGTTCGGGGGCGGGGGTCCGATAGATTTCGGCAGGAGTTGGAAGGGCAAGCGGATCTTCGGAGACGGCAAGACCTGGTCAGGCCTGATCGGAGGCGCGTCCGCCGGCGTCTCCTTCGGAATCATCCTTCTCCTCATCGCCTACCCCTTCGACCCAGTGAACTTCTGGGGGTTCGGCAATTGTCCATGGAACGTTGGCGTGATACTCGCCCTTTCGCTAGGCTCGCTGCTCGGCGATCTTGGCGGATCCTTCATCAAGAGGAGGCTGGGAATAGAGAAAGGTGCGAAGGCGCCGGTGCTCGACCAATACAACTTCTCTGTCGGCTCGATAATTCTTGTCCTGTTGCTCTTTCCAGATTGGTTCATCAGGAACTTCATCGAGGGCGATCACATCATCGCTTTAATCGTCTTTCTAGTAGCCGTCCCGATCCTGCACAGGGCGGTGAACATCATAGGTTACAAGACAGGGAAGAAGGATGTACCATGGTGAGAGCATGAATGCGAGGGTCAAGGAATCACTGAAGAACGGCGGGGCCCTGACCTACGGGGATTTTGTACTGTCATCGGGAAAACGGAGCCCATACTATATCGACATCAAGAAGGCGAGTACAGACCCGGCCGTCCTTGCTGTGATTGCTCAGGAGATGTCGAGGATGCTCTCGACGGCGGGTGTTAGGTTCGACAAGATCGCCGGCGTTGTACTCGGTTCGATCCCGCTGGCGGTCGCTCTCTCCCTCGAGACGAAAGTGCCGTACGTGATGGTGAGGAGGGAGAAGAGGGACCATGGCACTGGAAAGCCAATCGAGGGGGCTCTGGACAAGGAAGAGAGGGTCCTGGTCGTTGAGGACGTGATAACCTCTGCCGGATCCGTTGCCGATTCCATAACGATACTTCGAAACGAGGGAGCCGTAGTCGAGACGGTCCTGGCGGTCATCGACAGGCAGGAAGGCGGCATGGAGAAGTTGAAAGAGATGAACGTTCGGTTGCTATCATTGCTGACTGCCCGCGATCTGCTGGGGGCCTGAGATGAAGACGGACCTCCATTGCACGCGATGCGTTCTGAACAAATCGAGGACGCAGGTGGTTCCTCCCGATGGCAATCTGGAATCTATCGTATGCTTTATCGGCGAAGCCCCGGGAGAGAAGGAGGATCTAGCTGGGAGACCGTTCGTCGGACGAGCTGGCAAGATGCTCGACAGGCTCACGCAGGCAGAGGGTCTTGACAGAAGCACGATAATGATCACGAACACCGTGAAGTGCAGGCCCCCGAGGAACAGGAATCCAGCGAAGGAAGAGATGGCGGCCTGCTTCCCCTACTTGGAACAGGAAATCGAAGGAAGGCGGCTCGTTGTGGCGATGGGAAAGATCGCCTGCAGAAACCTCCTCGGAAAGGACGTCAAGCTAAAAGAGGAGGCCAACATTGTCAGGGAGGTCCAGGTCTGCGGCAATATCGTGGAGGTCCTGCCATCATACCACCCTGCTGCTTGCCTTTTCAATGTCAAGGCCAGGGAGAGCCTCCAAGAGAGCATCCGGATCGCGAAGCGACTCATCGAGCGCGACCGATAGAGAAACGCTTCTTCAGCAGGAACGCCAGATTCTTCCTCCCGTCTTTCCAGGAGGAGAGCTTGACGTCGCCGACCCTTTGCCTATAGTGGATCGGAACCTCTCTTGAGTGCACCTTCTTGAACGCCTCGATCTTCATCTCCTCCGAGAATGGCATGCCGTCGTTGTTAACATTCAGTCTTTGTAGGCAATCCTTCCTGAACACCCACATCCCACTCTGCGAGTCCTTCAGTCTGACCCTGAATAGAATGTTCGTAGCGGTCGTGAGGACCCAGTTCCCGAATCGATGCTTTGCGCTCATCGCGCGTTCGTCCATCTTCCCGAACCTGTCAGTCGTTATGAAATCCAGGTTCTCCTCGAGAATCATTCGGCACAGGCGCGGTATTTCCTCTGCGGGATAGGTGCAGTCGGCGTCGAGGGTCGCGATGATGTCCCCGCCCGCTCTCTCGAACCCTGTCTTGTACGCCCTGCCGTATCCCCTATGTGGCTCTTCCACGACGATCGCTCCCTTTTCCGTCGAGATAACCCTTGTTCTGTCCTTCGACTCTGTGTCGACGACCAGTATCTCGTACTCGAGGCCACTCCCCTTCATCGATTTGTGTATCTCGTCCAGAACGCTGCCGATGGATTCTTCCTCGTTCATCGTGGGGATGATGATCGATACGTTCAGTCCCTACACCACCTGAGCGAGTAAACGCTGCCAGGTATAATAGAACTTATCCTCAGCTCCTGGCTGCCACTTACCTGTTGGCTCTTTTCTCGCCGAAGAGCTTGAACCCGACGTAACCTCCCAGGGCGCACACGAGACGCAGAAGGGACCAGGCGTTAAACTTCTGTTTGAACATTCTGACAGGATCGTAAGAGGACCACAATCGCCCGTGTTTGAGTGTGAGCTGTTTCCTCCCAACCCCGTTCCAGAATGCCTGCTTGAAGAATCCATATATGGTAGCCTTCGTCCTGTGATATATGATCGCGTCAGGACAGTATCTAATGCTGAACCCGGTCTCGACCGCTCTGAAGTTCAGGTCGATGTCCTCGGCTGTGATAAACCACGTATCAAACCCGCCGACCCGGTCGATGACTTCTCTCCTGAACGCCATGTTACAGCTCGGGAATGAGACGTCGTAACCCCTGTGGAAAAGCTCTACCCGCTCGAGCTCTTCCCAAGCCTTCAGACCCAAGTTTATCGTCCTCCCCGCGACGATGTCCGCCCCCTCCTTGATCTTCTTCCTCAACTCCCTTATCCAGAATGGGTTCGCGATGCAGTCCCCTCCGGTGAAGGCGATGACATCTCCCTTCGCTTGTGCTATACCGAAGTTGGTGCAATCGCCCCTGCTGCCTGAGTGTATATACATCTTCACAAAGGGATGCGCCTGGACGTATCGTTGAACGACTTCCCGCGTCATGTCCTTGCTTTTGGCGTCAATGATGACTATCTCCAGAGGCGGCTCTTGGATAACCAGGCTGTCAAGGAGGTCGGCGATGTTCCTCTCCTCGTTCATGATGTTGAGGACGACGCTGACGAGCATTTCAGACTGGGTTATGACAAAGTGTGCTTATCACGATTTCGGCATCCAAAAAGGTCGCTTCATCTGGCATGCCCGGGAAACAACAAGTATTAATTTCCAGATAACGTTCGACTCCACCGGAAATGAAGCTCTTGGCGAAGTTCTATTCGATTGAGGATTGCGTCATAGGCGAAGGGACGATCATCCGTGATTTCGTCAATCTCTACGGATGTACGATTGGAAAGGACTGCAAGATCGCCGCATTCTGCGAAATACAGAAAGGAGTCAAGATAGGAGACAGGTGCAAGGTGGAGGCCTATGCTTTCATACCATCTGGCGTCACGATCGAGGATGAGGTTTTCGTCGGTCCTCACGCGGTCTTTACAAATGACCTTCGACCCAGGGCCGTTGGCTACTGGGAGATCGTGCCCACGCTCGTGAAGAAGGGGTCTTCAATAGGGGCCGGAGCGGTCATATTATGCGGCGTGACTATTGGCGAGGGCGCGATGGTCGGCGCTGGGTCGGTCGTGACGAAGGACGTGCCCCCGCATTCCGTCGTTATGGGGAATCCAGCGTGGATCGCTAAGAAGGGGAGTGATTAGATCGGCAGGATCCCCTTGAGCAGGCCTCAGGTCACTGAGGAAATGGTGGAGGCCGTCTCGAACGCGCTCAGGAACGAGCGGATGGTTCTCGGGGAGAGCGTTTTCAAATTCGAGGAGGCTTTCGCGAGATACATCGGCACTAGACATGCGGTATCCGTCTCATCCGGAACCGCCGCCCTCGCATTGTCACTGATCGCGCTCGACGTTAAAGACAAGGAGGTACTCACCACGCCGTTCTCGTTCATAGCGACCGCTAACGCGGTCGTCCAGGCCGGAGGAGTACCCATCTTCTCGGACGTCTCGGAACTGGACTACAATTTGGACCCGAAGCAGGTCAGGGGTCACCTGACCAAGAAAACCAAGGCGCTCCTGCCGGTCCATCTGTTCGGCTGCCCTGCGGACATGGCCGAACTGACGAACATAGCCGAGTCCAGTGGGCTGAAGATGATCGAGGACGCTGCCCAGGCACACGGCGCCACTTACAGGGGAAGGAAGGTGGGATCATTTGGTGATGTCGGCTGCTTCTCTTTCTACTCCACGAAGAACATGACGGTGGGCGGGGACGGAGGTATGGTCACCACCGACGACGAGTCGCTGGCAAAATCGGTTGCCAAGCTCCGGGATTGTGGTCGCACTTCCAGGTATGTCCATGACGTGGTGGGCTTCACCGCGAGGCTTAACACGGCGAACGCTGCGTTCGGCCTTATTCAGCTGCGCCATCTGGACGAATGGAACGAGAGGAGAAGGGCGATCGCGGCCTTGTACTCGAAGCTTCTGAAGGGAGAATCGCATATGATACTGCCTTCTCAAGGCGACAAGAACGTCGTGCCAGTCTTCCATCTGTTCGCGATCAAGTGCAAGAAGCGCGACGAGCTGGCAGAGTATCTAGGGGATAAGGGCATCGAATGTGGCGTTCACTACCCGGTCCCGATACACCTCCAACCAGTCTACCGCGATATGTACCGATACGCCCCGGGTGCTTTTCCGGTGAGCGAGTCACTGTCATCGAGCCTGTTGTCCTTGCCGATGTTCCCAGCCCTATCTGATAACGAGGTGAGGTTCGTTTGCGAGCACATGCTCGATTTCTACAGGGGGTCTTCTCGATGAGACGTTTCGACGTCGGGGTCCTTGGGGTCGGTTACTGGGGGCGCAAGATCGTGGATGAGTACTCTGCGATCCAGGGAGTCAGTGTCAAGGCCGTGTCGGATCTCTCGGACAAGAACCTGGAATATTGCCGGGACCGGCACAGGGTGGAGTGTCTCTACCACGACTACATGGATGTTTTGAGGGACGACTCGATTACGGCCGTGAATGTGTGTCTTCCAAACTCCCTTCACTTTCAAGCCTGCAAGGAGGCGCTCGATCGAGGAAAGGATGTCCTTGTCGAGAAGCCTATCACGCTGTCATCCGCTGACGGCCAGGTCCTGGTCGACCTCGCCGAGAAAAACAACTTGACATTGTCGGTCGGGCACATCTATAGGTTCAACAACGCCCTGCTTGAGGTCAAGAGGCTTATGGATGAGAATTTTTTCGGAAAGATCTTCTTCTTGAGCATGACCTGGGTCAACCTGGAGCCGCCTTACGCCGACCGGGACGTAATTGTCGACCTGGCCCCTCATTACTTCGACATCGTAAACTTCCTTCTCGATGCCTGGCCACGGAGGATCACGTGTGTGGCGAGGCCATTTAGGCGCAAGGAGATGGAGGAGACCGCCTACATCATATCCGAAATGCCAAATGGGGAGATAGCCCATGCGAATCTCAGCTGGCTTGCCCCTAAGAAGGTCAGGCAGATCGAGGTCGTCGGCGAGAACCGTTCCTGTGTAATCGACGCCGTCGGCCAGGAAGTGACGGTGCACGAGAGCGGCTACACTTACAATCTTGGGATCGAGAGGAACAACACCATCCGGACCGAGCTGATGCATTTCTTGAAATCTATTGGCGACCCGCAGATCGAGACGAGGAACAGCGGCGTTATCGGCGTCAGGACGGTGGAAATGATCGAGTATTCCAGGAGATCTCTGATCGAAGGAAGAACGGTCGAGACATGTGTCTGAGACTTGGGGGTGAGCCAGGATGCCAAGGAAGATCCTGATGCTCCTTTCGAACGAGTACAGGCCCGACCCGAGAGTGGAGAAGGAAGCAGCCGCCCTTGTCTCCATCGGATATGATGTCGAGATAGTTGCGTGGGATCGTCTGCGGCGCCGACCGAAGCGCTCTAGAGAGAACGATTTGTTGGTGAGAAGGGTAAGAACGGGACTCGTTGGAAGCCCCAGATCTTTCTTGACAAACTTCCCTGTCTTCCTGACAAGATCGGTCTTGGAGTCATTGCAAGCAACCTGTGACGTCGTTCACTGCCACGACCTCGACACCCTCGTGCAAGGGTTCATTGTTTCGAGGATGAAGAGAGTACCTTTGGTGTATGACGCACATGAGCACTTCTCTAAAATGGTCGAAGGCGACGTTTCGTCACCTGTAGCAAGATGTCTCGATTCGGTCGAGAAGCGCCTGGTACCGAGTGCCTCGCTTGTGGTGGCTGCGAACGATATGATCGGCGAGTATCTGCGAGACTACTCAAGATCAGACATCGCCGTCGTCATGAACTGCATCGATATCGAGAGTGTCCCGCGTGCATCTTATGCTCGAAGGGACGGAGAGATTGTGCTATTCTATGGCGGCAGTCTGGAGCCCCTAAGATATCTTGAGGAAATCATTGGGGCCGTGAGATCCATGGACCGTTGTATGTTAAGGATTGCCGGAACGGGGCGGCTAGAGGGACTCGTCAAGAGAGAAGCTAGGATCGACAAGAGGATCGAATTCCTAGGATATCTGTCGCATGAAGACTTGCTCAGGGAGATGGCCTCCTCAGATGCGGTGCTTTGCCTCCTCGACCCCTCGAACGAGAACAACAAGATAGGCACACCTAACCGGCTGTTCGAATCAGTGGCGATCGGTGTTCCGGTGATCGCATCGAGCGGAACGCTCAGCGGGAAGATTACTCAGGAGACAGGTTGCGGTATCTCTATCAACTGGTCTAAACGCAACTTCACGGACGCCGTGGAGAGACTCAGAGATCCGGCTGCGAGAGAAGCAATGGGAAGCAGAGGCAGGGCCGCGGCGGAGTCGACATTCAATTGGACTGAGATGAAGCGCAGGCTCATAAATCGTTATTTGCTGCTGTTCTCATGACTGCTTCGCCATGAGACGGAGAAGCATGTTCATTCTTTATTTTTGAACTCGGAAGATATGTAGTCCTTCATTTCCTTCAGGTTCACCACGTTAATAAAGAACTTGATGTCGTCGGCCTCGAGCTTTCTCAGAGTGTAAAGGATCGGACCGAAGATACCGGCAGACACGATTCCGTATCCGATCAGGTCAAACCACCGCGTTATCGTCCAGAAGTTGCTTAGGACCAGAAGCCCCGTGCCGGTAGGTACGGCCGCAACTACGTGGATCAAAATACGTGGATTCGAAATTGTTCCAGTTAGGCGTTTCGCAATGAGCCTGGTGGTCACGAACAAGACGACCACGCCGATCATGTTCGCTATTGCGGCGCCCGTGTAGGAGAGCCCAAGCATGCTGATGCCAAATATGCTTGTCGGGATGAACACTCTAGCAAAGCAAGATTGACAATGACGGACAAGAACGTGAGTTTCGCACTGGTGTCAAGTCGATTCACAGCGTTCACTTGACTTGCGAACTTTCCGTATAGGAGGTTCAAGAGCATGGAGATGGCGAGGAATCTGAGAGGACCTGCAGACTTCTCAATGGTGCCACCCAACACGATCAATGTGATTTCTCTTGGGAATAGAAAGGTCAGGGCGACGATCGGCATTGATAGCATAGAAATGCATCGTTCCGCTAGGTGGGTCTTCTCTCTTGTCTCTTCCATCTTGCCCTCGGAGTGAAGCTTCGAGAAGGGAGGGAATGCCAAAGTCGAGACAGCCGTCCCCATCACTGCGAATAGGCCGAGGAAGGACTGGCTTGCGGTGTAGTAGCCAACTTGGGCGTCGGACCAGAAAAGGAGTATAGGTAATCTATCGGCGTTGCCTGATATCGCTCATCACCGAAACAAGGGCAATGGGGATAGCGAGACCGAGATATGACCTGATGAGGGTTGGTTTGCAGAAGTAGAGCTTCTTTCTCGAGAGTGTGACCAGACTTAAGATGGCGATGCTCATACCTGCCATCACGAATGCGTATGCGAGGTATACTATGCTAAGTCGATTTAACGACGCAAAGACAACGAGCGGGACCCTGACGAGAGGATCCATGAATATGGAAAGCTGGGAACTTGCGGCCTCAACCCTCGCGTCGAAGGTGGCTGTTGCTATGCCAGCTATGTCATAGAAGACATAGTACAGGATGAACATCAGAATGACCTCGTAGGTTGTGGATGAATACGACTCCCCCGAGATGGAGGCCCATATGAGTATTGAAGCCAGCATCGAGACTACCATTATAGGAGTGAGAACGATCTTCAATAGGGCGTAAGTGCTGACGCAGTCGTTGATGTCCTTCCCCTCTGACACGCGCTTTATTTGGGCTGCACCGAATCCGAGGTCGGCTAGAGAATTGAACGTGGCAATGAACGCCATCGCTCAAGAGACGCTTCCGTACACCTCTGGTCCTAGGTAGCGGGTTATGAAGAACAAGCCCACGAGGGCAATCCTGCTGACCCTATCTTGGAGAGGATGATGATGAATGATCTGCGCCCTATTAAGTTGTCAGGTGGAGATACGGCGGATTCTATTTAACCGTGCTCTCTATCGAATGGTGTGCGCATAAGAGTTGGGCTTGTCTTGGGATCGCGGAAGTAGACAGCCAAAGCACACTGGCGATTCGTGAAGAACCGTGGAGTTGTCCGATCGAGTCAAAGGAGCCTTTTCTCATTTTTGCCGATAGATCTCATCCAATCTTGCTGCGACCTCGTGGGGACTATGATATCTCTTCACATACCCGGCACAGCTCGATCTCAGCTTATCATCGATCCCCTCGTCAATTACATTAAGTACTCTTTCCCTCAGCTCCTCCTCTGTGTTTGCTCTCAATACCGGGCAGTCGGAAGGGAAGATGCCATCGTCGTACGAACTTATCGCTGGTATCCCGATCGCCATGGCCTCCAACGCCACCTTGGAGAATATGCTGAGGTCGTTGAGTTGATCCACTACGACGTCCACAGTTCTCATAGTCTCCATTATCTCCCGATGCGGTCTCCCCTCAATTATGAGCAGCTTGGCCAGGCCTTCCTGGACCAGCGGATCTAACGCTCTGATCACCTTCTTAGTGCCTTTCAAAGCGCGGTTCGTTGGGAAATGACCGACCTTGATTCTCTCGCCTCCGATCGTCTTTGCCTGGACCGGAGGCTCGAACACCTGAGGTATCGGGTTGGGGATCCAGGTTGCGTCGCTGTGCCATCTCTTGAGGTCCGGAGTCGAGACCACCTTCGCGTCTGCTAGATCTTCATGATACAGTCCGTAGCCCATGCGCGTCTCCGACCCGTGGTAATGAAGGATCCATTTGGCCTTGGACTTGTTCTTGAGCGTTCCGAAGGCGACCTGGCTCCGTCTGATTCCGCCGTGAATGTGTACGATGTCCGCCGTCTTGAAGAGCCTCCCGTGAAGGAGGAGTTCGAGATTGATGCCTACGAAGCCGTCGAGCAACAGGCATAGGTCCGGATCATGTTGTGAATACCTTCTATGGGCTACAAGAATAGCGTCGTTTCCCATGGCTCGTTGCTGAGTTCTAAGATCCCAAGCCACATCTGCTAAGTTGTGAACGTGAACGATCATCGTATGAGTGCCTCCTATAGTTCCAATGTCCCCTTTTTTGCAGAGGTCTTCGACGGTATCAGAAACTTGCCTCTCGCGGCCGATTCAAGAACCTGACCTATGCGTTGCCGAGGCCACTTTCTCAGATATGTGTCCAGGCCTTCGAAGTCTCCATGACCGTACCTCTTCTTCGTGATCTGCCCGTAGTGCATGACCTTCACGCTGGGGGCCGAGGATGCGAACCATCTTTCGCTCAGCATCACACGGAAAGAGTAATCGACGTCGACGAAGGAGGATCGATAGCTTTCGTCCCAGGGCCCTACGTCCTCGTAACAGTCTCTTCTCATGACGCAGAATGCACTCGATACCCCAACCATCTTGCCAGGGATATAGTGCGGGACGCCAAGGACACCGTAAGACCAATTACTACCGCGGAGTATTCGTCTCAGGGCGTAGAAAGGTGCCCTCCTCTTGATGGAATTCCACAGAAATCGGGTAGTGCTGCTCAGATGCACGAATCCTACGTGATCTATCTCGTCCGTCTCAGGCCCAGATATCCACGCACCACATAGACCGACGGTAGGGTTCTGTGCGAGATAGGCCACCGAGTTCTCGATCGCCTCAGGCTTGATAAAAGTGTCGCTGTCCATGACCGCGATGAACTCTGAATCGTAAGTGAACCCGACTCCATAATTCACGCTTCTGCCATAGGTGAAATCGTCACCCTTGGATTCGACAAGCACAATCCTGTAGTTCGAGCTGTCATTCAATCTTAGGTTTTGAACGCATTTGACCGTCAGGTCCGAATTGAACGAGTCGACTGGTATGATCAGAGATATCTTTGGATTCCCGGTTCCAACATTCTCGACTTTCGATATCATGCGGTCGCGCTCCAGGTTGCGACGGCGCGATTGATCTCCGACATGCGTGTGCTTCGTCCCATCTACTCGAGGTCTCCAGGGATTATGAACTTGTTATCTCTTGCTGCTTTGCGCACTTCCTTGATCCGCTTTCTCGACCATTTGCTTAGAAAGCGGTTCCAATTGTCGAACTCCCCCTGTTGAAAGCGATGTGAGGCTGTAGCATGGCCTCGGTGAAGTACGGTAGCACCAGGACATACAGACACGTACCATCCTGAGGTAAGAACTCTGAAAGAGTAGTCAACGTCCACAAATGAGTAGCGGAAATTCTCGTCGAACGGTCCGACTTCATCGAAGCACTTCTTTCTGATGACGAAGAAAGTCGTGATTATCCCCACCATCCGACCGGGGATATAGTGAGAAGGGACTCTTACGCTGAATGACCACCATTTCCCCATAAAGATCCTCTTTAGGGCAGAGATGGGTGCGCGGTTCCGGACCGAATTCATGAGAAACCACCAGATGTTCTGGGGTACCCAGCCAATGTTTGGCGGCTTGCCGTCGCATTGGACAATTTTCGCTCCCACATAACCCAGCTCAGGATTGTCACGGGCGCACCGAATAGCCTTTTCCACCGTTCCGCAACCCGGAAAAGCATCGCTATCCATTCCGACTATCAAATCGAAGTCATGGGCGGCTTCTATTCCGGCATTGATTGACCTTCCGTAAGAGAATCTCGACCCCTTGGAGGCGACCAACACTAGTCTGAAAGGAATCGTGACATTCTTCCCGAGGTGGTCGACGCAGAGCCTTGTGATGTCGTCGTCCAGATCTGCCACCGGTACAACGATTGCGAATTCTGGCTCGCCCCGGAAATCCCTTGTTCTGATCCTAATCGCACTCTCGTGCCTCGACCCTCCAGATACATCGAAATCAGAGTATCTCTGGGGCATGTCTGAACTCCGCCTCCCTGAAATCATGTTCGAGACGAGTCTGTCTATCCACAATCTCGTTAATCTACTCTTCTCATATTTTGAGCTGAGACTCCGACCGTGATATGGCCATCACAAAATACGCCGTTCTCTGCGGAAGGATTCAACTGGATCGAAGAACCTAAATCTGGGGGTCCGACACACTCCCTTCCCCGATTTCGAGGACACTCGAGACCAGCTACTACGTTCTGAGGCAATCTTTAAATATTGACTTTGTAATAACTACAGTTTGTCCGACACTCGTCGGACCAATCGGATGGGATGCGAGGATGGGAATCATTGTTGCGGACAGGCCCCTTTTTCACCTCTCAATCGGAGGCATCGGATGCACCTTAAGCAGCTAGAGCTGGAGAACTTCAAGTCGTTCGGAAAGAAGATGTCGATCCCTCTTCTGGAGGGATACACCGCCGTCACGGGGCCGAACGGTTCGGGAAAGTCCAACATTTCCGACGCGATACTATTCGTCCTCGGGCCGAAGAGCTCAAGGGCGATCAGGGCCGGAAAGCTCACGGACCTGATCTTCAACGGCGGGAAGTCCAAGCAGCCCGCGTCTTATACGAAGGTGTCGCTCTTGTTCGACAATGGCGACCGCATGATTCCAGTAGAATCAGACACAGTCAAACTGACGAGGCTCGTGAGACTCTCAGAGACAAATGACGGGTACAACTCATATTTCTATGTGAACGATCGGAAGTCCTCCCTCACCGAGTTTGACACTCTGCTTTCGAATGCGAGGATAAGCGCCGACGGTTACAACTTCGTCCAGCAAGGTGATGTCACGAAGATAGTCGAGATGTCCAATCTTGAGCGGAGGAGAATACTCGACGACATCTCAGGAATAACGAAGTTCGATGAGGAGATCTTCAAGGCCGAGACTGAGCGGAAGGAGGCAGAGGAGAACATCGATCGCATCTCGATAATCATCACCGAATTGGAGAAGCAGATCGAACAACTGGAAGGGGAAAGGGTATCCGCCCTTAAGTACCTCGAGACGAAAGACAGGCTAGATTTGGCCAAGGCTCAGACGGCGTACAAAAGGAAGGAGAGCGCCGAGAGCGAGATCGCCGCGATAAGCAAGCAGATCGATCAGTACGCGAAAGAGATCGAGTCGCTGAAGGCGAGGAAAGACGAGATAGCCGGCAAGATCCAGGAGGTCGAGGGGAAGGTACTCGAGGTCGAGAAGGAGACCGAGGAGAGGGGAGGCCAGGAGTTCAAGGAACTCAAAGAGAAGATCGATTTCGCGAAGATCGAGATCGCCCGGGCGCAGGATCAGTCAGCGAGGGCGCTCGAGAACGCGGTGGAGATCGAAGGAACTCTGGGAGGGAAGGTTGAGGAGAAGAAGTCCCTCGCGGAGGAGATCGAATCAGTGTCAAAGAAGTTGAAGGAGTCCGAGGGAGTCTATCTCGAGGAGCTCAAGTCGCTTGAGGACAAGAAGAAGGGGTTGGAGGAGGTCCACGGGAAGGTCAGCAAGCACGACGAGGAGCTAGGCAAGCTCGAGGAGAAGATCTCTGGTCTCGACAAGACCATCAGTGAGAAGGAGGAGAAGCTCCACGAACTGACTCTCGAGAAGGAGAGGACTGAGGATAAGAGAGACCGGCTTAAGATGGATATCTCAACCCTCGAGGAGACGAAGAAGAGTCTCGAGTTCGAGGTCAACGACGCGGACTGGAACATAAAGGAGCTGAAGAACGCGGACAAGGGTTCCACGATGGAACTCAGAGAGATTCAAGGACAATTCCACTCCAAGAAGGACTTGGAGGGAAATTTGTGCCACCAGGCCGAGGAACTAGAAGATGCTATAAAGCGCCTGACGAGGGAGTACAACAGTCTGAAGGCGGAGCAGGATGCTGCCGAAAGCGTAGCCAAAGGATACACTAGGGCCGTTAGGGCGATTCTCGAGAGCCGCGACAAACGCGTGATCAAGGGGATACACGGGACGATCGCCGAACTGGCTGAGGTCGACCAGAAGTACGAGGTCGCGCTGAACGTCGCGGCTGGCAGCAGGATGCAGTCGATCGTGGTGGACAGCGATGAAGTGGCGGCCACCGCGATCCAGTTCCTCAAGAACAGCAGCCTGGGGCGGGCCACTTTCCTTCCGCTCAACAAGATGCTCGACGGCAAGCCGAGGGGCAAGGCAATACTCGCCGAGAAGCAAGCGCTCGGTTATGCCATTGATATCGTAAAGTTCGATCAGAAGTTCAGAGCAGCGTTCTGGTACGTCTTCGGGGACACCGTCGTCGTCGAGACGCTGGACACGGCGCGGAAGCTCATGGGAGGCGTCAGGCTCGTAACAATCGGTGGCGAGCTTCTCGAAGCGTCCGGCGCGATGGTCGGCGGAACCGTCGAGGGCAGTCAGCTGAAGTTCGGCAACGCCGCGAAGGGCAAACTCGAAGAGATCGCCGATCGGCTCCGGACGGCAACCGAGGAATCCGAGAAGGTTTCGGAGCAGCTGAAGACGATCAGGGCCGAGCTCGTCGAACTTGAGAACAGGATAAGAGAGCTGAGCGGTACCGAGAGCACGAAGGACGTCAGACTTGGAGCGCTGGAGTCAAGGAAGCAGGAGATCAGGACCAGGCTCGCGAAGACCTCGGAAGAGCTGAAGGCGAAAGGCGAGGAATTGGAGAAGGTCGAGGAAGGCCTGAGATCGCTTTCGCAAGGCATCGAGAAGTTTTCGAAAGAGATCGAGCAGATGAAGGAGCAGAGGGAGTTAGACAAGAAGACGATGTCCGAGCTCGCCCCGCACGACCTCTCACAGAAACTCAAGACGCTCCAGTCGGAGATCGTCGAGCTGAGCAGCGCTGTCTCCGAACTCAAGTCCGTGAGGGAAACGGCCCAGAGCCAGGCCGATCTCGCGAGGAAGAGACTCTCGGACGTCGACGCGCTCGAGAAGGACGCTCGCGAAAAGATTGGCAAGCTCAAGAAAGAGGCCAAGGACGCCAGTGCAAAGGAATCCAAGTTCAAGGTCGAGCTCTCCGGTCTCAAGAAGATTGAAGAGTCGATGGGCAAGGAGATCAACGAGCTCAGGGAGAAGAGGGACTCGCTATTCAAGAGCAAGGTCGCCCTTGAAGGCGAAAAGGACAAGGTCCAGTCGAAGATAGAGACCGCGTCCGATTTCTCCGTGGGCCTGACGACAAAGGCGTCCGTGGCGGAGGAGAAGCTTAAGGAGCTAGAGGCGGAGATGAAGCAGTACAACGTCGAAATCACTCCGCCGTTGCCTTCGTTGGAGACACTGAAGGACACGATTAGTTCCTGCGAGTCGACCCTCACATCGATGGGGGCGGTCAACCTGAAGGCCATCGATGACTACGGTCAGAAGAAATCAAGATACGACGATTTGAAGGTCGAGACCCAGAGGCTGGAAGCGCAGAAGAAGGACCTGCTCAAGCTGATGGGTGAACTCAACGAGAAGAAGAAGGTGGGCTTGTTCAAGGTCTACGACGCGGTCAATGAAAACTTCAAGCGAACCTACGCCGAGCTGTCTGGTGGAGGGGACGCCGAGCTGGTTCTCGAGAACCTGGAGTCTCCTTTCGAAGGCGGGCTCTTAATTAAGGCGAAGCCGAAGAACGGCAAGGTGCTGAGGCTGGAGGCTCTGAGCGGAGGCGAGAAGAGCCTGACTGCGCTGGCGTTCGTGTTCGCGATTCAGGAACACCAGCCATCTCCATTTTACCTACTGGATGAGATTGACATGTTCCTAGACGCCATCAACGCGGACATGGTGGCCCACAGGGTCCAGCGGGCATCGAAGACGGCGCAGTTCGTTCAGATCTCTCTCAGAAGAGTGACGCTGAACAAGGCGGACCACATCATCGGCGTGACGAAACAGGAAGGCGGAGTGAGCAGCGTGATCATGAAACCAAACATCGGGGAAATCAACGATTTCCAGGAAGAGCTCAAGATGCCGAACGAGAAGGCTGCGGAGGGCGCCTCATGATCGAGTGCGCGACCGTGGAGCCGGTGCTCGACCACCTGCTTTTTCACAAAGCCATAATCGACGAGGGAGAAAGGGCGGAGAAGATAGACCGATACCTGGATATACTGCACCAATCGAAGGACGGCGTCCCAATGGCATCCGTCAACCCGCTCGACCAGTCGATACAGCTGGTTTTCGAGCTCGTTCTATCGAACAACTTCGATCCCTGGGATATCGATCTGATAGAGTTTACCAGACTGTACACGCAGAAGATGAAAGAGGAGGAAGTGAACTTCATCATCGCCGGGAAGTTGATGTTCATGGCCTGGGCGATCCTCAGGCTTCAGAGTGAGAGGGTGCTCGTGACGCACGAGCAGTCGGAGGGCGAAGGACTGTTTTGCAGCAACTGGGACTTTGGAGGCCTAGACGTGTTCCGGGAAGAGCCGGTACTGCTCGGCGATTTCTGCGATCTGCCGGAGAGCATCGAGCTGACGGAGGTCGTCAGGCACAGGGGTTCGAGGCCAGTGTCTTTGGTCGAGCTCCTTGACGCGTTCGACGAGGCGAGGAAGGAAGCGGAGGCGAACGTTCAGCGGCAGCTACTCAGGGAAGCGATGAAGAAGGCCCAAGGCGTCTTCGATGAGAAGGCGCATGCCGAGGATCTCGAGAAGGACGTCGAGAACGTCTGGATGAGGATACAGCGATGCGGCCGCGGCGCGGTCAGGATCGAGGACGTCTACAACTGCAACAAGGAGGACAGGGTCATGGTCTTCGTGTCGCTCCTTTTCCTCGCGAAGATGGGCAAGATATCGCTGTGGCAGGATGACTTCCCTTTCGGACAGATATTCCTCGAGGTCAAGGTGCCTTGGGACATCGGCACCTTGGAGGACACCGCGGTCCCGCAGGTGGAGGTCGTCGGGACCGAGCCGGCAAGTGGGAAAATGGTGATGTGAGTTGGACCCGGTCAGGGTGGTCGAGTCCGTCCTGTTCTCCTCGAAGCCGCTCAAGATATCAGAGATGACAAGCGCAGCCCAGCTCTCCGAATCCGAGATACGGAGCGCGGTCAGGAAACTCGCGAAGGAGTACCGCGACAGAGGCTCGGCGATCGAGATCGTCAAGATAGGGCCGAAGTACTCCATGCAGCTACGCAAGGAGTTCACGGAATGCGCCAGACCTTTCACCGAGAAGGAAGTGCCGGACGAGGTGCTGAAGACCGCCGCGATGATCGCGTACCATCAGCCGGTACTGCAGAGTGTTCTCGCGAAGGTGCTCGGCAGCGACGTCTATAAAGAGGTCGAGACGCTCAGGTCGATGGGCCTGGTGAAGGCGAAGAAGAGGGGGCAGACGCTCCAGCTCACGACCACGCAACGATTCGCCGAGTACTTTGGGATTGAAGGCTCGACGAGGGAAGACATCAAGAAGTGGATGGAGAATCAGCTCAAGAAGTGAGGGCGTCGACGGGGACGAGGACTCTTCGGTGTGCATGCATCGCACGATGCCACCGAAGCGTTCTGGTTTCAAGGAAAGATTTAAATGGTCTTTCCACGATGACTGGACAAGTGATAGCATGGTTATGCCACTCGCGTTACTCGAGAAGTCTATGAACAGAAAGATCTCGTTGCTTCTGAAGGACAACAGGATTCTTGAGGGGAAGCTCACTGGTTACGACGACTATATGAACATGGTTCTGGAAGACACCGAGGAACGCACTTCCGACCAGACGAGACGGCTAGGCACGGTCGTCCTGAGGGGAAACAACGTCGTGAGCATATCCCCGCTCTGAAGTCGAAAGCATCGAAGTCTGGAGAACTAGGCTCAGTACCAATTCGAAATCATTTTGGTTCGCCACTCTGTTGAGAGGCACAATGAAAGCAGTGATCCTCGCCGGAGGATTGGGGACAAGACTCAGGCCCTTGACTTACACGGTCCCTAAGGCGCTGGTGCCGCTCTGCGGCAAGCCCCTGATATCTCATATCGTTGACGCCCTGCCTCCTTGGATCGATACCGTTTTAATCGCCGTTAACTACATGAGGGATGCACTGGAGTCGTATTTCGAGGGACTCAGGCTCCCCAGGGATGTCGTTATGGTCGAGGAGCCGGACCCGCTAGGAACGGGAGGTGCCCTGAAGAATGTCGGAAGGCATCTGGACGACACATTCGTCGCCTTCAACGGCGATGTCATTTCCTCGATCGACCTTGACGCAATGATGCGCTTCCACAGGTCATCGGGCGGCATCGGGACAATCGCCCTATGGGAGGTCGAGGACCCGAGCGCCTTTGGCGTCGTCGCACTGGGAGAGAGAAACAGGATAGTCGCTTTCCAGGAGAAGCCCCCGAAGGACCAGGCGTTGTCGAATCTCGTGAACGCCGGTGCTTATGTCTTCGAACCGGAGATCCTGGATCCGATAGGGCTAGGCAGCGTATCCCTGGAGCGACAGATATTCCCGAAGGTGCTGGACAGAGGTCTTTTCGGTTATCGGTTCGCGGGATTCTGGGTCGATTGCGGCACACGGGAGAACTTCCTTAGGGCGCAACGGATCCTGATGGACTGTGGGAGGCAGATGATGTCGAACACCGAACTGATAGGCGCTTCGAAGGCAATCGGTCCGAACTATCTGGACGGCGTCAGGTGTGTGGACAGCGTTGTCGGCCCCTATGTGTCTGCGGTTGAAGGAGTTGTAATCGGGAAGGGATGCAAGGTGTCCGATAGCATACTGATGGAAGGAGTGACTCTCAGGCCGAACTCAATGGTGAAGGGGTCGATAGTCGGGCCGGGCGTAACGGTCGCATCTAACGAGATAGCGGTCGACTCGATATTAGTCTTGCATTGATCCTTTCTCCGGCACTGTGGCCATCGCCTTTTGCATAGGTATTTATTCTGAAATCGATTTGGGGGACACTGAAGGCGGTTGGGGCCTCCGATGAAGCGAATCGATTCGGTGATTGACTTCATTAGCGGAAGGAATTTCCGCAAGGGCTGGCACGCTTTCATCATCGCCTTCTTCTTGATCTTTGTGATTCTTCCAACCGTTTACGTTCTCTCTTACGCGTTCACGGAGTGGGGTGCGATCGAGAGCGGGGTCCTTAACAACAAAGAAACGTTGAACATGATCTTGGGCGCGATCGATGCCTCATTTGAGATCGCTGCGATTGTGACCGTCATAGACTTCGCTGTCGGTCTGCCCATGGCTTGGATGCTTGTCCGTAAGAAGTTCCGGGGAAAGAATTTCGTTGATACTTTGATCGACATGCCTCTCGCCGTGCCGACCGCCGCGCTCGGTTTCTCCAGCGCGATATTCTGGGCCGCGACGCCACCTGCGATGAACGCGCCGCCGTTCGCTTTCGGAGCGATTACATCCCCGATGTTGCTGATAATACTGCTGCACATCGTGTTCTCATATCCGTACATGGTCCGATCCCTTTCGGCGATACTCGAGCAGATCGACGAGACCTACGAGATTGCGGGACAGACGTTGGGGGCGAGCAAGCTGACTGCTGTCAGGACGATCACTCTTCCACTCTTCAGGGCTGGGCTCATCACCGGCATCATACTCTGCTTTTCGAGAAGCCTGAGCGAAACCGGCGGTACGATGATCGCCCTGGCGACGATGGCGAACTCCGCCGGGTTTAACACCGGTCCGACCTTGATCGGCACCTGGAAGAAGCTCTCCGCGACGAACCCGCAACTTGTCCCGCAATTGGCCTTCGTCAGTATCCTCCTGATAGTCGTCGCGCTTGTACTCTTGATCGTCCTCAAGTTGGTGGTTATGAAGGTGAGACTGCCTATGGGCAAGGTGTGGCCAACCCCTGAGAAGATACTCAGTCGCGGGTTGGTTCCGAAACTCAAGGATGGCTCGGCCGTCTTCTTCCTTGTCGTGTTCATCCTCATCCCTTCCTTCTTCATATTCACGTATGTTCTGACATCTTCCGCGTCTTTGGGTGAATGGGGGCCGTTCTTGAACAGCCTCGGTTACTCGTTCGCTATCGCAGCCATAGTCACGGTGATAGACCTAGGCCTCGGAATCCCATTGGCGATGTATATCGCGAGAAGCGGGTCGAAGAAGATAAGCCATTCTTTGGACGTGCTGGTCAACGTCCCCCTGATCGTTCCGACCGCCGCCCTTGGTTTCTCCCTCGGTCAGTTCTGGACCGATCAGTCGCTAATACCGTCGGTGCCGATGTTGCTTATCATAATGGCCCACGTTGCGTTCACATATCCACTGGTCGTCAGGAACGTCGCCGGTGCGGTGGAGGAGATCGACCCGACCTATGAGGAGACTGCCAGGACACTAGGGGCGAAGCCAATCCAGGGTTTCAGGCGGGTCTTGTACCCGATGATCAAGAGCTCGATACTAGCTGGTTCCATAATGGCGTTCACGAGGAGTCTTGGTGAGACCGGAGCGACGCAGGCGGTCGTCAATAACGCTAACACTGCCCCAGTGTACATCGTCACATTGGTAAACACACATCAATATTACCTGGCCGGTCTCGCGTGCATAATTCTCATAGTGGTATCCTTTGCTGCAATGTTGCTTCTTAGGTATCTGACGAGAAGAAAGCGGGGGACGGTCTAGATGCCAAACATAAGGCTGGAAGGCATTCACAAGCACTATGGTGAGATCAGGGCCGCCGACGGTTTAGAATTCAACGCCAAGCACGGGGAGTACATATGCCTGCTCGGTCCGACAGGAGCGGGGAAGACAACCGCCCTAAGGATCATTGCTGGCCTGACGGAACCGGATTCCGGGAAGGTTCTTTTCGATGACAAGGATGTCACGAGGGCGGAGCCTGAGGATCGGAAGGCTGTCCTGCTTTCACAAACCTATTCGCTATTCCCCCAGATGACCGTCGCGCAGAACATACTCTTCGGACCGAACATAAGGAACTGGCCAGAGGATGCGAGGGAAAAGACCCTCGCAAATATGCTTGACCTGGTTCGTCTCACGCGCCGCTCCGATGCCTATCCTAAGGAACTGAGCGGTGGCATGCAGCAACGAACGGCACTTGCCAGGGCATTGGCCTCTGGAGCCGAGGTCTTACTGCTCGACGAACCTTTGCGAGCATTGGACGCGAGATTGAGGATAAGTTTGCGATTAGAGCTGAGGTCCCTCGCCAAATCCCTTGGGATTACGACTATTCATGTTACCCACGATCAAGACGAGGCTCTGGTCATGGCCGACAGGATCGCTGTCGTTCGGCACGGCAAGGTTCTTCAAATTGGGACCCCGCTGGAGATATTCGACAAGCCAGACTCTCCATTCGTGGCGAATTTCGTGGGGCAGTCTAACTTCTTCCAGGGATCCGTGGCGCGGGCGGATGGTAGGGTCGAGGTCAGGGACGAGCAGGGGCGGGCCGTGTTTGCCCGCGCGACAGAGGTGGAGTCGGGAGAGAAGGTCGTTGTGGGGATCAAGGTAGGGAACACCGAGATAACGAGGGAATGGGAGGGCTACCTCCAGGGAATCGTAGAGCGTGTCCTGTTCGAGGGGCGCAACCTCTTCATCGACGTGATGGTCGCTGGACTTGGCCGATTCTCATCAAGGATGCCGGCGGGAAGGAAGGGGGAATTCGCCGTTGGAGATAGCGTGTCTATCAAATGGAACCCCGACAAGGCGGCCGTGTTCACGTTGAGAGACAGAAGTCTGGATGACGAATTGAGGGTGGAGTAGATGCCGGAAGTAATCATGAAGAACCTCACGATGCGGTGGGGAAGCGTCATCGCCGCTGACGATGTCAACCTTAGGATCCAGGACGGGGAATACGTGACGATCCTCGGGCCCTCGGGCTGCGGCAAGACAACTCTCGTCAGGATCATTGCCGGCATCCTGAAGCAAACGGAAGGTGAGGTCTACATCGACGGGAAGAGCATGGCTAACATCCCGACCGAGGAGAGGGACATCGGGTACGTGTTCCAGAACATCGCTCTCTTCCCCCACTTCGATGTCCTAGGAAACGTCTCCTACGGCCCCAGGGTGAGGGGCGTCGAGAAAGCGGAGTGGGAGAAGATCTCGCATAAGTACCTGGAACTGGTCAAGTTGCTGGACAAGATGGAGATGTTCCCTTCGGAGCTTTGCGGAGGGGAGCAACAGAAGGTGTCTCTAGCGAGGGCCCTTTCGACAGGCGCCAGACTCCTGCTTCTCGACGAACCGTTGTCCGCTCTCGACGCCAGGGTCAGGGTCGATCTGCGATACGACTTGAGAAGACTGGTGAAGTCGCTTGGATTGACGACGCTTCATGTCACCCATGACCAGGAGGAGGCCATGTCGGTATCGGACAGAATCGTCCTCATGAGGAACGGGAAGATAGTCGAAACCGACACGCCAGAGAACATGTACATGCATCCAAAGTCGATATTCTCTGCGAACTTCATCGGCGAGACGAACCTGCTTGAAGGCGTGGTCAAGAAGGTCGATGCGGCCTCGACGACCGTGGAATTGAGAGACGGAACGCTGGTAGATGCGCTTCCTTCGGAGTTCAGGGACGGGGACCCAGTGGTTGTGTCCGCCAGACCGGAGAACGTCTTTCCGGATACCACGGGCCTGCATGCGGTCGTTTCCTCCTTGAGGTTCGTGGGGACGTACCTGAGGGTCATGACAGGTGCGGACAGTGATGAAAGGGTGGAGTTCGATGTGCCGACCACCTCGGAGCGAGAATATAATAAAGGAGACGATGTTCATCTGAGGATAGATAAAAGGTCGGCAATCGTCTACGCCAGAACTCCCGGAGGGATTGGGGAGGCGACTAGACTTGAGTGAGGGCAGATCTCTATTAGATTGGTTTGGAAAGCGCCGTGAATCGGTGATCATGGACGAAATCCGCAGCCACGCACTGAAAGTGAGAGACACGGTCGCGGAGCTCAATCGCGCCGTTGCAGTGGTCGGCGACGGAGAGAAGGACAAGGCGCTCGAAGCGATAAAGAGGCTTCTCGTCTCGGAGAAGGACGCTGACAGACTGGAGAACCAGATCACGGAGGAATTGAGTAAGGGTGATCTCGATTCCAGGGAGCGGGAGGACCTTATGCACCTCGTCCGGAGACTGGACTACGTCGCGGATTGGGCGAAGGAGGCGAGCCTGAATCTCGAGTTGATACTCGATGCTGACGTCGAAGTGCCCAAATCGCTCTGGTCCAGCTATCGCCTGATGACTGAGGAGCTCGAGAGGGGCGCGAAGGAGATCAAGATCAGCATAGATAACCTGGGCTCCGACGTGGAAACCGTCATGAAGCATGAGAGGGAGGTCGAGGCCAGCGAACACGTTCTGGACGATCTCTACTTCGCTACCAAGAAGGAGATTCTATTTGCGCAGATGGACCCTCGAGCGATTTTCCTGATGAGGGACATGCTTCACGGCATCGAGAACTCCGCAGACAGTTGCAAGGATGCCGCGGACATGATCCATATCCTTGTCACCTCGGAGCTGCACCGTGGAAGGTAAATATGTCTATGGCAGGGAGGCTTTTCGGCACTAATGGCGTCAGGGGCGTCGTCAATGAGGAGATGACCGTCGAGTTCGCCATGGATCTGGGTCGGGCGATCGGGACCTACATGGGAAGGAAGGTGGCCATAGGGAACGATTCCCGTACTTCCGCGGACATGTTGAAGAGTTCCGTCTCGGCGGGTCTCATGTCGGTCGGCTCCGATGTCCTTGATCTCGGTCTGATCCCCACGCCCGCCCTGCAATTCCAAGTCCAGGAGCAGGGGATCAACGGTGGGGTCATGATCACCGCATCGCACAACCCTCCCGAGTTCAACGGGATCAAGTGCATGGACGATGACGGAACAGAGATGCCTCGCTCGAAGGAGGAGGCGATAGAGGACATATACTTCAGTCGTTCCTTCAATTCAAAGGCCTGGAATGAGCTCGGATCAATCAGAAAGGTCTCTGGGGCTGTGGCGACGTACCTGTCTTCAGTCGAACGGCACGTGGACGCCGAGGCGATCAGCGCCGCGGGCTTGACGGTCGCTCTAGACTGTGCGAGTGGCGCCGGCTCCGTCTCCACGCCATATCTCCTTGAGTCGCTGGGGGTAAGGGCGATAACGATCAACTGCAATCCTCAGGGAACGTTCCCTGGCCGTCCTAGCGAGCCCATCGAGAACAATCTTGGGGATTTGATGTCGCTTGTGAAGAACTCATCGGCCGACATGGGCATTGCGCACGATGGCGACGCTGACAGGACGATATTCGTTGACGATCAAGGCCGCTACATGTACGGAGACAGAAGCCTGGCCCTCGTCGCTGAGTCGATCGTGAGGGAGCTCGGGGGCGGTATCGTAGTGACGCCGGTGAGCACGTCGCTTGCGGTTGAGGAGGCGGTCGCGGCCGCGGGCGGAGAGGTCGTCTACACGATGGTGGGGGCGCCGATTGTCGCGAGAAAGATGCGAGAAATCGGGGCGGTCTTCGGCGGGGAGGAGAACGGCGGGCTGATTTTCCCGGAGCATCAATACTGCAGGGACGGAGCGATGGCTGCGGCGAAGATGCTCGAGATCGTCGCCAGGCAAGGCACGATTTCTGAGCTCCTTGCGAGGCTGCCTCAGTATCATTTGGACAAGAGGAAGGTGCAGTGCCCCGACGAGCACAAGGGACGAGTGCTCGAGCTCTTGTGCGAGCGCTTCAAAGGAGAGAACGTGGACCTTACTGACGGCGTTAAGGTGTACATGGACGAGGGCTGGATATTGATTAGACCGTCCGGCACTGAGCCGATATTCAGGATAATTTCTGAAGGGAAGACTAAATCCTGCGCACAAACCTACGCCGACGACTGCGAGAAACAGCTCAAGGAGTTAATCGAGGATCTTTTGAACGACTGAGCCCGATGCGGTGAGATCGCTAAAGTGGCACCTGGATGAGGAAGATCACACCGATGACGAAAAAAACCATGCCGCTGCCCCAACTCATGTATTTTTTTCACTCTCCTCTTAATTTCACCGCCCAAATGGACCTCTATCGAGGTAATAATCGCGAAAGCCGCTATAGCGCCGATGAAGACCATTAGTGCTTCGCCCGACTCTACAGACAGTGCTATAATCGAGAGTTGCGTCTTGCCCCCCAGCTCCATCAGTGCGACAAAGGCGAAGGACGCTGTGAGGCCGCCATATTTTCCGATGGCCATCTTGAATCTCTCCTCCATCTTCCTTCTCTGGAACAAGTGAGGTGTAGAGCCCCGCCAAAATGAACAGAGCACCGGCCGTTATCTCATCGATCTGTCTGGGGATCAAGTTGAACAGGACCTCATTGCCTAATGCGCCGATCGCAGAGGCAAGACCGAGGGCGAGGATCGCACCTATGAAAACCGTCCGTCTGGAGTGCTTCGATGAGAGCGTTATTACGGCGATCATTGTCTTGTTGCCGATCTTCGTGACAGCGATGAGAACGAATTCAGAAATCAGAGGCGCCAGGCCTTGGATCGCCCCTACTTCATGTTCTTCCAGGCCACCACGATCACTTCTCTCATCATCCTCGCCGCGAGGGCCGCGGTATTCCCCTCATCGTAAGGCGGGGAGACCTCGGTGACGTCAAACCCGACCAATCGCTCACCGAGCATGCTTATGCACTTCTTTATTTCCATCGGCGTCAGCCCGAACGGTTCTGGGGTGCCTGTGCCAGGTGCGAATGCCGGATCGATCCCATCAATGTCCAGCGTCAGGAAGATCTTCTCCTTCCGGATTGTGGTCAGTGCCCGCTTGAATGCGTTCTCCACGCCTATCTCTCGTATGGTGAACACGTCGACGTATTCCGGCATCTTCTCAGTCATCTCCTCTGCCGAAATCGATCTTACACCGAAGACCAGCACGTTATCTCTTCCCAGATGCTCGGCGATTCTCCTAGTGACGCAGGCGTGGCTGTACTTCATCCCGAGATAGCTCTCGCGGTAATCGAGGTGGGCGTCTATCGATATCAGGCCAATATCGTCGAAAGCTTCCACGACCGGGATTGTCGTCGTGTGCTCCCCTCCCATGAAGACGGGGAACTTGCCAGCCTTCACGATCTTCTTGGCGATTCCCCTCACGATCTTGACCATCTCGTCCGGTGAGCCGCACTCCTCCACATTCCCCATGTCGTTCATGGGAACGTCCGAGAGGTCGACGTCGTGCTCGAAAAGGTATGTCTCGAAGTTGTACGAGGCCTGCCTAATGGCGTTCGGGGCCATCCTCGCTCCGGCCCTGTAGGATGTGGTCCGGTCGAAAGGAACGCCGCAGATGACGAACTTCGCGCCGTCGAAGGAGGCGTTGGCATCGGCGAAATAGATGCCTGGAAGGACCATGTTCATACCCTGGTTATCTTCCGTCTTCCCATCGCAATCAGGTACAGCACCTCTTCCCCCGGGTGAAGCTGGCCCCTGAATTCGTCGGAGATGTGAAGCTGGAAATTCTCATAGGTATCCATGTCCATGAGCTGGACCTCATCCCCCATCAGGGCAAGAACCTGCGCCTTCCTCTTGTCGATGAGGGGCACCTGGACCCTGTGCCTCACTGGGTGCACAATGCTTCGCTTCTGCTCGTCGAATATTCCGACGGCGTCTATCCTCGCCTTTGCTTCTCCATGCTTCCCAGGTTTGGATGTGGAAATTGAGATTATCTTGCAGGGCTCCTCATCGATGAGGATGTAGCGTCCTTCTTTGAGCTCCCTGACCTCGGCCTGCGTCCATGACATAGCTATCAGCAATGGAAATGAGAGTTTCCTTAAATAGTTTGCCTATTGCCTGCGCCTTATTTCGGGGCGTCTGGGAGGCTCGGGATACTTATCCTTGATCTCCTCTATGCGCATCACCAGCTCGTCCAGCAGCTTGTCCCCTATGTATTGTCCGTGCCAGTAGTCGACTTTGGAGGCGATGGAGGCTTTCGAGGCGAGGGCCCGAGCAATCTTGCCCCGCATCCAGTAAGGCGCTCGGTGAATCGAGGGATGCAGGAATATGATGCCGTGCTTCGGCGGTCTCTTGCCGCTCCTGAGGTGCAGGAACATCGCCTTCTCGGCACCAAGCAGTTGGACCGTGCTAGATGGGAGTTGCGACAGGCGCCCCAGGCCTCCGGCCAGCGAGATGAGCCTTGCTCCGAGAGTCGCTCCGGCGAGCGTCGTGAGGCTCGGGGCGACCTCCTTCATCCTTTCTGCGATGTACCGGTCCAAGTCGTCCTTCATCGTGTAGAGGTTCGATAGAGACGCCGCGAATGTCGTCAGGACCTCTATGTCCTCTGGTAGGAGCTCCGCTCCAACTGATTCGAGGTCAATGTTCATGTTCTTGAGGATCCTGGTCCTCTCCCCGTCCCCGGCGATCGCGCGGGCGTATGCATCATCCTTCGCGTAGTCGGCCAGCTCGGGGAAATGCAGTCCATACCACTCATGCAGTCTCTCGTTCATGATGTTCGTCGTCTCGATCAGATCGTCCTCGGCCCTTATCGCCTGGGCGATGCACTTGTCCGGCCTCAGCGGTTCCCGCGTGCGTACCTTTCCTAGCTCCACCATCGTCTCGTGCATGAGGTCGGCGGAGAAGGAGTGGTCCTCGGCCTTTATGAACGAGGAATCGAAAACGATCGGCTTTCCGAGTCTAGATAGCCTGGCGTCGGCCACCTTCATCCTCTTCTGAGCGAGCTGTCGCTCCTCCGGCAGTATCTCGCCCCTCTGTATGGCCGCGAGCTTCTGCGCTATCGCCTTGGGGTCCTTCTCGAAAAGCAGGTGCTTCCTGACCCTTTGTTCATCGCAGAGGAAGACGCCGAACCATTTCGTGACGAGAATCATCGCATGTAAATGTGGAAGCGTCTTATTGTTTTTGTCTACCGAAAGAGGATAGGATCTCGGACACCTCTTTCCTGGTCAGCTCCTTCGTTCCCTCGATTCCAGCGGACTCGACCTGCAGCGCGGCGGCAAACTCCAGCGTCTCCATCCGGTAAAAGGCCTCGGCGAGTTCCTTTCCCACGGTGATCGCCCCGTGCTTCTCCAGGAGGAACGCGTTCGCCTCGCCCATCGACCCGATCAGTGTGTCTGCGAGCTTCTTGGTCCCAGGAGTTGCGTAGGGTATGAGAGGCACCTTCCCAAGGTCCAGCACGCCTTCGGGCGTTAGGGCCGCTGTCAGGGGGATGCGGGCGACGGCTAGAGCGGTGCAGTACAATGGGTGGCCGTGGATTACCGCAGCGACCTCCTTCCTGCATCTGTAAAACGCGGAGTGGAAAGGCACTTCGATGGACGGTCTTCCTACTCCAATCGGGTTTCCCTCCAAGATCGACATCTTCACGAGATCGTCCTCTTCAAGATGCCCCTTGCACACGCCTGAGGGGGTTATGAGCATCCGATCCTCCCCGATCCTAGCGCTAAGGTTCCCGGCCGTGCCGAAGGTCAACCGCCTATCGTAGAGGAGTCTGCCAAATTCGACCAGTTCCTTGCGAGCGATTCTCTCAGACCTCAGGAGTCCCACCCCTTATCTTGTGAATATCCTTCGGAGATAGAACCCCGACCTCGGTTATGAATCCCCTCACGTATCTGCTGGGAGTCACATCAAATGCAGGATTCAACCCTTTCGATCCTCTTGGGGCGATCCTCGTTCCCTCAATCTCTGTGACCTCCCGCTCGTCCCTGTTCTCGATCGGTATCTGCCGCCCGGAACTTATGGAGAAGTCGAAGGTCGAGATGGGTGCCGCGGCGTAGAACGGTATCCCGAGTTCCTTTGCTAGAACCGCCTTCTCATACGTCCCTATCTTATTCGCAAAGTCCCCGTTCCCCGCTATCCTGTCAGCACCTACGATGATTATGTCAACGTCATTCTTAATGAAGTGTCCTGACGCCCCGTCCGCTATGATTGAGTGAGGTATGCCTTCGTTTACGAGCTCCCATGCGGTTAGTCTCATGCCTTGAAGCCTCGGCCTGGTCTCTGACACATAAACGAAGATCTTCTTCCCAGCATACCATGCTATTCTGATCGGCGCGAGGGCGGTCCCGACATCCACGGAGGCAAGGGCACCAGCGTTGCAGTGCGTCATCACCTTGTCCCCGTCCTCTATTAGCACCGCGCCGTGCTCCCCGATCAACGAGCATCGCTGGACGATGTCCTCGGCGTACCTGTCACCGGCCTCGACAGGATCGCAGCCGGAACCTATCGACCTCAGCATGTGGTCGACGGCATAGAAGAGATCATTAGCGGTCGGTCTCGAGGCCTTCAGCATCTGCGCGGCTTCGTTCAGGTCGATCTTCTCGAGCGCGGCCAAGGCCATACCGTACGCTGTGGCAGCGCCTATCGAGGGTGCTCCTCTGATGGTCATGTTCTTGATGGCTGCGACCACCTCCGCGCAGCGGCTGAATTCGACGATTTCGAAGCGATGTGGGAGAACGCGTTGATCGATCATCTTCACTTTGCCTTTCTCGAACCAGACCGCCCGGTATTCCTTCGTCCCGCGTTTGAGAGCTACCCTCAAATCCTCACGCCGAGGAAATGTCACTCGCAACTAGAAAAACATTGGTCTCTCCCGCATGCATCCGGGTTGGATAAGTTTGGCCCGATGGATGCACCATCCATGACATCTTTTATTATTGGCGATGCGATTGTTAATTCTCACGGGTGGTCCTGATGGAGGAAACGACTTCTTTTGAGGTCTACTCGACTGCAACTGGTCTGAAGCAGATATCGAACCCGATCCGCCAGAAGATACTGAATGAGCTTCAGAGGAGGGAGATGAGCCTGAGCGAGATCGCGGCTCTCACCGGCAAGGCCCAGTCTACGCTTTCTAGCCACTTGGATGAACTAACCAGGGGGGGCCTGATTGCTTCGCGCGGAGATCCCGGGGACAATCGCAGGAAGATATTCTACCTAACGTCGAAGCCGATCGGTGGGTCGGTCGTTCCGAGGGAGGATCTGAGAGAGGTCGTCGGGATGACGATAGCAGGTTCGATCGGGACCCCCAGTACATTCTTGAAGGGCGTCATCAGGTCGATAATCATCGGCATGCAGGCAGTGGGCCTCAAGATGGATCCGATGCTGAAGGACGTCGGGAAGATGATCGGGACTGAGATATCGAAGCGAATGAAGTCCGATAACATCGAAGGATTGATCAAGGAAATTCAGGTTTTTTACGACGAGCACGATCTGGGCGAGGTCTGCGTCTACTCCGTGAAACCGCTGAGCCTGGTAATAAGGGACGAGTACAATTGCCACAAGATACCGGAGGCTGGCAGGACCTTTTGCCTGCTGAACGAGGGAATCCTCGGTGCAATCTTCGAGAGCAGGACCGGGATGGCGCTTAAGGTAAAGACGAGCACAGAGTGCCTCGCGGACGGGTTCAACCACTGCCGTGTCTACATCGAGCCTGCGCCGAAGCCGACATGAGCGTCTTGGCTATTTATCGAATGGAGAAATAAGAGAAGA
>JBEKKT010000008.1:0-52202 GCA_050010535.1 Methanomassiliicoccales archaeon | reverse complement strand
GTTCCACCGTGTCCTACCAAGACCTGCGTGACTTTCTTGTGTACCTCATACCAGACAGCATACTTTGCGAATCCGCATTCACTGGATTTCTGGCATTTGGAACAATTCTTCGGTTCGGGACAACCTTTCCGAGATTTGGGAGATGGCGGCTCCTCGCAGAGGAGACACTGGAGTTCTGTGAATCTCAGCCCGTCCTGCTTCTTCAGTCGCATGACCTCCTGGACGTCCTCTCTCTTGAACAGCTCGATAATCGGATGGCTGGCTAGTCGGTCAGATGTGGTGAAATATCGTAATTGACGTTTCTTCTGTTCCTGTTCTTTCTGCTGGGTCATTGTTCTGCTATAAACATCATATCAGAACTATTTGAAGTCAAGGGTTCCTCGCGTTTCTGAGGCGTTCTCGACCCCAAAGAGGGAAGGGATCGTCAGGAGTGTGAATGCGATGAAGAAGACTGTCTTCATCAAGGGTCCGCTCGCGGAGAGGCTCCAGGAGCTTGCCGATCAAGAAGAAATGACCCTTGAAGAGATTGTCGACTTCATCCTCAGGTCGTACTTCGAAGAGTGGGAAGATGACGACATTGAGGATGAGGACTCGGACGAGTGAACGCCAGGTGGTCAAATATCCTACCAGGCTTTCACAAACCCTTTCCCTATTTTTATCCTTTCCAATTTTCTGTCGGAATTGTCTAGAGTCTAGTGACGAATGCGCTAGATTCTCCCGTCTTAGGTTTTCAGAGCCTCACAACAGCACATTCGCAATGCTTTCGCTTAATCGATTTCCGAAAAAACCTGCGATTTAGATACCCTCAACTAATTCTCGGAATTGTCACGTCCCGAGCTATCAAATCCGATTGCGCGTCACTTAAGCGTTCTTTCACGCATAAAATCGAGTAATTCCTTAGTCCGAGGACCCTTTTGTCGTCATCGCGAAGGAGACGTACGCGAGTCAAGCCTCTTTTCGATGCGGGTGAAGCAAACGCTCTCGGTTTTTTCACGAGACTCGTTCGATTAGCATGCGATGATTCTCATTGAATGCTCAGTGAAAAGAGCGTATTGTATGTTGCTCATGCCAGATTACTAGGACGGAGAATGTCACACAACCAAGGGTGATTTCATGCGTTCGATCAATATCGTGATGATTGCGAGTTTCGGGTCCGTTGCATGTGAGCACGGGCAAGAAAAAACCCCAAAATACACGATTTGCATCATTGTACACGACATACGGAAGCCTCGAGGCTTCTCATAAGAAAGGTTTTAGACAAATAATGATGGCAAGAAATTGAACGAATAGGAATCGTAATCAGCAGCACCTCACCGTCGCCATTTCCTTGCAGGTAAATAATCGTGTGCCGTGATCACCCTAGAGGGCTTCGGGACATCTCAGACCGTTCATTAGTGAGGGCGACCTTTCATCTTAGTTTCATCGGACTCGCGTGTTTGTCCATTGCCATTACCGTATTCCTGTTGGCATTTGTCTTGAGCTCTGACAACTTGGCACCTCTAGTGCTGGGTTTTAGTTCTTTGGCTGTGGTTTGGATCTTGTTATACTTGAGATCTGAGTCCGGAGTTGAAAAGACGGGACTTTGATCAGCCCGCTGGGTGCCTTTGTAGAAACAATTGAGTATTAGGTGGCTCCTAACGAATTGCAGAAAGCAATAGCTAATCGGTCCCTGTGCAGCATGGATCAGGAGGGGGAAGAAATGAAGGTCGAAATGAGAGATTTCACGAAGGAGGAGTTTCATAAATATCTCATCGACAACTTCTCATCGATTTTCGAGGAGGAAACGAGAGATGCCGCTACACGGGTCAAATGGATGAAGATATACTGTCTTCTGGTCTCCCGAGAGGGCTGGCAATCGAGAGTGTTTCATCCTGACGAAATAACAATGATGGGTGAAGTCATCAGATTCGCCCCAAAAGAAGGTGAAGATCAGGATGGACAGCGGACGGACGAGCCGGAGGAGTACTATATTGTCGAATACAAACCAGGGTTGCTCCTGATGTTCACGAGCGCCAGCAATGAGACCTACCACAAAGACCTTGGCAGACGAATTCGCAGATCGCGCGGGATCACGCCAATGTGGATGCACCCTGAGGTGTTCGATAACTTCTGGCATAGCATCCTTACAGATACGGACGGAATCGTCTATTACTTCGCTGCTAGAAGAGATCCCGGGGACGAGGCATACTGTAAGGTTAGACCACATATCAAGAGACGGCTCAATTACACTGGTGATGACACTAAGTTGGCCATGGAGGAACTGAGGGAGCTGTATGGAGTCACCCCAGAGGTTGTCTATGTTGAAGCAGAGAACAATTTGAAACTTCACATTTCCAACAACGGTCTATTCTCAGCGCAGAGGGCTACTGAGGACGTTCTGGCTCTCTTCTACAGACACCTTGATCAAATCTCGAAGAGTGTGCTCCAGCTCCGTGAGATTGCTTCCGATATCAGGATGGATTTCATCTCCGAGAACAATCTCAGATTCCCTTCTATCGAAGCAGGAGTCATTACTCTATCTGCACCTCTTTTCGATGAAGCTGCAGCAGAGAGGATGAGGAGTTCAATTGAAGGATTCTCCTTCATCGATGTTCACACCGAGATAGGTTCAATAAGCCTGACTGCGACCGTAGTTGATGACAACAAACGATGCGTATTCTCTGTCAACGCGACCGAGGACCGCATCGTCGTTGTTCCCAAGTTCAGAACAACGTTTGAGTCGTTCATTTCTTTCTATCGCGGTGTTGTGGAGACTGTGGACGCTGGAGCGAACTTCGACCTGCTGAGAGTTGAATGAAGGGGTGAGAGATGGACGAAGACGCTCTCCTGGGACTGCTTTCGAAAGAGAAAAAGAAAGAGTTCTTGAGAGAGAAGGCGAGTCGTCTTCGCCAGGTCGAGGCCGAATTTGAAAAGGGAAAGAACGATCTTTTGAAGAGATTCGATATTCAATTGGAGACGGACAAGCGTCATCGGGACATGGTAAACTGCTGCATATTCCCTTTTTCATCCAAGGTCTCCCAGAAGCTGACCGACTACCGTTTTGCCCGGGCATCTCCACTGTCCGAGTTGGACCGTTCCAAGAACATGGATTTCATGCTCCAGAAAAGGAAACTGAATAAGGCTTCCCTGATATTTGGTGAATGCAAGGGTGGAGACCGGGACGCAGCCGACAAGGTGAAGGAGGTCTTGAAGAAAGTCGAAGCTGTGGAAGACAATCTCGATCATGTTGCCAAGACTTATGTCGGTCTCCCCAGAAAGGAAGATATCGTCGTCGAATACACGATCGTCGTTCCGGAACGGGAAGGCCCCAGGGTAATCAATGAGGTTATCGATCAAGGTGGGCGACTCATAGTATGGACCGTACCACTGACAGGAAAAGCAATCCTGCGTAGCCAGCCTCCTCATAGGTCTCTACCCAATACGGAAGGAATGAAGCACAAAGATGCGAAGCTTAAGCGCCTCCTTGACAGGGGAATCACCACTGATGCAAGGAGTTTCGCTCTTCTTCCAGACATGCCTGCCGTCCTTGAACAAATGGTTCTAATCCAGGTCCTTGGTGGACAGGAGGGCAACGAGCGTACCATCGATAAGACAGCTCTCAACGAGCTTCTTGGAATTGAACTCTTCTATCTTGATGAGGCGGCCCGGACCAAGAAGGCGGAGGACATACTCATTCGTGGCAAAGAGATTGGATTTGTGAAAGAGGATAAGGATACTGGCCAATTGAGAGTCGTAGCAAAATCATCATCGATCGACAAAATCGAACAATCATTGATCGATAAGTGGGTTGCCGATTGGCTTAAGGGAAAACTCAGGGAGATTAAAGACAAGGCTGTTCAGCAGCTCGTTGCAGATTGGCTCCAGAAGGAAAGAAGACCGGGAGAATCCCTGGATTATTATCTGAGTAACGAGAGAAAGCAGCAAGTCGGTGGATAGGATTGTTCCATTGGGAGAGGCTCCTATGACGTCATTGGGCAAGGCAAATGAGAAGTGGTAAGATGTGTGTCTGAGGACGATTCTTTCTTTCCGCATGCGGAGTTGATTCTGACCAATTCCCCACTTCACTCAATCTCTTTGAGATTCATAGACCGTTCCTGCTCTTGAAATATTCGGAGTGGCTAGCTCCCCCATCTGCCGTCAGAACCGTCAAAAGTTTCGGTCAGGTAGCATGTGCCATCTCTGCCGCGACCTACACATTTGCATCGTTTTGCTATCTTCTCCGATCGATCTACACTCATGCACATATTCCGGCGACATCGAATAACATACCATCATATAACTCCTGGCTACGATTTTTTTGGGGTCAAACTCCGGGCTGATATCCCGAACAGAAGCGAAACTATCTACGGTCTTAAGTGATTGTCGAATCGGGCCACTCCGGCCTCAGGAGGCGAAGCAATTGTCCGAAGCGAACACAAAAGAGGTTTCCGGCGAGCAGAAAGAAGGCTCGGCGGCCGAATACATCACTGTCAGTGAGCTCAATCACCGGGTTAGGGAATTGATCGACGGGGAGTCTGGATTTCACGACATCTGGGTCCTCGGAGAATTCTCCAACCTGACACCTTTCGCGAGTGGCCACCTCTATCCGACGCTGAAGGATGGGACATCGGAGATTCAGTGCGTTATCTGGGCGGGGACCCTGGGTCGGCTCTCAGTGCGGCCCGAGGAAGGAATGAAAGTGCTCGTTCGTGGTGACCTAGGCGTTTACGAACAGAAGGGGAGGTACCAACTCTATGTCACAGACGTCAAGAGATTCGGCGTTGGAGAGTTGTACGCGAAACTTGAAGCGTTGAAGGCCAAGCTGAAGCAGGAAGGGCTCTTCGCACGAAAGCGTCCCTTGCCTCGGTTCCCGACAGTCGTTGGCATCGTCACCTCTGACACAGGAGCCGCCGTTCGGGATATGATTCGCATTCTCAGCCGTAGGTTCCCTCCAGCCCGGATTCTACTCGCACCTGTGTTGGTTCAGGGAGCTGGGGCCGCCGAGGACATCGCTCAAGGAATTGAGGCGCTCAACCGTTTACGCGATCCCCACTCGGACGTGATAATCGTTGGGCGGGGCGGGGGAAGTATCGAGGACCTCTGGGCCTTTAACGAAGAGATACTTGCACGAGCTATATTCGCATCCGAAATCCCTGTAGTTACCGGAGTAGGACACGAAACCGACTTCACCATTTCGGACTTTGTCGCGGATCTCCGAGCTGCTACACCGTCGGAGGCTGCGGAGAAGGTCGTTCCGGACAAAGAGGCGGTCCTGGATAAAATCGGTCAATCCCAAGCGGCGATCTACACGCGAACTGTGGAGCTGCTACAAGACTACGAACAAAGTCTGGACGAGGACGCTACGCAGTTCACCGAGACTGTTATGGGGATGCTATCCTCGCGACTGAACAGAGTCAAGCAGCTGGCCGAGCTGCTTAGATCACTCGACCCCCATGGAGTTCTGAAGCGCGGATATGCTGTCGTCACTAGAAAGGGGATAATCGTTGGCAGTGTGAGTCTGTTGCACCCCAGAGACAACGTGGACATTATGGTTGTGGATGGTAGGGCAGCGGCCCAAATACTGAAGGTGACCGAACGGAAAGTCACACCGTCAGGAGGCTGATCTGAGATGTCAAAGGGTAAGAGGGCTCAGCCCAAACTAAGGCCGGAGGAGAGCTTCGAGGAACGTTTGGACCGAGTTGAAGAAATCGCCACTTCCTTGAGCGAGGGGAAATTACAACTCCAAGAGGCGCTTGCAATGTACCAAGAAGGTATGGAACTGGTGACGGCGTTGCGTAAGACCCTCGAAGAGTCGAGAGTCAAGGTTGAGAAGCTGAACCGGCTGACGGGACAGCTCGAGCAGTTCGATCTGGGGGATTCGCCCTCGAGCTAGGGGAAGACTGGGCACGCCATCCTGGTCCCCTATCGTCCGAGTTCGTGAAACCTGTCTCGGCCTGATTCAGCCTATGACCGCCCGTTCATGACGTCGCACAAAGCCTGGCAAGCAAAATCCTTGGCGTCGCTCGTTTAGGAGGATGAGAACTCAAGAAACCGATCGCAAATGCTCATCAGATCGTCTCGATCGCCGATTTCGTTTGGAGAGGGATCGTTGCGGTCGTCTCGTTCATGATCAATCTCGCGATAGCGCTCGGCGAGATCTGCGTCAAGTTCATAGCGAGCCTGATTACCGCAGCTGTTGCGGCGGTGGAGGCGGTGGTGAACAACTTACCATCAAATAACTACTGGTCACCATTTTCTTGGGGGCAAACTCCGGGCTGATATCCCGACAGGACTCCGAGAGTCCATCCGGACCCGATATTTCAACTGTCCAGACATTCTCTTTCTGATTTCAAGGATTGAGGCCATAGACTCAAAGACGACGGAAGCAGAATCTGTCAGAGGAGATTGCTCCTGTCGATTTCGGCGAAAAGACATATAAGCACATTGCGCAGATGATTTTGTGTTATTCAATCGGATGGGGGGGCTTACGCGGAGGAAGGAACGAACGTGTCGAAACGCAAACCCATCGTCAGTGTCTTGCTGGCAATTGTAGCGGGAATCGTCATCATGGTGCCCGCATGGTTCCCGAACGACCCTGCGGGCAATTTCTGGCGGTCTGTGATTGGGAATGGTGAGTTGTACAAATTCCTGGATCTGCTCAGATTCGGGGCTGCCACTGGCCTGTTCGGGCTTGCTATATACCTTTACAGTCAGCCAGCAAAGAGCGCAAAATGGGGAAAGCTTGCCATTGTGGCCTCGCTCGTCAGTATTGCATCGGTTTCCGTCGGTGGATATGTAGTAGGTGCGGCCGTGGGAGTGATTGCGGGGGCCACGGCTATCCGTTGGGGGAGTAAAGAGATCGAACACAAGGGCGAGAAGTAAGCGGCGAACGAACACTTTTCATTTCCTTCACTTCTGTGACATTTCTTTTCTCGCCAGTACGCTGTAGTAAGCAGCAAAAACTAGTCCAGTGACGGCCAAGAGTATGACGGCTAGCGTCGGAAAGGAGGATTGCATTATGTAAGGGACACCCCATATCCCCAGACAATAGAATATTCCTATTAACACAATCTTGACCCATGTTTTCATCGTTCTACCTCATTGCGAGACTGCATTGAATCGTTTTTACAGACATCCCGCCTCACCGATTTGTCACTACTCCATCTTATGACTTAGGCTTTTCCGATATTCGAATGGTGAAACAACTTCTATCTGCCGTCAGAACTGTCAGAAGTGTCGGTTAGATAGCCTGTGTCATCTCCGCCGCGCACTTCATATTCATAATATCCTGTCGCCTTCTCTGATTGCAGTACATTAGATGTCGATCCGCAAACAGTAGTGAATAACTTACCATCAGATAATTCCTGGCTGTGGTTTTCTTGGGGGCAAACTCCGGGCTGACATCCCGACGGGAGCACCTAATTTGCTAACGGGCAATTCTCCGAAGAAGTTTCTCTGCATTCTTGGGTAGATTATTGGTTGACACATCGAAGTGATTTGTTTAGTTCAGCTTATACCGATCATCGATCTGGCAAAATGGTCAGAAAACGAGAGAGTCTCAATCGTGCCATAAGCTATCTGCTCTGCAAGAACACTAAACACTTACTCATCAAGGCTCACTTCAAGCACAATATTGGGGAGCTGGATGTGAACTGGCCTCCAGAGGCAGACATCTTCATGGAGGTTGGCCGATTGGACAAGAGTCCAAGTTGCAACTACCCGCTTCTAGACCTTTCCGAGAAGAGTTTCGATTCGGCCAAAAGAGCGACCTTCGGCTCCGGACTCGGCGCAATGTAAATCTAATACATGATGGGTTTCCTCTGGTCCTTTCTTTGCCGATATGATTCCGACTGATTCAAGGGAACCGCCGCAATCCGGGATAAGAGTTATCGGGTTCGACGGACTACTCTCATACCGTGTGATCTGATATGGACGAACCCGATCTAATTGCCCTCACGAGGCAAGAGTTGCTGAACTCAGGAATACGCTCGAAGGTCGTCCCTATGTCTCGGCTCGAAGAGGTGAATGCAGAGATAATGAAATCGATGAGTGGAATGACAGACCCAGGCCTGATCAAGTATATCAACGCCTGTTTCGATTTCGCCTCCGAGAAGGCGATCCACGATCCAGGATCGATGCTGATCATGGGCGTGCCGAGTCCGAAAACACGCTTTCACCTGATGCATGAAAGTTTGGAAGTTGACGCGATTGTCCCACCGACCTATCTAGATTATGCTAGCGCAAATGTCCGCATCGAATCAGTGCTTCGTAGAACGCTTGGAGAGCGCCACCGTGAATACGCTTCACTGCAGATACCGGCGAAGCTTCTTGCTGTACGAAGCGGGCTGGCCGAATACGGTCGCAACAACATCACCTACGTCGGCGATTTGGGAAGCCATGTCCGGCTCATGGTCTATGCCTCTGATCTCCCTTGCGAGAATCACGAATGGCATGACAAGAGAATGATGAGCAGATGCGAACGCTGCGAGATATGCCTGCGAAATTGCCCGACTGGCGCCATAGACAAATCCGGATTCCTATTGAGAGCCGAGAGATGCCTGACCTTCCTGAACGAGGAAGAGACCAAGATTCCGGACTGGGTGGACAGCTCCTGGCATCATTGCCTCGTTGGATGCCTCCGTTGTCAGGACATATGCCCTGCGAACAGGAAGGTGGCCAAAGACTCTGTTGAAGGTGCCACTTTCTCCGACGAAGAGACGGATATGCTCATGAAGGCCTCCTGTCCGGAGGACCTGCAGGCCGGGCTCAAAGAGAAAGTGGAGAATTCCGGCCTCTCGAGGCTGTACCCCGTGCTTCCGAGGAATATCGCCCTGTTGCTCAACAATCGGAAATGATCGGCTGTGTTCCTGACAGTCTATTGCTCTGCTGGAAACATGTATGATAACTGAGTCGTGGGTCGATTTTTGCGTGTCGGAACGAACACAATTCTAATTAGTATCTTTGATCAAATCATGATGGAATGCTGGCTGCCGAATGCGATTAGCTGGATCTGCGTTCTTCGGTGTTCCCGTCGCTTTAGGGATTAGCGGAGGGTCCTGGCTTGGTGGAGCGATATGTCTACTGACCGGGTCTGCCTACCACTAAACACATTAGGAGCATCGGAAGGAGGGGATCCGACCGACTTGCATTCTTGACTTCTGTTTCTTAGCTAATAAGAGTATGACAACTTCCCGTGTGATGCACTAGCACAGTTGAAATATATCGCTTGCGTTATGATTAGAGGCGTCAATATGCCTCTTGACTTCACCATGCGATATGTGAGCAAACTGGCTGACAGGGTCGCAGACAGCGTCTCGTTCGAGAGGGTCACCAGGATCGAGGACGTTGTACCCGATGGCATGGACCAGGTCGCTCTCAACATCAGGATCCCATTCTGCGCGTTCAAGTGCACATACTGCGCGTTACCGGGGCAATCCTATGATGAGCGCCAGGCGGAGGTCTTCCTGGCCGCGGTGAGAAAAGAGCTCCGTCTCTACTCCTCGTACCTCCAGAGACCGAAAATCGAGCGGGTGTATCTGAGCGGTGGCACCCCCTCGCTCATGCACAAGGATATGGGCTTCCTTTTGGGATTGGTCGAGGAGGAGTTCAACAAGCCACCGACGGTGGCGATGGAAGCGTCCCCAGCAGATCTCAGCCCGGAGGTTCTGGTAAGTCTGAAGGAGACGGGAGTATCTCAACTCAGCGTAGGGGTTCAAACCTTCGACGAGCAGCTGTTGCGTAACTGCTTGGGAAGGAACATCAGCCGGGAGAAGCTCGTTAGCACCCTAAGACGGGTAATGGAGGCAGGATTCGACTATGTCAATATCGACCTCATGTTCTCTTTGCCAGGTCAGACCGTGGATCTTATCCGTCAAGACCTGGATGTTGCATGCGAGCTGGGCGTCCATGGTATCTCCACCTTCCCACTCATGCTCCTACCCTATACTCAACTGACAAAGCGCCTGCAGAAGAAGACGGTGACGAAGGGAAAGGTAAGGAGCGATGCTCCGTTGCAGGACCCGCTGGTGGAAAGGCAACATTACTCGGTCATATTGGAGATTCTCCGGTCCAGAGGCTACGAGATGCGTACTCTTTGGTCGTTCTCCACTGACCCCGATGCATACGAGGGTCCGTATGAGCACTCGGAGTTCGTAGGCATCGGTCCGAGGGCTTGGGGGATGGTGGGAAGCAATCTCACCCTCAACACACCTGACATACCTAACTATCTGGCTCTTCTAGAGGAAGGCTTCCTGCCGTTATATGCGTATTCACCTTTGAAGGACTATCCGACAGGCAGATTCGCCCGTCGGCTGTACCACGGGAAGATTGCCAAGGTGGAGGCGAAGATATTGGTAGAGGAGGACCCTAAGGTCGGGCGCATTATCAACATGATGAAACTGCTTGGCCTGATGAAAGAAGAGAACAATGCGATGGTCTTGACGGACAAGGCACTAGCACTCGGCAGCGTAGCAACGAAGAGAATCGCAATGGCGACCTTGGCAAAGATGAACGAGGCCATCCGGGAGGCGGGAATTCAAGGCCCGCAGGTCGGAGAGACGTCGGCAGCACCGGAGGTCCTAGCCCTTTTTGGCGCAGAGTAGACCTCGTCATGGGGAATCAAGAAGAAATCGAAGAGTCGAGTAGCCTCGTGAAGAATCACTGGAGGATCCTCGTGTCCGACCCATTCAAGAGAGAGCCCCGGAAACGAGTCGAGCAGTACACGGTTAAGATGATCGGTCCAAGTACACGTTCAGAATGATTCTACGACCACTGCTCCTTCTGAAGACTCGCTGCAGAGTGCTCTTCCATCGAGGCTGCCCTTTTTCGGGGGCCTTTCTGCCTTCCTACGTATGACGCCGTCTATTGTGCGGGAGGTGGAAATCGAATTCGTCTGGATTCGAACTTGCGCTATCTGGGCTCGTTCTCGTTTCAGATTCGGATCTGGAGGGTCTCTCCTGAACGCCTAGATCTTGCGGCCTTCTTCAGTATCTTGAGTATACCAGCAAAGCCTCTTCAACATCGTGATCTTTGAACCAATACCCTTTCAATTCAACTCGGAAGACAGTTCCAGTGTCCGTAAGAAGATCGCCAATGATCTCCGGGGTGACATTCCAAGGATAAAAGCCAGGACTTGGCTCTTTTCCCCTGTAGTGCTTCTTGAGAAACTTTGACTTCTCGGGTCTCTTTATCTTTCTCACGCCTATGACAATCTCCAACCACGCGTCCAGTTCTGTCATCGAATAGATTTCGTTGAATTCATCGAAGATGAACTCTTTGTCCGCCTTGGAAAGGGCGGTTCCAGAATTCGGATGCGAATGGAACCCACCCACAATGACGAACCCGACAGCGTTCACGGTGCTATCGAGTCGCTTTCTTGCAGCGAAGTTGCCATAACCGACCGTACTCCTTCCCCTTTCCGCGCTCTGGATGGGATAAGAGGTTTGGACCGACAAACACTCGACGACTTTATCCTGAATGAACTGCCTGTCTTTGTGGCCGATCAAAAGACCCATTGATTCTTGGCCGTGTATCTCTATGGCCGACATGAGCAGAGAGGAAAACGCGTATGGCTCGAGAACAACGGGCGTTTTGTACATTTCTGACAATATTCGTCGAACAATCAGATACTCTTTTGTTATCGGATTGGCGCGTGTCCACCATGACAACAGGGAGCCTCAACGCCCCCAAGGATTCTGTATGTTATCCTCTATCCAAGCGTACCGATGGCTTCTCCTCTCACTGTCTTTCTGAACTTAGAGCTCAGCTGGGACAGCTGTGGCATATTTTCAGACGAAATCCTTGCGACATCAGGTAGCTGTTCCGGGAAAATCCTGGCAAGTTCCTTCACGAGATATTCGTGGACAATTCCAGCCTTCTTGATATGCTCCATATTCCAGTTCTCAATGAGTTCCATCACGCTATCCTTTCCTCCCTTGTAGAAGGTCTCCGCCAGCACCGAAGTAGTCACCGCGTCCGGCGACATCACTGCCACTTCCGCTTCTCTCACAGCGTAGGAGTTGCCGTTGAATGACACGGACAATCCTCCGCCATCTCTAACCAACCTGAATGCCTGGACGTCCGTTATGCTGTCTCCGACGTACATCGTATCCTCCAAACTTGCTGTCGTCTTTCTGCAAATGTCCACTATCGAAGCCGCTTTTTTCTCTCCACCGACTGGGTTAACCTCAAGAATCAATTGATATGAAGGCAGATCCGTCATCTCCTGCCAGAAGATATCATCCAATCTCCGTATCGTCCTCTGATCCTTCGGATCGAAATCCTCGGCCACCCTCGCTCCTTCTGGGATCTTGATCATCGGCATGAGCGATATCTCCTTGGCATAGTTCTTCAGCACCAGCTGCTCCCACTCCTCCATCTTCGTCTCGTCCATGTTGACCTTCGTGCAGTAGACGTTCTCGAATGGGAATCCTATCGCCTCGCAAACCGCGTTCACGTAGTGCTCGTAGCTCGTGCTCACGATGAACGACTGCATGAACTCGTGCACGAACCGCATCGTCCTCCCCGCACCCGGGACGAGGAGTATGTTCGCCTTCGAGAGATCGATCATCTTCCGGTTCGTCGCACCGTAGGCCTTCAGGAAAGGAAGTATCAGCCTCAGAGTGTCCCCGGCCTTGTACCCTCTCTTGTGGAACACATCTGCGAGGACGTCGTCGTACTTGCTAACTAAGGTGAAGAACTTGTCTCCATTCTCGATGAGCTGGCAGGACAGTTCGAAAGCGTTGTCGTTCTTCGTGATCGGTCCCTCGCCGTCTGTCACGAACTGCCTTGTCGATTGACCGGCCATTTCCTCAAGGCCTTCGAACTCCATAGGATCATCCCTTGAACTCCCTCTTCTTCACAGCCTCATCTATAGGCTTGCTCAGGTCGTATGGCTTTCCCAGCAATTTGCCATTTTCGTACAACTTGTCGTTCCTGATCTCGACCTTCCCGTCCGCGAAGAGCTTGATCGAGTAAGCGATTAGCGGCAGTTCTCTAATCTCACCATCTTTCCTCATCTGCATGAACAGCGGCTCGTTCTCCCCCTCCTCCGTCTTGATCTGCTCTAGGGTCTTGGTCCTCAGCTTGAGATCCATCCACGCCCATAGCTTGTTGTACTTCCGAGTACTGAGCGAGAACCCGCAATATGTCAAAGGAGGACCTTCATCCCAGTCCGGAGTGCACAGGTGGATCATCGCCCCTTGCCTGTCCGCCTTTACCTCTATCAGCTTCCAGACGACATCTTGCCACGTCCCCTTCGGTCCGCCCGGCAGTGCGGGATGCAGATTGATCAGATTGAACGTCTGGCACGACTCGTTGTCCATCCACAGCATGTATCCCGCCAGAACCCCAAGGTCGAAGGGATACGGTTTGATACGTTCCCTCATCTCCTTTCCGTACTCGGTCCTCCATTTCTCCCTGTCTTGCTTCTTCAGGACGGGCATGAACTTCTTCCAGGAAAGACTGACGAGCGGAATGCCGTAGCCTCGAACAAGATCGTAGAACATCTCCCTCATAGCGAAATCCGGATGGCTCGGCTCTTCTCCCTCCTCCCAGTTCGAGAACACGAACGATATCCCGACGTCGAAGAAACCCTGTTCCTTCTTCCTCATCACCGTCTTTAGCAGGTTCCTCGCCGCCTCGTCTCTCCCGGTCGAGAACCATCCGATCCTCATCATGTCGGGATCAGTCCTCCTCGTACTCCATCAGCGTCGTTTTGTCCGGATAACCTTCCCTTCCATAGTGGGATATGCTTTTCGCTGCCGCATATGAGGCAAACTCTCCAGAGGCGCCGAGGGGCCAGTTTCCAAGAATCCCCGCAAGAAATCCAGCGTCATACACGTCCCCCGCCCCCGTTTTGTCGACGACCTTCGCTGGCCATACATCAATGGAGATCTCTTCGTTCTTCGTGAAGACCATCGACCCCTTCTCTCCCATCTTGCAGACGACCGTTTCCGGCCCCATCTCCAACAGCCTCCTGCTCCCGCCGATGTGATCCAGGCCGGTGAGCATTGCGACCTCGCGTTCGCTAACGAAGACTATGTTGGCCCTTTCGACCAGCGATTTCAGAGGAGTCAGCCCCCTCTTCGCGTATAGCTCTCCGGGATCGAACGACAGGATCACATCCTTATCGAGCGAGGCAGCGATCTTCTTCTGGGTCTCCAATCCATTTGCAGCGACAAACGATGTTATGTGAACAATCCTCGAATCGTTCGCATATTTGATGTCGTCCTCATTCACGTAGAACCAGTCGTTGGAGTTCGGCAGTATCAGCAGAGATCGGTCCTCGTGGGCGACCATGGAGATGGCGAGACCCGTACCGTCGAACCTTTTCACCCTGCTGGTGTCGACCTTTCCCATCGACGTCAGGATGAAGTCCCTGTGCTCGTCGTCACCGATCATCCCGATGAAACCGACATTGTATCCCATGTTCCCGAGGGCGTACATGCAGTTGGCGGCTGATCCTCCCCCACATTTGTTCATCAGCTTGCCCCGCTTCTTCAATCGCCTAACAACGTCCGAGAACTCCTCCGCGCTGCCGAATATCTCCCCTCCCGGCGCGAATTTCCTGTCCCTTATCTTGAGGTCCTTGACGCTGTAGATTAAGTCCAAATTGAGTGCTCCTATACCGACTGCGTCCTTCATCGACCTCTAATGGGCCACGACGGCAAATAAAGTTGGCCTAGTGCAAGAGACAGCATCATCTCGTCCTTCTGACACTCCTGACAGACATTGAGAACAGACGCCTGAAAAAAGATAGGAAATGGTTTTACTTTCTTCTCGAGCACTTCACGATGATGGCTGCGGCTGCTTCATGGTTATGTGGATTATCCCTTTCTTCACGGCGTGAAGGACCTCTAGCGTTGTTGGCACTCCGTTGTTGCCAAAGCCTCCTCATTCTACCTCCCGTGTGATACAGTACACAAACGGAAGCACGTCAACAGATTTGCTTGAGAAACCGCTGGAGGATTAAACTACCACATCCGCTTCCTCTTCGAGCAGCTTGAGCTTCTGCGGCTCGAGGGTGTTCGGGCTGACGGGTATCAGAAGAAGCGCATTCTTCAGCGTGACCTCGTCCCTTAGTCCCTGTACGAACTTCAGCAGCGTCGAGAAGTCGTTGCTCGTGATGAGATACTCTATGCCGTCAAGCAGTATGACGCCCTTCTCCACCGACGACAGGAACTTGTCCAGCTTCATGCTCAGCTCCTCAAGGTCCTTCGGCCTGAGCGTGTAGTCCATCCTCGCGTTCGAGAGCCAGAGTATGGGTGTATCGCCCAGATCGTACCTTTTCTTGATGTGCTCGGGATAGGACCTCGTGACGAAGAATCCCTTGAACCCCTCATTCAACGCACGAACGAACAGGGCGAAAGAGAGCTCTGACTTCCTTTCCCGTATCACGTAAGTGTACGAGCGCTCTAGCGTTATGTTCTCCGGCACCGTCCCAGCCTCCCGAGTCCCTTCCATCTCGCCTGTCGAACTGACTCCCTACTTCCCGTCGATTTCGATAGGATATTGGATGGTGGTCTCTTGTAGTCTTCGCATCTCCTCTCAAGGCCGCGTTGTTGAATCCTTCGAGATCGCTCCCTTCCGATCAGATTTCCAACAGACTCAGAACAAGTGTTCTTCGAGGACCTTAGCACTGTCCCCGACGTGACATTCCAGCGTGCTGATTCCCAGGGCCTCGATCCTTTTCTTCACTTTCGGCAGGTCCTCCATCCTCGAGTTGACGTAGACCGTCGCTCCGGTGTCTATCGAGAAGTAACATCTGATCCCTTCTTGCCGCATCGCCCTGACTTCCAAGATCACTTTCACGGTCTCAGGTCTCCACAGGATGAGCTTGTCAATGCCGGTCATGGTTATGCCGTGCAGTAGGAGCGTGTCCATCTCCGCAAGTTCTCCTATGCGATCTATATCCCTCCCCGCTATCGCCCTCTCCATCTTATCAAGAGCTCCGCCGATGTACTCCAGCCTCGCTTTGAAGAAGGGGGATGTCAGCACTTCTCTGTGCGCCGTCTCTGTGAATTTCATCGCGGGTACGAGGGAGCAAAGAATGCCCATGTCGAGTCCCTTGGAAGAAGCGAGCTGTATTGAGAAGCTGTCTTCGTCCTTCGTCCCTGCATACCACCTTGAGAAGCCGCCTGTCACGGCCCTTGCCGCGGATCCAGCTCCCCTTCTCGCGACCTTCGATATGTTCTCAAGGGATAGATCGAGTTCCAAAGCTTCGGAGGCGGCGACGGCCAGGGCCGCGAATCCCGAAGCGCTTGCTCCGAGGCCGATGTTCGATGGGAAGTTGTTCTTCGAGATCATCGTCATCCCCGAATCGTTCTTCGCCATCTTCCTGAGGGGGTTCACAACGTCCAGAATCCTTTCCATCTCTCTCTTCCCCGCGATCTTGCCGTCTATCTCGGCAGTGTCCTTACGACGTCCGAACTCGACGGTCGTGTGCGTCTGGAGAGGTGCCGTACACACAGAGATTGAATCGTGAAACGGGATACGGAGCTTCTCGTCCCTAAGTCCGTGGTACTTTATAAGACCCTGTATCGGGTACGCGATCGCCGAAGCTTTCATTGCCACCTCAGATGTCAAACAGGACAGTCGCCGACGGCTCGTTGACGTCAACCTTCAACATGTGGTACGTGACCGCCTTGACCTCGGTTTTCGGAGAATGTTTCTTCAAGTCTAGGCGCTCGCCTTTCGCCGTGCAAGTCAGCTTATTCCCCTTCATCGAGACCTTGAACTCGGACATGACGATCTTCCTTGCGTCGAAGACGTAGAGGAGCTCCGACAGGAAGTTGACCAGCAGCTCGTCAAGGTCCTCGCCCTCCACCTTGACCTCGACACTCTTCTTGGCCTCCACCTTCCTGATGTCCACCATCTGGTCGAACATCGAGTAGGCGGCGTTCTCAAAGCACTCCTCCAACGTTGAGCCATGAGCCTTGATCAGCGAGTCGGCAGTGTGCTCCAGCCGTTCATACCTCATGCGAGCATGAGATGGATCGACTCCACATAAAAGGGTTGTGCAGTGCCAACCCATCTTTGGGCGTCTCTTGGGTCATGGTTGGATTAGATCAGACGGTTTTGGAAGGTTTCGTCGAAGGTTGATCTCTCCTATCGAATGGGGCGAGGGCCGTGGAACGGGAATAGGGCGACGTGTTCCCGCAGGACGTCCGGTCCTCAGATCGAGAAGGTAATGGTCGGTATTTGATTATTCGAGGGCTCGTGCAGACACTTGCTGTTCGTTCGCCTGAAGACGGCTTCGTCGAGGTCCAGATTATCGTCACGGAGTCGCCCTGGCTTATCCTTCCGTCGTCCCCGAGGACGATAATCGTCAGGAAGAAGGTCGAATTGCAGGCATACAACGTGCTCGTGTCCATCATGTCCCCCAAGTTCGGGGCGCCAGCGTTCGGCGCGTCCCAGGGCGGGTCGACTCCAATCTTGCAGCTATCGATACTCGGAGAGAGATTGAACGCGCTGAAAGTGAGCCTTTCAGAAGTCGCGTCCAACTTGCTGGACCCAGTGAACTTCCCTATCGGCTCCCTCGGGAAAACGTCGCCGCAGGTCATGACGGTGACGTACAGTACGGCGACAAGAACGACCGTTATGACAACCATCAACAGCGTCGCCACCACCGGCTTCGCCGCCCTCTTCTGTTTCCTGAGACCGAGGCATCTCTTTGTGCTCTTTCCCTCTGGTCAAGATAGGATTGGTCGCTTTCAATATGAGTAGTCTGTTTGACGATTCGAAGAGGGGAGAGGCTGTCATCGGAGACTCCGTCGAACGACAGCATCCCTATTCACCCGTCGGGACCGAGATGCTGGTAGAATGTCAGTACATGGTGGGGCGTTTCCATCCTCAGCGGGGCCTCGAACTGGTCTTTCGGAGCCATATGTTCCGCGCATTTACTAGATACAATCCATTTACCTTTTCGTGAGACCGATTGTGCACTTCTATTCACGGAATCTCACGCTTGACGCAGGTTTATTATGCCTCAGGGATGTATGCCTCAACTTGGACGGTGCTTCCCAATGATGGGGCTCGTTTTCTACGACAGCGTTCACGGCAATACGAAACAGGTCGCCGAGGCGATAGCAGAGCAGATAAAGACGGACGGGCATCAGGCTAGGATTATCAACCTCAGCAGCGACCCGGCAGGCACGATGGGAGGCGACTTCATGTTCATCGGGTCGCCGACGCGGTACACTACGATGACCGGCCACGTTAAGAAGCTCATCAAGAAGCTCGATCAGGCCGCGTGGGGGAACAGGCCGATTTGCGCCTTCGAGACGTACGGGCCTGTGGAAGAGGGGAAGCTCGCCGAGAGCAAGACGAGCGACAAGTGGATCTCACATGGTGCGTCGAAAAAGATCCAGGACATGCTAAAGGAGAGGGGCTTCAACGCTCGCCAGCCCTCTCTTAGACTTGCCGTCACGGGAGTGAAAGGCCCGCTAGCTCCCGGACAACTCGATGAGGCGAAGAAGTACACGCACGAATTCCTCAGGTCGTTCGGTAAGTGACGCTCAGTTGTTCATGTCCTTGAATGGCTAGCACTCGGGATGACGCCTTCAGGATCGATCGGTCAAGTCAACGAAGCGGCAGCCCCCGCGGTCGCGGCTTCTTCCTCTGTGAATAGAACGATAAGCTACCAGCCAACCGGCAGAAAGAGTGGAAGGCAGATCTTACGCTTTGCCTTTTCCTCGATCTTCACATCTCCGCTGTGCTTCAACACCTTCGTTTTCCTCGTGAAGGTGCAGATCACCTCTCCAGATTCATCAAAGAAAGGCCATTGCGGCTTCCAGAATCCGAGTTGGCGGAACTCGAAGATCTCTCCGTCCATCAAATGCAGCAGACCGTTGTGACCGAACTTCAATTCCAGTTTCCCGAAGTCGTTCCTCGAGGCTGAGCCTGTGGATTGTGATCAAAGGGTGCAGAAACCCGCCTCTTTTGAAGCTGTACGATCCTTCCGCACAGACTATCAATGCCAGTGACCCGAATGACTTCTGTCACGTAAAATTCCCAGTAGAGCTTATCCTCTGCAAGGAGTTTATGATATTTGCTGAGAGCATTCGGCTGAACCACTGCGGGTTCTTGACAAGCGATTTCTTCAATGATTTCATTGCCATCTTTCCGCTGCCGAAACAAGTCATCAATGGCAGCATTCAACCAAAGTCCTTTCCATCGCTGTGAGGGGACGGGAGTGCCCCGTTCGATTGCCTGGCTCCTATCGCATGCCCCAGGAGATGTCTCAAGGTTCTTCGAATTCCGGGGTACGTGGTCCGATTCTCGTGTCTCCGCGCCAATAATGTTATATTTCACGTTTGCATTCGGTGAAGAACACATGCGCCTGCTCATCATTGGATGTGGCTCTATTGGGACGACACTGGCAAAGGCAGTCGACGAGATGCCCGAGATCGAGAGGATCTATATCACGGACAAGAGCAAAGTATGTGCCGCTCACCTCGTCGAGAAGCTACACAAGGTCAAGTACGTCGACAACAGTGACGAGAGCCTGCTGGCTATCATCCCGAAGATAGACCTCATCGTGGAGGCCGCAAGTCAGGAGGCCGCGAAGCATTTCATACCGTTCTTCCTCGAACACGGTGCAGATGTGATGATAATGAGTGTTGGGGCACTTGTCGACGATTCGTTCAGGGAGAGATGCTTCTCGCTCGCAAAGACGAAGGGCGGTCGCATGTATGCGCCCTCAGGGGCCGTGACTGGTACCGATGGATTACGCGCCGCCTCGGTCGGTACGATTGATGAGGTCCTTTTGATCACGACCAAGAATCCCAAAAGCTTCGGCAACATTGAGTACTTGAAAAGCAAAGGCATTGACATCAGTGATCTCAAGCAGCCCGTCGTCGTCTTCGATGGGAGCGCGAGGGAGGCCGCGACCCTCTTCCCCAGGAACATGAATGTCTCCGCAACGTTGAGCCTTCTGGGGGTCGGATTCGACAAGACGAAGGTAAGGATCATCTTGGACCCGAAGACCGATAAGAACACGCACAAGGTGATAGTGAAGGGGCCGTTCGGCGAGGTCATCTCCGAGACGAAGAACGTTCCGTTCCCGAAGAATCCCTCCACGAGCTACCTGGCAGCTCTGTCGGCCCTCGCCACGATCAAAAGGCTCGTCGGGAATATTTGGATTGGCGTTTGAGCTTGATCCCCCCTTTTCAATGCCTTCCTGGCTTGGTTGGGAAGTTATAAGTCACGTGTAGTGGTTCTCCGGCTGAGTAGATACGATGAAACAGAGGGTCAAAAGGATCTTTTCCAGTCTGACGGAGAATGTGGACGCAGTCATTCTTATGAACGGTGAGGAGCCGAACGTTGACCTCTCGTTCCTTCACGTCACGGGCTATGAATCCGGCCTATTCGAAGGGTGCGCAGCGATCCTCTGGCCGGATGGCAAGTCGGATGTCATATCCTCCGCTCTCGAGGAGAGTTGCGCCGTAGGCGGAGACTCTCGGGTCATAGTGTATGCCAAGTTGGCTCAGAGGGGACAATTGCTCAGGGAGGCGCTCAAAGGCGTCAAGGGCTTGGGCATCAATGGATCGGGACTCTCAGTGAGCAACCTCGAAGAGATCAAGCGAGCTGCACCAGGTGTCGAGATAGTCGACGTCTCCGTGGTAATCGAGAAAACGAGGCTAGTCAAAGACGATAGCGAGGTCGAGCTAGTACGGAATGCCTGCAAGATAGCTTCCGAGGTCGCTCATGATATCCCCGATTTCCTGGAGGTCGGCATGAAGGAGTATGAGGCCGCCGCAGAATTGTCCTATGGGATGCAGAAGAAAGGTGCGAGCTCGCCATCTTTCGATACGATATCGTCCTTCGGAAGAAACTCAGCTGATCCGCACCACTCGCCGAACGACACGGTGCTAAAGAATTGCGAGTTCGCGTTGTTCGACTTCGGGGCAAAGTACCGTCGATACTGCTCCGACATCACCCGCACGTTCGTGGCTAGCAAGGTCAAGAAGCAGCAGAAGGATATGTATGGGATCGTGCTGGAAGCGCAGGCGGCTGGGCTAGCGAATATCCGAGCCGGCGTCAACGGAAGAGACGTTGACGCTGCGGCCCGGTCTATTATTGACAGATCGAAGAGTACGGGGACGATGCCCCATTCGCTCGGTCACAGCCTCGGACTTTCGGTCCACGACGGTGGAAGGATGGCGCCCGGGGTCGATCTCCCACTTGAGAAGAACATGATACTCACCGTCGAGCCTGGCATTTACATACCTGGGTATGGTGGCGTCAGGATCGAGGACGTGGTGCGCGTCAAGGAGAATGGCTGCGAGGTCCTGACAAGCGCGTCGAAGGAGCTGACGGTGATCTAGATGGAGGACTTGTTGCGGGTCGCGGTAGACCGGATGACTTCCGAGGGCGCCGAATTCTGCGACGCTAGGTATCAGGTGCTGAGGGAGACGTCCATCAGGGTCGTGGACGCCTCGGTCAGGACTCTCACGGAGCAGAGCTTGGGTGGGGTGTGCTTCCGCGCGAGGGTCGGAGGATCCTGGGGTTACGCGACTACGGTCGAGCTGGACAAGAAGACTGTCCTCGAATCCTGTCTGCAGGCTACCAAGAACGCCAAGCTCGGAAGGGCGAAAGGAACTAGGATACCCGACATGCCTTCGGATGATAGACAGCTGAGGGCTGATGTTTGCATTGATACGGACAGCGTCCCGATCGAGGAGAAGCTAGCATACGTTGCTGACCTGGACAAGGCTCAGAAGGTCGATTCCCGAGTGGTCAATTCGAACTCGGATTACAGAGACGAGGTCAGGACGAACCTTCTGGTCAATTCGTTCGGATCTTCTTTGAAATGGGAAGAGGTCAGGGTCCGGTTGATGGCGTTCCCCGTTGCCTCTGGCGACGGGCATCAGGAGATGTTCTTCAAGATCGTCGATGGCACCAAGGGGTTCGAGCTGATCAAGGAGAAGGACGTCATGGCGATGGGGAAGTATGCTGGGGAGGAAGCAGTGAAGATGTTGGCGGCGAAGAAACCGCCTTCTGGATACATGACCTGCATCAGCGACCCGAAGATCAGCGGGACGCTCGCGCACGAGGTCATGGGCCACGCGTCCGAGGCCGATGAGATCGTGAAAAAGCGGTCGTTCTTGACCGGCGCTGTCGGCAAGAGAGTGGCTAGCGATCAGATAACAATGGTAGATGACGGGACGATCAAGGGGGCGTTTGGGACGATCCCCTTCGATGACGAGGGGACTCCAAGCTCGAGAACCGTCATAATCCAGGACGGGGTCTACAAAGGGTACATGCAAGATCTCGAGACAGCTGCTGAGATGAGAGTAGCACCGACTGGCAACGGCAGGGCTCAGGACTTCGGGAGGAGGACTTGGGTCCGCATGACGAACACGTTCTTCGAAGCGGGCGACTGGACGCTCGAAGAGATGGTCGAGGGGGTTAAGCACGGGGTTCTGGCAGACAAGTCGATAAGTGGAATGGAGGACCCGGTCGGAGGCGGATTCGAAGCGAAGACCCTCAGAGGGTTCATCATCGAGAATGGGAAGATCACCGACATGATAAGGTCCTTCACGCTCACTGGCAGCGCCCTGGAGATACTCAAGACGACAGACGCAGTCGGAGACAAGGCCCAATTGGACGGGGGGATCTGCGGGAAGGGGATCGAGGACTTCGTTCCCGTGACCAGCGGCGGGCCGTTCTGTAGATCCAAGCTAGTGGTGGGGGGCGGTTGAATGGACCTCGACTCGATTCTCAGCAGCGCCTACAGCGTGGCGAGAAAGGAGAGGCCGGATCAGTTGGAGGTTTTCGCCGTCAGAACCAGGACCCTAGCTTGTACGTCGACGATTCCGCAGTGAAGCACATCGAGGAGAAGATCGACCAGGGGCTAGCTGTGAGGGTGGCGAAGGGGAAGCGGCTTGGCCAGTCTTCGGCCTCATGCAGCACGCCGAAGGAAGCGGAGATGACCGCGATGACCGCGGTCAGGATGGCAGGGCTCTCGCCCGTGGACAACGGCTTCAGCCAGTTCCCTGCCTCCGGCGGCAAGTTCTCGGTCGACCCGAAGGTGTGGGACGATAGGGTCGCCCACATGACCGGAGAGCAGCTCGCGGAGATCGCTAGGCATGTAGTGGAGAGCTCGACCGACGGTGACCGGGTCAAGGTCCCGAAGGGCCTGATCAGGGTAGCAAGGGTCGAATCTAGTATCCTCAATTCCAACGGTGTCTACGTCGATTTTAGGAACACATTGGTGTATCTGAATTTCTCGACCATGACAGACGGGGCGAAACCGGGAGAAGGCGTCGAGAGCTTCCACTCACCGCACCTTTCCGGGCTTGATCCGGACGCGATTGAAAGATCGCTGAGAGAGAAGGCCTTGGCATCGTCGGAGACGGTCGCTTTCAAAGGCAGGATGAGGGGCCAGACGGTCATCTTGCCGGACGATCTTGCGGACCATGTTGATGTCTTCAGCTGGCGCCGCTCTGAGCGCGGAGAACGTTCACAGGCGGAGAAGCGCGTGGATGGGCAAGGCGGGAGAGGAGGTCGCGTCTCGGTCGGTCACTTTGACCGACGACCCGAGCGACGAAAGAGGAATGCTCTCTTCGAGCTACGACGATGAGGGCGCCCCCGCCTCGAAGAAGACCCTCGTGGACAAAGGTGTCTTGGAATCGTACCTGTACGACAGCTACAATGCCAGCCTGGAGTCGATGGATCCCTCCGGAAACGGTCTCAGGAGGCGCCCGGAGGACGCTCAAGGCATCTACCTCGACCCGATCGGAGTCTGGCCGATGAACCTCGTGCTGGCGCCGGGAACCAAGAGCAGGGTGGAGCTGATCGCATCTGTGGACGAAGGGGTCTTGATTGAACGTCTCGCCTACCCCGAGGTCAATCCTATCACGGGCGCATTCGGTTTGGAGGTCCGCTGCGGGCGCATGATCAAGAAGGGGGAGATCGTGCAGGCGATTGACCGCGCCCTGCTGGTCGGAAACATGTTCGAAGCGTTGAGGAACGTTAAGGAAGTGGCGAACGACTCGACTGTGTTCAAGTACTGCGTTGTTCCGACAATCTGCTTCGACGGGATCGAGCTGGTCGGCAGCGCCTGAGGCCTCAAGCTTTCTCGACGGTGAGCCTGCTTCGGTCTCCGACCTTCTTCAGCCCCTCTGTATCGCCGATTATCCTTCCGATGGGTGTCACGTCGCTAATCGCCGCCGGTCTCTCGTCCTCGCTAACCGGCGTGGGCCCGAAGAACAAGCAAAACGCACTACCGTCCGGCCAGAACGCCACCTCTCCGACATCCATAATCCTCTTCCCGCGCTCGAGAGGCATCTTGACCGGTATCTCGAAGTAGATCTCCTCTCCCCACACGTTCGCGTAGGCCTCGAAGGGAAGCCCGAGCCATATGGCTTCGGCAGTCTCGGTATCATTCAGTTCCACGAGAAAATCCTGCTCAGGCGTCTTCAGTTTCATCCTCTTCAATATAGCCATCCCTCGTTCACGTCGAGGATAATCCATCTGCGGATATATGAGAGGTGCAGAGGATCGGAAGGAAATCAAAAGACTGAACGCGCCGTCGATCATGGCGTCGGAAAGAAAGATGTTGCGACGCCTATTTCTTTATCTCGAACAGCGAGCGAATCTCCTTGCCGACGACCTCGATCTGTCTCTCGGACTCTTCCTTCTCGAGCTCCCTCATCTTCTTGAGCCCGCCCTTCCAGTCGGCCATCCACTCGTTCGAGAACTCCCCGGACAGAATCTTGTCGAGCATCTTGTCCATCGCCTTCCTCGTTTCATCGGTAATGATGTAATCCCTCTGGGTCAGCCCGCCGAACTCAGCGGTGTTGCTGACGTTCTTCCACATTTGCCCGAGCCCACCTGCCTGAATAAGGTCCACGATCAACTTCAGCTCGTGCAGGCACTCGAAGTACGCAAGCTCAGGCTGGTATCCTCTCTTCACGAGGGTGTCGAACCCAGCGAGTATGAGGGCAGTGACCCCTCCGCAGAGGACGGCCTGCTCTCCGAACAGGTCGGACGTGACTTCGTCATGGAAGTTCGTCTCGATGACGCCAGCCCTCGTGCAGCCTATTCCCTTCGCGATCGCCAGGGCGATATCCCTCGCCTTTCCGGTGTAGTCTTGTTCGACAGCGAACAGCGCTGGCACTCCGAATCCCTCCAGGTACATCTCTCTCTCCCTCTTGCCCGGGGACTTGGGAGCGACCATGATTACATCTACGTTCTTCGGTGGCTTGACGGTGCCATAGGTTATCGCGAATCCATGTGAGAAGTATAGCGCTGCTCCCTCCTTCAGGTTCGGCGAGATCTCATCCTTGTACACTCCTTCCTGTACCTCGTCAGGTAACAGGATCATGACTATGTCCGCGCCCTTGACGGCCTTCGGGACCTCAGCTACCGCCTCTCCGTCCTTCCTCGCGGCATCCGAGGACTTCCCGCCCTTCCTCAGTCCCACGACGACGTCCATGCCGCTGTCCTTCAAGCTCAGTGCCTGCGCCCTTCCCTGGCTCCCGTAGCCTAGGACTGCGATCCTCTTTCCTTTCAGCACTTTTAGATCTGCATCCGCATCGTGGTAGATCTTAACCATAGTCTCACCTGCTACTCTTTGTCACTCTGCGACCGTAAGGTCAGTCCCATATAAACAATGTTCGTCATCTTTCTTTGAAGCGTTGACGTGCTTGCCATTGGCGCCCATTAGGACCCGTTCGGACTTCGTGGATGGGGACAATTCCCAATGACATAGGTAGTCCTCTCGGAGGTACTCGGCCGACAGCACGTCCTGAAGATTCCTCAGCGCGTACAGCAATACCCCGTTCAAGAAGGCGTTCTTGACCTCTATGATGATGGTGACCTTCCCATCTTCCTTGCCGAAGAACGCCTTGTCCACGTCCACCTTCCTTCTCAATAGCTCCGCGAGAACCCTCGAGAGCACTCCCTGCGCGTCATTCACGACGAGTCGTATCACTTCCATCTGCATCTACCTCTCACTATGTCGTATCCTTTTCCTGGCGGGATCATAGGAAGAACATCCTCTTCGGGATCCACAGCTACGTCCACCAAGAAAGGCACGCCCGATTTCAGGCCGGCCAGTAGAGCGGGTCTGAGTTCCGAGGGCCTATCCACCCTCACGCCATCCGCCCCAAACGCCTGTACAAGTTTGACGAAGTCGGGGTTCTTGTTCAACTTGGTCCCGCTGTACCTTCTGTCCCAGAAGAGCTTCTGCCATTGCTTCACCATTCCGAGCCATCCGTTGTTCATCAAGCAGACGAGGACGGGCAGATTCTCAGAAACCGCCGTTGCGAACTCCTGGGAGACCATTTGGAGGCTGCCGTCGCCCGCGATGTCCACGACCTGTCTGTCAGGGAACGCAACCTTGACGCCTAGCGCGGCGGGGAAGCCGAACCCCATCGTGCCGAACCCTCCCGAGGTTATGAACTGCCTTGGATGCCGGACCTTCAAGAAGTGCGCGGCCCACATCTGGTTCTGCCCGACCTCCGTGGTGATGAAGGCGTTGTCTGAAAGAACTGTCATGAGATCGTGGATGATCTTCTGCGGCTTGATCGGGTTGTCAGAGAGATCAATGTCACAATCGCATTCCTTGATGTATGATCTAGCCCTCTTGGACCATTCACTCTCGCCTTTCCGCGATGCGAGCCCCTCGATCATCATGCGCAGGGTCTTTCTCGCATCGCCCACGATCTTCACAAGTGAATTCGATGTCTTGCCGAGCTCTCCCGAATCGATATCGACATGAATGATCCTCGTGTCATCTCCCAGGACATTTTGGTTGCCGGCACTTCTATCCGAGAACCTCGTGCCGACTGCAAGGACCAGGTCGCACTCGGAGAAAGCCCTCCTTGCGCACTCTCGTCCATGCATGCCTATCACGCCGAGGCAGAGGGGGTGATCCTCTGGCACGGCGCCCTTCCCCATTATGGTGGTCACAATCGGTGCCATCAGCATTTGCGAGATCCTTAGGACCTCCTGTGTGGCGTTCGACCATATGACGCCTCCTCCTACCAGTATCAGCGGTCTCTCGGCGCTCCGGAGCATCCGCACCGCCTCCGGCAAGCCCGAGAAGTCCTCGGCGGGCGGTGCGACCCTAAACTCCTTCTGCAACATGTCGTTAGGGACCTCGGCCCTCATGACGTCCACGGGGAGGTCGACATGCACCGGGCCTTTCCTTCCGGTCGTCGCGATCGCCATGCCCCTTATGATCGCCTCCGGGATGTCCTTCGGGTCCAAGACCCTGTAATTGTGCTTCGTGATCGGCATCATGAGGCTGAACGAATCGGCCTCCTGGAACGCATCATTGCCTATCAACGGTGTTGCGACCTGCCCTGTCAGAACGAGCATCGGAGAAGAGTCGACGTAGGCGGTGGCGACTCCGGTCATGAGGTTGGTCACGCCCGGGCCGGAGGTTGATGTGCAAACCCCGACCTTCCCGGTCGCGCGAGCGAAACCATCAGCCATATGCGCGGCGCACTGCTCGTGCCGAACCAGCACGTGACGTATGTTCGAGTCCAAGAGATCGTCGTACAGAGGTATCGTCGTACCCCCTGGCAGCCCGAACATGACACTGACGCCTTGTCTTTCCAGCAATGCAAGTGCAGCCTTAGAGCCCTTCAAAAGAATTGCCCTCCTTATCGTGACAATGATCGAGGACACCCAGAAGCTGGATGCCTCTAACTAATAATGATTACCACTGCGCCTATGATCGAGAAGTCCGAGTTATCGCTGCGCGTGGTTGTCATTGACACGCTTCCCATAAAGAGAGGGCTACTATATAACCCTTGCTTAGCTGGTATCGCAGAATTGAACGTTGGTGATGTCGGACCCGATGATCTCAGTAGGGCTCCTGAATACGTTCACCTTTAGCATACAAGCATTTAATGCGCCGCCGCTCAATCATTAGCTCATATGGCGATAGTCTTCCACGAGCGGTATTTTGATCACGTTCAATACGAGGGGCATCCAGAATCGCCCGAGCGCCTCGCTGTCCCCATCAAGAGGATGTTGGAGCTCGACCTTTGGAGGGACGTGACGAGACCGGAACCGGCCTGCGAGGAAGACATCTTGTTGGTGCATACGCCCCAGCACGTCGCGAAGATTCGGAACTCCCCCGAGGGCTTCCTGGATCCGGATACATACCTGCACGAGGAGACTTACGAGATCGCGCTGCTGGCTGCTGGTGGGACGATCGAGGCGGCGAGGATCGCCCTTGATCATGGCGAGCCGGCCTTGGCATTGGTTCGACCCCCCGGCCACCACGCCGGCAGGGATTTTTGCGGTGGCTTCTGCTATTTCAACAACATCGCAATCGCTGCGAGGAGAATGCGCCTTGAGAGGACTGCTATCGTGGACATCGATGTCCATCACGGTAACGGGACCGAGGACATCTTTCTTGAGGACGATAAGATATTGTTCATCTCCACTCATCAGCGCGGGATCTATCCTGGCAGCGGGGATGTTGGTACGGTCGGGAAGGGAAAGGGAGAGGGCCACACCGTCAACATCCCGATGCGGGGTGGCATAGGCGACGCGACATATATGATGATATTCGACCGGATAGTGGAGCCGATCCTCCAGCAATACGACCCGCAGATGATACTGGTCAGCATCGGCATCGATGCTCATTACGCAGATCCCCTTGCTAGCTTGGCGTTATCGTCGAAGGCGTATCTTGAGATGTGCAAGCGGCTCATCGACATCGCCCCGGAGAAGAGGATAGCGTTCGTGCTGGAGGGCGGCTACGCGTTGGAGGCGACCGCCGAGGTGCTGACGGCGCTCGCCGGCTTGTTCTGTGGAGTAGAAGTCCCCCTCTGCCAGATTTACTCGAAGGACGTCGAAGTGCTGGGTAGAGAAGAGGTCGAGTCTGTTATCGAGATCCAGAAGAAGTATTGGGACCTTTGATGACAGCGCTTTGCGGACTGTCGCATGACATAGCGTACCAATGTGGCAGACCGTAAGGGAGATATTGTTCGATTCGTATTTCGTAGCGGGGCTAGGAGATGGGAAAATGAAGGCCAGGGTCGGCATAAACGGTTATGGGACGATTGGGAAGCGGGTCGCGTTCGCAATAGCTAAGCAGGATGACATGGAGATCGTCGGAGTCACGAAGACGAAACCGAGCTACGAGGCGAGGCTCGCGAACAAGGAGAGTATCCCGCTGTACGCCGCGAAGCAGGAGTTCGTCGAGGCTTTTGAGAAGGAAGGTATCAAGATGGCCGGCACGCTGGACGACCTCCTTCCGAAGGTCGACATAATCGTGGATGCCACGCCTGGCAAGATGGGGAAAGAGTACAAGCTGATGTATGAGAAGGCGGGCGTCAAGGCGATATTCCAAGGCGGAGAGGAGCATGGTATTGCTGGAATATCGTTCAATTCGTTCGCGAACTATCATGAGGCCTGGGGGGCCCAGTTCGTTCGGGTCGTTTCCTGCAACACCACCGGTCTCATCAGGACGCTCTTCCCAATCGACAGTGTATTCGGGACTGAGAGAGTTTTCGCTGCGTTGGTCAGAAGGGGCGCCGATCCTGCGGACAAGAAGGGAGCGTTGCTCAACGCCGTCGAACCGACTCTGAAGCTGCCGACCCATCACGGACCGGATGTCCAGACTGTGATGCCCTGGCTCAACATCCAGACGATGTCCGTCACGGCTCCCACCACGATGATGCACATCCATTGTGTGACCGCAGACCTGAAGAAGAAGGCGAAGGGGGAGGAGATCCTAGCAGTCTGGGACAACACGCCGAGAATCAAGTTCGTGAGCGGGAAGCACGGCATCAAGTCCTCCGCGCAGATCATGGAGCTAGCGAGGGACCTGAACCGGCCAAGGGGCGACTTCATGGAGATCATCGTGTGGGAGGATGGGGTGAAGGTCGTCGACAAGACCCTCTATTACTACCAGGCGATCCACCAGGAAAGCGACGTGATCCCGGAGAACATCGACTGCATCAGGTCGATGATGAAACTGGAGAAGGACCCGCTGAGGTCGATCAGGAAGACCGACAGGACCCTCGGAATCGGCAAGTGATGCTCGCTCGATCCTGATCTTGCGCAGCACCTTCCAAGTTGACAAAAGATTATTACAGGCTAGAGTCACTAATATACAGAATTGATGACGTTGAGAGTTGCCATAAACGGCTTCGGGCGCATAGGCAGATCTTTCTTGCGCGCGGCGATGGAGAGGCCCGCTTACGGAAAGGACTTCGAGGTGATGGTCGTGAACGACCTCGCCAACGCGAAGACCCTTGCGTACTTGATGAAGTACGATTCGGTCCACGGGGTTCTTGATTCTGAAGTGAAAGCGACCGACGGCGGGATAGCGGTCGCGGAGCATTTCATCAGGTTCACATCCGAGAAGGAACCTGGGAAGCTTCCCTGGGCGAACGAGGGGATCGACATCGTCGTCGAGTCGACTGGCTTTTTCACCAGTCGACACGCGAGCAGACTGCACCTCGACGCCGGCGCGAAGAAAGTGCTGATTTCAGCCCCCGCCGCGGACCCGGATATTACTGTTGTACTGGGAGCGAACCTCGGCGCCTACGACAGGAAGAAGCATGACATCATCTCTATGGCATCTTGCACGACAAACAGCGTCGCGCTTCCCGCGAAGGTCCTGAATGACAGTTTCAAAATCGTCAGCGGACTGATGACGACCGTTCATGCTTACACAGGCGACCAGAGGTTAGTCGATTTCCCTCACACGGACCTTCGGAGGGCGAGGGCCGCGGCGCTTTCAATCGTTCCGACGACAACGGGTGCCGCCAGGGCCGTTTCATACGTCCTGCCAGAGCTGGAGGGAAAGTTGAACGGCTTGTCCCTCAGAGTCCCGGTCGCCGACGGTTCGATCACGGACCTGACCGCTTTGGTGATGGAGGACGTAGACAGGGACGAGGTGAACGTCGCGTTGAAGAGCGCTTCGGAAGGTCGGATGAAAGGCCTCCTAGGCTATTCTGAGGAACCAATCGTCTCCGTCGACGTCGTCGGCGATTCCCGCTCCTCGATCGTCGACGCTCCAAGTACGATGGTCTCAAGGGAAAAAGGCAATCTAATTAAGGTTCTATGTTGGTACGATAACGAATGGGGATATTCGAACAGATTGGTGGACTTCCTCGCGCACATCTGAATCGGTGATCGTATGAAGGAGTTCAACACTTTGGACGATTTCAATTTCCAGGACAAGACCGTTCTGTTGAGGGTGGACATGAACTGCCCTCTGGCGAAGGACACGTTGGAGATCGAGGACGACAACCGTATTCGTCAGATCATGCCGACGGTTAAGGAGCTCTTGAACAAGGGGGCGAAGGTTGTCATCCTAGCTCATCAGGGAAGGCCCGGGGACTGGGACTTCTCCCCTTTGGACAGACATGCGAAGGTGCTAAGCACCGTCATGGGAAAGGAAATCAGGTACGTGGACGACATTCTCGGCGAGAAAGCCGTCTCTGCGATGAGATCACTCCAGCCCGGGGAGGCTATTGTGCTGAAGAACGTGAGGGAACTCCCCTATGAACAGGAGAAGAAGACGATGGAGGAGCACTCTCAGTCGGAACTGGTGAAGGTCCTCGCCCCCTTGGCGGACTATTACGTCTGCGATGCATTTGCGGCAGCGCACAGAGCCCATTGCTCGCTCGTGGGTTTCGAGGCGGTCCTTCCATCGGCCGCCGGTCGGCTAATGGAGAAGGAGCTGAACGCGTTGAAGAACGTTTTCGACAGCCCGGCTAAGCCGTCGATCTTCGTGCTTGGCGGGGCGAAGTTTGGGGACTCCGTAAAGGTCGTCGACCGCGTCATAAGCAAGAAGATCGCAAGCTTAGTCATCCTCGTGGGTCTGACCGGCAATGCTTTCTTGAAAGCGAGGGGCGTAAAACTCGGGAAGCCTAACGAAGACGCTCTTTCCAAAGAGGTCACCCCCGAGGCGCTCACAGAAGCGAAGAGACTCCTGGCGGAGAAAGGAGACAAGGTCCTGCTCCCGTACGACATAGCAGTCGAGATAGATGGCAAGCGGAAAGAGATTCTGGTCGGTGAGCTCCCGCTGGACTACCCCATATTGGATATTGGAAAAGGGTCGATCTACAAGTTCGCGAAAGTGATTTCCGGCGCGAAGACCGTCTTCATGTCCGGACCTGCCGGCATGATCGAGAAGAAGAATTTCGCCCTTGGGACGAAGGAGCTCATGATCGCAATCACGAAGTCGAAGGCCTACTCGGTTATTGGTGGAGGACACACCGTGGGCGCTGCGGAAGGCTTCGGGTTGGTCGATTCGTTCTCGTACGTGAGCACCGCGGGAGGCGCTCTCGAGACATATCTGCTCGGCAAGCCGTTGCCGGCCGTCGAAGCGCTGAAAGCAGCGTTCAAGCGGGGGACTTGAGCTTCTTCTCGATCCTTTCCAGCGCCTCCTGAATTCTCTTTTTTGGTTGGGTCAGAGACATCCGTATGAACCCCTCTCCGCACTCCCCGAATCCAATGCCCGGCGTCACAACGACCCCGACGTCGAGAAGCCTCTTCGCGAAATCCATCGACTTCTCGTTGCAGTTGAACCAGAGATAGAATGTCCCCAGAGGTGGCGTGACCTTAAACCCCATCTTCCTCAGGCCCGCGACCACGATATCTCTTCTCTCCTTGTAGATGGCCAGGTTCTCTTCGACGACCGGCGGTCTCTTGCCGTTCTTGTACAATCCGAGGGCGAACACAGCGGCCTTCTGGATGAACTTTGGAACCCCAGAATCCACCTGCGACTTCACACTCTTCAGGCCAGATATGAGGTCCGGGTCTCCGACCGCGTATCCTATTCTGTATCCGGTCATGTTGAACGTCTTTGAGAGCGATCCGAACTCGATGCAGTCTCTTTCGAACTCGAGTATGCTTGGGGCCACGTAGCCGTCGAAGGTCATCTCCGAGTACGCGTTGTCGTAGCAGATGATCGTGCCGGTGTTCAATTCCCACGTCACCAGCTCCTTGATGTAGTCTCTTGTCGCCACCGCCCCGGTCGGGTTGTTCGGATAGTTGACGAAAGCGATCTTGGAACCGGCTGGGACGGAGGTGAGGTCCATAAGGAACGATTTCTCCGGAAGCAGCGGTACCCTGACTGGAATGCCTTCGGAAAGGAGCGCCCCTCCCTGAGAGTAGACTGGATATGCAGGATCAGGAACGAGAACCTTGTCTCCCTGATTGACGAATGCGCGGCAGAAGTTCACAAGCCCGTCCTTGCTTCCCATCGTTATAACGACCTCCTTGTCAGGGTCCAGCAGGACGCCGAATCTCTTCTCGTAATACTCAGCGACGGCCTTCCTTGTCTCGCTCTCGCCCGCACTAGTCGAGTATTGGTTGTTGCCTGGGACCATGGCCTGCTTCTTGAGCTCTTCCACTATCTCGTTCGGGGTCGGAAGGTCCGGGTCCCCGATGCCGAAGTCGATTACGTCCACGCCTTGAGCGATCTTCGCCCGCACTTTCGCTTCTATGTCGACGAACAGGTACGGAGGTATCTTCTTCAATCTAGTAGCAGTCTCCCTCGCCATGGCTATCACCCAGTCTCCATCTCTCCTTTGAACACTCTGGTCGCCGGACCTTTCATGAACACGCAAGAGAGATCTCCCGCGACCCTCACCCAGAGGCTCCCGCCCGGAAGGCGGACTTCAACATCTTCGTCGTAGGATATCAAACCGTTCACCGCCGCAGCGACGGCGGATGCACATGTCCCGGTCCCGCAGGCAAGAGTCCAGCCCGCCCCTCTTTCGTGCACGACCACGTCCAACCTTTCCCCGACCAACCTCGCGAACTCGGTGTTCGTTCTCTTGGGGAACAGATAGTGTACCTCAATCTTAGGACCCAGCTCACTCATCATCTTCTTGGTGAACTTCTGGAAAGTGACGAAATGGGGATTGCCCATCGACACGGCGGTGCCTCTGATCGTCGTCCCCCCGATGTCAATGGTCCTGTCGATGAATCTGCCTGGGCATTTCATCGGGACATCTTGGCACTCCAAGGAGGCCGCTCCCATGTTCACGCCGACCTCCTTGACCTCTCCCTTCTCGACCTTGCACTCTATCTTCTTCAGGCCGGCAAGTGTCCTTATCGTCATCTTCCTCTTCCTGACGATCGAGAAGTCGTACAGGTGCTTGGCAACGCAGCGGATCCCGTTCCCGCACATCTCTGCCTCGCTGCCGTCCGCGTTGATGATTCTCATAGTCGCGTCCGCGTCCTCAGCCGGATTGATGTAGAGTATGCCGTCAGCGCCGACGCCGAACCTGCGGTCGCACAGCCTTCGCACCGTCTCGGGATCGTCCGCCGCGTCTAATTTGAAATTCTCGAAAAGAACGAAATCGTTGCCCGTTCCGTGGTACTTCCAGAACATCAGACCATCAGCCTCGATGGCATTCTCTGGTGCCTCAAGATGTCCTCCAGCGATTCTCTATCCCTGATGATTCTCGCGTCCCCATCCCTGACCAGCACCTCGGCGCATCTCGGTCTGGAGTTGTACTGCGAGCTCATCGCGAACCCGTAGGCGCCGGTGTCGTAGACCACGACGATGTCTCCTTCGGCGACTTTTGGTAGGAGGCGGTCTTTCGCGAGGAAGTCACCGGACTCGCAGATCGGACCTACAACGTCGTATGTGACTTCTCCAGGCAATCCGAATTTGTTCCCGACCGCCACATGATGATACGAATCGTAGAACGAGGGTCGGATGAGCGTGTTGAATCCGGCGTCGACGCCGACGAACCTCTTCTCAGGCGTCTCCTTGACGTCGACGACCTTTGCAATCAGCACGGTCGTGTCCGCGACAACGTATCGACCTGGTTCGATCGCGATCGATTTCGCAGAGCATCCGGACTTGATCCTCGAGGTGACCTCCTCGGCGAGCAGCTCGATGTCCATTGCCTTTTCCTCCGGCCGATACGGGATGCCGATTCCCCCTCCGATGTCGAGGAATTCGAGGAACAGATGGAGCGAGTCCTCAAGCTCTTTCGCAAGTGAAACGAGCACTTCGGTCACCTGCACGAACGGGGCGACGTCCTGGACTCCCGCGCCTATGTGCGCGTGGAGCCCAATCGGTTTGAAACCTAGGCTTAGTGCCTCTGAGTATGCCTCAAGCAAGTCATCCTTCGGTATCCCGAACTTCGTCCTCTTGCTTCCCGTGACGACATGCTCGTGGTGACCGGCGCCCACGTCTGGATTGACTCTGATCGATATCGGGATGTCGGTCCCGATCCCAGCGAGTCTCCTGAGTTGCGAGAGCGAGTCGATGTTGATTGTCACGCCTCTGCCTACCAGCGCCTCCATTTCTCCGTCCGAGACACTGACGCCGGTGAAGAGTATCTTGTTGGGTTTGAAGCCGGCCATGAGGCAGGATTCGACCTCCCAGGTCGAAACGGCGTCGATGCAGCTGCCCTCGCGCTCCAATATCCTCAGGATCGCGAGGTTCGTGTTCGCTTTGCAGGCGTAATGGATGCGAGTGGACATGCGATTCGAGAAAGCCTGGTCGATACTCCTGAAGTTCTCACGTAGAGCGATCTCGTCCGTCACGTACAATGGTGTGCCGAACCGCTCTGCCAACTCTCTGGCAGTTATCCCTCCGATGACCATCTGATTGTCTATCGACTCGAACTGGCGCATCTCAATCACCGATGAAACTCTCGTGGAGCTTCTTGACAACCTCCACCGCTCTATCCCCAGGGACGACGAAGTTCAGGGCGACGTCGGAAGCCCCTTCAGATATCAGCTCAACGTTCGCTTCAGCTTGATCCACGGCTCCGAATATCTTCGCCGCGACGCCACGCACGTCGATCATGTTATCGCCGACCGCGCATATCAATGAGACCTTGTCCTTGACCGTCAGCTTCTCTATCCTGTTCTCCCCCGCGTCGTTTATCCTCTTCAGCACTTGTTGCAGGTCGGAACTCGGTATGACGACCGCGAGAGTAGATAAAGAGGTCGAGATCGCGTAAGTATTGACCCCATTGTCGCTGATCGAACCAAGAAGGTTCGAGACGAATCTAGGATAATAAACGATCTCGGAGGAATAGACCTTCACGATGGAGAGATCGGACTTCATCGCGACGCTCCTCAGCAGGTCCTTCCCGCGCGAACGAAGGTTATGGATCGTCGTGCCTGTGCCCTCCGGATTGAACGTGTTCTTGACGAGTGTCTTGATATGCTTCCTCCTCACAGGCTCTATGGATCTGGGATGCAGGACCTTCGCCCCGAAGTAAGCGAGCTCTCCCGCCTCCCCGTAGTCCATCTCCTTGATCGTTCTCGCTCTATTCACGATTCTCGGGTCGGCGCTCATGAAGCCGTCCACGTCGGTCCATATCTCGAGGCAGTCGACGTCCAGTCCGTATGCGATGACCGACGCCGAGTAGTCAGACCCTCCGCGTCCGAAGGTCAGAGGTTTCAATTTCGAGTCGCATCCGTAATACCCGGTAAGAACGGGCACTTTGCCGCTTTCGATCAGAGGCAACAACCGGTGCTTTAGGTTCTTGCCAGTCTCCTCAAGGTCCGCAAAGCCGTTGCCTGGCGGTCCGCTGGCGACAATCCCGGCCTCCTCCGAACTCACCGAGACCGCGTCGAGCCCCTTTCCCCTGAGCAGAAAAGTCATCGTGAGCGCTGAAAGTCGTTCTCCCCAGCTCGCTATCGAGTCCTGCAGCGCGGGGTCGGGACTCCTACGGTACTTCTCCAGGCGCTCAGTCAGCCCCTGGATCTTCGCATCCAATTGAGAGGAATATGATATGACATAGTTGTTCGGCAGGCGTCCACTGACCGCGGTCATATGCTTCTCCCGAAGGTCTCTTGCCATCTCTCCCGACGTCGCGGTTTTGTCCGTCATCCATGCTATCAGCATGTTGGTGACACCAGACATTGCGGAGACGACCAACACTTTTTTCGAAGGGTCCATGGAAACAATGTTGGCAGCGCGCTCCATCGCCTCCCCTGAGCCTACGCTAGTCCCGCCGAACTTCATGACCTTCAACACAGGCCCAGCACCTCCTCCATCGTGTGAACGAAACCATCCTTTCTAAATGCGACCCATCTGATGGCGGCGATGCATCCCTCGGCGAAGGCCTCCCTCGAGTGCGCCCGGTGCGTGAGTTCCAGTCTCTCCTTATTGCCAGCGAAGATTACAGTGTGTTCTCCTATGACGTCCCCCGCCCGGATCGAGTGTATTCCGATTTCCCTGCCTCTTGCGCCGACGAGTCCCTGCCGCCCGTATACTATTTCGTCGGCACCAGTCGTTCCTGCAATGATCTCCGCGGTCCTCTTGGCGGTTCCGGAAGGGGCATCTTGCTTCATTCTGTGGTGGATCTCGACGATCTCGACGTCGTACGTCGGCAGCGCTACTGCGAGCGTCCCGCAGAGTTTCCAGAAGACGTTTACGCCGATCGAGAAGTTCGGAGTGGCGACGGCTGAGACCCTGTGCTGATTGACAATCTTGACAAATTCATCCATCTCGTCCTTCGATATGCCAGTGGTCCCGACGACGGCGTTGACGCCGGCCCTGGCCACCTTCGGAAGGTTCTTCTTCGCCGCAGTCGCGCAGGTCACGTCCACATAGACGTCAGCGTTCTCGAGGACTTCCTCGATCCCGTCGTCCCCGAACGTTAGAACTCCGGGAGCTATGACCTTCCCGGCATTGCCTCCCTTTGAAGAGACGATGCCGCCGGTCAGCTGTATATCCATCTGTCTTTGGACCAGCTGGCAGACCATGCTGCCCATCTTTCCAGTGGCACCACCAACGACGACGCGGATCATCGGAACACCCGTTCGACTGTTTAGATCACCCCTAGATCCGTCAGCGTTCGTTTCAGGACTTCCAGATTCGCCGGGTCCATGTCGCAGAGTGGCAGGCGGAATGGCCCTGCGGGCTTGCCCATGAGCCTGACCGCGGTCTTGACCGGTATGGGATTTGTCTCGATGAATAGATTCTTGAACAGAGGAAGGAGGCGGAAGTGCAGTTTTCGAGCCTCTTCCACTTTGTTTGCGAGGAGCTTGTCCGTCATGTCCTTGACCATCATCGGCACGACGTTGGAAGCGACCGAGATGACCCCTCTCGCCCCCATCGCCATCATGGGGAATGTGAATGCATCGTCTCCGGACAGCACTGTGAAGCCTCTGGGAGCCTGAGCCAGCAGATTCATTATCTGTGTGATGTTCCCACTCGCCTCCTTGATCCCTACGATGTTGGGAACCTTTGCAAGCTTGAGGACCGTGGGGACCTCAATATTGGAGCTGGTCCTTCCAGGAACGTTGTATACAATGAGCGGGACGTCGATGGACCTGGCGATAGCCTCATAGTGCTCGAATATGCCTTTCTGTGTCGGCTTGTTGTAGTAAGGGGATATAGACAATATCCCGGCAGCGCCTAGGTCTTGCGCCTTCTTGCTAAGCTTGATTGCCTCGTGAGTCGCGTTGCTTCCCGCGCCCGCAATCACCTTTGCCTTGTCCGCCTGGTCGACAACGATTTCTATGACCTTGATGTGCTCCTCATGCGTCAACGTGGCCGACTCCCCAGTCGTTCCGCAGGGGACGATGGCGTCCACTCCCTCGCCTTCCTGAAAGTCGACGAGCGCCCTCAATCCTTTCTCATCGACTTTCCCGTCTTTCGTGAACGGCGTTATCAGAGCGGTCGCGCAGCCTGAGAACATCTATTCTCCTCCGACGTGTTCCTTCAGTATCAATCGGGTCCTTGTGGACTGGACGTTGTCGAATCTGCGTATCTTTTCGATGATGTCATTCAACTGCGGGGAAGAGTTCACGTCGATTATCGCAACGATATCTTCCTCGCCCGTGACCTCGAACACATCCGATACGCCGTCGAACCTCGAAATCTCGCGCGCGACCTCGGAGGTGTTCACATTGACGTCGATCTCGATCTCGATTATCGCTTTGACGTTCTTGCCGCTCGTCTTGATCGTGAACGACTGGACTATGTTGTCATCGATCAGCTTCCTTACCCTGCTCCTGATCGTTCCCTCGGACACTTTCAGCTGGTTCGCTATGTCCACGAACGGTCGCCTTGAATCCTTCCTCAGGATATCTATGATCCTCTCGTCCAAATGGTCAATCACTTGATCCCCTTCTGCGGCGATTATTTTCATTTTTCGTATTCTTTTTGACGACAACGGCAGAATATTATTTAATTGTTCCGAAAAGTGAGGAGCATCTGAGGCATTGTGCAAACTAATTCGACGAAAAGGTCACTTTATCTTCTTCACGAACTCGAGCCATCTCCTCGCGTCGCCGACCTTGGCCGCAAGCGCCTTCGCCTTCACTCCCATCACATCGCCTTTAAGGTGTCTAAGCGCGTCTGCGGCCTTCAGGAGACCTTTGGTTTCATCTTCAAGTCGGTGCGCCTCGCTCCGTTTGATGTCACCAGTCTTGATTAAGTTCTCAAGTTCCCATCCCTTTTTCTCTAGAACGACCGCGAGGGAGAGGGCCCCCTCGATCTCCTCGTCGGTCGGGGTCTCCTCGGCGATATAACTGTAGACGATGTCTCTGAGAGGGATTCTTTTCCCCTCAATCTCTTCCTCCTCCGGGATCATTCCGCCGACCCAAGACGTAAGACTGCGAAGGTTCGCAAGAATTCTAGTTCTCTCGTCCTCGCTGATCCTGTCATCGAGATCGGATTTCATCGCTTTTGAATCCCTTGATGTGGGAGTGGTGTCCTTTCATCCGTACGGAAACGAGTGCAGAGGTCCGCCACCGAGGATGGTTCCTCCCATGGAGCGCGCCCGGATCACGCCCCTTAGCGGAACGCCTCCAACCTCGTTCAAGCTGCTCTTATTCACTATTACAACGACGAGAACCGGCGTCCCGCCAGCATCCCTGATGTCCTTGACAGCCTCTTCCGCGGTCGAACCTGTAGAGAGCACGTCGTCGACGACAAGGACCTTCTTGCCCTCGACCGAGGCATAATTGGAGCTAAGCGCTCCGCCTTTCTTCCCCCTTTCCACCGGTGGTCTATATACGGCAAATTCGGCATCGAGGAGCTCCGATACGATCGTCGCGAACGGCACGCCGTTTATCGATATTCCCATCACGACGTCGACGTCCGAGTCTCTCCGGTCGAATTCCTCGATCGCTATGTCCGCCAGTATCTCGCTCATGAGGCCTATCCGGTTCCCATAGACGCCCAGGCTCCTCCATCCGATCTTGATATCGGTTGGAGGAAGAGTGCCTTCGATCCCCTTCTCGAGCAGGTACTTGACGGTGTCAATGGATAAGTGAAGTTCGTCTGCGATCTCCCTCTCGCTCAGTCCCTTGTCTTTGAAGGCGAGAGCTCTCTCTGCAAGCTCCCTTACATCCACCATAATACCACGAATCAAAATCGGGGTGTCGAGATATTAACCTTTCTGCAATACGGACCAGATAGTCGGTCCGCGGCGGCGATTCCTGGCAACAGAAGGAACGAAGTCAATCGCGCTGAGGCTGGAGGCATCTGACCAGTCTCCAGAGGGTCTCGTTCGCGGGCGCCGGTAGGCCGTTCCTTCTCGCCTCTTTAACTATTGCGCCGGTTATGTCGTCGATCTCCGTCCTCCTGCCCGCCTCCACGTCCTGCAGCATGCTGGATCGGTTCTCCCTCGTAGCCGATACAACGCCCATCACCTTGCCCAATGGGTCGCACCGAGGGAGCCGCACGCCCGACGCCTTCGCGACCGCGACCGCCTCGTCGCACACCATCTTCGCCAATTCCTTGAGGTCCGGATCGTCCTCTATGCACGCGTTCTCGGACCTAACGAGTGCTGTAATCGGGTTGATCGAAGCATTGACTATGGCTTTCATCCACACTTCTGCAATGATGTCGTCCGTAACCTTGCTGTCTATTCCGCATTCATTGAACGCGTCCCTGACTCTGTTAGCGATATCCCTGCGCCCGACCGGCGAGCCAAAGATCGTCTCTCCTTTCCCTGCAAACCGGACGCGGCCTGGCCCCAGGAATGTGGCGCCGCAGGATGTCACGCCCCCAACGGCATTGCACCCGTAGGTCCCAGATATCGTCCCGACGTTGTGCAGGCCGTTCTGCAGCGAGACCACGATGGCATCCTTGCCTACGATTGGCGCGACACTCTTCACTGCTTCCTCTGTGTCATATGCCTTGACTGTTATGAGAATGAGGTCTTGCGGTTCCAAGCTAGTCACGTAGGCCATTGCTGCCGGATGGACCGTATCCTCCACGGTGCCCGAGATCTCGAGACCATTAAGATTGATAGCGTCGACGTGAGCTTTCCTTCCGATTAACGTCACCTCGTGTTTGGTCGAAAGGAGACCTCCCATCAGACTTCCGAGAGCGCCAGCGCCGAAAATAGCGATCTTCATTCCTTCGCTTCCTCCGCCTCCGAGGCCGACCTCCTTGCGCTGTTTGCGAGCCGATGCGCCTCGCGCATCGGGTCGACCTTCCCTATCTCAAGGGACCTACTCACGATTTTGACCGCCGATTTCAGTGAGATTCTGTGACCCACCGACACATATACTGAATGCTTCCCAGACCGTCCAATGAAGTAACCTCTCGATCTGCCATCGAGGTTGATCCGTGACTTGGTCGCCTTCCCGTTCTCGACCACGCCGCACAGCAGGCTCTTGGCGACTCCGATCGTCGGTATGTCGAAAGCGACCCCTATATGCGAAGCGATCCCGAACGCTCTCGGGTGGAGGACCCCCTGACCATCGACAAGATAGACCGTGTCCTTCCTGCTGTCGATGAGGTCCGCAAGCACAGGTATCTCCCGGAACGCCAGGTAAGAGGGGATGTAGGGGAAGATGGCCCTGCTTCGAATCGTCCTGCGATCCACGATGCGATTCTCTGACCAGTCGTAAAGGACCATCGACGCGAAGGCGTCGTCTCCCGCATACGAGACGTCGAGCCCTGCGACGTATGTCAGCTTGCCGAAATCGTCCTCCTCCACGACTTTCTTGCTCAGTGCATCCTGAATACGCCTCAGATTCTTCAGTATCGGCTCGATATCGAAATTGGCGAATCGAAGGTTCTCGAAATCCGCGACCTTCCCTCCCTCTATTCTCACTCCCTCTTTGGACAGCAGTTCCTTCTTTCTCTCCGTTCCTTTCCCCTTTCCGCCGTACCATCCGATCTCCCCGTTGGAATAGACGACTCTGTGACACGGGACGATGATCGGCCTCGGGTTCGAGGCGAGTATCATCCCGACGGCCCTCGAGGCACCGACGTCCCCAAGCGCGGTGGCTATTTCTCCGTACGTCGAGACCCTTCCGTGGGGTATCTGGGCCGTTGTATCGAAAACAGACTTGACAAAATCCTTCGTTTCAACCACACTCCGTTTCCCGGACATGTAACACCTCTTTCTCTCTCTCTTGACATCCAAGCATATGACCGACTTCGTGAGAGAGGCTGCGAGACGTTGTAGATGGGGATCTTCTTTGTTTCTCTCCCAAAGTCTTCCAGGCTCCGTTGCTCTCTGGTGATCGAGGCAATTCTCGTTCCAACATGGGCATGGGCGTGGAAGACTATGTCCGGGCTTCTCTCCAAGATGATCGGTTCGAACCGCCTCGACCCCATCTCGGGGTACCTCTCCTCTTTCTCCCCCACGAGGGTCTCGTATTTGATGGCGTAGTGAGAGAGCAGAATCAGTACGTCTGAATCTCCCCTGTCGAGCAGTCTCGAGACCCTCTCGATCCTGAGCTGATAGCGTCTCCATATATCAGGGAGATTCGTGCGTTGCCACCAAGTTGGTCTGTCGAGGGACCCCGTCGTTCCGACAATCTTGATCTTCATGCCGTCCTTCTCAACGGTCATCGCCTCGTCGTCAAGGAATGAGATATCCGCTCTCTTCTCGTATTCTGGATGACTTCCATCGTATTCCTCATTCCTGAAGACCCCGATCATCTGTGCATCCGTCAGGCGCTTGAGCTCCGCGACGACCAAGTCGAACTCTTCAATGTCGTTGCTGTCTGTCAAGTCCCCCGCGAGGAGCAGCAGGTCTAGATGTTCCATCTTCCTCTGCGTCTTCAGAATATTCAGAAACTTCTCCCCATGGACGTCCCCGAGGGCCCCGACGATCATCGCTCTGCTATCGCACTCCACAGTTAAAATCGATGTCGCTGTTTTCATCAGAGCGAGCATCTGCTCTGTCTCTTTATGCTAAGGACAAGGACTGCGCTGACGACGAGGAGAATCGCGTCGAGCGTAATCGCAAGCGTCCAGCTTCCAGTCAGATCTCTTAGAGTTCCGGATAGCACGGGGGAAATGACTGCTCCGATTTCCCCAATCAGATTCCACATCCCGAAGGTCTGTGCCACCTGTTCCTTGGGAGCTAGATCGGAGGTGAGAGTCATGTGAACCGTTTGCATCGCGGCGAAGGGGACGCCAATGCAGAACACGAGGATGCCAAGGATGATTAGATCGCTCCCTCCGGTCCCGACGTACACCGCCAACACCGCGACCGCCAGGGAATCGAGAATGCACATCAGGACGTATGCTTTCTTCCTCCCGAATCCCCTGTTGGCGACGCGATCGCATATCTTTCCCCCAAGGGGGTATCCGATCCCGTTGGCCACCCCGAAGAAGCCGACGTAGAGGGCCGCGCCAGAGATGCCTATATTGGACGCCTCCGAAATAAGGAGCAGCGCCCAGAAACCGAAGAACCAGAGCGTGTAGAGGATGGGTATGGCGGAGATATACATCAACAACAAGTCACGATCCTTCAGAACCTTTGCACTTCTCTGGCCGAGCGACCTGTATATGATGGCGATCAGCGCGATGGCGATTGCTACCACCACGATGGCCTGGGATAGGCTATCCAAGCCAGCAGTGACGGTGACAAGGTACGTGGCCATTACTGCTGCCAGAAAGACGATCGAGTAGACGGACAGCCTTGCAAGTGCGGGCATGTATTCCCGTCTGTCCTCCTTCGGCCTCCTCACGAATTTCCAGACCCCCAAAGCGACCAACATCGTTGGAATCGAGAAAACGATGAAGGGAAAGGACCAGGCGCTCTCGTCTCCCCAAGTCCTCGCCGCGAAATCGATCACATAGGGAGTGGCAACTGTCGCGAGGGTCAACCCCATCGCCAGTCCGACGAAGACCACACCCATGCCGAAACCCTTCTTGCTTTCCGGCGTCACAGCGCTGACCAGCGCCCTGTCGTTGGAATAGTAGGCCCCCTCGCCCAGGCCGGTCAGGACCCTCATCGCAACGAAGGCGTTGAGGGACCTCGCGAGGCCGCTGAGGAAGGTGGTCACGCTGGCCCAGGCAGTGTGTGCTGATAACGACCATAACCTTCCTTCCATACCTGTCCCCGAGATACCCCGCCGGGAACTGTGTCAGCATATAGCCCGCGAAGAACATTCCCCCGATCACCCCTCCAAGCGCATGGGGCATCGGAGCGCTGTGCATGAATCCGATGTCGTTGTCTATCATCCAGGATACGACAGGTCCGGTGATGCTCCGATCGATGTAGCAGACCATCCATGCGAGGAAAAGCCAAAGCCAGGCGACGTGATAGGGCTTTATGCGCCCTCGGGTCTTCTCGATGGTGAGGTTCTCCGAGCTTGCTCGAGTTGCATGACCGTCAGCTTCCGGCCGGTGCTCCTCGCCCGCATCCATTCGTTCACCTGGGGCCCTTTCCTAGATTGGCGGGCTGGAAACGGCAAAACAATGCCCATAGACGCAGGTCATTCAAATGATATATCAGTTCCGACCGCAGGCAGCTGTCCGTGGACTCACTTTCCGATCTGCCGCTGGTGTCAGGATGGGTTTGAGAGCACTGACAATAGAAAAAAAGGCCCTGGTGAGGCGCCAAGAAGGAAACCAAAGACGATTACGCGCCTCATCAGGGATGCGTTAGGGCCTTGCGAGCCAGATGGAATCACTCCAGTATCGGGAATCTTTTCACGAGGGATGTACTCGACCACCACTTGCCAAGTCCGAGCGTTTGTCCGGCTTTCACCCTCAGGAGTCCGATGAGAAGTATCAGGTAGATTATGTGCTCGTCCAGGATCGGGTTGGACGCAGGGGGAACGTTGGTCATCCATAGCAGCACCATCAGCAGACCGCCCGAGACTGTAGCTATTTTCATTCCTATTCCAAGTATCAGGGCGATGCCGACGAGCAGCAGAGCGAGCATGAATAGAACGTCCACCACGACATTGCCAGCCAGCCCCTGGAACAATCCTGCAAATATGCCACTGGTTCCGAACTTGAGATAGCCGACCGTCGGCGATGCTCCGTTTATCCATGACTTACTTGCCTGAGTCGCAAAACCCAAACCAAAGGTCTTGTCCAGGAAGGCCCATAATATGATGAATCCTAGCCCAATCCTCGCAGCTGCCCAAACATATTCTTGTCTGACGTATTCTAAGAACTTAGGGGTCATATTTTCACTATTGTTAATATTGAGAGATGCTTCTTTAAGAACTTTACACCTAGCCTATGTGGTGAGACCATGGAACGAACGTCGATGCCATGGATCTCATTGGTCGATCTGGAATAGGTTGAATTCTGCGACCCGCGCAACACCTCAGGCCATTCAGATCTATGGTTCAATACTCGGATCTGTCCTGCTCAGGGAACCCGCACTTCGATCATCTTCAGGTTCTTGCCGTCGCTGTCAAAGTAGTGCTCCTCGTTGCCGTTGAAAAGGATGAAGTCCCCGGCTTTGAAAGGCATCGTGTCCTTTCCGTTGCTGACGGTGCCAGATCCCTCTATGACATACATTACCTGTTTCAGTTTGTGCTTGTGCGGCTTCTTCGGAACAAGGCAATCGGGGCCGGTCTCTCTGAGCCCGAATACGAAGTTCTCCTCCACGGTAACGTCCTTGATCCTGACCTGTCCCTTATCCCCGTCTGCGGCCACTACCTTGATATCCGCTTCATGGATCAGCTTCATTTCTTACCACCGAACCTCTCAAAGAAGAACAGTTCTGATGATGGTTTCCTCGTCCTCGCCCCCGGGTTCTCGTCAGGGTAACCTAGGGTCATGCAAACAGTGACGACCTGACCCTTCGGGACTCCAAGGTACTCCGCGACCTTCTCAGGGTCAAAGGCCCCTATCCAACATGTCCCCAGTCCCTTCGAGTAAGCTGCCAGGGTCAGGTGGTCAAACGTAATAGCGATATCGACCCGGTTCCACTTCTGGCTCGGGTCATCAATTCCTGCTATGAATGCAGAACAGTCCTCGACGAACTTCTGGTTATTGCACAGCGGTACGAGCCCCCTCTTCCTTTCCTCATCCTGGACCACGATCATCTTCCAGAATTGCCTGTTTGCTCCCGAAGGTGCTAACCTCGCGGCCTCAAGAACCTCCATGAGATCGTTCTCTGGAATCTTCTTTCTCTTGTACCTGCGAATGCTCCTTCTGTTCCTGATAGCGTTCATTACGGGCAGTAGAAACCCTCCAAGTCCTCTAAACTTTGGAAGCCAATGGAAATCGCTATTAAAATAGTTAATTGAGTTTCCGACCGCGGGTCGCGAGGAAGATTGACAAGGATGGCAACATCTATCTCGGAAATAACCTTAAGGTCGTCCAACTCTAAGAAAGTCAGTCCCATGATCGACCCCCTCGAACGCTACTATCAAATACTGGAAGGCAAGGAGGAGGCGCTGTACCTGCTTCTCCAAGAAATCGAATCCGCATTCGATTCATCGCAGAATGACGATGACTTATGGACAATTCATGAAACGGAGATGAGAGCTTTCTGGTCTCGTGCGGACATCGGAAGAATAGCGCACGGGGCAAGGCGGATCGAAGGAAGAAGCCTCCTTGATCTGAAGGTGGAACTCGCGAGGAGGATGCTGAGCCACTGTGAGATCTGCGAGTGGAAGTGCGGTGCTGATAGGGCGTCAGGGAAGGAAGGGAGGTGCGGCGTAGTCGATGCCAGGATTTCCAGCGAGTTCCTCCACTACGGTGAAGAGCCCCAGCTGATACCCTCGTATACCGTATTTTTCTCTGGATGCAATTTCAAATGCGCATTCTGCCAGAATTTTGACATATCCACCGATCCGTTCAATGGCGTTCGCATCCCCCCCTCCCGCCTCGCGGACATGATCCAGAGCAGGTCAGAGGTTGGAGACGTTTCTTTTTCTCCCAGATCAGTCGGACGCGTTCGTAGAAAAGCAGTCAACGTGAACTGGGTCGGAGGTGACCCGACCCCCAACCTTGCTTACATACTAGAAGTACTACAAGAGTTGCTGGTCGACATCCCTCAGGTCTGGAACTCGAACATGTACCTCACGGAGAGATCGATGCACCTTTTGGAGGGGGTGATCGACGTGTACCTGACGGATTTCAAGTACGGGAACGACGCTTGCGCGAAAAGGTTGTCCGGGGCTCCGAATTACATGAATGTCGTCTCGAGAAACCATATTCTGGCGGCAAAGCATGGCGAGGTCATCGTGAGGCATCTCATCCTTCCGAACCACGTTGAATGCTGTTCGATACCGGTACTGGACTGGCTCTCAGAGAACGTCCCCAATGCGCTCGTGAACGTCATGGACCAGTACAGGCCGATGCACAGAGCCTGCGAGTACGGGGAGATATCTCGCGGGCTAAAGGGCGAAGAGTATGAGTTGGTGCGTGATCATGCGGAAGCACTCGGCCTGCGATTGGTGTGATACTCATCGAATAGGACCGGTCGTCATTGACAAAGATTTTTATGTCCAGATTGAATTGCTGAGGTTGCATGGACGCCGTCTCAGCCGTGAAGATAGTCGTCTCCTTTCTGGTCCTTTTCTTTGCTTCACGCTCCGACTGGAAGACGAGGATGGCCTCCGATGCATTCTGGATAGGATTGGGCGGATTCGGGATAGTCTTCCTTGCCGTCAAGATCTTTTCCGACGGCGCCTCCCTGCTCTATCTACTGTTCATCATACCCCTGACCGTGATATTCTTCGACACGTTCTGGGACAGGAAGGGCATGTTCGAGGACGGGGTGAATCCGGTCCCGATAGGCTTCTACCTCGCCGCCATAGTCATCCTCGCGGTTCTAATCGGTATGTTCTGGCAGTCCGCCTACCTGTGGGAACTGATGACAGTCCTCTTCATGTTCGTGCTGATCATCCTCCTCTATCAATTCAACATGATCAAGGGGGGAGCGGACGCGAAGGCCCTGCTGGCACTGTCGATAGTGTTCCCCGTTTATCCTGTGATCGATTCCCTTCCCTTGATTCCGATACCCGTCGACGTCGCCCAGTACGCGTTCCCGTTCTCTCTCCTCATCCTTTTCAACGCCGCCCTACTCACGATCGTCGTTCCGATAGGGATGTTCTTCTGCAATCTTGCGAAAGGGAGCAGGAAGTTGCCGGTGATGTTCTTCGGCTATCGACTGACCGTGGCCGAGGCGCGTAAGAGGTTTGTTTGGCCTCTGGAGTATGTGGTCGAGGGCAAAAGGAAGTTGACGTTGTTCCCGAAGACGATGGACTCCTACGAAGAGGTCTATGACGAGCTCGAGAAGTTCGGGGCCGACGCAATTTGGGTGACGCCGAAGATGCCGTTCTTGATCCCGATCACATTCTCGATCCTGTTCTCGAGCATCGTGGGGAACATCATTTTCCTCTTCGTGCGTTGAATGCGCACTCCTGTTCCAGCGGACAGCCTTTGCAGATCGGCCGCGCCTTGCAGTACGTCTTCGCCAGCTGCACTAGGAGTGCGTAGAACTTCGCGTATATCTCCGGCTTCGGGGGTACGATTGACTCCACATATCTCTGTATCTCTCCGTAGTCGTCGGAGTCAAGGATCCCGGTTCTCTGGAATATTCTTGAGACGTAGGACGCAGCAACGAACTTGGGTCTGTGTCCCGCGAAGAGCAGCATTGAGTCAGCGGTTTCCTCCCCGATCCCCCTGATGCTGAGGAGCTCTCTCCTTGCCTCTTCGAGTGGCTGGCCCAGGATCGCCAGCGGGTCGGAGTCATAGTGGACCTTGATGTACTCTGCCAGACCCTTAATTCTGCTCGCCTTCTGGCGGTAGAACCCGGCGGGCATTATGATCTCCTCGAGCGTGTCGTTGTCGACCTTCGCCAGCGAGTCGACGTCGAGCAGGTCGTTCGTCTTCATGCCGGCTATGACCCCCTCCACGTTCTCCCAGGAGGTCTGCTGCGTCAGGATTGCTCCAATCATGATCTCGAACTCAGACTCGGCCGGCCACCAGTTATCATTCTTAAACCGGGATCCGAGCCTCTCGTACATCGTTCTTAGGTCCATCGCGTGAAACGATAGCATTCGGAAGTTAAAACATGTTCGAGCGGGCCTGTTCTACGATCGCTCAGATGATCATGTTCAGGTCCTCGCCGCAGGCCGGACACCTACCCTTCTTCGCTTTCATCTCGATGACGCTAAATCCCATTCTTCTTATGACTAGTTCCCCGCATTTCGGGCAGTAGGTGTTCTCCCTCTCGTCTCCTGGGACGTTGCCGGCGTAAGGGAACATGAGCCCCTCTTCCTTGCCTACCTTGTAAGCCATGTCCAGCGTCCCTATCGGTGTCGACGGGACGTCCATCATGAGATAGTCCGGATGGAATCGTGTGAAGTGCACGGGGACCTTCGGATTGAGCGATTGCGCCACCCACCTCGAGAAGTCCCTTATCTCCGCCTCCGCATCGTTCTTTCCCGGAATCACGAGATAAGTGAGCTCGACGTGGATTCCGAGTTCGTGGGCGAGCTTCGCCGCGTCCAACACTGGCTTAAGCGATGCTCTGCAGACCTTCTTGTAGAACTCCTCGTCGAATGCCTTGACGTCGATGTTCATCGCGTCGATGCATTCTGCGAGCTCCCGGAGCGGTGCTTCTTGAATGTATCCGTTAGTCACGTAGTTCGAATGAAATCCCATCGACTTCGCGATTTTGGAAGTATCGTATGAGAATTCGTGCCATATCGTCGGTTCATTGTACGTCCAAGATATGCCCTTGCATCCGGTTCTCTTGCACGCGTCCAGCACTTCTTTCGAGCTGATGTCCTCGAGACCGAATTCCCCTACCTCGGCTTGAGAAATCGTATAGTTCTGGCAGTTCTGGCATCTGAAGGTGCATCCCACGCTTCCGAGGGACAGAACTCTTTCACCCGGCTTGAAGTGGAAGAACGGTTTCTTCTCTATCGGGTCAACATGAACCGAGGACGCCTTACCGTAGATGAGGGAGCACAGTCTCCCATCCTTGTTCTCCCTGACCCCGCAAATCCCCCGTTTGCCGATGGCGATCTTGCAGGCGTGGGGACAGAGGCCGCAAGCGACCCTTCCATCCTCAACCCTCCAGAATCTAGCTTCTTTCATAGGCAATGTCACCGAAAATGCTCGTATCCTCGATTTTCGAGAATACCTACTCTGCCGCCTCTCTTTAATGTATTCCTACCGGGTTTATTCGCCTTGCCTATGATAGACATCCGGGACCTCATGGGCGATCGGAGCTTCGGCATCTTGTCCGGAGCTACGGTGAAAAGGAGCTGGTAGTCCCCGCCGCAGTAGAGCGCAAGCTCCTCAGGGTTCATGCCGCAATCCTCCGCAACCCGGAGCACTTCCTTCTTCACTGGGATGGAATCCCAGTCGACCGAGAACGATACCCCGCTCATCTCGGAGAGTTGGTAAACCGAGGAAGCGAGACCGTCGGATATGTCCATGCAGGACGTCACCGCCCCCGATGAAGATAGAAGCAAACCCTCCTTCACCCTCGGCTTCGGCTCGAGGAGCGCCTTCACACCAGACGGGCAATGCAAGCCCTTGACGAGAGCGTAGTATCCCGCGGCCGCAAGACCGAGCGTGCCTGTCACTGCAAGATAATCCCCCGGCCTCGAGCCTTTTCTTAGGAGGATCTCGTTCTTCTTCACTGTGCCCAGGGCTGTCCCAGCCAGGGTCATCTCCGGCGATTCCTTTGTGTCGCCGCCAAGTATCTCAGCACCCACCGACTCGGAGCAGTCCTGCATGCCGTCCATCATGCTCTCCAACGAAGAGAACGCCGTCTCCCTGGGAAGGGCGAGCGACACGACCATGCCGATCGGTCTCGCGCCCATTGCGGCGATGTCGCTATAGTTGACGGCTGCAAGCATCCATCCGATCTGCCTGTCAGTCATGATCTTCGGAATGTGGGTGTGCAAGGAGATTAGGTCGGTCGTAACCACTAGGTAGTAGTCTCCCATGTCGACCGCGGCGGCATCATCTCCGGGGCCAACAGGAGCGCTGCTCCTGATTCCGCCGAGAATCCGCCAGACAACCTCCTTCTCGCCCATGTCGCCAAGGGTGCTCATCGGTCTATTGCAGTAGGTTTCGTCAGAAAAATACCTTTCCCCTTGACGGGCCCTATCCGTGCAGGGCTAAATCATTAATAGGTGTCTCCGATATCAAAGACGGTCCGGATCATGAGGGTCACTATTCCATATGGAAAAGACGGTGAGCAGGTTCTCGATATCCCAGATCGTAACTTCGCCGGCGTCGTGTATCCGAATGAAGTCGAGGCAACGGATGAGTACGAAGAGGTAGAAAGGGCAATCGACGAACCGATCGGCGCCCCGAGCCTCCAGGAGTTCCTAAAGGAAGCGAAGAATGTCGTCTTCCTCATCAACGACGCTACCAGACCGACCCCGACTTATAAAGTCCTGGACGACCTGGTCGGGAGGATGAATCTCGCGTCTGCAAGGTATCTGATCGCGACGGGTTCGCATCGCGCCCCGACTGAGGACGAGTACAGATTCATCTTCGGCGGCCATTACGAGAACCTCATGCCGCACGTCCACGCCCACGATTCAAAGAAGGACAAGATGGAGTACTTGGGAAAATCGAATAACGGCACCAGCATGTGGGTGAACGAGATTGCTGCGGACGCGGACCGTCTAATCATCATAACGAGTGTCGAGCCACATTACTTCGCGGGATACACTGGGGGAAGAAAGTCGTTCCTTCCCGGCGTCGCATCCTATGAGACGATCGAGCAGAACCACCGCATGGCTATGATGCCGGAAGCACAGGCGCTTAGGCTGAAGGGAAATCCGGTGCACGAGGACATGGCGGATGCTCTGGAGATCATCAAGGACAAGCCATTATTCTCAATTCAGCTAGTCCTCGACCGTCACCAGAACATCTACAAGGTCGCCGTCGGGGATGTAAACAAGGCGTTCGAGAAGGCAGTAGAGTGGGCCGACGAGGTCTACTCGGTCAAGATTGACGAGAAGGTGGACGTCGTTGTCAGTGTCGCCCCATATCCCATGGACGTCGATCTGTATCAATCCCAGAAGGCGCTCGACAATGGGAAGTGGGCGCTGAAGGAGGGTGGCACGATCATATTCGTTTCAAAGTGCAGGGATGGCATCGG
>JBEKKT010000007.1:0-75990 GCA_050010535.1 Methanomassiliicoccales archaeon | reverse complement strand
CATCAATGAGATGGGTGGCGGTGAAGATATTTCTTCGTTTCCAGGAAAAAGGCCTGGGGTCAGAAGGAAACTTTCGTGAAATATAGGTAAAGCCAAGGATAAAGATTCGAACTGCCGACCCCACCGATCAATATTATGACAACGGCAGACATTGATTGACAAAGTGTAGCCATTAGGCTACAATTCGTATGGTAGAGATTCGCAAAACTGAACTTTTCGCCAAATGGATCGACGGCTTGAAGGACGTCCGGGCACGCGCACGTATTCTGGTAAGGATCGAGCGATTAGCCGGTGGAAATCCCGGAGATGCAAAGCCGGTGGGAGAAGGAGTTTCAGAGTTGCGGATCGATTACGGACCGGGGTATCGGGTTTATTACACGCAGCGCGGGCAATCGGTGATCATTCTGCTGGCGGGTGGCGAGAAGCGCACACAGGATAGAGATATCAAGACTGCACTTCGCCTGGCAAGGAATCTTTAGGAGGATATGATGGCAAAAACAATCACGACCAAATATGATGTTTCCGAACATCTTCGTACTCCCCAGGAAATGGCTGCTTATCTTGAAGCTTGCATTGAGGAGGCAAATGGTGATGCCGCCTTCATTGCCAAAGCACTGGGAGATATTGCCCGGGCAAAAGGCATGTCTCAGGTGGCGCGGGATGCCGGGTTGTCCCGCGAGAGTCTTTACAAAGCGCTCTCAGGAGACAGGAGTCCGGGCTTCGATACCATTCTCAAAGTTATCGATGCACTCGGTCTGAGGTTGCACGCCGAGACGGCCCTCGGCCAGAAACTGCGGAAGGGAACCAAGAGATTCCCCAAAAAAGCACCCCAGCGGATGGCTTACAGCCACCACTAACCCAAGCCCTTCTCCACACCACCACCAACAACAGCTTTTCCAAAAGTTTCGGTTGACCAATTTTCATAAAATAGGTATATTCCAATCATCGATCATCAATCAGCAATCATCACGGTGTCGACGTAGAGATTCTTTCGTTTTCAGGGGAAAAAGCCTGGGGCGAGAAAGAAACCTTCGTGAGATATAGACAAAGTGAAGCTCCCCGCCACAGGGCGGGCTTCCCGGAGGGAAGTTTCTTTGAAGAGTGACATCGAGATAGCTCAGAAGACGAACATTCGACCGATCGTGGACGTCGCCGCGAAGTTGGGATTGACTGCAGACGACCTGGAATTCTACGGCAGGTTCATAGGCAAGGTCCATCTGGACGTCATGAAGAAGTTCGCCGACAGACCCCAGGGTAGGTACATCGATGTGACGGCAATCACCCCGACACCCCTCGGTGAGGGCAAGACGACCACGACCGTGGGTCTCGTTCAGGCTCTGGGCACGGAGTTGAAGAAGAGCGTCGCCGCATGCATCAGACAACCGAGCATGGGACCGACGTTCAACATCAAGGGCGGCGCCGCAGGAGGAGGCTACAGCCAGATCATACCGATGGAAAGCTTCAATCTTCACCTGACGGGGGATATACACGCTATCTCAGTGGCTAACAATTTGGTGGCTGCCGCAATCGACAGCCGCATGTACCACGAGAGCCTCCAGACGGACGAGCAACTGAAGAAGAAAGAGCTGACGAGAATAGACATCGACCCCAGTACTATCACATGGAACCGCGTTGTTGACGTCTGCGACCGCAGTCTAAGAGAGATTCTAATAGGATTCAACGACGCAAAGAATGAAGACGGGACTCTGAACCCAATCTTCCCCCGGAAGACCGGATACGACATCAGCGTCGCGAGCGAACTGATGGCAATCCTCGCTCTCACTGCGGACCTCAGAGACATGCGCCAAAGAATTGGACGAGTTGTCGTCGGGCTTGACAGGACCGGCAAGCCGGTCTCGCTTGAACAGCTGAAGATTGCGGGCGCGGTCACGGTCCTGATGAAGGACACGATCATGCCCAATCTGATGCAGACTCTGGAAGGACAACCGGCCTTCGTACATGCGGGGCCATTCGCGAACATCGCGCACGGCAACAGCAGCATCATTGCGGACCAGATCGCCCTCAGATGCGCTGACTACGTCGTCACGGAGAGCGGTTTCGGCGCGGACATAGGGATGGAGAAGTTCTTCGACATCAAGTGCAGGTACAGTGGCCTAATCCCGAACGCGGTAGTGCTCGTCGCGACCGTTAGGGCACTTAAGATGCATGGGGGAGGACCGAAGGTCAGGCCGGGCGTGCCGCTCGACAAGGCCTACACTAACGAGAACCTCGACCTGCTTGAGAGGGGACTGGGCAACCTCGGAGCGCACATCAAGAACGCGACGCGTTTCGGCATCCCTGTCGTCGTGGCTGTCAATGCCTTCGAGAGCGACACGGACGCCGAGTTCGAGGTTATTCGCAAGTATGCGGCCAAGACCGGGGCGGAGGACGCCGTGAAGTGCACGCACTGGGCCGAGGGGGGCAAGGGTGCGAAGCAACTAGCGAAGCTCGTCGTCGAGGCTTGCGGCAGGCCCTCGAAGTTCAAGTTTCTCTATCCGCTCGACTGGCCGATCAAGAAGAAGATAGAGTGCATCGCCAAGGAGATCTACGGAGCGGACGACGTGACGTACACCGACATCGCTGAGAAGCAGATCAAGTCCTACGAGAACGCCGGTTTTGGTGGCTTACCGATATGCATGGCGAAAACCCACTTGAGCTTGAGCCACGACCCAGATCTTAAGGGCGTCCCGAAGGGCTTCACCGTTCCGATTCGGGAGGTTAGGGCGAGCGTCGGCGCAGGTTTCATCTACCCGCTGCTGGGGAAGATGAGCACGATGCCTGGCCTCGCATCGCACCCAGGATACATGGACATAGACCTCGACGAGAAGGGTAACATCAAGGGGCTTTTCTAGAGAGGTAGGAATAACTAAATAAAGGATCTGACGAGACTCGCCGGATCCTTTCCAAACCACTCCGCACCATCCCGATGTGTCGCGTCCGATCGATCAAGCCAGAGCAGTCCAGTATCAAGCATCGGATCATCGACGGTGGCTCCTTAGAAAGTGTTCGCCTCTTCGGGGTCTAGTCCCCCATATGTTCCACGATGTACTCCTCGATCGTCATGAACTCGATCCCCCGATCAATCGCTCCCTGGATGATCGTTCGGACCCAATTCATGTTCTCCGCGACCTTCTTCTCGGCCAGCACGCCGTCCTTGTAATTCTCGACCATGTGCCAGCTGTGGGTCGCAAGTACGAGCAAGCCAGAGCTGAACCTAGAGACCATGCGCTCGTAATCCCTCACGTTCCTCTCCCTCTCGTGAAGGGGCCAGAGATACGATACTATCTTCTTGCCCTCCTTGTCGGATCCGGAAGAAATCGGCGCCTCCACCAATGGGCCGAAGACCCTATACGGGTACACTTCTCCTCTGTTCTGCCTCCGCACTATTGAGGAATCATACAGATAACCTTCCTGGGCAAGCGCCTGGAGCACGGCGAGGTCGATATGAAGATACGGAGCGCGGAAGCCGACCGGTCTGCGCTTCAACAGGCTCTTCAACGCACTCGAGCTTCCGACTGCGACTTCCTCAATCTGCTGCGCAGAGAGCTTGATGCCGGTGTCGGCGCCAGTCAAGTCTTCGTGGACTATCCCGTGGGCGGCGATCTCGTGCGAGCGAAGGAGGCCTCTCAAATCCACGGTCTTCGATAGCTCATTCGCCGTCTCGGCCTCAATGAAAAAAGTGCCCTGGATTCCGAGGTCGTCAAGGATCGAGGCGATCATCTTGAGACCTTTCGCCGCGGACCTGAACCTTGGAGAGGTCTTCCCACCCTTTTCTCTTGAGACTCCGCCGATCCTGCCCTTCTCCGCAAGGTTGACGTCCCTGTCAACGTCTATGGTCATCGCGGCGCAGCGCATTAGATGCGAATGAGAGTGATAATAGATAACAATTGTCGCACCTTGAGCTAGGGGACGTTGTCACGAAGAATCTGGAATCGTCCTCGCTTCCAACCACCGAAGCCCAGGTCCTGAGCAGTCCAGCGATTCTCACAACCTATTTATAATCATGATTGAGTTCTTCAATGCCATGCGCTCCGCCCTGCGCTTCCAGGTCGTTCGATGTCCCCCATCGAAGTCGATATCGCGACCTATTGGGAGGTATTAGTCTGGCCCAGGTCCTAGTGATAGGCGGAGGTCCGGCTGGAATCACCGCTGCGCTCAACCTCGCCGAGCGCGGAATCTTCTCGACGATAGTTGAGAAGAAGCCGGGCATAGGAGGACGGGCATCCGAGCTCTGCTGCAAGGGCGTGATCGAGTGCGTCAGGTGCGACGTCTGCCTCTCGATGGACAAGATCGATGACCTGGTCCAATCAAATTTCATAAGGATTCTAACGAACACGGAAGTTGTCCGTGTGTCTGGCCAGCCCGGCGCGTTCAGAGTGATGCTGAAGAGGAATACCCAGTACGTCCGGGAGGACGCTTGCGTCGGATGCGGCGCCTGCGATGAGGTCTGCCCGGTCGAGGGCAGCGCCATCAGGCCCTCCTCTGAATATGGAGCACCGAGGACGTTTCGAATCGACGAGGAGAAATGCATCAGGCTGAGGAATGGAGAATGCGGGAAATGCGCCGAAGTCTGCCCGACCGCTGCGATAGATTTCTTTCCCGAGGCTTCGAATAAACAGCTCGCCGTCGGAGCAATAGTCGTCGCGAACGGATTCGAGCCGTTCGACCCGGTGAAGGAACCGAGATACGGATATGGTCTGTACAAGGACGTCGTATCGTCCGTCGACGTAGAGAGATCTATAATCCGGACAGGGAGGATACTTGTTCCTTCGAGCGGGGAAACACCCAAGCGAATCGCCATTATCCAGTGCGTCGGTTCCAGGGACGACAGATTCGGAGCTGGCTACTGCTCGAAGGTATGCTGCAAGTACGCGTTGAAGATAGGGCAGCTTCTGAAACGGCAGGATCCCGAGGCTGAGATATCGTTCTTCTTCATGGACTGGCGACCCTACGACCTGGTGGACGACGAGCTGACCGGCTGGGCGACCGTGGAGAAGAATGTCACTTTGATCAGGTCGAGACCGGCCGAGGTCCTCGATTGCGGATCAGGAAAGCCGATCCTGAGATTTGCTAGCGCTGACGACGAGAAGGTCATCGAGGCGGAGTTCGACCTCGTGATGCTCTCCGTCGGCATACTCCCGCCTAGAGATGCATCGAGTCTCGCGAGGTCACTGGGACTGAGCATCTCCGTACAGGGATTTCTAGAAGAGGGCGTCGCCGGAGTGTTCCCGGCGGGTTGCTGCTCGGGCCCGAAGGACATCGAGGAGAGCGTTGAAGATGGTATAGCCGCCGCCGGCAAGGTCGCATCCTTTCTGGGGGAATTGCACTGATCCCGGACGTCCTACTTCGGAAGGGGGACGAGCTAATATCGTTCGTGAGCAGCATGAGGCCAGCGCGACCCCGAAGGAGACTCATACAGGATGTTGCTGAAGACAGAGGTGAGAGGATCGGTATCTTCATCTGCAAGTGCGGGGGAGCGGTCAGCAGGATCGTCGATGTAGATTCGGTGGCAGCCCACGCTTCTTCCCTGGTTTCGGTGGCGTTCGTCGAAGTGATGGATTTTCCTTGTTCAGCAAGAGGGCGGGCAGAAATCCAAGGGGCTATCAAGGAGAATTATCTGGGAAGGTTCGTGGTCGCAGGATGCTCGCCGAAAACTCACGAGAGAACGTTCAGGGAAGTTGCCGCGGCCGCGGGTCTCAACCAGTATATGTTCGAGATCGCAAACATCAGAGAACAGTGCGCGTTCGTCCACGCCCGACCTGAGGCGACGGAGAAGGCGAGGGCGCTTGTCGAGGCTGCAACTTCGAAATGCAGGTTACTGTTCCCGGCACCGTACCAGCAGGTTCCTCTCTCGTCGAAGAGCGTGCTTGTTGTCGGCGGCGGTCTCAGCGCCATGGTTGCTGCATCGCATGTATCCGACCAGGGTTTCGGAGTCATCGTTGTCGATCCGAAGGAATCGCTGGAAGAGGTCTCCGTGATAGCTACATTTCATGGCGTGTCTGCTGAATACGTCCAGAAGATCCTACAAGGACTAAGATCCAGCCCTTCGGTGAGGATTCTGCTCGACGCAGAGATCGTCGACTTCCAGGGACATCCCGGAGACTTCCGGGCATTGATCCAGACTCCAAAGGGGGAAGAGGATGTCAGGTGCGGGGCAGTGATCCTCGTCCTAGACGCGGTGCCGTTCGCACCAAGAGGAGAAGATGAGGATGAGCGAGTGATCACTCAAGGGGAGTTCAACAGGTTCTTGAGCTCGCAAGAAGTCTGCCCAGAAAAAGTCGTCATGATAGCCCCAAAGGCCTCGTCGGAAGTGGTGGTCGGAAGGAGCTGCCACCTGGACGCGATAACCAACGCTCTGAGGTTGAAGGCCCTACTGCCCTCTGCGGATGTCACGATCATCGCCAACGAATTCAGAACATATGGCATGAACGAACTCGATTACAAGAGGGCGCAGGAATGCGGGATCAGGTTCGTACGGTGCGAGGGAGAAGTGGTGATCGAGCGCGAGGGGAGTCTGAGAGTGCTAGTCACCGATGAAAGCTCGGACACTGCCCTGAGCCTGCCTGCAGATCTCGTTGTCGTTGGCGATATCTTGAAACCTCAAGATACGAGGCGGCTTGCGAAGATCTTCAGGATCCCGATCGATGCGAGCGGATTCCTGGTCGGATCCAAGGTCCGGCTAGAGCCGACATCAACGTTGAGAGAGGGTGTCTTCCTTTGCGGAGGCGCCGCAGGGCCGAGACTCGTTTCGGAGGATCTCCTGGCGGCGTCGGCCGCCGCGTCAGGAGCTGTCTCCCTCCTCTCATTACCATTCATAGAGGTCGGAGGGACTGTCGCAGAGGTCGACCCGGAGAAGTGCTCAGTCTGCCTCTGCTGCATCAGAAGCTGTCCGTACACGGCGCCGTTCATCAACGAGGACGGAATGGCGGAGATCGACATCCAGACATGCCAGGGTTGCGGCATTTGCGTAGGGATCTGCCCTAGCAAGGCGATACAGATATATGGCTACACGGACGGGCAGATCGAGGCGCAGTCGTCCGCGAGCGTGAGAGGTGGCGGAAGATGACCGATCGCGTGAGAATCATCGGCTACTGCTGCAGTCATGGAGCGTACTCCTCGGCGGACCTCGCAGGCGTCATGCATATCCGCTACTCACCGGAAACGATGGTCATAAGGGTCCCCTGCGCGGGAAGGATCGACGTCCTCCACATACTGAAGGCGTTCAGAGAAGGCGCCGACGCAGTGTTCGTGGCCGGATGCCTCGAGAAGAATTGCCACTACGAGTACGGGAACTTCGAGGCGAGGAAGAGGGTCGAACATGCGAAGCGGCTTCTCGACGCTATCGGAATCGAGAAGGAGAGATTGGAGATGTTCAACGTCGCCTCGAACCAGGGGTGGAGGTTTCCCGAAATCGTCCGGGAGATGGTCTCGCGCGTCGAAGACCTTGGACCGAGTCCACTGAAGAAGGTGGTCAAGTGATCGTCGCGGAGCAAAAACCCCTGGGAGAGATCTGCCAGATCGTCGAAGGTCACCACAGGATCCTCGTCGCAGGGTGCAGGTCTTGTGTCGCTATGTGCCTCGCGGGAGGGGAAAAGGAGGTGGGACTCCTGGCAGAATCCCTGCGCCTATACTCAGACTTGAACGATAAAGACTGGGAGGTCTCGGAGATTACTGTGGAGAGGCAGTGCGAAAAGGAGTGGGTAAGGGAGATGCACCCGAGCGTGGAGGGGAGAGATGTCATCATCTCGATCGCCTGCGGCGTCGGGGCGCAGGTATTGCAGGATCTCTACCCGGACACGAGGATAGTACCAGGACTCAACACCTCAAACATGGGGGCCCCTGAGGAGCAGGGCATCTTCCTCGAGAAATGCGGCGGATGCGGGGACTGCGTCCTTCACTTGACCGGGGGGATCTGTCCCATCGTGAGATGCGCGAAGAGCCTCCTGAACGGACCATGCGGGGGCTCGCAGAACGGCAAGTGCGAGGTCAATCCAGAGACCCCTTGTGGTTGGGATCAGATTTTCCAGAACCTCAAGAGATTCGACCAGCTCGAATTGATGGAGAAGGTGATTCCGCCGAAGAACTGGATACCGAGCAGGAGCGGCGGGCCGAGGAAGATAGTGCGCCCGGAAGCAGTCCTCACTCCTGAGGAGAAGAAGGCAAAGGAGGGTGTCGACTGAGAGCGGGCAGCAATCTGGAGAAGGTACTCAGCGCTGGGAGATTCGCGGTGACGGCCGAGATAGGCCCTCCAAGATCTCCGAACCCAGAAGTCGTAAGGAATCATGCGAGGATGATGAAGGATTACGGGGACGCGTTCAATGTAACGGACAACCAGACTGCGATCGTGAGAATGTCCAGCTTCGCCTCCGCAGTCCTCTGCATACAGGAGGGTGCTGAACCAGTAATGCAGATGACGTGCAGGGATCGGAACAGGATCGCTCTTCAGTCGGATCTGCTCGGCGCCGCAGCGCTGGGAGTGAAGAATGTCTTGTGCCTCAGCGGCGACCATCAGACATTCGGGAATCAGAAGGAGTCGAAGAACGTCTACGATATCGACTCGATACAAGAGTTGCAGATATTCAGGATGATGAGGGATGAGAAGAGAGTCTGGGGCGGGGACGAGCTAGAAGAGGCACCGAAGGTCTTCTTAGGAGCGACAGAGAATCCGTTTGCGGACCCATTCGAATTCAGAGTCGCGAGGCTGGGGAAGAAGATTACGGCCGGAGCGGAGTTCATACAGACCCAAGCGGTCTTCGACATGGAGAGATTCGAGCGTTGGATGGTGGGCGTCAGAGACAGGGGACTCGACAAGAAGGTCCACTTGCTCGCGGGAGTCCTTCCTCTGAAATCACTTGGCGCAGCGAAATACATGAAGACGAAGGTTCCAGGAACTATGGTTCCGGACGGCATCATAGAACGGATGAGGAAGGCCGCTGACCCGAAGTTGGAGGGAATCGCTATTTGCGTGGAACAGATCGAACACCTGAGAAAGATCAAGGGAGTTCATGGCGTTCACATCATGGCAATAGCCTGGGAGCAGAAGGTCCCCGAGATAGTGCAGAGAGCTGGCCTATACCCCAGACCGATTGTCTGACCCCTTTTCTCCAGTGGGACATCTCAGGCTCTCAAGAAATCGTCGCAGTACAACTTCTGATTGAGAAGAACCTGGCCTGCCTTGATGATCTTCATGAGATCCTCGTCCTCTGGATCGCATATTGCCGCTGTGAGCCCGACACCCATTAGCATTGCCAGGTAGGTCCTATTCAGGAGACCTCTCTCTTTCGTTTGATTGGAAACATTGCTGAGTCCCACCACCGTTCGCGGGGGAGGGTTGTTCAGAGTCTGAAACAGTTGCAGCGCCTGGATGGCTTTCCCAGCCTGGTCCTGAGCCGCTCCAACAGGCATTACGAGCGGATCGAGATAGAGGCGATCCGGCATGATATCGTACTCCATGGCGGTGGTCATCATCAACATCGCCATTTCGGCACGAGACTGGGCATCATTCGGTATGCCTCGCTCGTCCATTGCAAGGCAAATGATCTCTGTGCCGTGTTCCCTGCAAAGGGGGAAGAACCGCTCCATCCTCTTGCGTTCAGCGGTCGTGGAGTTCATCACGACCTTGTTCTTGCATGCCTTTAGGCCCGCATCCATGGTTTTTGCACCTGGAGTATCCAGGCACAGTGGAAGATCGGTGACTTCTTGAACGGTCCTGACCAACCAATCCATCACCGCTGGCGCGTCCTCTCTTCCGGGGCCTGTGTTCACGTCCAGCATCTGCGCCCCGCATTCGACTTGTCTCAGGGCAAGGTCCTGAATGAACTTCGAATCCCGCTTGTCGATGGCCTTCGCAACGGATGCGAAGAGACCGTTGATCCTCTCGCTGATAACGATCATCAGATTGACCGGAATTACGAACAGGGGTCGGCGAATAAAAGTCTTTGGATTCTGAGCCCAGGGGTGAGGCCCTAGTCGCTCTGACCGAAAGTCGACTGTGAGATTCGAGCCTCCCTGCAATCATATTTATGTCTAAGTGTGGCATATATGCCCGGCATACTGTTTCTTGTATGCCTTACCTTAGCTGGGAGGAATCGGTATGGTCAAGATAGAACGGGCATTAATCAGTGTTTCTAACAAGACCGGTGTCGTCGAGTTCGCATCGGAACTGAAGCAGATGGGCGTCGAGTTGATCTCGACGGGCGGAACGGCATCGATGCTGAAGAAGAACAACATAGACGCGATCGAGATTTCACAGGTGACGGGGTTTCCCGAGATGCTGGATGGAAGAGTCAAGACGCTTCACCCCCTGATCCACGCGGGCATTCTCGCCCGACGGGATCTTCCGGAGCACATGAAGACGCTCTCAGACAGAGGCATTAAGAAGATAGACATGGTCGTCGTCAACCTGTACCCGTTCAAGGAGACCGTGCTGAAACCGAATTCGACCATCGAGGACATCATCGAGAACATCGACATCGGCGGCCCGAGCATGATCAGAGCCGCTGCGAAGAACTATCAGTCCGTGGCGGTTGTCACGAATCCTGGCCGGTACGGCTCCATACTCGACGAGATGAGGGGCTCAGGCGGCGACATAAGCGCGGAGACGCTCAAGGCTCTGATGCTGGAAGCATTCAGAAGTACCTCGTTCTACGATTCCATGATTGCCTCGTACCTCGGCAAGGCGTTCGGATCGGACCTGTTCCCGCCGACTCTATCTCTTGGATTCGAGAAGGACATGGATCTTCGCTATGGGGAGAACCCGAACCAGTCGGCGGCGTTCTACACTGATCCGTTTGCGGCGGGGGTATGTATTTCCAGGAGCGAGAGGCTGCACGGCAAGGAACTGTCATTCAACAACATCCTTGACCTGGAAGCAGCCCTCGAGATCCTCAGGGACTTTGAGAGGCCGACATCATGCGTGTTGAAGCACACCAACCCCTGCGGGATAGCCAGCGCCGACAAGATCGCCGACGCTTTCGTGGTCGCTTACAATGTCGACCCAGTAGCAGCGTTCGGATGCGTCATAGGAGTCAACAGGGAACTCGACGACGCGACGGCGGCGGAGATATCAAAACACTTCGTCGAGGCGGTCATAGCGCCTTCGTACACGCCAGGCGCGCTCGAGACCCTGATGAAGAAGAAGAACATCCGGATCCTCAGGACGAACGCCCCGATCACTCGTGATGAGAAGCCAGAGATGAAGATGAAGAAGATCAAGGGCGGCCTACTTGTTCAAACATCCGAGTATATCAAACTCAAGCCTGAGAACCTTAAGGTGGTTACGAAGCGGCAACCTACGGAGGAGGAGATCAAATCTATGCTTTTCGCCTGGAAGGTAGCGAAACACGTCTGGTCCAATGCTATAATTTACGCTAAGGACGAGAGAGCGGTCGGCATCGGCGCCGGGCAGATGAGCAGAGTGGACTCCTCCATAATCGCCGCCTCGAAGGCGAAGGAGGAAGCAAGAGGCAGCGTGATGGCTTCCGATGCTTTCTTCCCGTTCCGGGATGGAGTGGACGAGGCCGCAAAAGCTGGTGTGGTTGCGATCATACAGCCCGGAGGATCGGTCAGGGACGAAGAGGTCATTCAGGCGGCGAACGAACACAATATGGCCATGGTGTTCACAGGGACCCGAGTCTTCAGGCACTGATGGCAACGTTCATTGCTCGGCGAACCGATTTCGTCACTTGAGATCGAATGACCAACGAGAAGGTGGCCCAGGTCCTCTATGAAATAGCCGATCTTCTGGAACTGAAGGGGGTCGAGTTCAAACCCAGAGCATACAGAAGGGCTGCAAGGAACATCGAGGAGCTTGACAAGGATATCCAGGAGTACTACAGAGAGGGTAAGCTCCGAGAGATCCCGGGCATAGGGGAGGCAATCGCGAAGAAGGTCGCCGAGATTATCCAGTCTGGAGAGCTGAATTATCTGAAGGAACTGAGAGAGGAGTTCCCAGTCGGACTGCTCCAAATCATGACGGTCCCGGAGATCGGGCCGAAGACGATCATGCGTTTGTACAAGGAACTGAAAATAACGAACCTACACGAGCTGAAGAAAGCGGCCGAGGACCACAGGATCCGCGGGCTGAAGGGCTTCGGCGGTAGGTCGGAAGAGAATATACTCAAAGGGATCCAGCTTCTCGAGCAACGAACTGGTCGGATGCTCCTAGGATACGCGTACTTCTACGCAAAAAGCATTGTCGACTACATGGTGACGGCCGGAGGCTACAAGCTGATAAGCGTCGCGGGGAGCCTCCGTCGAATGAGGGAGACGATCGGCGACATAGACATCCTTGTCGGCAGCGACGAGCCCAAGAATGTAATGGATATTTTCGTCAGGAATCCGAACGTCTCGGAGGTCATCGCGAAGGGCGACACGAAATCGAGCATCAGGCTGAAGGAGGGGGTGCAGGTCGACATCAGAGTGGTGGAAACTGACAGCTATGGTGCGGCGCTCCAGTACTTCACCGGGTCCAAAGAGCACAACATCTCGCTGAGGTCGCTTGCGATCGACAAAGGACTCAAGATAAACGAGTATGGGGTTTTCACAAAGGACACTGATGAGAGGATAGCCAGCAGGACAGAGGAGGAGGTGTATGCTGCTCTCGATCTTGAGGTGATGCCGCCGGAGATCCGCGAGAACAGAGGGGAGATCAAGGCTGCTATCGACCACAGACTCCCTATCTTGCTTGAACTCGGAGATATCAAGGGTGATTTTCACGTGCACTCGACTCTAAGCGACGGGAGCGCGACGGTGGAAGAAATAGCGCTTGAGGCCAAGAACAGGGGGTACGAGTACATCGGAATAACCGACCATTCGGAATCACTAAAGGTGGCGGGCGGAGTCTCGAAGGAGGACCTGATGAGGAACGTCGAGATTGTGAGAAGTGTCTCCGGGAAGACAGAAGGGATCAGAGTCCTCATGGGGACGGAGGTCGAGATCCGCAACGATGGGACCTTAGATTATCCAGATAGCATGCTGAAGGATCTCGATTTCGTGGTCGGATCTGTCCACTCCGGATTCAAGATGGATGAGAAGGAGATGACGGACAGGATTGTCGCCGCGATGTCGAACGACTACCTCACAATCCTGGCGCATCCGACAGGAAGGGTCATTGAGCAAAGAGAGCCCTACCAAGTCAATATTGACAGGGTGATGGATGCCGCGTTGGAGAAAAAAGTCTTCCTTGAGATAAACGCCCTCCCGGAGCGGCTCGATCTCAACGACCTGAACTGCAGGAAGGCGAAGGATAGGGGAGTCACTCTGTCCATTGGGACCGATGCACATAGCATACCTCAGCTGAATTACATGATGTTCGGCGTCGCCACAGGAAGAAGAGGTTGGCTTGGGAACAAGGACGTCATAAACACCCTCCCACTGAAAGACCTCGAGAGGACTTTGGGAATTTGACAGGCTCCTGCTGGAAGGCGGACCCTAGGCCAGAACTTATCTCGGGCAACACTTATATATCCCATGCTGGGATGGAATAAAACATGAGCTTGAGGAAAGTGGCGCAGTCGATCAAGACGATGGAGATCCGGGGTGCCGGCGAAATAGCCAGGGCAGCTGCTGGTGCGCTGAAGGAAATGGCGCAGGAGTTCAGCGGGAAGGATCTCGATCGATTCAAGAAGGAGCTCGAAGAAAGCAAGGGCCTCCTCCTTTCGACGAGGCCCACGGCGATATCCCTCTGGAATGCTGTGCAGGCCGTGTCACGAGGAGCCAAGGACGCCAAGAGCGTGAAGGAGCTCAAGAGCCTCGTCGCCTCGAATGCTGATTGCTTCGTCGCTCGGTCGAAGGAAGCGGTGAACACGATCGGAAGGATTGGCTCGCAGCGCATCAAAGGAGGCGAGCGCATCCTGACGCATTGCAATAGTAAGGCGGCCCTAAGCGTCATGAAGACGGCCTTCTCGGAAGGGAAGAACATCGAGGTCTATGCCACCGAGTCAAGACCGTGGAGGCAGGGCCTGCTGACGGTCAATGAACTTGCGAAAGAGGCCATTCCCACTACACTCATCATCGACAGTGCTGTCCGGTGGGCAATGAAGGACATCGATCTGGTGTACGTCGGCGCGGACACGATCGCGTCGAATGGCGCCGTAATAAACAAGATCGGTACGTCTCAGATCGCCCTCGCGGCCCATGAAGCCAGAGTGCCGTTCATCGTCTGCGCCGAGACCTTCAAGTTCTCTCCGAAGACCGTCTACGGTGAGCTCGTAGAGATAGAGGAGAGAGACCCCGGTGAAATAGTCAGGGAGGGCGAGATTTCCACGAACGTGAGGATACTCAATCCCGTGTTCGACGCTACGCCAGCCGACTACGTCGATTCGATAGTCACGGAGGTCGGGGTCATCTCGCCCTACTCAGCTTACGACATTATAATGAAGGAACTGGGATCGGAAACGGTTCTCAACAGATGATTTGGTGATTCACATGGAATACTCTGGGAAGTATCTGCATCTCGGCGAGAAGATAGACCTTGATGCGCACGTCATCTGCAAGTACAAGGTGAAGACCGACCTTCCCATGAGGAGGGCCGCGGCGGCGATAGCCACCGAGCAATCGACGGGCACTTGGACGGGACTGACGACGCTTCATAAGGACATCTTCTCCAGATTGAGCGGGAAGGTCATCGACATCAAGGGCAACATTGTGACCGTTGCCTTTCCTGTCGAGGATTTCAGCCTCGAAGTCGGGGGCGTTCCGCAGATACTGAGCATCATCGCGGGCAACCTTTTTGGGCTGGAGATCCTGAAGGGCATACGCCTCGAGGACGTCGAGTTCCCTCGTTCGATCCTTGACGCGTTCAAAGGACCTAAGTTCGGGATACAGGGAATCAGGAACATCTTGAAGAGACCGGAGAAACCGCTAGTCGGGACGATAGTCAAGCCGAAGATTGGACTGTCTCCAAAGGAAACGGCGGCGTACGTCTTCGAAGCGGGCATGGGCGGACTCACGAACGGCAAGGACGACGAGACCCTGGTCGACCAGAAGTTCTGCCCGCTGGAGAATCGGGTCGTGGCAATTGCTGAGGCGCTCGACAGGTTGAAAAGCGAGTCCGGTCACGTCATGATACACGCGATCAACGTCTCGACTCGAGGGGACAAGATTGTCGAGGTGGCTGAGAAGGCCCAGAAACTCGGTGCGACCGAGATTATGGTCGACGTCCTGACCTGCGGTTTTTCGGCCGTCCAGGCCCTGGCGGAGGATCCATCGATCAAAGTACCGATACACGTCCACAGGACGATGCATGCGGCAATAACGAGGAACAAGGATCACGGAATAGCGATGCGACCCATGGCCAAGCTCATCCGCATGTGCGGAGGAGATGCTTTGCACGTCGGGACATTCGGAGTCGGCAAGATGAAGGGTGACCCGAAGGAGGATCTGGAGACGCAGCGGGCTTGCAAAGACAATGAGGTCAGATACAGGCCGATGATCTCCGTCTGCTCCGGCGGAGTTCATCCGAGTCTTGTCCGCAAGCTGATCGAGATCGCCGGAAACAACATCCAGATACAGGCAGGGGGAGGCGTCGCAGGACACCCGGAAGGCATCCGGGCGGGCGCGGCTGCGATGTCCCAGGCGGTAGACGCGGCTTTCCAAGGGACTCCACTGGACGTCTACGCGAAGGATCACAGAGAGCTCGGAATCGCTCTCGAAAGGTGGGGATCGGGATGAAACTGAAAGCGAGATACATCGACATGGACACCGGAGAACTGACTGCAGTCCTCCACGAGGAGGACTGCATGGAACTCGGCGTCAGAGAGCAAGACAGAGTCAAGATCAAGCACGAGACCAAGGACACCATCACGGCCATCGTTCACACGACCGATTCCGTCGTGAACCCAGGCGAGATCGGGATACTCGGGAAGACCTTCACAACCCTCCATGCGGAATCCGGGGAAGAGGTCGAGGTACTTTGTACTGGCAGGCCGGAGTCCGTCGACTGCATAAAGAAGAAGATGGACGGAGGGGAGCTCTCCACAGAGGAGATAAGGAATCTAGTGGGCGACATCGCGGCGAGGAATCTGTCCAACATCGAGATGTCGGCTTACGTGACCGCGCTCCACATCAATGGCATGAACCTCCGCGAGACTGTGGATCTCACGATCGCTATGGTGGAGAGTGGGGAGACCATCGAATTCGATCGCTCCCCAGTCTTCGATTTCCACAGCGTCGGCGGCGTACCAGGTAACAAGGTGACGCTGATTATCGTCCCGATCGTCGCAGCCGCTGGATTTCTCATACCAAAGACGTCTTCGAGGGCGATCAGCAGTGCCGGAGGCACCGCAGACATCGTGGAGGTGTTCGCCCCTGTCGAGTTCAGCTCGTCCGATCTGAAAAGGATAGCCGAGAAGGTGGGAGGGACGTTGGCTTGGGGAGGATCCATGAACTTGGCACCGGCGGACGATCTGATAATCAGAGTGGAGTATCCGCTTGGCATCGATCCTCACGCCCAGCTGCTCGCATCCGTCATGTCGAAGAAGAAGGCGGCCGGCGCCGATTACGTGGTCATAGACATACCGATGGGAGAGGGGACCAAGGTCAAGAATATGGATGAGGCGAGGGCGTACGCCCGCGACTTCATCGACCTGGGCGAAGCGCTCGGAATAAAGGTCGAGTGCGCTGTCACCTACGGAGGACAGCCTGTAGGTAGGGCAATCGGACCGTCTCTGGAGGCTAGAGAGGCTATCAGCATACTGGAAGGGGAGAAGAAGTACCCAGGAAGTGTCATCGAGAAGTCCTGCGGATTAGCGGGCATGCTCCTCGAACTGGGCGGAATAGGCAATGGTGTCGAGAGGGCCAAGGAAATCCTTGAGTCCGGGAGGGCCCTGAAGAAGTTCAAGGAAATCGTACAGGCCCAGGGTGGTGACCCGAACGTCAAGTCAAAGGATATAAAGGTAGGTCAGTACACTTACGATGTTGCCGCCAGGAAATCTGGATACGTTTCTGCGATCAACAACAAGGACCTGGTTCGGATAGCTAGACTTGCCGGTGCTCCGAAGGATAAAGGTGCAGGGATTTTGCTGAACAAGAAGAGGGGGCACCAGGTCGAGATGGGCGAGACGCTATACACAATCTATGCAGAAAACGAGCTTAAGCTCGAACGGGCTGCCGACATGGCAAGGAGGACGGATTCAGTGTCTATAGAAGGGATGCTCCTTGCTAAGATTCCTTCCTTCTCAAGGGTCAACGTCTGACCTTCTTGCTCTGTGCCCTTATAGCCCCATCCAGCGTCAGCTCACCCCGCGCCACTGCTTTGGCCAGCAGAGATGATATTGTCACCCTGCCCCCGCTCTCGATCCTGCTCAGCCTTTGTATGTCGCGGATTTCGCCCGCGGTGGGCGAGATCTCGGGCGGGGAAGAAAGTCTATGCCCCGATGAAGTCGCGATGCTGAGCGCCGCATCGACGTCAGGGGTGTCGCTTCTGGTAGTCGTGTTCGTCTCGTCAACGATCTCAACCTCGTCCACCTTGTCCCAGATCGCCTTGATAATACGATTTCGGTTCGTTCTGTCGCCGTGGCCAATTCTGACAACAGAGTTGGCGTGAGTGAAACAGACAAGGACGTGATCAATGGTGTCCGCAACCTGTTCCGGGGAACGAACGGCGTCGGTGAACAACACCTTACCGTCACCTAGGACAGCCAATCCTGGTCTGCTTCCAGGGTCGATACCTATCTTCAGGTTCTCAAAATCCTTACCGCCCTTCAATATCGCCGACGCGACATCGACGGCCTGATAGGGATCGTCGTCAGCGACGACGGTAGGGAATGTTATCCTGGTCTTCTCGGCCTCGGTGGTGATGATCACTCCGACCGCAGGAGGGACGTGGTCCCCAAAGCCCAGGGAGATGAAGGGTTCGTCCTTCTCCTTCAGATCTTGGACGATCTGATAGAAGAATCTGAAATTGTCGGTCATTATGGCGATGATCTTCATCCTATAGTATCTGATGCGGGCGGATTGTCTTAACCCTTCCTCTCATCGTCTCGGGAAACTGTGCTCCTGGCCCGGTCAAGCTCCCCAGGCATGTCGCGCCCCATACGCAAGTACCCGATGGCGCTCACAATTCCAAATATCGCGATTATTCCCCACAGAAGTGCAGGAGCGCCAACTGTTACATCGAGCAGAACACCTCCAATGAAAGGGGCGAGCGAATACCCAAATGAAGTGGACAGTCCGAAGATCCCCATGTACCTGCCACGCTCCTTTTCCGGAGACATATTTGCAACGAGGTTCATAGATGAAGGAGAGGTTGTGTTCTCCCCCATCGTGATTACAAACATACAAAATGCCAGGAACAGGAAATCCTGAGCAAATGCGACGAGGAAGTAGCCTGCAGCATAGACCAAGGCACCGACGGCGATCACCGTGGACATTTTGAACTTGGTGAGATATCGGGCCATTGGCAGTTGAAGGAGAACAACGAGAACTCCGTTGATGGTAAAAAGATAACCAATCTCGACCTCTGAGACGCCGACAACATCGGTAGAGAATACCGAGTATGTCGTCGACATCTGAGCGACCACGATGAAGAGCAGGAAGGACATCGCACAAAAAAAGACGAACCGCTTGTTCCCCCGTATCCTCCCAAGATCTCTGAAACTGAACCCTTCCCTCGCACCTCCCCCGCGCATTGACTCCTCCACGCCCAGGGTCATTATGAGCGCAACGGTCCCGCTCGTCACCGCGGTGAGAAGAAAGAGAGAAGAGTAGGATACTGCAGCTAGAAACCCTCCGATAAGGGGACCGAGAGCCCAGCCGATGTTGACACCGATCCTAAGAAGGCCGTACGCCTCCAGCCGCTTGCCCGGAGAGACCACGTCCGCGATCATCGCATTCGAGGCGGGCTCGAAGATGTTGCCGACGAGCGAGCTGCAAATGACGAGGACCGCAATGAGAAGAAGATCCATCTGGGTTGCGATTACTAAGCTTATAATAACGAATATACCAGCACGCGTTCCTTGTGCGAACACCATTACGTTCTTTCGCCCGAATTTATCGGCGATCTCTCCACCAGCCACCTGCCCAATCGCACCAGTGGCGGATGACGCAAGGAAAATCAACCCGACATAAGACATCGGGACCCCGACCCTGTCGTGTAGGTAGATCGCTAGAAAAGGCATCACGACCGAGAAGCCAGCTGCCCCTACCATCCTTCCTACGAATAATACCCACAACCTCCGGTCGTACCCCTTGAAAGAGGTGGTTGGAAGACGCATGTCGGTTCACTCTGATTCAAAGCTCTCTAGGGCGACATGTAGTTCTATGGATTATGCTTTTCTGAAAGTCTTCACAAAATGAAAACATGAACTCTAGCTGGAACGTCCCCTCTTGAACCTCGAGAACTTCCCTTTTGGTTCTCCTTCCAAATCCGCAAAGCGCCTCAGCAGTTCCTTCTGCTCATGGCTCAGCTTCTCAGGCACAGCTATTCTGACCCGAACATACTGGTCCCCGATAGCGCTCCCATCCACCATCTCGATGCCGCTCTTCTTCAACCTGAACACGGCGTCTCCCTGAGTCCCGGCGGGGATCTTGAGTCTGGCTTTCCCTTTCAGAGTGGGGATCTCGATTTCATCCCCAAGAGCGGCCTGAGCAAAGGTTATCGGCCACTCAATCCATATGTCTCGTCCGTCCCTTTTGAAGACGTCGTGCCTCTTCACATGAACGACCACGAACAGATCGCCCGGAGGTCCGCCTCCCGTATCTGCCTCACCAGCACCCGGCACCCTTAGATTCGTTCCATCCTTTATCCCCTTTGGGATGTCGATACTCAACCTTGATGTCTTAAAGACCGTTCCGCTGCCTTTGCAACTGGGACATGCCTCATTCGATATCCTGCCCGTCCCCTTGCACTTCGGACAGGTCGTTATGGAGACATACTGATTATATCCTCTTCTTTCCGCCCTGCTTACTTGCCCCTTTCCGCCGCAGGTGGGACATGATGTCACCTTTCCGTCCTTAGCGCCTGTCCCGCCGCAGGACTCGCATTTAACCGAGTGAAATATCGATATTTCCTTAGAGATACCGGATGCCGCCTCCTCAAGGGTGATTTCGATGTCGTATCTGAGCGACTGTCCCCTTCTTTGTCGACGGCCTTGCGATGCGCCGTTACCACGCCCGAACATCACATCGAAAATGCTGTCCCCAAAACCAGTTCCCCCGAAGCCGAAAGCACCGAGATCAGAGAACATGTCTCGAAGGTCCCCGAAGTGGCTGAAGTCGCCCCAATTGAAGGACCCTTCTTTGAACTGCCCACTAACTCCGGCATGGCCATACGCGTCGTAGAGCCTCTTCTTCTCGGGGTCAGCGAGAACCTCATAGGCCTCAGAGATCTCCTTGAACTTCTCCTCAGCGGTCTTTCTGTCAAGCTTCGAGACGTCGGGATGGTACTCTCTCGCGAGTTGGCGATATGCCTTCTTTATTTCTTCCTCTGAAGCGTTCCTTCCGACGCCCAGCACCTCGTAGTAGTCCCTCTTGGTCATTCGAGGTCATCCAGTAGCGAGTTTACTTGTCGTCAACAATGTGAAAGTCGGCGTCCGTATATCCTTTTTCATCGCCCTTGCCGCTTTCATCCCCGGGCTTGCTTTCCTGCTGGCCCTCGCCCTTCTGCTGAGCTGCGCCTGCTTGATAGATCCTCGTTGAGACTTGGTAGATCTCCTTCATCAGGACGTCCATCTTCGCCTTAATCGCGGATGTATCGTTGCCGCCGATGGCACCCCGGAGCTCCTCAACGGCATTCCTTATCCTCTCCTTCTCTTCAGTTGTCACCTTATCGCCGAGCTCGTTGACCGTCTTCTCGCTGGTGTAGATAAGGGTATCAGCCTGGTTGACTAGTTCCACCTTCTCCTTCTGCTTCCTGTCGTCCATCCGCTGTTCCTTCCCAGTACCCAGGTCCTTCGCGGAGACATTTGTTATGCCGTTCGCATCGATGTCGAAGGTAACCTCGATCTGTGGGACACCCCTAGGAGCAGGGGGGATCCCCATAAGGTGGAATCTACCCAGAGAAGTGTTGTATGCAGCCATTTCTCTCTCGCCCTGGACCACATGTATTTCGACGCTTGTCTGGTTGTCCGCAGCCGTTGTGAATATCTGGCTCTTCCTCGTAGGGATCGTCGTGTTTCTTTCGATAAGTCGAGTGGCGATGCCACCCAACGTCTCGATTCCGAGCGACAATGGGGTCACATCCAGCAGGAGGACGTCCTTGACCTCTCCGGAAAGAACGGCTCCTTGGATAGCGGCGCCCATCGCGACGCACTCCATCGGATCCACTCCACGCTGGATCTTCTTGCCGACCATCGTCTCGACGAACCTTTGGACGATTGGCATCCTTGTCGGTCCCCCGACAAGTATCACGCTATCGATCTGATCCGCATTTAGGTGTGCGTCGCTCATCGCCGTGAGCATCGGCCCCCGACAACGCTCCACAACAGGTCCGACCAGTTCCTCAAGCTTGGATCTGGTTATCGCCATTGCAAGATGTCTAGGTCCAGCGGCGTCGGCCGTTATGAAAGGCAAGTTGATGTCCGTCGACATCGTGGTCGAGAGCTCGATCTTCGCCTTCTCGCATGCCTCACGAACCCTCCACATAGCCATCTTGTCATTCATGAGGTCGATTCCGTTGTCCCTTTTGAAACTCTCAGCCACGAACTTCATGAGTATCTCATCCATGTCCGTTCCACCTAGCTGAGTATCGCCATTCGTGGAGACGACCTCGAATACCCCCTCACTGAAATCCATTATCGTGACATCCAGTGTCCCGCCACCGAAATCGAAGACCATGATTTTTTGTGCTTTGCCTGATTTGTCCAAACCATATGCCAATGCGGCCGCCGTCGGCTCATTCACTATTCTGATGACCTCAAGCCCGGCGATAGCCCCTGCATCTTTGGTGGCCTGCCTCTGATTGTCATTGAAATAGGCAGGAACGGTGATTACAGCCTTCGTGACCTGATCTCCGAGATATGCTTCAGCATCCCGCTTGATCTTTTGAAGAATGTAGGCCGAGATCTGCTGAGGGGTATACTCCTTGCCATAGACCTTGACCTTGTAGTCTGTCCCCATCTTCCTTTTAATCGCAGCGATCGTGCCTTCAGGATTCGTCACGGCCTGTCTCCTTGCTGGCTCCCCTACTATGAGTTGCCCGTCCTTCGTGAACGCGACGTAAGATGGAAATGCTTTGCCACCTAGGCTCGTCCCCTCAGCACTTGGTATTATCGTCGGTCGCCCCGCCTCCATTACAGCCGCAGCTGAATTGCTCGTACCCAAATCAATTCCGATTGTTCTCGACATTACTCTCACCTTCTTCTGATTGCTTTGCTACCTTGACCTTCGAATGTCTCAGTACGCGAGGGCCAAGGAAATAACCTTTCTGATATACCTCCAATATGTCGCCATCGGTCCCATCTCCAGTGCTCAGAGCCTCATGATACTGGGGGTCGAACCTACCCTCCGACGGGATCTCCCTCAGACCGTAGCCCTTCAGAAGTGAAACCAGATTGTCGTGAACTTGACTGATCCCCGTCTTGAGCTCTTCAGAGCTGCAGGACACACTGAGAGCCCGTTCGAGGTCGTCCAACATCGGCAGAAGTTCGTAGATGAGTCTCTCGTTCGACATCTTAACGAACTCCTCGCGCTCCCTCTGGGTGCGCTTCTTGTGATTGTCAAAATCCGCCTGGATTTTCTTCGCAGCGTCCAAGTACTCCCTTGCAGCTGTGACCTGGTTCTCCAGCTCCTTCCTGATCTCCGCGATCTCCTGCTTGAGCTTGGAGACCTCGTCGGTCGATTCGGCTTCGGATTCGGCTCCTGCATCCATGTTGTTCCCGACGGTATCGCTCACGCGTCCACCAGCTTTCAATCCCATAGATTATCATGACATTTCTAGAATAAGATTGATAGAAAAGGTTTACGGGGAGTGTCCTCCCTCATTCACGATCAGTTTCAGTCCTCGTCTCCGAGGCCTTCGCCGCCGCCCATTCCGCCAGGTCCGCCTGGTCCACCCGGTCCAGGCCTTCCTCCCTTGGACGCGATGACATCGTCGATCCTCAGGATCATGACCGCAGCGTCTGTGGCGGAGTGTATGGCCTGCCTGCCAACGCGGAAGGGTTCGATGACGTTCTCCTTCAGCATATCCACGACCTTGCCGGTGTAGACATTGACTCCAGCGTGGGCCTTGCCAGACTTATGTGCCTTTCTCAGATCGATTAGTATGTCAATCGGATCGAGGCCTGCGTTTTCGGCAAGCGCTGTCGGAACGACTTCCATCGCGCTGGCAAAGGCGTCAATTGCGATCTGTTCCCTGCCACCGACCGTGGCTGAATACTCTCTCAGCCTCATGGCAAGCTCCACAGCTGTGGAACCTCCACCGGTGATCATCTTGCCATCCTCGATCGCGACAGCGACCACGCTCATGGCGTCGTCGAGCGACCGCTCGATTTCGTCCACGACGTGCTCCGTGCCGCCTCTGATCAGGACCGACACCGCCTTCGGATTCTTGCATCCAGTAACGAAGGTCATCTCATCCTCCTGGTACCTGCGCAGCTCCACGAGCTCCGCCTGCCCAAGATCCGCCTTCTCCAGCTCGGTCAGCTTGCTGACAATGTTCGCGCCAGTGGCCTTGGAGAGCTTCTCCATGTCGGACTTCTTTACCCTACGCACGGCGTAGATTCCTTCCTTCTGCAGGAAATGCTGAGCGAGATCGTCTATTCCCTTCTGGCAGAACATGACGTTCGCGCCAGACTTCTTGACCTTATCCACCATGTTTCGCAGCATGTTCTCCTCTTCATTGAGGAATGCCTGCAGTTGGGACGGGTCCCTTATCTCGATCTTCGCATCGATCTCAGTCTTCTTTATCTCGAGCGCAGCGTCGACGAGCGCAATCTTCGCGTTCTCGATCTTCTTCGGCATCGCCGGGTGAACTGGCTCCTTATCGATGATTATCCCCTTGATCATCTCAGTGTCATCCATCGATCCGCCCTGCTTTTTGACGACCTGGATGTTGTCGAGATCGACCGTCATCTTTCCATCGATCTTCTCGGCAACCGTAGTCACCGCATCGACCGATAAGTCGGCCATGTGCTCCCTAGCTCCACTCACTGCCTTGCTCATCATTGCGGTCATGGCGAGCTTTCTCAGGGTCTCCTTGTCGGCGATTCCGACCGGCATTGCGTTTGCTTCGAGTATCTCCGTGGCCTTAGAGGCTGCGAGCCGGTAGCCACCACTGATTATTGTCGGGTGAACATTGGCGTCAATCAGATCAACCGCTTTCTTCAGCAATTCCCCCGCTAGAATGACCGCCGTTGTGGTACCGTCACCACACTCTTCGTCCTGGGTCTTGGCAACCTCGACGAGCATCTTCGCCGCAGGATGTTCGACATCCATCTCCTTCAGGATTGTGACACCGTCGTTCGTGATGACGACATCACCCATGCTGTCGACCAACATCTTGTCCATTCCCCTCGGACCAAGCGTGCTTCGAACAGAATCAGCGATGGCCCTTGCAGCCATGATGTTGTTGTTCTGTGCGTCCTTACCTCTGTCCCTCTTGGTGCCTTCCTTGAGAATCAGTATAGGTGTATTTCCCATTGCCATTTTGCTATACCTCCTTTGTCGTTAACTAAACTACACTCCTAGCATTGAAAGCTAGTACGGTTTGTATGTTTGTTCTTCTATATAAGAGTAACTCACGGTAGCTCCTGCCGGACCAGGGGAATCGACAACACCCCAGATTGATGGAGCGACCCATCGCACGACCCGGAACCGTCGACTCAGGTTTCCACCTTCGAATCGGAACACTGCTATTGGGCGGGGCCTTTTCAACGCCTAATCCAGCACAAAATGTTAAATCGCATTGCGATTATTCATGTTAGTCTCCGAGGACTGCCAATGAAAACCTGCAACATATGCGGCAAGGCCGAAGGCGAGCTCGCGCTCAATGGAACCAGAATCCAAATCGAGAACAACGGCGTCTGCAACATGTGCAAGAAAGAGATGGCGAATCTGGAAGAGATCTACAGTGCAGACTACGCCAAAAGAACGGGACAGAAGATTCAGAAGGTGATTCCCTGGCCCGCATTCAAGGATTTCACATGGCCGGATCACTCAGAAGTCCTTGTGTCTGGATGGGAACTGAGAACCTGCGAGTTCGCCATCGCGTTGACTGAGGTTGGCCTGGTGAGCGGCAGGAGGTCGATTCTCAGTTACGAGGACGAAGCCGCGAAGAAGCTTGCTGAATTGTCAAAGGCGATCGAAGCCTCCAGTGACTACGAAGAGAGAACAACTTTGCGGAGGGATTTCGACCGGCTTAGGAGAAAGATGGTAACTGTGGAGGAATTGGCCAAGGCGGGTGAGCACCCACTTTTCATGATGGCTTTCGAGAACATACTTGATATCGAGGTCAAGAAGGATGACGACTGGTTGCAGGTTGTGTTCGGGGAAAAGAAGATGAAGACCGGATTCTTCGGCGGAAAGAAGGAGACTGTGAAGTCGCACAGTTGGAAGGTCTCCCCCTTGTACGAAGACGTCATCAATATCATGGTTGAGAAGGTCCGGAAGAAGAGTCCCCAGTGATCCGAAACCGTTCTGCATCCTTTCCCCCCCGGGTTGCTTGGCCCAAGGACACAGAGCGGGTCTTTGGGATGAGAAGGAATTTTATGTCACCAACGTATCTCCGTAGCTGTCGTCTCCGAAAGTCGTGCTGAATCGATTTTCGGGGATAGTGGGATGAATAGAATGGGAGAACTGGAGACCTGCCTTGCGCTGCTGTTCAGAAAGAAGGGGAAGAACGTCCTCACAGAGAAGGAACTCGTTTTCTCGGCCTCCATGGACTTCCGCTGGTTCACGCCGAAAGAGGCCCAGAAGCTCCTTGAGCTGGGAATCAAACGAGGTCTCCTGCTCAAGACCGATGGCCTGGTGAAACCTAACTTCGACCACAAGAGGATGGACATCCCCGCGACGTACAGGCCTACCCAGAGGGCCATCCAAGACGAACCGGAGGATATCTCTCTTTTTGCTAGAATTCTTGATGTTATATCGGCGGCATCGAAGTGGAAGAAGAGGGAAATCGTCGCTCGGATCAACAAAATACAGGAACTACTTGAAGTCGACATTGAGGTCGCCGCACTGGCACTGGCCCTAGAAGTGGGGGCAGAAACGGACGACCTCGTGGAAGCCGTCAGAACCGAAGTCCTGAGTAGATGACCTCATTCCTTCTTCATCTTGATCAGGTCGCCTAGGGTCATTTTCTTGCCATCCGTCGCCTTCGACTCTGGCTTGATAACCGGGACCTTCTCCTTTAGGACTATTCCGAGCTCCCTCTCGATCTTCTTCACGAGAACTTCATCAGGCCGGATGTCTCCCCTTTCGAGTTTGTTGATAACGCTCTTTCTCTCATTTATCTTTGCAGCCAATGTCTCTTGCTTCCAGTCCCTCGCCGCTCTCGCATCCTTGATGAGCTTGGGGTAATCGGCCACGAGCTCGTATGTCTCCTCTTCAACGTAGACGTTCTTTGGGCGCATCCTGCGTTGTCTCTGTTCGAGACGTTCTAAAATCGCAGATCTCGTTGCGACTTCTTTCTTGCCAGTCTTCGAAACGTCCCCGAACTTCATGCACTCCTTGCATACCCTGAGCGTCGTGCCCTCGATCAGAATCGGCGTCGTGCGGTCCGTTTCCTTGCCACAAAGCTCGCAGATCATCTGAGATCAGTCTTCTTGAATGCAGGTGGGTTGATTTAAACATGACTGAATGCCGATTCTCAGAGCTGACCCAGTGTCCGTCAGAACGACACTATTGATGACGACATCTCGAAAAGAGTCTCGAGAGTGATTCTTCCAGAGGATTATTCAATGCGAAAGAGTCAAATAGACCTGGCCTTTATATTAGCGGAGGATAGGTGACCCTGTTGAAGGAACAACAGCTGGACGGGTTCATCTCTGAGATGAAAGAGAAAATCGAGGTGCTGGAGCGCCGAAACAATGAGCTGTTAGAGGAGGCGCGGAGGGTCGAGGGGGAGAAACGCTACATCGAAAGCGAGCTCTTCCGTCTCCAGAAGGAACTCAAACGAATGAGAACGGAAATGGAACGGCTGAAGTCTCCGCCTCTTATTATCGGCGTCATCAAAGACGTGCTGGCAGATGGAAGGGTCATCGTCAAGAGCTCTACTGGACCGGACTTCATCGTGGGAACTTCGGAATACGTGCCCCCGGAGGACCTTGTCGTCGGCGCGCGCGTGGCACTGAACAAGCAGACCCTCGCTGTCATGGGGGTCCTTCCGCCGTCGCTGGACCCGATCGTTATCGGCGCTGAGATCATCGAAAAGCCAGCGGTCGGCTACGGAGAGATAGGCGGGTTGGATGAGCAGATAAGAGAGGTCAGGGAGGCCGTAGAGGACCCATTGCTGAGACCGGACCTTTACAAGAAGGTCGGGATCGAGCCCCCGAAGGGGGTACTGTTAGTCGGTCCTCCAGGAACTGGGAAGACCCTACTTGCCAAGGCCGTCGCCCATCAGACGAGTGCGGCATTCATCAGGTTCGTCGGGTCCGAGCTCGTTCAGAAGTACATCGGAGAAGGCGCAAGGCTGGTACGGGAGCTGTTCGAGCTTGCCAGGGAGAAGGCGCCGAGCATCGTGTTCATAGACGAACTGGATTCGATCGGAGCCAAGAGGCTGGAGGTGGCGACATCCGGGGACAGAGAGGTCCAGAGAACCCTGATGCAACTGCTTTCTGAGATGGACGGGTTCAACCCGATCGGCGATGTTAAGATCGTGGCGGCAACGAACAGGCCGGACATACTCGACGAGGCGCTCCTGAGGCCGGGGAGATTCGACAGGATCATCACGATCCCGTTGCCGAATTACGAAGCGAGGTTCGAGATATTCAAAATCCATGCGAAGAGAATGAATGTGGATGGTACTGTCAACCTGACAGAGCTTGCAGCAAAGTGCGAAGATTCCACGGGCGCGGATATCAAGGCGATATGCACCGAGGCGGGGATGTTCGCTATAAGGGACAACCGCGACACTGTCTGCATGATCGACTTCGAGAGGGCGGTAGTGAAGGTGCTGGAGACCGAGGAGACGAAGGTCGTCGAGTCAGGCGTCATGTTCGCCTGAGCGCTCCTCCTCAATTTCATCCATGTCCTTTTCTATGACGAAAGCTCCGATGTAGTCGCAGCGCTTGCAGTGGTACTTGTAGCCAGTCAAAAGGCCAGCCTCGTAGTAGAGGTCGGGTGAACCGCACTCCGGGCAGACCAACACCTTGCGTCCCACGAGCAGTCAATAGCCATTTCGAAGCATAATACCCTTTATCTGTTGATATAATCAGTTCTAGAACTCAAGAGACATCTGTTATATATCTCCACCAGAATCGGAAACCATAATGAAAGCACTCGAGGCTTCCAGGGTAATAACGGACGAATACTCAGCGAAGATTCTAATGGCGACCCTCGACAATCCCAAGACCGCAGTCGAACTCAGCAGAGAGATGAACATCCCGATAGCAGCGTGCTACAGACGCATCAGAACGCTGGAGGAGTGCGGATTGATCAAGTGCGTCGAGATAAGACCCACTTTCGAGGGGAAGCACATCGCAGCCTACGAGTCAATGTTAAGAAGGGCGTTTATCTTTCTCGAGAACGGGACTATCAAGACGAGGTTCGAGATGATAACGGGCGAGTGCGAAGACTACTTTATGGATTGGCACAGCCTGAAAGAAGGATGATCAGTCCGGACTGAGATCCTCTCCGCCCTCGAACACCTGCTGTATCGTATTGTAGATATCCTCCATTCCAGATGGAGTCTCGGATGACACCGGCACAAGCTCCCTGTACATCCCGATGTTCTCCATCGCCTTGAACAGCTCAATGCTGAGGATGGTTTGGGGTGTGCCCTGCTCCTGACCCAGTGAATCATAGAGACTGTAGGGGTCCCTCGACCAGCCAAGGACCTTCTCTGTTTCCTCCTCGTCCAGCATGTCCGCCTTGGACAAGACGTTCAAGAAGGGGATCATGAACCGAAAGTGGGTCACGGCGCAAAGCATCAGGTTCGACACGAATCCGGAGGGCGTCTTGGAAAGTTGCGGGTCAGATAAGAAGACGAGGAACGAATCCTCCCTTCCTAGCGCCTCGACGACGACCGAGCTCGACTGCCGGAACGCGAACAGTTCCATCTGACCAGGAGTGTCGATGAGCAAGTAGTTCGATTTGAACGTGTCAACCGTCGAGACGACCTCTTTGGTGTTCAGGGCTATCATGTCGGAGCAAACGATCTGAGCTCCGTTCGGTCCCAAGGCGTATTCGCTCATGACGTCGTCCAGACGGACCCAGTCTCGGATGTCGATGTCCGGGATATAAGGAATCGCCTCCGCTCCCGGGTCAAGGTTAAGCGTCACGCTGTCGAGACCGTTAATCGCCATCCACTCTCGGAATGCATGGACAAGAGAACTCTTACCGCTTCCCGCCGTCCCGATGAAGTAGATGTTCCTCAAAGGCAGCCCCCCAAGGGAGAGCGGGCCCGGAGGGATGTTCGGATTCTGTGGAGAACCTTTCGAACCCTCGACCCATCGGTTAAGAGCCGATTGCTCTACCTAGCTGAGCTACGGGCCCTGAGCGGGGCATATAGGGTCATTGTAAATAAAGATATCGAAGTCGATCTCGGCCCTATTCTGATGCATCTGGCAAATCCCACTTCAAGGGGAAGCAATTGAGTAAGTTCCCGCATCTCGTCAGTTGAATGGACTCTTCAATTGAAGTGCGACAGGGATACCGGGAAAAGCATTTATATCGTTCCGCTCAATCGGAATCACATGGCCGACCTCCGAGTCCGGGACGTTATGACGACAACAGTTGTCACGGTAGAGGATTCTTCGACGCTGCACGACGCCACCATCACTTTCGCGGTAAATGGCATCTCGGGGGCCCCAGTCGTAGACGACCGTGGGAATCTTGAAGGAGTCTTGAGCGAGACCGACATTCTGAGCTTCGTCAAAACGCTGCAGGAGGAAATCCGCCGAAAGGAGCCAGCTACCTCGTTCCTAAGCGTCCCCTTCGAGGACATCCTCAAGGACGAGAAGCTCGCTAGTGTCTATAGGGATATATCTGACAAGAAGGTCAAGGATATCATGACGAAGGACGTCCTCATCGTGTCGCCGGACACAAGCGTCATGGAGGCTATCGACACTATGATCAAGAAGGATGTAAACAGAGTCCCAGTCATCGAGCACGACAAGATCGTCGGCATTGTCACGAAAGGGGACATAATCTGGGCGCTCTATAGAGATAAGTTCTCAAAGGTTTGAACCCCGTCCTATACTCATCGAGCGTATGATCCGATCTGATTCATCGCTAGGTTTTTCTCTTGCGACTCCGTTCACTTTGTGGGATGCGCTCATGGGGAGGAAGAGTCTAGAGGTCCACATCCTCGCAAGCGGAAGCGATGGCAACTGCGCCGTCATTCAGAGTAGTGAAACGAACATAATGATCGACGCGGGGCTGAGCGGAAGTCAGATCGAGAGGAAGTTGGACGAAGTCGGCGTTGAACCGTCGAAGCTCGCCGCAATACTGCTCACTCATGAACATCGCGATCATTCGATCGGGGCTGGCATATTCTCTAGAAGGCACCAAGTGCCCGTCGCAGGCAACAACGCGACCCTTGTCCGATCAGAAATCGGTCCCCTTCAGAATCCGATTGTCTTCGAGACTTCTCGCGCTTTCAAGATAGGAGATCTCGGAATCATGCCATTGCCGACCTCGCACGACGCTGCACAACCTAATGCATTCCTAATTTCCACATGCGAGAAGCGGTGCCTTTTTGCAACGGATCTTGGCATCGTCACGGAGCCGATTCTTGCCGCTCTCGCCGGTTCCGACCTCGCGGTGCTTGAGGCGAACCACGACCTGAGGATGCTACTCAGCGGACCATATCCCGAATTCCTAAAGAAGGCAATCAGGGGGAGGAGAGGACACCTCTCGAATGCCGACTGCGCGAAGGCGTTGAAGGCGACCCACGACCCCGACAGGAAGGTATTCCTCGCCCATCTGAGCAGGGAGAACAACCGACCGGAGCTCGCCTGCGAAACTGTTTTGAAAGCTGGCGGATGCCGCAAGGACGAAATCGACTGTCTCACATGGCTGGGGGACACCAGAAGCATCTCGGTTCGCTAGAAGAATCTCATTGGCCTGAGCTCAACTGCCTTTCCCTTGCCGATCAATGCCCTCGCTATCGCTATTGGCAACGTGACGACGTCCTCCTTCGAGAGTCGGTAATCCCTGCCAGGGCCCGCGAAAGGCGGTATGTCCTCGAGTATCCTCAGCACGAGATACTCCTCGACTGGCTTCTGGCTGTCCTTCCTAGCAGGAGCTGGCGACGGCTCTTCCTCGACTCCTTCGTCGATCTCTTCAAGAGCCTCCTTATCCTGCAGCGCTACGACGACCTCCTCACCCAATCCAATATCCTCTTCAACTGTCTCCTGCTTCGGAGCCGGCAGTCCCGACGTGACAGTAACCGATGGTTTCTCAGCCTGTTGAGGCCTCTGCGAGACGTCCTCTTTCGATTTCTTCTCGAACTCGAGCACGAGGGCGCGCCTCTCCTGGACCGACGACATCACGCTGTCGAACAGCATCTTCTCCTCCTCGGTCAGCCTGTCAACCTCGACCTTCGCCCCGCCGGCCGCCCGCAGTGCGGAGAGCATTATCTTCTCCGCCCTGAAGTCAAAGATCTGAATCGCTTTATCCGATATCTTCTTCATCTGATTGCTAAGCAGGTTCGATTTCGCGGAGTACTTGTCCGCGGACATCTCTCTCTCGTTCTCTGTTCTGAGCCGGTCAAGAAGATCCCTCAGAGCAGGATAGAAGTCTTTGCGGATTTCCGTCACGTTCTTCGTTTTCTGCTCCTTTCGATAAACCTCGGTGACTTCCTCATAGGTCAAAGGCTCGAGAACGGGAGGCATCGCAAACAAATCCGGTTGAGAGTATTTGATTGTTCCCAACATCCCGATATCGATCTGGCTCGTAGATGGCACTCACTTGCTGCACCGGCACTTGACACCAGCGGCGGCATGAGTCCATGCAGAACAATCGGCGCAAGAAATGGAGCGGCACCTATGATCATCCAAACGATAGACGCCGCCTGTTCCTCACTGGTTCAAATTTCGGGTTCAATAGCAGGAATCTTGCGCCCCTTTTGGGTTATGGTCGGGAATCTGAGGTCCATATCTAACGAGTCCAGTCTCCTGTCCGGGTCGTATCCCATGCGGATGCCCCATTGCCTCATGAAGTTCAATATAGCCCACGTTCCAATTTTTGCAAATGGATAGAACGCCGCGAGGCCAACATCGCTGTTTGACGACCTTCTTGGAATGAATTCCGATATCTCCTTGGCCATATGCTTCCAGGACAGGTAAAGCAGAAGGTATCTCTCCTCAGTCATTTGCTCCTTCATATCGAAGGGACTACCTTCTCTCAGGGACCCTGCAGGAATGAACGCAAGGGGCGTGACAGTGAAGTGCGCTTTCCCCCCGAGCTTCTCCTTCAACTTCCGCTCCATCGTCAAGATGAGTCTCGCGGTGTCAAGAGCATCCTCGCTCGTCTCGCCAGGGAGTCCCAGTATCACCGTGTAGGCGGGGAACCAGTAGTTGTAGTTGAGTACGTACGTCGCCCTTATCACGACCTCTGGCCACTCCTCTGGACTGAATGGCTTCACCTTATTCTCCATTTGGCTCCGCATCAAATCCGCGGACGCCGTCTCAAGACCCATCTGTATCCCGACCCACTTCGTCGGGCCAGCACCAACGGCCTCGGATATGCTCTGGATCATTTCCGGATCGGCCGCAACTGGTGCCAGACTTCCATGCGAAGGATTAGCGAACTTCACCCCCGGGCGGGCCATCACGCTGCGAAATAGTTCTATGATCTTCTCCGAGTTCGGGTAGAAGTCTCTGTGATCTTCCAACTTGTACATGAATATGTCATCACTGTGCAGCCAGGCGGTTGTCATACCCGCCGAGACGTTGACATTAATCTCCCTGAACAACACGTCGATCGGAGCGCAACGTATTCGCTTCAAGGTGGGATTGCAGTAACTGCAGTTTCTCCCGCAGCCCCTGTTCACCTCAACCAATCCCTTGTATGAGGGAGCAATGATCGCCGGTATCTCTTCCGCACTTGGGGATCCTTTGATTCTGACTAGCTGCTCTGCGTCCCCGCGCTCGATCATCTGCAACAACTGACCGATCATGTGATCCACTTCTCCAATAATGAGGTGGTCGATCCCGTGTCTCTTCCCATCATCCGAGGTAGCAAGCTGCCATGCACCTGATCCCCCCACGACAACTTTGAAAGTCATATTCCTCTTCTTCTTGATGTCGCCCAGCTTCTGCAGCATCTCAAAGAACCTCTTCGTCGTATATGTGGTGTAGCGCCCCCCGCTTGTAAACATCATTGACACAGGACTAAGGCCCAGTGGGTCCATCGTCGACACGCCGACGACCGTGGTTCCATCATCAATCAACGTCTCAACGTACCGCGGGTGGGCCACGACCACGTCCCGGTAACCTCCCTGAACGACAGCCGCCTCAAGCTTCCTGAGAGAATACGGGGCCACCTGTAGAACTCCTCCAGATTCAGGAAGTTGAGTGTCGAGCAAGCGATAGACGAACCCTGGCACTCGTTCCACCGGCGCACAGCCTAGTAGGTCCAGGAGTGGAATGTTCCTGTAGGTACTCGTGAGAGTTTCGTCGCAAGTAAGAACGATTCTAGCCATCTGCCATCCCTCCCTCCAACTTAATCAACATTCTGCGCACGTACCTCTGCAACCGATGTCTCACGAACTCCCCATACCATTCTTCCTGAGCACTGCTTATGCTCCTGGCATAAATCGATAAGAGATTCGAGAAGCTGTTCATGGGGGTTCCCAAAGGTCCTGTCTTCAACGAACCCCATCTTGTTCACAACATCCTCGTGTCTAAGTCCCGACCTGAACGCCTTCTTCTGCCTGTGTCGCGGATTGGCCTTAACGAGAGTCAGTCCCTCCCTCCAGAGGGAGTTCAACTCGCTCAGCAGTCTGACCCTTGACACACGTCCACGAAGTATCCTGGCCAAACTGTTGAAGGACATGCCCTCTTGATGGTTTGATGTCTCGTCGACTATCTCCCCTTGCATGGTCGCAGAGCGCATATGAGACCATTGCATTGGCTGAACTAGTATATTATCACATCAGTTTCGTTGACAAGAAACGTGGACAGGGGCAAGAGATTGAGGTGATTGGTTGCAGGCCGCGACGGGATTGGGGAGGTCGCGGGTATCTGTTCCGACATAGATAACGCAAAGACTTTGTAAGCCCGAGCCTTTTGGCCATCCGTGGTCACCTCTGACGTCCTGAGAGAGAAGTCGGGCGGGGTGGAGATTGACGTCATCGTGTCCGCTCGAGCGGCTACCTCATCGGTGCAGGGGATCGACCCCTGGCGCAACCGCCTCATTGTGAAGGTTTCATCGCCCCGAGAAGGTGGAAAGGCGAACGAAGAGCTCTGCGAGGTCCTCTCGAATTTCTTCAAGGCCGAAGTGGAGGTCATCAGGGGGGACACGAGCCGATTGAAGACAGTCCTCGTGAGATCGGACAAGGAAAGCGTCGCCTTGAGATTGGAGGCATCGGCGTGAGGACCGTCGCGGACACGTTGGAAGAACTCTCATCGGTACTGGACGAACTGAAGGACCGGCCTGGGGACGCAGTGATACTCGTCGAGGGACTGAAGGATAAGGGGGCATTGATCGCCCTCGGCATCGGGGGAGATATCTGGCTGATCCAAGGCGGCGGATCGATCTTCAGCGTAGCAGAGGACCTAGTTTCCAAGAAGAAGAGCGCGATCATATTGACGGACTGGGACCGAAAGGGAGGTCAGCTGTGCCACCTGATACGTCAAGCTCTTAAAGCGAACGGAGTCCCGTGCGACGACTCGCTGAGAATGAGGTTGGTCCACATATCGAAGAAGGACATAAAGGACATCGAGAGTCTGCCCTGCTTATACTCACGCCTGGTCGCGGAAGTCCAGAAGAACTCAGCACAACCGTGATGTGGAAAAGATATTAATGGTCTGATTTTCTAGTAATCCTCGACCTACATGGGCATTGACAGAAGCATGCTGGAGGAAATCGGGAAGTCGAGCGTAGAGGATTTGTTCTCGGATGTTTCGCTGGGAGTGCGAGATGGACTCGCTGAAGAAGTGCATCGGGAAATCAGTCGACTGAGTACTTCTTCAGTACATCCTTCTTTATCTCGACCCCGAGACCAGGATCCTGCGGTATCTTGATCATGCCCTTGTTGTCGATTTCGAGTGGTCTCTTCAGCAAGCTGTCGTACAGCGGATAGTCGGCCATGTCGAGCTCTAGCCAATCACAGTTCGGCGTCGAGGCGATGAGTTGCAGCGTCGCCGCCAGACCGACACCAGTCGTATAGTTGTGCGGGCTACAGGCGATGTTGAAAGCTTCCGCGAGAGCGCAGATCTTCTTCGTCTCCGTTATGCCTCCGCACCTCATGATATCTGGCATTGCGAAATCCACGCCGTTCTTCAGGAACAGCTCCTTGAACCCCCATTTCGTGTATTCGTTCTCCCCGGTTGCGATCGGTACGTCGAGCTTGCTCTTCAAGTACGCATAGCCGTCGACGTCGTAGGGCGACAACGGTTCCTCATACCAGAATACGCCGTATTTCTCGAGCATTCTTCCTATCTTGATCGCCTCGACGCGGTCATATCCGCAGTTCATATCGACCATCAGGCCAACGTCGTCCCCGATGGCGCTCTTGATCGCCTTGACCCTCTTCTCATCCTCGGCCAGACCGTTGCCCAGATGGGTCTTGACCATCGGGAATCCCTTCGCCGCGTGCTTCTTCGCGGTCTTGGCCATGTTGGCTGGCGTGTCCCAAAAAAGGTCGCTCGCATAAGCCTGAATCTTCATGTTGCCTCTGGCGTCGCCTCCCATGAGCTTGTAGGCCGGTACGCCATAGTACTTACCAGCGAGGTCCCACAGAGCCGTGTCAACGCCGCTCGTAGCCGCGACCCCCTGCCCTTTCTGGTCCCAGTAGACTGTGGTCATCAGCATCTTGCGCCAGAGCCTCTCGATGTCGAGCGGATCCTGGCCGATAAGCCAGGGCTTAAACTTCCTGTCGACGATCGTCTTGATGATGTAGTATTCAGGCCCGTAGCCTTCACCGATACCCTGTATCCCCTTGTCCGTGTCGATGACGACCAACGCTGCTCCCCTGAAGGATAGGACTCTCCCGCGAGAACATCCGTTGGGTTCGGGAAGCTTAAACCCCAGGGTGACCACTTTGACGTCCGTGATCTTCATTCCATTTCCTCCAGACAGTACAACAATCCTTAAGGAAATAATCTTTTTCCAAGGGCCTGATGAACCGCCTTCTGACGTGAGCGACGACCGATAGGGACCTCCACATTCTTATCCAACGCTTCCTCCATTCTGATTCGCGGTGAGGATACTGGTTGTGGGAGCGGGCGCCGTCGGTTGCTACTTCGGTTCAGCACTACTGAGGGTAGAAGAGAACGTGACCTTCGTTGCCAGCAGAGCGCACCTCGATGCGATCAAGAAGAACGGTCTGGTCGTAAGGAGCCACGAGATCGTCGATGCTAAGCGACCGCTTGGCAGGGAGAAGAATGGAATTGAACGCACTAGTTGGCGTCATGATCCGAAAGGGAAATCAGCACGGCACACGTACCCGGCATCTGAGACGGTCTTCTGTCTGCCCAATCGTATCGATTCGAGGCCAGGAAGGGGGCGGTGCATCGAGGCTCCTGACGACCTTGGCTGAAGGGTTTTTATCCGCCAATTCCATTCATGCATCGATGACCACCGACAGTGGTCTGACAACAAGGGAGAGGGTATCTTCCGACGTCCAGTCAGAGGCAGCCCTTCCGCACGGTCGATTCTATGCGTTCGAAGGAATCGATGGTGCAGGCAAGAGTACGGTGGCTAACAGAGCCTTCGAGGTCCTCACAGTAGGGACTGATAGAGAAGTTGTTCTCACTTCCGAGCCGACGGACTCGTGGTTGGGCGACTGTGTCAGGCACTCCCACGACGAGGGCGTAGGTCCTATCAGCGAAGCATTATTGTTCGTAGCGGACAGGGCCAGCCACACCGAGAGAATTCGCAAGTGGCTGGAGGAGGGCACGATCGTCCTATCCGACCGTTACTACGCCTCCACCCTTGCATACCAGGGCGCGGCCCTCAAGCCGCTCCTCGGCGACAAGGCTTTGGAATGGTTGAAGAGCATCAATGAGCCGGCCATCATCCGCCCAGATTTGACGTTTCTGCTAGTCATACCCCCGGCAATGGGGATGAAGAGACTCTCTGGAAGGAATGAGAGGACGAAGTTCGAGAAGCTCGATTTCCTTAGAGAAGTGGACAAGATATACCGGAGTCTCGCCGAAGGGGACGAGACATTCGTTGTCATTGACGCGTCCAGACCGATCGAGGAAGTGACGGGGACGATCGTCGAGGCGTTAAAAAGCAACCTTTAAGACTCAATTGATGGATGGAACTGCCATGCATCCTTCAGAGAGCATCAAGTGCACGAAAAGCACGATACTGTCTGGAAAGCGCATCGTTCTGGGCATCACCGGGAGCATCGCCGCCGTGGAGTCACTCGAGCTTGCGAGAGAGCTGATCCGACACGGAGCGGAGGTCCACGCCGTGATGACACCCGAGGCGTTGAAAATCATTACTCAATATGCGATGGAGTTTGCGACGGGAAATCCGGTCATTACGGAAATTGACGGCAGGGTCCAGCACGTCTCCCTCCTCGGGGACTTCCAGGACAAGGCGGACATGCTGCTTGTTGCGCCTTGCACGGCGAACACAATATCGAAGATCGCAGTCGGGATCGACGACACGCCGGTGACGACGATGGCCACGACCGCCATGGGCTCCAAGGTTCCGATTATGATCGCGCCGGCCATGCACTCGTCGATGTTCATACAGCCAATCATTCAGAGAAACGTTCAGATGCTGAAGGATCTGGGCGTGGATTTCATCGGCCCGCACATGGAGAGGAAGAAGGCCAAGCTGGCGACGACCAATGAGATAACGGTCAACGTAATCAGGAGACTGGGAAAAGGAGACTACCGTGGGAAGAGGGTATTGATCATCGGAGGCTCATCCGAGGAGCCGATGGACGACATGAGGATCATAACTAACAAGGGGACTGGAGAGACGGCGATCCAGCTGGCCCTGGCCGCGTTCGAAAGGGGAGCGGATGTGGACCTTTGGATGGGACGGGCGCTCGTGCCACTGCCGCCCTTCATACCGGCGAAGCGCTTTCAGACCGTTGGAGACCTCCAGAAAATGATCGATAGAGTGAATCACGACGTCGTCATCGTTCCTGCCGCGCTTTCTGACTATGCCCCGGAGAGATTGGTCGGCAAGGTATCCTCGGGGAAAGAGAGAATCGAATTAAGCCTAACCAGATGTCCGAAGATCCTTGAGTCGCTGAGAAAGAAGAAGTGCGTCCTCGTCGGATTCAAGGCCGAATCCGGTGTGGGAGAGAAGGAGTTGGAGAAGAGGGCGACCTCAAGGCTCACATTGGCAGGCCTGGACATGATCGTGGCAAATGATCTGAAAGATGTCTCTCAGAATGAGACAAAGGTCGTCATCGTTTCCAGAAACAAGAAGAAGGTCGCGTCCGGAACGAAGAGAGAGGTCGCCGACTGCATCCTCGACGAGGCGGCGAGGGTCGCGAAATGAAGGCAACCGCTTTCTGCCCTGGGCACATCACTGGTTTTTTCCAGATCTGCGAGCACAAAGAGCCTTTGCGCTCAGGCTCGAGGGGAGCTGGGATTTGCACGTCCCTCGGGGCGATGAGCACGGTCGCATCGAAGAGGGGGAACGGAGACATAAAGGTCTCAATAGACGGAAACAAGAACGATGCACCGGTTACAAAGCAGGCGCTGGCCCGAATGATCCTCGGGAGGGACATCGACCTTAAAGTGGATACGAAGCTGGACTTTCCCATGGGCCAGGGATTCGGGATGAGCGCGGCGGGGGCGCTCTCAGCGACGCTCGCAACAGCGGAGATTCTTGACGCGCCTCTGCAGACTGCCCTGGAGACCGCCCACGAGGCGGAGATACTCCACAGGACAGGTCTCGGAGACGTGGCCGCTCTTTCGAAGGGAGGCGTAACGTTCCGAAGGGTCGAAGGCCTTCCCCCGTACGGCCGCGTCGACAGAATCCAAGGGGACATGGAACTTGTACTAGGTATAGTCGGCCCCCCGATCTACACTCCGACGGTTCTCTGCGATCGGGATGCGAGGGAGAGAATCAACCTCATTGGAAAAGAATGCGTCGAAGGTCTCGAAGCCAGTCCGTCATTGGCCAACTTCTTCAGGCTTTCCAGGGAATTCGCGATGCGGACGGGGCTCGCGTCGGAACAGGTCGAGGAGGCGCTTGCGGAGATCGACGACCTCGGTCTGGCGAGCATGGTGATGCTTGGCAATTCCGTCTTCGCCTCCGGAGAAATCGAGGAGCTGAAGAAGATCCTGTCGAAGTTTGGTCAGACGTACAGAGTCCGGATCGACTGGAAGGGGCCGAGAATCGTCGAGCCAAGGAATTGAGATAACGGTCTCTCAGCCAGCCCAGCTCACTCGTACAATGCGAACAGTTTGTCGTCCTCATCGACGTCAAAGAGTCCGAGTCTGGCACCGCAGTCGAGCCAGCCGTGAGCGTAGTTCACACACGCAAACGCATTGACGAAGTCACCCTTCTGTTTGAAGTGCTCAGCGTCTTCGAAGTATGACACTGCCATCTGCACGAAATCGTCAGCGATCTTCCTCCCGAACGATCTGGAAGGGCAGGTCATCTTCAACTTCGCGAGGGCCTTTCTGGTGACCTCAATATACTTGCCCAGTCTCTCCTCGGTTATCGTGTCTTTCATCTCACATCCTCTTGGAAGGAACGATCTCCACGCTCTCACCGCCATGCCTGGTCTCTCTCGGCCTGACCTCGATGAAAAGCGGCATCTGAATGTTCCCTCCGATGACGAGGGCGACCCCTACGGGCAACCTCTGGATTTCGTCTGCGACGACGGTCGTGAGCCCCTCCACGGATGCGGCAATCGCTTTGAGGTCGTTGGGATTCGTTACCTTCAGAATCATCTGGGTGTTGCACTGGCTCAGGACGTTCTTGTCGATCTTCGCCGCCCTCTGGCTTATTATCGTCAGTCCGAGCCCAAACTTCCTGCCTTCGGAGGCGATCGTCCTAAAGATCTTACTTGACGCGGCAAGTCCCTGCTGCGGACAATAGTTGTGGGCCTCCTCGACGACGAGCATCATCGGAGGAACCTTTCCGATCTTCCTCAGCTCAAAGAGAGCGGTGCAAATCCTGTTCACGATGAGCTCCTGGATGTCCGGGGGAGTGCCCTTGAGGTTGATTATCGTCGTTTTTCCCTTCACGACGATCTCATCGATTCTTGTGCCCTTCGATGCGAATATGTTGACCTCGTCAAGGTATTCCAGCTCGGTGATGAGAGCAGCGTTCTGCGATTCCTCGTCGGCCTCGAGCATGTGAATTATGTCTTTCAGCGTGTACTCGTTCTTGACTCCTCTGACGCCTTCTATCGCCTTCCTCAGCGATGTCAAATATGTCCTGACGTTCTTGATGTTGGTAAGACCCAGTAGCTCCCTGGCCTCGAGATTCGAGAGAGTAAATCGGAGGGGCTGCGCCTTCTTGTTGATGTTCGTGTCCGTTGCGAACTCAATGATCTTTTCGGAATAGCTCCTGGGAGTCACGTTGAAGTTTCGGGCGGTATGCATCGCGGATCCTTTCTCCCTCATTGATCCGTACTCGCCGTGGGGGTCGACAACCAAAACCGTCACTCCGTGCTTCATGAACTCCTCGACCAGACCTCCGCAGAGGAAGCTCTTGCCTCCGCCGGTCTTGGCGAGAATGCTGACGTGCTTCTGGACCATGGCGTTGATGTCCACCTCGACGCGTATATCATGACCCAACAGAAGACCGATGTAAGCGCCCGTGTCGGTGTTCTCCTTCAGGCCGATGACGTCCTTGATGAGCGTATCGCTCGCCTTGTAGACTTGGTCCCCCGCTTTGAATGGCGTTCTCGGAACCTGGAGAAGATTTCTGTCATCCCTAAAGCCGACTATCTCGACGTTGGCGGTGACCTTCTCCTCGATCGGGACCACCTCCCCGTCCGAAATCATCTTAGCCTTATCCAGCGAGAGGTCCGTCTTGCGTTCCATTTCGGAGACGAGACCGAGGACCCACCCGTCGATCTCATGCTCTACCTGGACGTACTCCATTTTTTCGATATTTCCGCTAACGCGGCAATTGAAAGAAGTCGTTCCGACGTTGCCGTAGATGATCCCGACGCAGTCCATGTCGTGGTATTTGTTCGACTTCGGAGCGCCGTGACTTACCACTGTATCTACGGCAGAATCCGAATCCACCTGCATCCCATCAACGACCATATCATGAGCAGAGAATAAGAATGTTTCCGAGTAGGTATCATTGGAAGCGAGATACGATCAACGTCTCCTGGGCGCCTTCCACGGAGGGTGACGTCCGGTCACAGTAGATATAAAGTGTCGCAGGACGATTCGGTCGAGATGATCGTCATCGGCGGTTCATCGTCAAGGAAGCTGGCTGACGATTTGGCAAAGGAACTTGGAACGGGACTTCTTCAAGCGACCTCGAAGCGTTTCCCGGACGGCGAATGTTATGTCAGGCTCGAGACGGAAGAAATGGACAGAGAGGTTGTGATCGTTCAGAACTCCCATCCGGACGATATGCTAGTAGAACTCTTATTTCTTCAAGATGCTGCAGCGCGGCTAGGTGCCGAGAGGATCACCAACGTGATCCCCTATTTCGGTTACGCGCGACAGGACAAGCTTTTCAACAAGGGAGAGGCCGTGAGCGCCGAGGTGATGGCCGAGCACATCGAGATGAAGGCGAACAAGGTGATCACAGTCGACATACACGGTGCCGAGACGCTCGATTGGTTCAACAAGGCCAAGGGGGTGGATGTTCATGCGACTAGCTGCATCGCGTCGTTCTTCTCGAACTCGGGAATTGACCTAGTGCTCGCCCCGGACGAAGGGGCCGCAGAAAGGGCTGAAGGGGTCGCGAAGATACTTGGCTGCGACTGGGACCACCTGGTCAAGACCCGTCTCAGCGGGACCGAGGTGAAGATGGCACCGAAGAGGCTCGACGTCAAGGGGAGAAGGGTCCTGATCGTGGACGACATCATTTCGACCGGGGGCACAATCGAGGCTGCTACAAAACAATTGAGGTCCCTCGGCGCGAAGCGCGTTGTCGCCGTCTGCACGCATGGGCTGTTCATGATGGGGGCGCTCGAACGATTGAGGAAGTGCTGCGACAATGTACTGTCTACAAACACCCTCGAGAACGAGGTCTCGGAGATCTCGGTAGCACCAGTGATCGCAAAGGCGATCTAGCGGGACTCCCACTCACCTCTCGGAGCCTTCGCTGGAAACATTTATAGAATCGACACTCATACTGAAATCCCTCGTTCGAAAGGTGTCCGGAGATGAAGAAAGAGGAGAACTTCAGCGAGTGGTACAACGGGATAGTGGAATTGGCGAACCTGACAGACAAGAGGTATCCCGTCAAAGGCATGAATGTCTGGACACCGTACGGATGGCAGATCATGCTACGTATCGATTCTTTCTTGCGGAAGGAGCTCGATGCAACCGATCATGGCGAGGTCTACTTCCCGCTGCTCATACCCGAGACAGAGTTCCAGAAGGAGAAGGATCACATAAAGGGGTTCGACACCGAGGTGTACTGGGTCACCCACGCCGGTACGAATCCTCTTGACATCAGACTGCTTCTGAGACCGACCAGCGAGACGGCGATGTATCCGATATTCGCCCTATGGATCCGTTCTCACACGGACCTGCCGCTAAAGACGTACCAGATTGTGAACATTTTCCGTTACGAGACGAAGATGACCAGGGCATTCATCAGAGTGAGGGAGATACACTTCTTCGAATCGCACACCTGCCACGTCGACGAGGCTGACGCGCAGAGACAGGTGGAGGAGGACTTCGAGATACTAGGGAAGGTCATGAAGCCTCTCTGTCTGCCTTACCTGCTCCTCAAGAGAACGGACTGGGACAAGTTCCCGGGAGCATACTACACAGTAGGGGTCGACACGACCTTACCGGACGGCCGGAGCCTGCAGCTCGGAAGCATTCACCACTACCGCGAGAACTTCTCGAGGCCTTTCGACATTCATTATGAGGATCTGGATGGGAGTCTGAAATACGTCCACCAGACCACATTTGGCATGAGCGAGCGACTGGTCGGGGCGATAGTCGGAGTACACGGCGACGACAAGGGCCTGGTTCTTCCTCCGGAGGTAGCGCCATTCCAGGTCGTGGTCATCCCTATTCTCGCGAAGGGGAAGGTCGAAGAGGTCACTCAACAGGCGCGCGCGTTGAGGGACCAGCTCGCCGGGGCTGGGATCAGGGTCAAGCTGGACGAGAGGGACGAGAGGCCCGGAAGCAAATTCTACGATTGGGAGATAAAGGGCGTGCCCTTGAGGCTCGAGATTGGCTCCCGGGACATCAAAGAAGGCGTCGTCACCTTCGCACGAAGAGATTCGGGAGCGAAGGGGACGGTTGCGAAATCTGACATTGCCCCTGAGGTCATGCGCATCCTCGGAGGGATCTCGAGCGACCTGCACGAAAAGGCTAACAAGACACTAGCTGACTCGATCGAAACCATCGACGGCCTGGACAGCCTGCCGAAGAAGATATTGCGATTCGGGTGGTGCGGCTCTGAAGACTGCGGTCACGAATTCGAGAACCGCACCGAACTCAAGCTTCTTGGAACGCCTTACAAGAAGGAGAAGTTCGCTGGCAAGTGCATCATCTGCGGCGTTGACACAGAGATCGCCGCCTACGCTGCAAGGGCGATGTGAGCCTACGGCGGCATGACATGCATAGACGGCCTTCCACGTATGTTGGGAACAAGGAACCTTAACTGGACTCTTGCCTCTGCTTATAGGATAGCAGTAGACCTAGGACGCCGAAGACGATCAGAACAACGACGACCGCATAGACCCCGATGAACTCCTTCTCGAAGATGTTCCAGCTCCCATAAGTCAGGCCCCATGCCCAGTACATTGCGAATCCGGCAACGATCAGCAAGACTGATATGGCCATTTTTGCCTTCCTGGGGAAATCGGAACCTTCCATTGGATGCGCCCAATGCCTTCAGTATATAAAATCCTTTTCGCAGCTGAAAACGGTAGAAGAAAGTCCGTCCAGAGGAAGTGCCTTCCTACAAGACTCGCCTGTCTTCCAATGCCTACGCAGCTCTGCGCGGGCCTCTTCCCTTCTTTTCCTTCCCTTTATACCGTCAGGACTGTCGGAAACGCGAGGATAAGTAGTGGGCCCAAGGAGATTTGGACCCACAAGAACGACTGGCTAGAACCCGATCTGTACCAAGGGCGGTACAGGGCTAATGTTCGAGAGTATAGGAGATAGACCAAATCTATTCCTTTCTCTTTCTTCTTAGTCCCCCGAATCTGCTGTCAGAACTGTCAGTGCCCGTGTCAAAAGGGAGGTCCTCGTAAGCCCCAAGACCCAGGACAATCCGAGAGCTGATAAAACACCCGCGTCAAAAGGTAGTCCTTTCGACTCCTAGTTTTCTCTCCTCTCCCGAACTCGCCTGGACCTCGGGGTCTTGTCTTTCGGTCTCATATGAAGTTGAAACTCGAGCGTAGATGGCAACCTTCACGCGATCGCCTCCCGTCCGATTACTTCATTATCTCCCGCGATAATCGCAGACACGTGGGGAAGAGAGAGTACGATCTCACTGATCTCTACAAGATTGCTCAGAAGCGGAAGGAAGAGATAGCCAGGGAGCATCCTGAGGTCTTCGCAATAGAGGAGATAGAGACTGACGAGACACCTGGAGTGGAGTATGTTGTTATCACACTGAGAGCGGGCGGAGAGGTAAAGGGTTTCGAGTTCGTCGAAAACGCTTCGACGTTTCTTACCGAAGCGAAGGCTGAGAGATACACGGACATCCTCAAGAAGCGCCAATACCTTGGCATAGTTGTGCCCGGACAGGCTCGCGATCATATCATGGTGTTGAGATCTCAGTTCCGCGACAAGGAACTCATCAATCCTGAGTTCTTCGTCTATGATGAGGCTGGAAACATAAACCGTGTGTGACCGAGACGCTGGAGCAGAGAGAGCCGCTCGCTTGACCTGATTTAAAGTTTCGGGCCTCCTCGCCTCCTCCGTTCTTGAAGTCAGCGGCTCGATTCCGTGCAGACGTGCGTGTCAATCACGGCAGAGAACTACGCACTTCCCGAGCTCTAGTCTAGATTGTGATAAGATCTTTAGTGCCATTACCATGAATCCTAGCATTTCAAATGCGAAAACGCTGTTTCGCCAAGGCTTAAATCCTTTTCCCCGTGAACCTGACGTCGATTCTCCCTGCCCAGATATCAATCGCAACCACATCGATGCCGTGAGGTGAACTGACGCAGGCATATGAAGTGATTTCATTGGACAGATAGCACGGAGCGCTCAACTAATTTTATATAAGCCAAGCCCATTAGTTGTAAACGGTGATGGGATGGCACTCGAAGAGTTGTTTGTGATCATTCTGATCTGGTTCGGCATCGGGGCCGGAATAGCAGCCTGGATATACGCCGACACTGGGGTGAGGAAGAAGGCTGTGAAATGGGATTGGGTCGCAGTCGGTTTCCTCCTTAGCATAATCGGCGCTATCGCCTACGTCGTGGCAGTCAAAGCAGAGAAGAGACGCACCTATCAGTACCCTCCTGCGACGAAGTACGAAAATCCCAAGTACGACTTCGAAGGAGAGAAGCAAGAAGCGAGTTCTCAACCGGCTCAGACCCCTGCGCAACAGGCCAAGGCCGAAGCAAAGGGGAAAGAAGAGGTAAGGCAAATCAGGGGGATTCCCCGGTGCCGTCACTGCGGGGCAGCGATCTCTGAGCACGACTGGGAGTGCCCGAAATGCGGTGCCAAGCTGAAGTAGCAGGAATGATCATTCGCTTCCCTCCATAATCCTTTTCTTCATCAGAGAGCATCCTGACCGCCATGCTTCGGGACGGAGAGCTCGTCTACCTGCTCGACGAGCAGGGCAAAAGGCATTGGGCTGCTATCCGATCCGCGATGATCAAAATCGAAGGGTTGGGAGTCCTAGACGGCTCAAGGCTTGTCGGAATGGAGAGCGGGTCGAGGATCTCGGTAGCAGACAAGACCCTCTGGGTGCTCTGCCCCGGGACGCCAGAGCTCATGGAATCAATCGAGCGAGGGCCGCAGGTCATCGGGGGAAAGGATGCTGCGACGATCGTCCAGAGACTCGATCTTAAATGCGGGGATGTGGTCATTGAAGGCGGCGTCGGCTCTGGATCGCTCACGACCTCACTGCTGAACTCGATAAGGCCTGAAGGGAAGGTCGTCTCTGTGGAACTAAGAGACGAATTCACGGTGAAGGCTAGAAGGAACATCTCGAGGACCGGACTAGAAAAATACTGGGAGCTTAGGATCGGAGATATCAGAACCGATCAAATGGACCTGAAGGCGGACGCGGTCGTCCTAGACATCCCCGATCCATGGGAAGCCGTGGAGAACGTCAAGAGGATGATGAAGGGAGGAGGCCGTTTCTGCGCGTTCGTTCCGAACATGAACCAGGTCGAGAGCACAGTGATCAAACTCCGAGCATCTGGATTCGTGGAGATCGATGCTCTCGAGAACATACAGCGCACGATCGAAGTTCACCCCGGCGGCGTCAGGCCGTCATTCGACACGCTCGGGCACACTGGGTACATGGTTTTTGCAAGGAAGGTGATGGGGGGAGCGGAGGCCAAGGATTAAGTATGGGTGTTGAAGTGGGGGACGAAGAATGAGTATAGAATTCGCGCTCGGGGCCTTCGTGTCGATCTTCGCTATCGTCAACCCAGTGGGCAACATCCCCATATTCGAGGCGGTGACCGAAGGATACTCTAAGGGTCTGAAGAGAAAAGTGGCGATTAAGATCTGCTTGGTCACGACCGTCGTCCTCTTCGTCTTCGCGATCTTCGGCCAGTACATCTTCTCGATATATGGCATCACGATACCGGCGTTCAAAATCGCAGGCGGACTCCTCCTCTTTTCGGTCGCTTTCTCGATGATGCATGGGCAGAGGCCAAGGACTAAGCTCAGCGAGGAGGATCAGGAGGAGGCGATGGAGAAGGAGGAAGTGGGCATCGTCCCTCTAGGCATACCTCTGTTCGCGGGGCCCGGTGCAATCACGACCGTGATGATTTATGTCTCCGAGGCCGCTTCGCAGTCTGGAGGATTTCTGGCCATAGCATCGGTCTTCCTTGGAGTCGTCCTGACCGTCCTCATAAGCTACGTTCTGCTCACCTACTCGGAAGGCATATTCGCGAAGATGGGGAAAAGCGGGGCGATGGCGTTCTCGAGAGTGATGGGTCTCCTTCTTGCCGCTGTCGCGGTCAGCTTTATTCTTTCCGGCGTATTCCAGGCGGTCCGAGACGCCGGCTTCTTGTAGACGCAATTGAGAACAGAATTAAGTAGGGAGCAGGGGATTCCCAATGCGGTGCTGCAATGGTAGTCGCGGAGATTAGAATTGAGCTCAAGCCGGGAGTCGCTGACCCTGAGGGCCAGAACACGAAGAAGGCGCTCGAACTGCTCGGTTTCAAGGGGATAATGAGCGTCAGGTCGATCAAGTTCTTCGAGATAAGACTGGATCTAACTCGCAAGGAAGCGAAGAAGACTTGCGAGGAGATGTGCAAGAAGCTCCTTGCGAATCCGGTCATTCAAAGTCATAGGATAGACCTGAAGTGAGGGTGTGCATGCCGTTTGCCAATCTCATGCATCGCAAGAATGTGCCGTTCGAGTTGTTCGAAGTCGACCTCCCCAAGGCCAAGGACAAGGACCTGATAGAGATCAGCGCCTCCTTGGGGTTGAACCTCAGCCTCGATGAGATGAAGGAGATAGCGAGGTGGTTCTCGAAGAAGAGGAGGCGGCCGACGGACGTCGAGCTCCAGTCAATCGCACAAGCCTGGAGCGAGCATTGCTGCTACAAGAGCTCGAAGGTGTTCCTTCGAGAGAACATATTCAACATCAAGCACCCGGACGTCCTGGCCAAAGGGGACGCAGGCGTCATGGTCTTCGACGACGAGTACGCTTACGCTCTCAGAATCGAAAGCCACAACCACCCCTCAGCAATAGAGCCGTATGGTGGGGCGGCGACTGGGATCGGCGGCATCATAAGGGACGTGCTGTGCATGGGCGCGCAGCCGATAGCGTTAATTGATCCTCTATTCTTCGGGCCTCTCGACTACATAGGCGATATCCCCGTGGGAACCAAACATCCGAAGTATCTCCTGGGAGGCGTGGTCGGGGGCATAAGGGACTACGGCAACAGGCTCGGCATACCCACGGTGGCCGGGGGCGTGTTCTTCGACGAGGGATACATCGGTAACTGCATCGTCAACGTCGGATGTGTAGGCATCGTCAAACGGTCGCAGCTCCTCAAAAACGCCGTGGGAGGTCTCGGGGACGTTCTTATCCTGGCCGGAGGAAGGACAGGCAGGGACGGGATACATGGAGTCACATTCGCATCCGCAGAACTGGACGAATCATCCGAGGAGGGATCCAGGGGCGCAGTGCAGCTGGGCGATCCGATAATGAAGGAGCCGCTCATCCACGCCTGCCTGGAGGTCACCTCAAAAGGCCTGATCAACGGGATGAAGGATCTGGGAGGCGGAGGATTGTCGTGCGTAGTCGGAGAGATCGCGCTCGCAGGAGGATGCGGAGCGAAAGTACATCTCGACAAGGTCCCGCTCAAGGAGACCGGCCTTGCGCCTTGGGAGATCTGGGTTTCTGAGTCCCAAGAAAGGATGATGATATCGGCCTCCAGGAGGAATATCCGCAAGATCCTGGAGGTATTCGATCTCTGGGACGTCCCGGCCACCGTGATAGGGGATGTCATCGGAGAACAGATCGTGCAGCTCTTCTACGACGGCGTGCAGGTGTTCGACCTAGACTTGGACTTCCTCACCAAGGGGCCCGAGTACTGTCGCCCGACCGAGGTCGGGAAGCCTTCGACTGCCGGCAAAACCGTCGAACCGAAGCTACCAAAGGACATGAACGCCGTCCTGCTGGCTCTGCTCTCCGACCCAAACACAGCGTCTAAGGAATGGGTGATCAGACAATATGATCATGAGGTGCGGGGAAGCACCGTCATCAAGCCGTTGCAGGGAAAGATCGGCTCGAGGACGCATGGCGATGCATCGGTGATCAAGCCGCTGCGCGACTCATACCGGGGACTCGCGATTTCGATAGGGGTCAATCCCTGGTTCACCAAGCTCCACCCCTACAGGGGGGGACTTGGGGCGGTCGACGAGATGTGCAGGAACCTGACCTCAGTAGGTGCCGTCCCCCATTCCCTTACAGATTGCCTCAATTTCGGGAATCCGGAGAAGCCAGAGAGACTGGGAGAGTTCAGGGAGGCAGTCAGAGGCATAGGAGACGCGGCCAAGGCCCTCCGTATCGGAGCCCCGTCCGGTAACGTAAGCTTCTACAATGAGACGCCGAAGGGGCCGGCGCCTCCGACGCCGACGGTCATGGGCGTTGGGATCGTTGAGGACATCCGGCGCTCCATTACATCTGATTTCAAGAAAGAGGGCGATCCAGTCTACCTCGTTGGAGAGACGAAGAACGAGATGGGGGGATCGGCGCTCTTCCGTAGGTTCGGGGGGAAGGGGGGCACGGTTCCGAACGTCGAATTGAAGGTCATGAGGAGATCCATGGCTTCCATTAAGAAATGCATGGACAGAGATGTCTTGCGGGCGTGCCACGATCCCTCGGATGGTGGCCTGGCAGTCGCACTCGCAGAAATGTGCATCGGCGGGGATGTGGGATTCGTAGGCGGCGCTCCCCAACTCGGGAAGCTCCCTGTCACTGTCAAACTGTTCTCGGAATCGAACTCAAGATGGGTCGTCGAGGTGGACGGAGAGAGGGAGAAAGAGTGGCTGAAGACCTTCAAGGGACCAGCTGCGAGGATCGGAGAGCTGGATGGACGCTCTCTGAGGATATCAGACTCATCATGCCCAATCGACTTGGATGTGGACGAAATCAGGAAGGCATGGTCTGAGCCGCTATGGAGGCTGCTCGGGTGAGGTGGTGTCATGAAGCTCAGTGAGATCAAGGTCTGCATACTGAGGATCGAGGGCACCAACTGTGAGGACGAGACCTACGCCGCTTTCAAGGAAATCGGGACGAAGCCGGAGAGGGTCCACCTCAAGCAGATCATAAGGGCGTGTCCGTCCAATATCATTCGCAATCTCTCCGAGTATCATATACTTGCATTGCCAGGCGGATTCTCGGCGGGAGACTACGTGAGGGCGGGGGCGATCTTCGCGGCTCGGATGAAGAGCGCATTGTCCTCGGATCTCAGGGAGTTCGTCTCTGATGAGAAACCCGTGATCGGAATATGCAACGGATTCCAGATACTAGTCGAGCTCGGCATGCTGCCTGCCTTCGATGACGTGATGACAAAGGAACCGCGGGCGGCCCTTGCCACTAACGTTTCTGGCAGGTTCGAATGCACCCCGACACTGCTCAAGCACGAGAACCGCGGCAAATCAGTGTTCACCAGGACGATCCCGAAGGGGAAGACTGTCATGTTCCCGTGCGCCCACGCGGAGGGAAACCTGATGCTCCCCGTCGAGAAGAAGGACAAGCTGCTCGATCGGTTGGAGGATGATGACCAGATCGTGTTCAGGTACGTCAATCCCGCGGGAGAGTACGCGGGATACCCGTGGAATCCAAACGGTTCGCTGTGCAACATCGCTGGCATTTGCAACCCTGCGGGCAACATATTGGGCCTTATGCCCCATCCCGAGAGGGTGTTCCACAGGTACACTCATCCGGACTGGACTAGGTCGGGAGATGATCCGAACGGCGCCGGAGACGGAAGGGCGATCTTCCAGTCGGTCGCAGAGTACGTCATGAAGAAGTTCTGACACCGATCTGGAAATGCCTAGACCAGGGACACGCGGACCTCGATCCCGTCGCCATCATTGAGTCCGAGTGTGCGCCTCAAGTGGTACTTGCAGACAATCTCCATGACATCGTTGTAATGGGATCTGTACGGGATCACTATCGCGCAATCGATGTTCTGAATCGTTGTGGGATAGCACCTGACGTCTCCGAACGTCCTTCCGTTCTTCTCGAATCCCTTGATCACTATGCCGCCACCTCTCCTCAGCGCATCCAATTTGGACTGGTCCGAAGGAAGGACTCGGATGTTCAGCGTGCCGTCGTACGGCTCGAATCCGAGTTTCTCGGCGAACTGCTCCATATACCCCGGCTGGGTGACGTAGTATTGTCCCTCACCCATGCCAGTTATGACGCCCCCCCGGATCAGCACGTGGTCCCTCATCTCGAAAATCTTCTGATACTCCAGGTACTCCTTTCTCAGCAGATCCGTACCCTTCTCCGTGAGCTTAATCCTCTGTCTTCTCGCCCCGAGATCTCTGTAGATGAGACCCTCGTCCAGCAGCTCAAGTATCCGCTTGGATGCGGATTGCTGGCTCATCCCAAGCATGTCGCCGAGCTCGCGAGAGGAAACAGCCACGTAGTCGTGCAAACCTCCCATAAGGGCGATTTGTCTGAGCGCACCAACGAACTTGTCGTTCATCTCCATCCTAGTCTTCGGATTCTGAAGCATGCTTCGCCAATCCCATCAATCTCATATGGCGGCACTTTGAATCCCGGTTGACGATTGTTCGATTCCATCCCTTCGTATATAATTGTTTCACAGGTTAGGGAGAACACAAACAGCCTACGCGGTTTCTGAGAATTTCGGCTCCTTGAACGCCGTCTTTCGACCGTTTTATGTAGGAGAACCCTGATTGGCTGAAAAAAGGAAAAGGTGAGCACGTGGACAGGCATGTCGTCGAAGCACTCGGCCGGACTAGGGTCGTCATAGAGAACGGAAAGGTCACGGAAATCGGCGTCCCTCGCGTCGAGTACTGTCCACTTTTCAACAAGTACCGCGGCATCGAGAAGATCACACCAGAGATCGTCCAGAAGAACATTGCCTTCCGCATCAAGGATTTCGGCATGTGCACGCCCAGGCGGGAGCTGAGAATGAGGGATTTCCTCACATTCGGCATCTCGGAGTTGATGGCGATGGCGGTCTCCAAGGGATTCCTGGACTGCGCTGTCGTCGTCTGTGACGGCGCAGGCACAGCTGTCGTCACCGATCCGGAACTGATTCAAGGGATCGGTGGTCGGGTGTCGGGCATTACGGAAACGACCCCGTACATGGAGGTCGTGGATTGCATCGGAAGAGAGAGGGTCCTTGACCCCGAAACCGGAAGGATAGACCAATTCGAAGGTACCGGGCTGGCCATAAGACTTGGGTTCAAGATGATTGGCGTGACTCTCGTGGCCTCCCGAGAGGCAAAACGAATCAGAAAGCGCTTCGGGGACCATGTCGTCCTCTTTGCAGTCCACACAAGCGGCGTGAGCAAGAAAGAGACCGAGGGCCTATTGGAGGAATGCGACGTGGTGACGGCGTGTGCCTCAAAATGGATTCGAGAGCTCGCGCCTGAGAAATCACTGCTTCAGGCAGGAAAGAAGATACCTGTCTTTGCCATGACAGAACTTGGCAAGAAAATAGTCGGAGGGAGACTAAAAGAGACAGGCGCAAGCAAGTCAAACGATTCTGCGGACGTGCCCCGACCCCTGATTTAGTCCTCGTCCAGAACAAGGTGACTTCGGGATCTTAAACGGATCGTCTTGATCTTCATCTTCCTCAACTTGCGCTGAAGCTCAACGTCATTTGTCAGAACGAACGCGCCGAGTCTGGCAGCCACGTCAGCGACCCCGTCATCGCCCTGCTTCTCCGTCTCGACGATGCTGTATCTCCTTGAGAATTCCAAGGCCGCCCTGGCGAACCTGCTCTTCGAACGCTTGAGCTCCCCAACCACGGGCCCCGGGACCAGGATTTCGTAGTCGCCGAGAAGACCGCGCAGTTCAAAGTCAAGATTCAGTGAGAATTCGAAAGGCATCAACAGCGCGTTCGTGTCGAGAACGACCTTCCGGCCTCTGCCGGTATCACTCGATGACGCCATAGCCGATCAGACGCCATTTCCCAGATATCTTCCTAGAGATGGCGACCCTCTGATTCTCTTCCGCGCACACTGGTATTTTCAGGGAGACTTCGGAGGTCTCCTCCCTAGCACTCGTGACTATCCCTACGGTCGTAGCGGTCCCGATGCTGAGCATAAGCGGCTCGTTCGTCTTGATGTTCTCGACCGCCAAGCCCTCCGCCGTGCCCACGACCCTCTCCAGAAGATGCGTCGACATCTTGAACTTGTGGAGCATCGGAGGCAGCGTCCCTGGCTTTCCGACGACCCTGCCCGTCAGTCCGTCCGATTTCGTCAAGGCCGGATCGAGCTTCGTCCCGATGGCGATCAATCCGCCTGGCTTGGCCTTCTCCAGTTCGGTCGCTCCGGCGTGGAGGGATTCGACCGTAGTCGATATCGGCTCCCAACTTGCCTTGCCGCCGCTCTCGACCTTTCTCCCCGGGCTCACCTCAATCTCGTCCCCTATCTGAAGGATGCCTTGCATCAGCGTCCCGCCAAGAACGCCCCCTTTGAGAGTCTCCGGAGACGATCCGGGAGTGTTGATATCGAACGATCTGGCAACGTACATCCTCGACGGCTTCTTCGAGTCGAACTTCGGCGAGGGCATGTAGGTCTCGATCGCTTCGATCAGCTTGTCGATGTTCACATCATGATGTGCCGAAACCGGTATGACCGGCGCGTTCTCTGCGATTGTACCCTTCACGAACGCCTTGATCTGGCGATAGTTCTCCAAGGCTTCCTCCCTGCTGACCAGATCGATCTTGTTCTGAACGATGATGATCTTGTCGACGCCAATTATTGTCAGCGCCATTAAGTGCTCCTTCGTCTGAGGCTGGGGGCAAGGCTCGTTCGCCGCTATCAGAAGAAGAGCGCCGTGCATCATCGCCGCCCCGGACAGCATCGTTGCCATCAGGGTCTCGTGGCCAGGCGCGTCGACGAAGGACACCGCCCTCAGGAATTCCGCCTTGCCGCCGCACCCCTTGCAGGTCGGCTCGTTCGTGTAGGCTTTCGGAGGATCGCAGTCGGGACACTTGTAGAATGCAACGTCTGCGTAGCCCAATCGTATGGAGATGCCCCGCTTGATCTCCTCGGAATGCCGATCCGTCCACTCTCCGCTCAGTGCCTTGGTCAGGGTGGTCTTGCCATGGTCGACATGACCGATCATCCCGATGTTGACCTCAGGCTGAATCGGAACCTTCATTTGGTTTCCTCTTTCTTTATCAGATCCTCGATGGGTTTCGACCCCTGGGCCTTGACCTTCATGTTTATCTGTACTGTCTCCGGCGAGATCGTGTTTCCTCTGACCATCTTCTTGGCCCTCAATCCCTTCTCAGCAGACTTGAAGCCAACGCCCTTGGAGATGAGGATCTTGGTCCTCCTGGGTCCTGGAAGATCGTGCCTCATCGGGAATCCATCCTTATCGCTGCCTCCGGTGATCATGAGTTTGTATCCCGGAAGACCGACGAATATACCGTCCACAACGTCGCCGATCTTTCTGCCAATGAGAGAATTCGCATGATGGCCCGAGACAGCGACCTGGTACGATCTTCCGCTTTTGACGTCGTTGATCACAGCTTTGAATTCAACCATTCCAAACACCTGTGAGTATGGCCCTAATGTAGTTCCCGTTAAATAACTTTTGGTGAATGACCAGGCACCAGACAATCGTCTTAATCACGCAATTCGAGGCAGTCGCCGCAAGTCCCGAAATTCCTACATTCCCCAGAATCGGTCGTCCTTCCTCTTGATCCTCAGCAGTTCCTCGAGCGTCATCTTTTCATCAGCATTTAGCTCGAAATTCTCAAGGTCCTTCACCTTGGACTCGGGAATCCCGACGTATAGGATGTCCTCTACGTTGATCTGCCTCCCGACGGTTGCGCCTTCGATCCCGATCGCGACCTCAGCTCCCATGATCGCCTCTTTCAGCGCATCTTCGCCGGACCTTATGCTTCTAATCTTGCCGATATCGCGGCCGTCGACAGAGATGAGTGTCTGACCCGGGCGGATCCTTCCGGACAGGACCCTCACGCCGACGATCGCGGGCTTGCTGACCCGGAACACGCAGTCGGGAAGGATCCTCACCTTTCCCGGGAACGCAAACTCCGAGCGCTTCGACGCCTCGATCTCCCTCTTCTGCCCCTCGACCCACTTTTGGTAATCCTCGAAAAGTCTATAGAGGACATCGTTGGTGAATACCTTCGTTCCATAAGTCAGAATTGCTTCCCTCGCCTCGGGAAGCAGTCCGATGTTGAAACCGAGTATCGCTTTATGGAGAGGATCCGTGTATGAGGAGGTCTCGACGATGTCCCTTCGGGATATCGCGCCGACCTCGAACTTCCTTATCGGAATGTTCGCGTTCTGCGCCTCGTATGCTAGGGCCTCGAGGGACCCGATCGCGTCGGCCTTGATCATAATCCCTATATCGCTCGTCGGGATGCTGAGCCTTGTCTCCTCCTCGATCTCATTCAAGACCTCGTCCTTGTCGCCCATGATGACCTTCAAAGGAGCTCCTGCCACGACGCCTTCAAGACTCTGACAAAGCACCTTCACGCCCGCGGCAGCGGAGACCTCCTTGACCGAGTCGAACTTCTCCCTCGGATCCCTTATCTCATCCAAGGGTTTGGGCTTCAAGACCGCTTTCACCTTCGTCACGAGCGGCTTCGATGTCGTCCCAAGAGCTACGGTGTCACCCCTGGCAATCGTCCCGGAGTAGATGATGACGTCCAGCGCCGGACCCAGACCCCTCTCCTCCTTGACCTCGAGAATCGTGCCCCTCCCCGGGCCCTCTTCGGTGTTGAGCTCGTTCTCAAGGAAGCGTTGAGCCAAACCAATTAAGACAAGAAGGAGATCCGGCACTCCTTCCCCACTCTTCGCGCTTACAGGGACTATGGCGAAATTCTTTGTAAAGTCGTCGATCCGGTCATATCTTTCCGCCGATATACGCTCATGATGGAGCCTGGCAGACAGATTGTACAGGTTGTTGTCCAGTTCCGCTTTGATGTCTTCATTTTGGTCCCTCAAAGACAGCACGAACGGCTTGTCGGGATGGGAGATCCAACCAGGTATCAGATCAATCTTGTTCAACGCCACGACGAACGGCGTCTTGAATCGCTTGAGGATACTCAGAGACTCAACCGTCTGAGGCTTCATGCCCTCTCTTACGTCGACGACCAAGACCGCGAGGTCCGCTAGGGAGCCCCCACGAGCCCTCAGCGACGTGAAGGACTGATGGCCCGGTGTATCAATGAAAAGCAATCCTGGGACTGAGAACTTCTTCTCTCCAATCAGGTCCGCGCAGACCTCGTAGATGTGCTTGATCGGGACCTCCGTCGCCCCGATGTGTTGCGTGATCAGACCCGCCTCCCTCTCGACCACCGTGCTGCCTCTGATGTAATCGAGCAGGCTGGTCTTGCCATGGTCGACATGGCCCAACACGCTCACTATTGGCTGTCTGATCGCCATCGCGTATCGCATGAGGGATTGCTTATTAGTATTTTTCTTAGCGCGACATCTGGATGATTCTGCTCACATTCGGTTTCAAGAATCGCACAACTGGTCCTCTACGACAAAGAACAAGATGAAAGAAGAAAACGAGAGCAAAAGCAAACGATCATTCGAAGAGCCAGGGATCGATGGACCTCGTGTGCTCCTGGAGCTCATAGTCGTTGAAGAACAGACCGATCTCCCTTCTTGCCGATTCGGAAGAGTCGGAGCCGTGAATGATGTTACGACCCGTCTGCTGCGCCAGGTCACCCCTGATCGTCCCTGGCGCTGCGTCCTGGGGATTCGTCTTGCCCATCATCGTCCTGAGGGCGACTATAATGTTCTCCCCTTCCCAGACCATGCACAGGACCGGCCCAGACGTAATGTATTCCACGAGCGGCTTGAAGAAGCTCTTTCCCTTGTGTTCCGCGTAATGCCTCTCAGCGACCTCCTTCGGGATGTGCACCAGCTTCATGGCGACAGGTTTGAAACCTCTTGCCTCCAACCGCCCGACAATCTCGCCAATCAGACCGCGCTGGATAGCGTCGGGCTTGAGCATTACGAACGTGCGCTCGATCATATTTAGCTCACCCCTCGGATTTCTTCTTCGCTTCGGACGGGGCTGCCTTCTTTACTTTCTTAGCCTTCTTCGCCGGCTTCTCCGCTTCGGCTTCCTTCGGAGCCTCTGACTTCCCGGCCTCCTTAACCTCGGCCTTAGGCTCCTCTATGGGTGCTTCCTCTGGAGCGATCGCGGCTTCCTTCGACGGCTCGACCCTCTCTTTCCTAGCATGTCTGGTCCACAGGGTCCTCCTCGGGATCCGCCTCAGCTGTATCATGTTCTCGTAGCACTTGTGCGTGCAGAACGAGTACACCGTACCGTCCTTCTTGACATACATCTTACCAGTGCCCGGTTCGATCTCGTTCCCGCAAAATGAACAAATCCTTCGCTCGACCATGATCGCACCTCTGTATCGGCGCTCACCTGATAGAGAGCTTTCGAGCTTCTCTGGATGTTTCCCTCAGCATGAGAATGTCGCCCATGCGGACCGGGCCCATTATATTCCTGGTGATGATCCTTCCCTTGTCCCGGCCTTCCAGCACTCGGACCTTCACCTGGGTGGCCTCACCGGTCATCCCTGTCCTCCCGATGACCTCGACGACCTCTGAGGGTATGCTCTCATCATCTGCCATTTACCGCACCTACTTCTTCAGCTTCTTGACCTGCTCGTTCAAGTTCTCGAGCAGCGGCTTGCCTTTGCCGATATCGACGATCGCCACCGCGGCCGTGGGCTTTTCAAGGCCTGAAGCATTTCCGAGCTCCGCCTTGCTTGGAACGTAGGCGTATGCGATGTTCCTCTCCTCGCAAAGAAAAGGGAGATGAGCGAGTATCTCCGGGGGCTGGACGTCTTCGGCCATGACGACCAGAACCGTCTCTCCTCGCTCGACCAACTTCGTTACCTCATTGGACCCTTTCTTGACCTTCCCAGTGTCCCTTGCAACTTCGACGATCTCGTAAGCTTTATCCTGAAGTTCCTTCGGCATCTCAAACCGAACATAGATTGGCTTTGCCATTGTGAATACCTCCTTCCGATGTTATGCACATCGTCATCATTCATCGGCTCAGAAGAGCAAACGAGCACAAAGTAGTAGTGATATAAAAGGTTTGTTCCGGCTTGCCAGACATCCGCGATGGAAACGCGATACTGGCCAAACCGACGCAGCGCAAATCATTCCAAGAGAAGGAAGAGAATTCCGTGATCATTTCTTGTCGATCGCAACGAAAATCGCTATGTCGGCTGTGTCGTGTCGGCAGCTCGATCACGCGTGGCACCTGTCGCACGTTCTGACAGAGACTCCTTTCAATTCCGCGCCCATGAGCCACCTCATCACGGATTCCTTCTTGAGGCCCATCCACCGGTGTGCTGTTTCTCCCTCAGGAATCCGAAATCGTGCTCCTCGAGATCGGTCATGACCCCCTTTGCTCCTGGCTTCACCACCCTAGCCATCTCCTTGACAGCCAGAGCAGAAGAGACAACATAATGAAGGCACGTGTTGGCGAAAACATAATCGACGGATTCGCTTGGAACGGGCAACATCAACGCGTCCCCGATTCTGCAATCAACCTTCCCGCCCGTTGTGAACTTCCTCTTCAGCTCGTCCAACATGGCTTCAGATTGGTCCACGTCTATGATGGCGAGACCTCTTCCGAGCAGACCCTCGGTGATGAACCCGCTTCCGACACCGACGTCCACGGCGATCATTCCAGACTCGACACGGGCAATATCGAGAACTTGCTCTCTCAACGGTTCGGAAAAGAAGCCGGACCTCATCTCATCCCATTGATTCACGACCTTGTCGAAATACTCCTTGCTGCCCACGAGCGATGATTATACCGACGTAGTCACTCAACCCTAGCGCTCGATTTCTGCAGAGTACTATGCCGCAACATCAGATACCGTGTAACGGATCCTCGTCGGTTATCAGTTCCTTCCTGCCTTTCTCAAGCCCGCATGGCGGCACGGGTATCTCCTCATAGTAGTGGTGCTTCCACTTCTCACATATCCAGGCCTGGAGTTTCTGGATGTCATCCTCGCTCATGTGCCTGAACCGCCCCTGCATTTGGAGGTACTCCTTGACCGGCACCATCATCTTGGGCTTGTAGGTCAGTCTGTCCTCGCCGTGGTCAACCTCGTACAGCGTCCACATGCCGGTCTCCACGGCCAACCTCGCGATGGCGACGCTTTTCGCCGCCTCGGACCTCCACCCTGGGACACATGGCGTAAGGACATGCAGGAACCTGAACCCCTTGACCTCCTTCGCCCTCTGGACCTTCTTCACGAAATCGTTGAAGTGCGCTATCGAAAGTGTTGCCATGTACGGGATGCCGTGCGCTGCGACGATCGCCCCCAGGTCCTTCTTGAACTCTCTCTTGCCCTGGGTTCTCTTTCCGACCGGGCTTGTCGTCGTCCATGCCCCGAAAGGCGTCGCGCTGCTTCTTTGTATACCGGTATTCATGTATGCCTCGTTGTCCAAGCATACATAAATCACATCCTCGTTCCTGTCCGCTGCGCCAGACAGGGCCTGAAGGCCGATGTCGAACGTCCCTCCGTCTCCGGCCATCCCGAGCACGGTCGTCTCCTTTCCCCTCCTCCTGTACGCCGCCTTGATGCCGGAGATGACCGCGCCTGTGTTCTCGAAGGCGGTGTAAAGGAATGGCCACTTGAACGCGGCGGTCGGGTACAGTGAGCTGAAGACAATGAGGCAGCTCGCTGGCACGTAGACCGTCGCGTCAGGTCCGATAATCCTCGCGATGTTCTTCACGGCGATCGCCACTCCGCACCCCGGACACGCCCCGTGCCCTCTGACGAAGTAGTCCGCTCGAGGCATGTCCTTGACCGTCTTCATCTGCTGCTCGCTCACACCGTCACCCCCCTAAGGCCGTGCCAGTTGCACTCCTTGAAGCTCTCGCCGCTCGCGCTCCGTTCGACGACGTCGAACATACCCTTCACCTCTGCGAAGGTGATGTCCCTTCCTCCGAGGCCGGCGATGTGGTTTGTTATTGGAAATCGCGCTGAGTGGAGCGCGTTCCTCGTCTCGGTGAACACCGGACCGAATCCGTTGAACGACACCGATCTATCAAACACGCCAAGGCCTTTCAGATCCTTCGTGATCTCGAGCAGCTCCCTCCCCGGGAACGGACGCATGAACCTGAGCTTGATGAGACCAGTATTCTTCCCCGTCTCGTTCAATCGGTCCACGACGACCTTCGCGGTACTAGTTGCAGTGCCGATGGTCATCATGGCGATCTCAGCATCTTCCATCCTATAGGAGTCAAAAAGTCCACCGTACTCTCTCCCGGTCAACTGGCCATATTCAGAGTCGACCTTTCCTATCACGCTCTTGGAATCCTCTATCGCCCTCTCGAGGCGGTATCTCATCTCCATTGCGTAATCGGGGGGAGTGATGGCGTTGAAGGTCTTCGGACTCTCGGAATCGAGGATGTCCAGCGGTGAGAACTTGGGCAGGAACTTGTCCACGGCATCCTGGTCCGGCAGGTCGACCTTTTCGACCGTGTGAGACAGGACGAAACCATCCAGACAGACCATGACCGGTAGCATGACCCCCCTGTCCTCTGCGATCCTATATGCCTGAATGGTCATGTCCAGCGCCTCTTGGTTATCCTCTATGTAGACCTGCAGCCAGCCGGACTCCCTTTCCGGCATCGAGTCGTTATACTCCAACCAAATTCCCGACGCCGCACCGAGGCTGCGATTGACGTTCGCCATGACGACCGGCAATCTATTGTGCGGTGCCGCGTACAGCATCTCGTGCATCAAAGCAAGACCCTGAGACGAAGTGGCGGTGAAGGCCCTCACGCCGCCTGCTGAGGCCCCGATCGCTGCGCTCATCGCGCTGTGCTCGCTCTCGACCGGAATGAAGTCGGCGTCAAGCTCCCCGTCGTTTATGAACTCCGAGAGTAGCTCAACTATCAGGGTCTGAGGCGTGATTGGGAAGGCAGGGATCACCTCCGCCCTCGCCAGGCGGACGCCGTGCGCAACAGCGTGATCGGCGCTCATTACCCTCATCACCATTCGTGCACCCCCCTGACCATCTCGATGGCTTGAACCGGACAGACGTCCGCGCAAATGCCGCATCCCTTGCAGTATCTGTAGTCCCACTTCTCGTGATCGTCATCTAGCCTGTCGATGCAGCCCTCAGGGCAGGAGAACCAGCACCTGAGGCACCGGATGCACTTCTCCTTGATGTACTTCGGGCTGCTTGTCCTCCATGTGCCCGTGAAGTTCTGCCATGCGCTGCCGGGACCTACCTCCACTCCGTCGATTGTCTTCACAGGAAGGGCAGTCCCAGGTGGCAGCTCGTCCCAGGTCGGCAGCCACTGCTTCCTCTCAACCAGTTTTCTCGTCCCCTTGCACCGTCCCACGACCGCCCGCTCGTAGGCCATCCGAGCGGCTTCGGAGTTCATCACTCCCGCCTGGTGCCCCAGCTTCTCACCGAACCTGTTCATGATAGCGTTCAATATCGACTCCAGCGGAATTATGTCCTCGATCTTGGCGAATGCACCTAGTATGGACGTGTTCACTATCGGCGCCTTGATCGTCTCCAAGGCGATCGTGGTCGCGTCGACCGATGCACACTCCACCTCCACGCCCAGATCGATCTCCTCTGGATTCCTCGCGGAGTTAATCACGGCCCTTCCGCCGGATTTCAAACCCTCGGCGACTGGCTCGATCTCCAAAAGAGACTCGTCCAGGATGACGAGCATGTCGGGCTCATAGATCTGCGACTTGATGCTTATTCTCGCCTCATCGATCCTCGCAAAGGCCCGGACCGGAGCCCCCCTCCTCTCCGCCCCGAAATAAGGGAACGCCTGAGCGTAGTAACCTTCGAGCACCGCCGCCTCGGCAAGAGCCTGCGCGGCCATAACGGCCCCCTGCCCGCCCCTACCATGGAATCGGACTTCGTACATCCAAGCCCTCCAAAATGTTGCTTCTACTTGTCAGTATTTGGAGCTGACCATATATAATGTCTTCACACCACCCAGACAATTTCTGACGTGATTGCCATTGTCTACACGTCGGAGTTCGAAAGGCAGAATGAGAAAGGAAGACGAAAACCAAAGAAGGAGGCGTCAACAGAATGCCCTAGCGCGAGGGAAGGTCACGATCTCCGGCCCGTCTCTAGTCCGTCCCTACAGTTCCCTGATGTCCTTGTCGCCGACGAAATGGGTACCGCAGCAGCAACAGTAGTAGACTGCATCGTCCGTCAGTTCCATCTCGGGAGCGACACTCACCGATCCACAAGCTGGGCACACCTTCGTATTAGCACCCCCTCTATTTCCTGCTCACCCACTACATCCTACTAAACGGAGCTACGAGTCTTAAAAGTTCTGGCCTGACAGTCCGTGTCACACCACAAATTCCCGACATACAAGCGCCAAAATATCTACCTCAGGCATGTTGCCATATCAGACTATGATATGACGCGAGTCGGGATCAGGTGGATGCAAAATGGCGCACACGACGGCGTCAACACATTCAGCGGATTCATAACTGAACTGGGAGGTATGGACGGGCTGGATTCCGTTGAGAAGGTATTCGAGGAATGGATCGAGGAAAGGGTCAAGGGCAAGGACTTTGTGGTGACGGACCTCGAAATCTAAGTGGACGGCACGTTCTATCCCTTATCGAGGGAGGAGGAGTGGTACATGATCAGGATCGGTTCTTTCTCCAACTCCTCGCAGGATGATGGAAAGTTCAGTTCAAGAAGTCCAGCCAGTGCATGAACTTCTTGTTCTTCCCCATGGTCGTGCTCGAGAACCCTTTCGCGAGCTTCAATGTTATCGGACCCGGCTTTCCCCCACCGATGTTGCGGTCATCAATAGAGCTTATTGGCAGGACCTCTGCGGCGGTCCCGGTCATGAAGACCTCGTCCGCAACGTACAGCTCGGACCTCGTTATGTCTCTCTCCGTGACCTCGTATCCGAGCTCCGGCGCCAATTGCATCACGGAGTCCCGCGTTATCCCCCCGAGTATCCCGGAGGCCATGCCGGGAGTAGAAATCTTCCCGTTCCTGACCATGAATATGTTCTCCCCAGTTCCCTCTGCCACGTTCCCTTTGGCGTCCAGCATCAGCGCCTCGTCCGCTCCCTTGTGGACGGCCTCCAGCCTCGCCAGCACGGAGTTGATGTAGTTCCCGCATATCTTCGCGTTCACGGCCGCGGCGCGATTCGATGGCTTCTCCCAGGAGGAGGTGATCAGCCTCGCACCGAACCTCTGCTGCTCCTCGCCCAGATAGGGGCCCATGTAGACGCATGCGATTGCGACCTTCGTCGGCAGGTTGATTGGGTTCAGGCCAACGGCGCCGGATCCGTAGTAAGCAATCGGGCGGATGTAGTCGACCTTCGAGCGGTTCGCTTTCACAACATCCTTCGATGCCTTGCACAGCTCGTCCAGGCTGTAAGGTATCTTGAGCTCGATGACTTTGGCGGAGTCGAAGAACCGAATCATGTGGTCCTTCAGGCGGAAGACGGCCCTGCCCTTGCTCGTGCTATACAACCGGATGCCCTCGAACACGCCACCGCCGTAGTGAAGACCATGCGTCAATATGTGCACGTTCGCCTTGTCCCAATCGACTATCTTTCCATCCATCCAGATTTTCTCGGTCGGCTCCATTCAATGACCCTCTCTAAACCTCGTCAAGCAGTACCGGATACGAGTCTGAACCTTTAAAGAATTAAGCCTCGTGGACGACGTCAAAGCGCGTTCACAGTCTTGATGAAGCGATCGGGCTTGGTGGTGTCGATGAGACCCCCGACCTCCTCGAGGCTTCCTATCAATCTGGCCTTCCCGAACGAGTTCGCCACCAGCGCATACCCCTCGTGCCTCGTCTCGTTGACGATCTCGACCTGAACGACGTCCTGAAGGCGCTCGAGTCGCTCCACTGCCTGCTCAGCCTGCTTCCGATCTTTCACGCTGAGTACGACCCTGGCTTTTCCTACGATCTCGCATTTCCCGACGACGATCGTCTCGACGTTGATCTTCTTCCGCGTGAACTCGCCCATCACTCTCTGCATAACGCCGAACTCGTCGTTCACTATCATCGATATCACTTCCATTCTAGCACACTCCCTTCCAAGCACAACTCCCTGCGATTACCCTTGTCTCATTTTCGGCCCTTAGCGTCACCGGGAGAACCTCTTCCTCCCTGTCAATCCATATGTCAGCGAGGAATGGACGGTCCGAAGCGACCCCTTCCTCAATGACGCTCTCGAGGTCCTTCGGGTCCTTGACCCTCGCGGCCCTGACACCGAACGCCTCTGCAAGCTTCACGAAGTCCGGCGAGGACCCCAGATCCATCGCAGCCATCCTGCCTCCATAGAACATGTTCTGGAGCTGCTTGATCATGCCCAACCTCCCGTTGTTCAGAAGGCAGACGAAGACAGGAATATTCTCCTCCACCGCAGTAGCAAGCTCCTGGCAGACCATCAGAAGACTCCCGTCCCCGGCCACATCGACGACCGACCTCTGCGGGGCGGCGATCTTCGCACCTATAGCGGCGGGCAGTCCGAATCCCATCGTGCCAAGCCCTCCCGGCGTTATGAACTGCCTATTCCCTCGGGCCTCGAAGAAGTGAGCGGCGAACATCTGACACTGGCCAACTTCTGTCGTCACTATGGCATCTTCGGGAAGCAGTCTTGATAGCTCGTAAATGACCTTCTGCGGCTTGATCGGGTTGTCCCCGAGGTCGAGGTTGCAGGCGCATTCCTTCTTTAGCATTCCCATCCTCTCCGTCCACTTCCCATCGTTTCTTCTCGCACGGATCGATGACGAGATAGCCCTGATCACCAGCCCGGCGTCCCCGCTGAGGGCGACTGTCGGCCTCACGTTCTTTCCAAGCTCACCGGTGTCAATGTCGATGTGGATGACCCTCGTTCGGCAAGAGGACGGATCCCCGATCATCCTATCGCTGAACCTTGTACCGACAGCAAGAAGCACGTCGCATTCCTCGAGCGCGTAGTTCGCAACCCTTCTCCCATGCATTCCCACCATACCAAGTACCAACGGGTGATTCTCTGGCACTGTGCTCTTTCCCATTAGTGTCGTCACGACAGGAGAAGCGAGCATCTCCGCCAGTGCGATCACGTCCGGACCGCATCCGGACCACATCGCCCCTCCTCCGACGAGGATGAGCGGCCGCTCTGCCGACTCAAGGAGCTGAATCGCTTGAGGTAACTCAGTGAGATCCTCCCTCGTCCCGTTCGTCGAGACCTTCCTTGGCTCGATTGGGGAGGAGATATCACAAGTTAGTATGTCCCTCGGGAGGTCCACTTGCACAGGTCCGTATCGCCCGCTCGCGGCTATCGAGAAGGCGCTCCTCAGATCGTTCGAAAGGTTCGCCGCGTTCATGATCCGGAAGTTATGCTTCGTTATCGGGATCATGAGACTGAAGATGTCCGCCTCCTGGAAGGCGTCGTTGCCGATAATACCCGTCGGAACCTGCCCGGTAAGAGCGATGACCGGGGATGAATCAAGGAATGCGGTTGCGATCCCCGTCACGAGATTCGTCGCTCCCGCGCCGGAAGTAGCCATGCAAACTCCCGGCCTCTTCAGCACGCGGGCGAATCCATCGGCCATGTGGGCGGCGCACTGCTCGTGCCGGACGAGAACATGCCTCAAGTCGGAATCCCTCAGGTCATCGTATAGGGGGAGCATGGCTCCGCCTGGATAACCGAAGACGACATTCACGCCCTCGTCGCGCAGGACATTGATGAGAACTTCAGAACCTCTCATTCACATTCCTCACACACAATCACAGGGGAGTCCCCTCCGAAGAAGAAGGTCTCCCCTATCTAACGACCAAAACGACCAGAAGCTGCTCGCTGACCGACACACAACCCGAACCAGCAGTCAGCGCAGTTTGCTCCATCGCTCCCTTGTATTGGGAGTATTATACTTAAACCTTGTCATAGAGTCTCATGGTCGCTGCTAGAGCCACGTTCGCCAAATTTGCTAATCCGGGAAGTCGCACACCCTAGGCTAGCGCTCATTCCTTCAGCAAGCGCTTCAAGAACGTCTTGGTCCTTTCGTGCGTGGGATTCGTGAAGATTTCCGCCGGAGCGCCTTCCTCGAGAACGATGCCATGATCCATGAATACAACGCGATCCGAGACTTCCCTCGCAAATCCCATCTCATGCGTGACAACGATCATTGTCATCCCGCCCTTTGCCAGGGAATTCATGACGTCGAGCACCTCGCCGATCAGCTCAGGGTCGAGGGCAGATGTCGGTTCGTCGAACATGATTAGTTTGGGATTCATGGCGACCGCCCTCGCGATCGCGACCCTCTGCTGTTGTCCACCGGACAACTGCCCGGGATAGGTGTCAGCCTTGTTCGCCAAACCCACCCTTTCGAGGGCCTCCATCGATTTCTTGTCGGCCTCACCGGCCTCCATGCCCTTGACCTTCGTCAAGGCGAGCATGATGTTCTTCTTCGCAGTCAGGTGCAAGAAGAGGTTGAAGCCCTGGAAGACCATTCCGATCTCGGCCCTGATCACATTCATGTCGACATCAGTGCCAGTGATCTTGACGCCCTCGAAGTAGACCTCCCCCTTCGTCGGCTCGGTCAGTCTGTTAAGGCATCGCAGGAATGTGCTTTTCCCGCTTCCGGAGGGTCCTATTATTACGACTACTTCTCCCTTGTAGACCGACAGGTTGACGCCCTTCAGCACCTCGAGGCCGTCGAATGACTTGTGGATGTCGACTGCTTCGATCAGGCTTCTGCGCCGTACCCCGGGATCTTGAACTTCTTCTCCACTCTCCGCATGATCTTCGAGGTCGCGTACGTCATTATGAAGTACACGATGGCGATGAAGATGAAGATCTGGAAGGGTTCGAAGTATTTTGCGTTTAACTCCTTGCCTACTAGCGTCAGTTCCCATATTCCTATCGCACTCACCAAAGATGAATCCTTTATCAATGTTATGAATTCGTTAGTCATCGAAGGGATTATCAATCGTAACGCCTGAGGAAGAACGACATGGCGCATCGATTGGGTGTATGTCATCCCAATGGATCTCGCCGCCTCCAACTGCCCCTTCGGAACCGATTGTATCCCTCCTCTGATTATCTCCGCCTGGTATGCTGCGCTGTTGAGTCCCACCGCGAGTATGCCAGATAGGAGCGGACTGAGGTATATCCCGGCCGATGGCAACCCGAAGTATATTATGAATATCTGGACAAGGAGAGGCGTTCCTCTTAGAGCCTCGACGTATCCCGTGGATACGAGCCTCAGAGGCAGCACTCTCGAGACCCTGCCCAAACCCATAAAGATTCCAAGAACAAAACCGATTGCGATCGCGCTGAGACTGATCTCAAGAGTGAGTATAGCGCCCTTCCCGAAGAATCCAAGGTTATCGGTAATCAGCTCAAAGGCCATGCAATCGTGTCCTCATTCCGTTCCTTTCGGAATAATGAAAAGGAAGGGGTTTGTCGCCTGCGGACCTCAGAACCACCTAGCCACCAATTGCTGCATTTCGCCCGAGGCTTCCATTTGCGCCAGCAAATCGTTGACGAATTTGACCAGCTCAACGGAGTTCTTGTTCATCGCGATGCCGTAGTGCTCGTTCGTCACGATGGTATAGACGATTTTGATCCCGGCGTGTTCGGCGACGTATGCGGCTGCGACTGGCGAGTCAATAACTAGAGCATCGACTCTGCCAGCAACCAACTCAAGGAGGGCATCAGAAGCGTAACCGAACTTGTGGACGTTATCGGCTGAGACACTTCCGGTTGCCACAAGATTGTCAGCGACCCAATAGTCACCAGTTGTTCCCTGGTTCACCGATATTTGCTTGCCAGCAAGGTCGTTCGGTGTGTTGATGTCCGTTCGGTCTGACTTCACAACTATTGCCTGGTCTGCCCTGAAATACGGGTTTGAGAATGTTACCGACGCATTCCTATCCGGCGTGATCGTCATCCCAGCTATCGCCATGTCAATCTGTCCCGTCTTGACAGCTCCTATAAGCGCCGTAAAGTCCATGTTTCTGACGTCGAGGCTGACCCCCAACTGATCCGCAACCTTCTGAGCCAAGTCGATGTCCAATCCTTCCAGTTTCATCGTCGTCACATTCACGACCTCGAAAGGTGGGAATCCTCCGGAAGTCCCCATGATCAACGTTCCGCGTTTCTTGATTGCATCCACGGTCGTCTGACCCCCGCCGAGGCAACCCAAGACCGAAGAGGACAACAGTGCGACAACGATTATGATGCCGAAAGCCTTCAATGCCCGATAGTTTTCCCTCATCACTCCTCCCCTCGGGAAACGATCCCTTTTCAGATAATCACAATCCCATATTATAATGGTTGTTTTTACGTGAAGGTCTGGAGGGTCGATTTCTTGTCAGCTAAGCTTACTCCATATGTCAACGAATCTGTCCACGGCATCGTTCTCCAGACTCTCCCGAATCGATCTCAGGAGATCTGCGACTTCATCGTGGTCGTCGACGCGGTAGACCAGCTCCCGCTCGGATCTTACAACCGGGACAATGCCTCCCGGCGAAAAGCCTCTTCATGTTCTAGAAGGGGGGTCGACTTCGATAACCTGACGGCCGCCAAGAAATCCTTGAAAGGGGTGGATCCATGTACGAGAAGGTGGATCAGGATCTTTCTGGGCGAGTCAAGCCTCAAGATCGAAACTACAGTGCGACCCTTCAGCTTGTATTCGGCTCCAGGAGAGTGCTTTTCCTATGACCGTCGTCCTCAATCCTCAGTAGTTCCATTCTTTCCAGACAATCAAGGTGGCAAGACAGGAGGCCAGACTACACGCCAAGACCCGGCTTTTCTGTTCTTTTTTCTGGTGATTAGGCATCATTCCGAAGCGGATTCAATATCCTAACGAATCGCTTCATATCCAGCACATCTCATGAATCCACTGATGAAGGTCACCACCTCCAACTGCCCGAGTGCGACTTTCTGAGCGATGTAATCGACTATTTCGTGAAGATTCTGGCCGTCATCACTGATCGTGCCATTCTGAGAAATGTTGTGCATGTAAAGGACGAGCCAAGATTTCGCAGCAATAGTGTCGTCGATATATCTGAACGTCATCGAATGATTGGCTGGCATTCCGACCGCTGAGATGCAATTGTCCGCAGGAATGCTGCTGTAGGAAATGTAACGTGAAGAAGTCGATCTGGTGGCGTCATAGAATCGCATCGCCAGTTGTCTGAGATATGGGTTTTCTGCTCCGTAGGGAAAGGCGAGGGAACGAACATTGAAACCGTGAGAAAGCAACCATTCCCTGCTACTGTTCATTTCGTACAAGATTTGATCGTAGGTCAATTCCGTGAGACGCCTGTGTGAGACCGTGTGACTGCCGATCTCCCATCCAGCGGACTGCATTGTCCACAGGTTCTGGAGGCTCAGTCTGCCGGTGAGTTTCCCGATGTAGCTAGTGACTACAAAGACTGTCGCTCTCATGTTGTGTTGCTCGAGTATCGGAAAGGCAACACTATACGCGTCAGCATATGCGTCATCGAATGTGAGTGTTATGATTGCGTGCGGAGTCCATGTCTCCCTCTGGGCCAAAACGGTACCTGGAACAATCACAAGCGCACAAATCGCAATCACAGCAAATTGTGTCACTACTCTCATTTCAGTGGTCCTCTTCCTTGTATCTGTCTCTCGTTCGGCTCATTAGCATTGCGAGCAACTGCTTTACTCCGAGTTTGATTTCGTCCCTAAAGTGTCCAACATTCTTCGGTCCTAGCGAAGGGGGTCCTCAGCTGCCTTTCACTTGATTCATCGAAACCAGGCTGCTTCTTCACAAGATCGTCATACCCTTCAATGAGTGTTACTGCCTTAAGTTTCCCATCTTTCACATACTGCTCAATGTAGTTCGCAATTGAATGCAAATCCTGCATGTTGTCAACGATCCTCCCGTCACTATGCATGTCATGAAAGTCGAAGATTATCCATTTCTTTTCGGCTACCGCTCTATCGATGTATCTGAAAGTATCATTGTGATCGGTCGGAATATCCATGCCTGCGACGCGCCTATCCGCAGGGATGCTCGAATATGAAATGTAGTCTTTCCCTGTCGACCTTGTGACACTGTAGATCGATCCGGCGAGCTGTTCTACGGTCCCATTGAAGGCTCCATATGGATAAGCAAACGAGTTCACGGTGAATCCATGGGTCTCGAGCCACATCTTACTGTCATAGGTCTCGTTGAACACGTCGCTTAGCGGCATCTTGGTAAGACGATTATGACTGACTGAATGACTCCCGATCTCCCAGCCGGCATCTTGCATTTCGTGCATTTGTTCGAGCGTCAGGCGTCCGGGCTTCACTCCGTACCAGCCTGTGACGATGAATGCCGTCGCGGGAATGCCATGCTCCCTGAGTATTCCAAATGCTACCATTTGAGTCTGGCTCCCGTCGTCCATTGTCATCGTTATCATAGCAGTCCTGGGCTCCTGCGTAAGAAACATACATACTGGAATCATAAGTAGACCGCAAATCAAGATAGCAAGTAGTCCTCTGCCCATTTCGCCCCTTCTTTGGGGAAATACCCAGGAGATTGATATTAAGATTTCCACACGATGTGACATCCAAGATCCCATCTAATGAGATCAATACTGCGAAAGGGCTAGAGATATAGGATCTTGGCCGTTAAATCCGTAATAGGAGAGGCAATGTCAAATTCCAAATGCCCCTCCACTATCGTCTTACAGAATGTTCTTATTGTGTCTCTACTCATTAGGAGACTCCCGTTTACCAATCGTATTCGTAAGGCGGATGGCGCCCGTGGACTTCATCGGACCAATGAAAAGGAATAGACCTTTGACTGTCTTTATGGCTCTCCTAGTCGCCTTTTACTCAGGTATCGTCCTACGCGAATCGTTCGTAGGCATTCATGTCGGCAAAGACATCCAGCAGTGACCCCATTCTCTTTTGATGATGGCTTTGCAAGCGTGTACCGCACTACATTTCCAGTTCTCAAAGAAAGAAGAATACCAGCGATGGTCCTATGATCGGGACAAAGATCTGGCCACAAGGACACTTCAGTCTTTCATAACTTGTCGAGATGCAGGAAAGCGAGTGAGAAATTGACTCATACGCGATGCATCATGTCAAGATGACAACGCTAAACGAGACAGCTATGAGAACTGAAGTGGGTGACAGTAGACTCTTGATGACTTCGTATGGATTGAAAGCCAGCTCGTTTGCATATCCTTTTTCAGAAGCGAATAATAGTGTTGTGAGGATGGCCAGCAAAGAGTACATAGCCGTTGGACTCACGGGGGGGGGGATCTTGTTGACCATATTGGATACTATCGAGAGCTTGTCAAGAAACATAAACTCACCGTGAAAGCGATGTCATTGGGTGGCGATTTTCAAACCATATGCAGGCATGTCGACACGACAACAAATCGCCACGAGCGGATCAATTTCTATTTCCACGGAGTTGAGAAAGCTGCGAAAATCGATGATAATCTCTCGTGGACGCTAAATGACCTCGCCGACTATGCGAAATGCAAGGTTGACGTGGGAATCCTGAAAACGATGACCTTCATCGGAGATTTCGAAAGTCATCTGAAATTGTCGGGATTTTCCAGAGTGTGGCCTACAAGTATTGAAGGCCTTTTTCAAGGATTTGGGTTTAGTTCGCCCGAAGGATATATTTCAGAATTGGGGGCCAAAGAGTCAGATCCGCCGCCTCTAGAAGATCCCCTTCACGATCTCGATGATTCTGTCGACATCATTCATACTGAGGTCCTGGTAAAGCGGCAAACACAGGACCTTGCCAGAAATATCGGAAGCTCTATGGAGACCATACCTTCCGACCGAGTCGGGCTCTTTCTCTCGTAGATAGTCAAAGTGGACTGTTAGCGGAAAGAAGTACTTTCTTGATCGAATTCCATTCTTCAGAAGTTCAGAGTATGCTCTGTCTCGGAGATAGTTATTCTTGAAGCAAACGGGCATGTAGATGTAATTGTACCTGCTGGCCGTAAGTCTCTGGAATCTCAGTGATCCTGACGGCAGGTTCTTCCTATAGTAATCGTAGATTCTCTTCCTTGACTCGATTGATTTGTCAATGCGTTCGAGATTACACAATCCCATTGCAGCCTGAAATTCGTTCATTTTCGCGTTGGTACCAGGGAGGACAACTTCCGTTTCCGACCTTATGCCGTGATTCCTAAGTAGTCTCAACTTGTCAACGACGGCGTCGTCTGCTGCAACAATCGCCCCACCCTCGATCGTGTTGAACACTTTAGTGGCATGGAAGCTCAAGGTGGACACATCGCCGAACTCCAGAACTGACTGTCCGGCATACTCAACCCCAAACGCATGCGCGGCGTCGTAGATTAATACGAGATCGTTCCTCTTGGCGATTCTTCCAAGTCGCTCCACATCGCACGGATTTCCATAGACATGAACGGCCATGATCGCTTCAGTCTCATCGGTTATCTTCTTTTCAACATCCTCTGGATCCAAGTTGTAAGTCTCGCTATCGATGTCGGCGAACACCGGACGGGCGCCCTCGTAGACGATAGAGTTGGTGGTGGCCGCGAAGGTGAAAGGGGTGGTTATGACCTCCCCTTTGATATCCATCGCCTTTAGAGCCAATTGAAGGGCCAGGGTGCCATTTGAGAGAAGGACAAGATTCTTTATTCTAAGATATTCCTCGAGTCTCTTGCGCAGTAGCTGACACAGCTCTCCGTCATTAGTAAGCCAGTGAGTCGACCAGATTCTCTCGAGATATCTGATGTAATCTTCTATTGGCGGCAAGTCCGATTTTGTAACGGTGATCATGCAAGCACTCAAGTTCTCGAATGTCAAGAGCGAATTGGCACGGGGACTATGTATATTCTTTGAGGCCAGTTATTCGAATGTGTATTTCCCTTCATAAAACGATCTGAGATTCTCTCTGTATATGGCAGAATCATAATGTTTGCTGCAAATATCGAATTGCTCGATCTGGTATTGGGTATATGCTTCCTCATTATCCAGATCCACGATATCACGACATATTTTCTGAGTGAGGTCCTCATGACTGGTATAGAGTGACCTCAAGGATTCAAAATCAGGCGTGAAGAAATCTCTATTGTACACCGCAAATCCAATCCCGCCACTGAAGATAGTCTCAACGAAGTAACCATCTAATCCTTCTCCGAATGTCAGAGACCACTTGGCCTCTTCGATTCTCTTCTTGTATTCTTCGTAAGTCAGGTTTCTTATTACTTGAATTCGAAGATCCGGCAACTGCTCCCTTATTCTTGCCAAGACGATCTCCCTGTGTGGATCGGGATCGGGAGACACAATCAAAAGATTCTTCTTCTCAAGATAGCCACGACGATGGTATTGCTCGGGGCTCACATACACGGAGAGTTTGTGTAATGGTACCCCTAGCATTGCTCTCGTCTTGCTGGTCGAGTATTGCTGATGAGCGGTTGTGAAGGTGACCTTTCCGAGCAATCTCAACTCGTCAATAAATCTCTGATATGATTCAGGCAACTGCTTGATGTTTTGCAGCATTATGTTGAAATGGAGGTGTCTTACTCTTCTAAGTCTATCGAGATCGTCCTGGCTCAGATTCTCAAGAAACTGAGTCCACCCATTCTCAGGGATGTTGATAATCATCTGGTCTAGATCCCTGAAATGGGACAATACCAAGGTGAATGAGAACAAGTCGATGGTGTTGTCAAATCTCGTGTACCTCGATAAAGGGGAATCACCGGGCAAGGTGCACATTACGACCTCGGATCGATGAACATCTCTAAGATTCAGGGACTCGGTATAGACCGAACATATCGATAGAATTCCACCATTTATCGTATCTTTGCCTGGACTCAGTAGGATGATGAGATTGGAGTAATTGGCAGGAAATCTGTCCCTGAGCATCCTTGCCTGACGAGCCAACGCGAGATACGTTCCCACCTTCGTATCTCGAAACGCCCTCTTCACAACCCTTACGCACCGATTCAATAGATTCATGATTATCACACGACTTAGACTGCCAACCAACCAGAGTGAATCTAGTCTCCGGGTACGTTGTGAGCCGCTATGAGGTTGGTTCGCATAAGACTTTTCTCTGTTTTCTCATGCTGAAATATCCCAACGAACATGTGCCGTTCCACATGGACTTGGAACAATGGAACTGATGCTTGAATGAATCGATGAGCCAAATCGCAAGAATAATCATGTGGCTCGTGACCGTCATCGGAGTCTGCAGCCTATTTACATAGAAATAGTCATATCCAATGATGGAAGGAATGGTCCAACGGAGCGAATTGGAATAATGCGATCGGTTGCATGCAGAGCAAAGATTGGTGGTTCACACGAGGCCGAATGAAGGGTCGATTCTGAGGAATGTTGCACTAATCATCCCGAATCTAAACGGATCTGCATTCATTAGAGACTGCCTTGAATCGATCAAGAACCAGACATACAAGGGAGTGTCTGTTATTGTGGTCGATAACGGTTCAACGGACGCTTCCGTCGAGTACATTCGAAAGAACTACGACTGGGCAAGATTGGTAGCACTTCCACAAAATAGGGGATTCGCCGGAGGCGTCAACGAAGGTTTGCGAGTGGCCCTCGAGGACCCCCTAGTCGAGTATCTCGCCGTTGTCAACAATGATGCGGTGCTTTCGGAAGACTGGACACGGATACTGGTCGAGTTTCTTGGCGATCATCCTGAGGCGGGTTCCTGTCAAGGCAAGGTCCTCTTTTCGACGAACGGTCTGATAAACACTCTTGGAATATCACCACTTCCGGACGGCGGTGCAAGAGATCTAGGAATCGGACTGCCGGACCGACCTCTTGGGAACATTGAAATATTCGGAGTTAGCGGTGCCGCCTCATTGTATCGGAGGAGCGCTCTAGACATGGTTGGTCTTTTCGACGAGGACTTCTTCGCATATCTCGAAGATGTGGATTTGGCTTGGCGCCTTAGATACGCCGGCTGGAGGTCCTATCTGATTGGAAGCGGGGTCGTTTACCATGCACATTCCAAATCCGCAAAGGGAAGGCAGTTCAAGACACACATGGCAATCAGAAACGCCAACTATGTTCTGATCAAGGATCTACCAACGAAAAATATACTCCTGTTCCCCCTGAACTACCTTAGAACGAGGGTCGGAAGTAGCGCGGCGAGACCGATTCGATACGACCGGTTCACAAAACCCTTGAGCCCGACCGCTTTTGTTTCAACCATGATCGGCGCAAACGTCGAAGCACTTACAAAGTTGCCATCGATGTTCAATAATACGACATCCTCGGGAAAGGATTCCCACGTGGCTTATCTGCTCAATATCGCCTACGTCTGCCTCATTCTTGCCGCCTTGCCCTGGTTCCTCTTCCAGGCCGTCCGCAAAGGCAAATACCGAGAGGGCTATGCGGAAAAATTCCTCGGCCGGGTGCCGCGGCGGACCTCCGACAAGAAATGCGTCTGGCTGCACGCGGTCAGCGTGGGCGAGGTGAACTTGCTGGCCCCGCTCTTGCGACTTATCGAGCGCGAGCAGCCCCAGTGGCAGTGCGTCCTCTCGACCACCACCATGACCGGCATGGCGCTGGCACGGAAGAAATACACGGGACTGACGGTCTTCTACTGCCCGCTCGATTTCACGTGGGCAGTCCGGGCGGCGATGCGGCGGATCCGGCCCGACCTGCTCGTGCTGGCCGAGTTGGAACTGTGGCCGAACCTGGTGTGGGCCGCGCGGCGCCACGGGGCCCGGGTGGCGGTGATCAACGGTCGGCTGAGCGAGCGGAGTTTCAGCGGTTATCAGCGGATCCGACCGCTGGTGGCACG
>JBEKKT010000006.1:0-56041 GCA_050010535.1 Methanomassiliicoccales archaeon | reverse complement strand
TACGATCACGTCGGTGGCCTCGTGCCGCTGATCAAGGCGGGCGTCCCGATCTACTCGCATCCGAAGACGTTCCTCGGGAAGCGCTACGTCGTTCAAGGGACTAAAAAGACGGATCTCTCTGTCCCACCCGCAGTGCTCAAGGCGCTGGAGGGAGCGAAGTTGAATCTCTCCGCCACAAGCGTCGAGCTCGCCGAGGGAATCAGGACCTCGGGCGAGGTGACCCGTCAATTCCCGTTCGAGGGCCCCGGCAGCTTCGTCAAGGAAGAGGACGGAAAGGTCACCGAGGACAACAACATTGACGATCAGGCGGTTTACATCTCGACTAAGAAGGGTCTGATCGTCATCTCCAGCTGCGGACATGCGGGGATCGTGAACGTCGTTCAGCAAGCCAAGAAGTCCATGGGAGCGAAGGTGTTCATGGCGATGGGAGGGTTCCACTTATACAGCGGGGACACCGACAGGCTGCTGAAGACGATGGACTATCTCAAGAACCTTGGCGTGGATCATATCGCTCCGATGCACTGCACGGGATTCGAAGCGATGAAGTTCCTCTCAGACAGGTTCGTCGGCTTCGAACTGATGTCGGTCGGGAACGAGATCAACATCCAGTAGGCGAGACATCGGCTCTGATCACTCTCTTGTAGAACGTCGTCACAGATCCGACACTGATTGCTTCACCAGCTCTTCCGCGAACGCCGTTACGAGAGAGACGCGCCTCGCGTACTCTATCGGTCCGTACATGATGAAGTCCGCCCCGGCCATGATCGGGATGACTGCCGACGAAACATCGACGTACCTGAAAAGTTGTTTGTCCTTCTCCTTAGCTCTCAGCACCGGCGACCAGGATTCTACCGCGTTGTGGAGGGCGCATCCCGAGGGAAGCCCCCACTTCGCCTTCGCGACGATAAGGGCTTTGAGCGCGGACCCGGCATTCTGCTCGAACGACATCACAGCAAGGTCGATGAGGGGCTTGTCGATCCCGTGCTTCTGCGCGAGTTCAATGAGCCCTTCCCTAAGCATGCCTCCGCCATCATCCAGTAGATAAATTTTGCCCTTGACTCCAAAGTCCCTAGGGTTGAAGGCGAGGAGGACCGCGGATCGTATCTTCGAGTCATGCAGCTTCGCCAGTTCATCGGGGGACGTTCCAGCGTTCAACGAGTTGTATACGATTCTGTCTCCCAAACCCATCTCTCCCGCCCTGACTGTGCCCCCGAGCTTGACCTCCGGGCTGGGAGAATCGACGAACAGCGGCAAGTCAGAAAGATCGGAGACATTGTCGAGGTACGATGCCATCGATTCCACAGTCTCCGCATAGATCATCAATGCTGCCGGGCTGCCAGTCTCCTCAATCGCTAGGCGGTGGTCCAAAAGCAGCTTTTCCAATGTCTCCCTCTTAACCTCTCCCCGCAGTCTGTCCTCCACTATGCTGTGGCCTGGGTAGAAAAGGGAGCCCACGAGCACCGTCCGTCTCTCGCCAGGTTGCCCGCCAAACGGAACGCCACTGATGTCGAACACCTGCTGCACGTTCTGGAACTTGAACATCTATCCTCCTCCTGACAAGTACGACTTGATTCTCGCCGCCAGCTCTACAGATGGCACCATCACGATCTCCGACTCGATGGGATCGAGTATAACCGAGAAATCCTTCGAGACGACCGCGAGCGAAGCCGAGGTACTGAGCTTCTGGCTCGGCAATCGAAGCATCTGGGACGCGAACCTGTCGGAAGCGAGGTTCAGCGCCCGGCCGATCTTCGCCCCTTCCCCCATTATCGCATCGATCCTGATGATTATCGCTTCACCGTCGAAGCGACCCGGATCTCTTTCAAGGCATTCCCTTGCTGTCTGAATCAGCTCCTCGCGCCTAGCCTCGTCGAAATGGTACGCCGGATCGTAGGCCACGATCTCGTCGACGTTCTTTGGATGGACGAGGTCGACGAACTCCACCTGGTTGAGGAACCTCTCGACAGCCTCCCGAGGGACGTTACACAAGAACGGAATCGCCGATCTCGATCCCTGAATGCGCATCTGCTCGTTGACTCCGTTCTTTCCGAGATTCAGAATGGCGTCCCCGGGATAGTGCCCGAACTCATCCTTGCCGCACATGATGAGGAATCGTATCCTTGGATTGCTGATCACGTTTGCTATGATCTTCTCTATGCCGATATTCTCCGTCTTGACGGTTCCTATGATGGCGTAAAGATCCTTAGGGATGTCGACGACACCCCTTCCGATGATGACCATCGCAAGTGGAGAATCGGTCGAGCCCACATTCCAATCGCCGGGTGCTATTGGCCAGTCGTTGTCATCGTTTGCTGCACACACTTCTTCAGAGACTGCAGTTACGGCTTAAAAGGGTTTTCGAGATAAGTGAACTGTCGGATCCACTCGTTCAGATGAGTCCTTGTTAGGGTTCTGGACGGAAATTCGACATGCTTGTGCAAGAAGGTTAGCGATTCGACCGGAGTTGGTATCAACAACAGATTATGCCGATCTTTCAAGAAAGATGGTGAGCATACTCGGATTGAAGCATGAACCAGTAGCGATCACCCTGATCAAGAGCGGGCAGCCGATCTCGAGCGGATCCATCGAGACGGCCGAGAACCTGAGGCATTGTCAATCGACAATGAAGGCAAGGAAGAGGGAGTCCCTTGTCATTCCTGCTAACAAGCCCGCGTGTCCGTCGGGGGTTCCACCATGGGATTGGTTCCTCCGACGGAGAAGGTGAAATCTGGGAAGTTCTACGATAACATGGGGATGTGCGTGAGCCCCGAGGCCGCGGCCAAGACGATATCAGTGCGACCTTTTCTTTACCACAAGGAAGCGTCAATGCCACGGTCCTGAGCCCACTGAGTTGGGCGAAGGTCGAGCCCGATGTCGTCTTCGTCACAGGAGGCTCCGAGCAGGTGTTTTGGTTGCTTCCCGCCGCCACGACGTACAGCGCGGGTGGGGGAGTGATGGTGGATATGGCCGCGGTTCAGGCAACATGTGTCGACTCAACGATTGTGACTTACGTGACAGGCAACCCAACATCTCCTTAGGCTGCTTCGGATGTCGCAAGGCGTCCGACGTAGCTTCGGAGGAGATGCTAGTCGGTATCTCGAGTGCTAAGCTAGAGTCAATGGTCAGAGCGATTGAGAAGATGGGTGCGGGACGACACCAAATTCGAGGGCCAAGTAATAAGGTCATAATTCTAGGGTAGTATTAGGAATGACCGTCCGTTCGAATCATCTTTGCTGATCCCGTTCAATCTCATGAACGACTTCCCTCACCGAACGACAACATTTTATAATCAAAGGGGCAATTCTTGAAACGTTGTGTCAATCCGGGGGCCTCGTACCCCGTTGAACGCAACATTGTTGCGAAGGGGGTGTTCGATTGGACCAGGTCGATCTCAAGATTCTGAGGATGCTTCGAGCAAACGCCAGGGAAAGCTTTGGGAACATCGCGGATGCGCTCCAGATATCCAAAGCGACCGTCAGTCGCAGGATATCGAGGTTGGAGGCGGAGGAGTACATTGCGGGGTACACCACCGTGACGAACCCCTCGAAGGTCGGGCTCATGAAGGCGCTAATCAGTCTTGAGGTCGTGGGCTCGGCGATAAGCTCTGTGATCGAGGAGCTGAAGAAGTTCGAGGAGGTCGAATCCATCTACAAAGTGTTCGGGGACCACAGTCTCGTCTGCGAGGTGTACACGAAGAGCGTCGACAGTCTCTATCTCCTTATTCAGGGGAAGATACTGGCCGTACCGAACATACACAACGTCGAGGTCGATATATTGATCGAGCGCATGACGTTAAATCCCAACGCGGATCTGAACATGATCGTGCACCAGACTTCGGGGTCTCAGCAGTCTCAGTCCAATCGGTCAACGGTCGCTGCCAGATGAACAAGCGAGCACGCCGGGCTGAGTCAGACAGGTTTATTAGTGATATTGAGCATCGGCGATTCGTGAAGCTAGGCCCGGCCCCGAAGAAGTATACGAAGGACGGACACAGAATCATGGATCCTGCCTCAACGCTCAAGAGGGTGGAGCCGCTTTGCAGGGTCGCGGGGATAACGAGGATTGCAGACATAACGGGTCTGGACAGGGTGGGTATTCCCGTTTTCTCGAGCATAAGGCCTGTGGCTGAGACAGGCGCAGTTACAGTCTACAACGGCAAGGGCGCAACGAAAGATCAGGCGAAGGTCTCCGCAATCATGGAGGGTCTGGAGCGATATTGCGCGGAGGTCAGGGAGAAGAGTATTGTGCGCGATTTGGTGGATGAAATGCTGACCTCAGTCAGCGCAGTTGATCCTAGGGACCTCATCCTGCCGAAGAGGACAGAGATGCACGTAATGTACCAGCCAGTCGCCTGGGTCGAGGGCGTCGAGCTGAACGAAATGGAACAGGCGTTCGTGCCAGCGAGCGCCGTATTCCACCCTTATTCGTCTTCGCAGGATCTCCCGCTGTTCCGCACGAACACGAACGGTCTAGCATCCGGCAACTCGATGGAAGAGGCGGTTATGCACGCCCTCTGCGAGGTCATCGAGAGGGACGCCTGGTCAATATGCGAGGCGAGGAGGAAGGCTAAGGCGGATCTGGTGCTAGGCAGCGACATGGGGGTCCCTTCTGACCTCTTAGACAAGTTTGTTTCAAGCGGCGTCGAGATACACTTGAAGGATCTCTCTAGCGATATCGACATTCCGACCTTCGGAGCCGCAGCGGATGATGTTCGGACCCGGGACCCGATCCTCCTCACGATGGGCATCGGGACTCACCTGAGCCCCGAGATTGTTGCGATCCGGGCGCTCACGGAGGTAGCGCAGAGCAGGCTGACACAGATCCACGGCGCGAGGGAAGACACGGTCAAGGCCAAGGGAAGGCAGCAGCTTGGATACGACCGCGTCAAGCTAATGAACAAGATGTGGTTCTCCAGCAGCGGCATCGAAAGAGATGTGGGGTCAGTGTCCGCGCAGGACACGCCCGATATTTATGAGGATATTCAAATCGTTCTCTCACGATTGAAAGAGAGAGGTTTCAAAAGAGCGATCGCGGTCGATCTTACCCGAAAGGAGCTCGGGATACCAGTTGTCAGGATTGTCGTGCCAGGGATGGAAGTGTTCGCCATGGATGACGAGCGGGTTGGCCCCCGATTGCTTGGGGAATTAGCTTGACACCGGTGATTTTCCTTGGCCCCAGCCTCCCTCAATCCGAGGCGAGGAAACTGCTTGATGCGGATTACCGACCTCCGGTTAAGCGGGGCGACCTCCAGTCGTTGCCATCCTGTACTAGTGTCGTAGGGATCGTCGATGGCGTGTTCATGAGCGAATCGGCTGTCGGACATCGTGAGATCCTATCCCTCCTACAGAGTGGCATCAAGGTCATTGGAGGCAGCAGTATGGGTGCGCTCCGGGCAGCCGAGCTCTCGGATTTTGGAATGATCGGGGTCGGAAAGGTGTACGAGATGTACGCGAGCGGTGCCATCGACGGGGATGACGAAGTGGCCCTGGTGTTCAATCCAGAGACTCTTGAGGCCATGTCTGAGCCTTTGGTCAACATTCGACTCACCATTTCGAAGGCCGCTGCCAAAGATGTGATCTCTGAGGCTGAAGCGAATGAATTGGTCGGGGAGATGAAGGCCGTCTATTTCCCGGAGCGCTCCTATTCTCTTCTCCTCGGAAAGGCCCGCAAAGTGCTAGGTAGAAATAGGGCAAGGAGACTGAAAGAATTCGTCGGGAAAAACGCAAAGGATTTGAAGAAATCCGACGCGTTAATGGTCATCGCAACCATCAAAACATTAATAAAATCTGAAGAATATTAAATGGATGTTAACCACGAAATGTGAGGAATCTGGCTTTCTCAATCAGTTAATCAATCGTTTAATCTGGATGGTCAATCCATCCATGGGCAAGCTTATATTCCTGCGCGCTCTAACGAAATACCGCAAGGGGAACTGATTCTCGTCGAGTGAGCACTTTCTTGACCGATGGGAATCAGGTTAAGAAAAGGAGGTATTGAATGGCGAAGTACAAGGACAAAATAGACTTGTATGACGACAGAGGCAAGCTGATCGAGAAGAATGTGCCGCTGGAAGCCATAAGTCCTCTATACAACCCTGCTATCAAGCGAACCGTCTCCTTGGCCAAAAGGACGATCGCTGTTGATCTAGCCGGACTTGAGAAGAGTCTCAAGACCGGAAAGCTTGGCGGCGGCCAGATTAAGGGAAAGGAGATCGACGCTCCGGTCGTTGCGAATGCTGAAAAGATCGCGAAGAAAGTCCGAGAGATGCTGAAGGTCGCGAAGGATGACGACACGGAGGTCAGGGTTCTTGCGGAAGGGAAGAGGATGATCGTCGTGGTCCCGGAGCTGAGGCTGGAAGCCGGTGTGGAGTACACCACCGGCTTCACTGCTACCGCGGCTGCGGTCACCCAGACGATAATCGACGTCTTCGACGTTGATATGTTCAGGGCGAACATGGTGAAGGGCGCTGTCTGGGGAAGGTATCCCCAGACCTTGAACTTCATGGGTTCGAACCTGAAGTCTATCCTCGAGGTTCCGCAAAACAACGAAGGAGCAGGGTACGCACTGAGGAACATTATGGCCAACCACGTAGTGGCTTTGACCGGCAGGAACGCGATGAACGCAGCTGCTCTATCGTCGATTCTCGAGCAGACAGCGATGTTCGAGATGGGAGATGCGATTGGACCATTCGAGCGAATGCATCTGTTGGGCCTCGCATACCAGGGATTGAACGCCAACAACATGGTCTACGACATCGTGAAGGAGAACGGCAAGACAGGTACCGTCGGTTCGGTGGTCCAGTCCATCGTTGGCAGGGCGATCGAGAACAAGGTTATCAGAATAAAAGAGAAGTTGCCATCTGGCTATAAGGTGTACACAACGAGCGATATGCCGCTGTGGAATGCCTACGCCGCCGCGGGAATGCTCTGTGCGATCATGGTGAACTGCGGTGCAGCCAGGGCTGCTCAAGGTGTGCCGTCGACTATTCTGTATTACAACGACCTGCTTGAGCACGAAACCGCCTTGCCTGGTGTGGACTTCGGACGAGCGATGGGTACCTCAGTCGGGATGTCATTCTTCTCGCACTCGATCTATGGTGGAGGCGGACCTGGTCTGTTCCATGGCAACCATGTCGTGACGAAGCACTCGAAGGGATTTGTCATACCCGTCATAGCGGCGGGTTGCGCTCTCGATGCGGGGACGCAACATTTCTCAGTCGAGGCGACGTCTGGATTGATGAAAGAGGTATTCGGTGACATACCTGAATTTAAGTCACCCATAAAAGCGGTCGGTAAAGAGGCCAAAAAGCTGAAGGGCAAGGTGTAACGATGCCTAAGACCCCAATTCCAGAAGCAGTACCCCTGCCCGAAGTGATGATCGTACCCTCGAGGTTGCTATCAGCCGGCACTACTGAGAAGCTTCTGAACAAGATTCGAAGAGTGAAGCATGTGAGGCAGTTGACCGTCAGTGGGGAGGATCTTCCGGCCAGTATCAGCTGGGGACCCGGAAAGGGTCTGGAGGTCGATCATAACGAGAGGTGCGAGATCAAATACGGCGGGCAGAAGATGGAACTCAAGGTGCAGGTCGGCCGCGTGTTCGCCGAGATCGATGACATTGACAGCGTGAAGAGAGCGCTGAAGGAGATCGAAGTGATTTGCGAGGAAACGCTGCCTTTCGGGTTCCAACTGGAAGTGGGAAGGTATTCGAAGTATAGGCCAACCGTTACCGACTACAAGAAAAGGATGAGGTGATTTAAAATGGCATATCAGAGGCAGTTCTATCCCGGCGCATCGTTGCCGGCAAAGAACAGGCGCCGATTCATGGATCCGAGCGTGAAGCTAGACAAGATGCGCGAGGTTGCCATGGAAGACGTTGTGAAAATTCTTGGTCACCGCCAGCCAGGTGAGGAATATAGGAGCATCCACCCGCCACTGGAGGAAGGGACTGAGCCGGACTGCCCGATAAGGCAGCTGGTGACCCCGATCCCGGGCGCTAAGGCGGGGGACAGGATTCGGTACGTCCAGTTCACGGACTCTGTATACTTCGCTCCGATCGTTCCCTACGTCAGGGCCTGGATGAACGTCTCTAGGTTCAGGGGCGTTGACACTGGTACCCTGTCCGGAAGGCAGATCATCGAGATGAGGGAGCGAGACCTTGAGAAGTGCGCGAAGGAGCTCATCGAGAACGAGACCTTCGACCCCGCGAGGACCGGTATCAGAGGCGCGACCGTTCACGGTCACGCGTGCCGCTTGGACGAGAACGGACTGATGTTCGATGCCTGGCAGAGATACAGGTGGAACGCCAAGAAGGGCGAGGTTGAGTACGTGAAGGACCAGGTCGCCATCCCGCTCGACAAGCCGATATCAGTCGGCAAGCCGTTGTCGGAGTCGGAGCTGAAGAAGCGGACTACGATGTTCCGCGTCGACGGCACCGACATGAGGGACGACAAGGAGGTCATGAACGTCAACCTTCGAATCCATAGGTTGAGAACGCTTGCGGGCTACCAGCCCTTTGCGATGAAGGAGTGAGGGGGGATTCACAAATGGCAGAGAAAGAAAAGTTGTTCCTAAAGGCGTGCAAGAAGAAGTTCAAGGAAGACCCCACTGAAGTCCACACCAACTACTACACGTTCGGAGGCTGGAGGCAGTCCAAGAGGAAGAGGGAATGGGTCGAGCAGGCGAACAAGATTGCCAAGGAAAGAGGCATCCCGATGATGAACCAGGACATCGGCGTTCCTCTCGGTCAGAGAGTGCTGATGCCCTATCAGCTGTCCCACACGGACATATTCGTGGAAGCAGATGACCTGCACTTCATAAACAACGCGGCGATGCAGCAGGCCTGGGACGACATAAGAAGGACGGTCATCGTCGGACTCGATACGGCCCATCAGGTTATCGAGAAGAGATTGAGCAAGGAGGTCACACCAGAGACGATCAACGCATACCTCGAGACGGTGAACCACACGATGCCGGGTGGCGCGGTCGTGCAAGAGCACATGGCCGAATGCAGCCCTGCGTTGACGGCGGACTGCTATGTCAAGGTCTTCGGCGGGAACGACGAGATCATCGATGAGATAGACAAATGCTATGTTATCGACATCAACAAGGAGTTCCCTGCGGACCAGGCAAAGCAGCTGAAGGAGGCCATCGGCAACACCCTGTGGCAATGCGTGCGCTGCCCGACGATGGTCGGCCGCGTCTGCGATGGTGCGACGATGTCCAGGTGGAGCGCGATGCAGATCAGCATGGCGTTCATCAGCTCCTATAAGCTGGCTGCAGGTGAGGCTGCAATCGCCGACTTCGCGTACGCTGCGAAGCACGCGTCGGTCATCGAGATGGGAACGATGATGCCCGCCAGGAGGGCCCGTGGCCCAAACGAGCCGGGCGGAATCCCGTTCGGTTTCCTGGCTGACATGACACAGTCGTTCCGGAAATATCCCGACGACCCCGCGAGGGCGGCACTCGAGTCAGTGGCGCTTGGCGCGGTCATCCTCGACCAGATCTACCTCGGATCGTACATGTCCGGCGGTGTCGGCTTCACGCAGTACTCGACTGCTGCCTACACTGACGACATACTCGAGGACTACACCTACTGGGCCGTTGACAAGATAAAGAGCAAGTACGGCGGCTTCGTAAAGATGAAGCCCTCGATGGCGAACATCGAGCAGCTGGTGAACGAGGTCAACTCCTACGCTCTGGAGATGTACGAGAGGTACCCCGCCGCGATGGAAGCGCACTTCGGTGGCTCCCAAAGGGCGACGGTCGCTGCCGCCGCGAGCGGTATCGCGGTTGCCATGGCAACCGGCAACGCGGACTGCGGAGTGAACGGATGGTACCTGTCGATGATCCAGCACAAGGAGCGCCTCGGAAGGCTGGGCTTCTACGGATACGACCTGCAGGACCAGTGCGGTGCCTCGAACAGCTTCGCATACAGAAGCGACGAGGGACTGCCCTTCGAGTTGAGAGGTGCGAACTATCCGAACTACGCGATGAACGTTGGTCACCTGAGCGGATACACAGGTATCGCAAACGCCGCGCACGTTGCGCGGGGCGATGCTTTCGCCTGCAGCCCGCTGATCAAGGTGGCCTTCGCGGACAAGAACCTGCCGTTCGACTTCGCGAACATCACGAGAGAGTTCGGCCGTGGCGGTCTGAGAGAGTTCAGACCCGCCGGTGAGAGGACCTTGATAATTCCGCCGGAGTGATCTCTTGAAAGTCGGCGACTTCGCGAGGTATAGGAACACCGGGACGGTCGGTAAGGTGATGGACACGACCGTGGAGGGAGGGGTGACGTGGGTTCTCCTTGACACGTACGACCTCTGCTACGACGCGTCCGCGCTCGAACCAGCAAACCCGGAGCAGTACCATCGAGTCGCCGTCAAAGAGAAGACCCTGGAAGAGAGCCTCGAAGAAGTTGAGCGTTTGAAGGAATCCCTGGAGGAGGCGGAGAAGACGATAGGTCGGATCACGCCCTCCGGGACCTAAACCATTTTCTTATTTCTCTTATTTTTTTAGAGGAACCCCATCGGTCCAGATGCGGTCAATTAGTGTCCTTCTTTCGTTCGATGTCGAAGCCGACCAGGACGCTCGCCAGCCTGGGATCGTCTTCTAGATGATGAGAGGTCCTTACAAGAACGTCCCCCAGTGCAGTGGGGCTGCTTGACACAACGTTCTTGACACCTGGTATTCTTTCTACCTCCGGGAAACTGATTGGTGGCATAAGGAAGTACTCGTGCTTTGCTGCCCTTCTATCCGTGTACAAGACGAAATCGTCCGAGAGGAAGATCAGGTTCTCCTTGCTTTCGAATCTCCCCTTCTCGCCGGGAAGAATCTCCTCGCCCAGGACCGCGCCGTTGTCCCCCATCAAGAGGACTGTAGGCTCCGGCGGCGGACGAAATCTCTTGTCCTTGATGATGCCGACGATGTGCTCCCGCCGGAGACATTCATCTAAGCCAGTGTTCTTGACCTCGATGTCCAATGTGGCTTTTACGCCGCTCTCGATGTCTTTCAACTGCTTTCTCGTCTCGGCTCTAATGACGAATGCCTCGATGACGCCGTCGAGGCTTCGAAGACCCTTCAGTACTTCTTCCAGTTTCTCGGTCGACACGCGGTGTGAAATGACCTACCATATAATATAGATGGCGTCCTATTGCTTTTTCCATGAGCCTAGAGCTTTTGGCCAAGCAGGAGCCACACGTGATTCAGGCAATGTACAAGTTGAAGAACGAGATCTTCAAGGACGGGGCGCTCAGCATAAAGCAGAAGGAACTCATCGCCACAGCGTTGTCATGTCTTCTCAAGTGCGAAATCTGTCTCGAGGTTCATGCTCAAAGGGCAAAGGATGCCGGTGCGACGAAGGACGAGCTGCGGGAGGCGATGACGGTCGCGATGTATATGGCAGGACCTAGCGCTGTTATCTGGTCCCCAAAGCTGGACCAGATCATAACGTAGGTCCGCGAGCATTCCGCTGCATTCCGCCTCGCCTCCGGTGCAACGCTCACTTCTCGAATTCAACTCTCACATTCTTCTTCAGGGCGAGGCCCGCCGCCGCCTCGATGCATTTCAGTATAGCCATCGGAACAGGGCAGGTCGAGTGATTCAGAACCTTTCCGGATTTCGTATAAACGAGGTTGTTGCTGTAGGGCATCTTCAGCGCTTCAAAAGAATCCACGCTCATCAGCTCCTCTGCGAGCTCCTGAACGCAGGGGCAGTCGCTTTCGATTTTCAAGTGAACGATGGTTCCTTCAGGGCTGCCGACGATCCTGCTTTTGAATCTGCATACGCCGGGGTCGACTTTCACAATGACATCGCACGATCCCGAATCTCCTTGTCCCTCTTCCGGCATCGTGACTGATGAACAATTGTCGCCGACTTAACACTTTGCCGGAAAGGTGTGGCTTCCCCGAATCAGAGACTTATAGCCGCTCTTTCCGAATCCTGTTCAGTATTTCGAACACCGCACCTTTGCTCACATCCACAACGCCGATGACCGCAACGGCTTCCTTATTCCTCATTATTGGCACTGCGACGATCGGTACGCCCCTATAAGGTCCAGTGGGGGAGATCTTGCGGACGATTTGGCTCTTCCTCAGCGATTCCTCAAGGACCGGTCCTGTGTAGTTCGTATCGATGATCTCGCCGTCCTCGCATCTTACGCCGAACTGGTTCCTGCTCCTCATCGTGAGTGGAAGCCTACCGACCAGCTCGTGGATCGCAATGGCGACGCACTTTAGCTCCTCTGCCTCCGTATCCTGAGAGATGAGGCCGGTTCCTTCCTGCCAAGGGACCCCTGACTGTTCGTTCATTGCCAGTGCGGCAGAAACGGCCCCCTTCTCCGCCGCTTCCCTCGTGAACGCGGAACCTACGATGACGACGTCATCCTCTTCGGTAGCGAACACTCCCCTCAAAGGTGCGACGAGCTTCTGGTCTGGGTACTTGTCGTCCCCTGGGAAAAGGAGTTTCCCGTTCTTGCACACAAGGGTCGTCGCCCCCGTCGCCCCGCCCCTCACTGCCTCGTCCCTCTGCTCGCAGCCCAGCTTCACCTTGTGAATCATGCCCCTGACCAGTACGGCGTAATTGTACTTGCCGACAGTAAGTCCGTCCAGACTTACCTCTTCTACGAAAATGCCTGAGTCGCTCAGTCTCTCCTTCCCGCGTTCGGTGAGAACCGCTCCTCTGTTCGTGTTTTCCGCGCTTCCTTCCTTTATCATTCTGTCGAGGATGGTCCTCGTACTGCCCTCTCCCACCTTCAGCGAGGCGGATAGGGCCTTCCTGCCTATCGGCCCCTTTTCGTCAACTATCCGATAGGCCTTCCAGACATGGTACGGTGAGAATTTGGGGGTGGGTCCCCCTGCGCTATAAGAATAGAACTTAGCTACCATTGCGGGATGGATATATCATCCATCCTATTTAACTCTGTCCGTTCTGGCATTGTGGTATAAACGATAGTAATCGTCTGGGAAAACATTTATAATGCGCACATCATTTGGCAGCCTCATATGCCCGAGCAGACAGAGCCATTTGTGACCATCGACAACGTCACAAAGAAGTTCAATGGGGCTCCGGTTCTGAGGGACGTGAGTGCTGTGATATATCCCGGGGAGGTCCTTGGGCTGATCGGGCGCAGCGGATCTGGAAAGTCCGTTCTGATCAATATGCTCAGGGGGAGCCTGGACTACAGGCCCGATTCCGGGAGTGTGGTTTACAGGGTTAACTACTGTCAGTCATGTGGATGGATAGACCGTCCAATTCCTGGTGAGAAGTGCAAGAGGTGCGGGTCCAACACCAAGCTCCAGGACATCGATTTCTGGAAGTTGCACGAGCGTGATCCTATGAGAATTGCGATGAGGGAAAGAATCGCCATCATGCTCCAGAGGACCTTCGCGCTGTTCGGCGATCTCACTGTAGTTGAGAACGTCTTCGAGGCGCTCGGGGAGAGATACAGCGAGAAGGAGAAGGTCGATAAGGCGATCGAACTCCTGACGATGGTGAACCTCCAGCAACGGATCACTCACATAGCTCGCGATCTTTCTGGTGGTGAGAAGCAGAGATGCGTTCTGGCTCGCCAGCTCGCCAGAGATCCAATCCTGCTCCTGGCGGACGAACCGACAGGAACCTTGGACCCGCAAACGGCGGAGATCGTGCACAAATCGTTGATTCACGCTGTGAAGACGAAAGGCATGACGATGGTCGTAACCTCACATTGGCCGAAGGCGATAAACCGGCTCGCGAACAAGGCGATCTGGCTCGAGGCCGGGGAGATGATGAAGAGAGGTCCGCCCGAGGAAGTCACGAAGGAGTTCATGATCGGCTACGGGCCGAAGGAGGTCGAGGAGGTTCCCATCGGCCAGCCTATCATAAAGGTTGAGAACGCCAAGAAATACTTCTACTCGATAGTGAGAGGCGTCGTTAGGGCCGTGGATGGCGTCTCCTTTGAGGTGGGAGAGAAGGAGGTATTCGGGCTGGTCGGTCTGAGCGGGGCGGGCAAGACCACATTGTCGAGAATGATCTCAGGGATAACGCCGGCGACCGACGGCAAGGTGTCGATACGCATCGGCGACGAGTGGGTCGACATGGCCGAGATGGGACAGGCTGGCCGTGGAAGAGCAACTCCCTACATCGGCATGTTGCATCAGGAGTACTGCCTCTATCCATTCGATACGGTCCTGCAGAACCTGACGGTCTGCATCGGCATGAAGATGCCAGCGGAGCTAGGGAAGATGAAGGCGGTGCAGGTTCTTTCAGGCGTCGGCTTCGACAGCAGGGAGATAGATCGTCTCCTCTACGCATATCCAGAGTCGCTGAGCGTCGGAGAGAAGCAACGCATAGCTCTCGCCCAAGTTCTCATCAAGGAACCGAGGTTGGTCATACTTGACGAACCTACCGGAACGATGGATCCGATCACAAAGCTTTCCGTTGCAAAATCGGTCTTGAACGCGCGCAAGGAGCTCGGCGAGACGTTCCTCATCGTCAGCCACGACATGGACTTCGTTGTGAACTGCTGTGACAGGGCAGCTATGATGAAGAACGGTAAGATCGTTGCCCTCGGGGACCCGAAGGAAATCGTCGCCAGCTTGAGCGGGACCGAGGAAGAAGTCATGCTCCGTGGCGGGGTCGAGGCTTGAAAGACAGGATCGGCAGGCACACGCGGGTTGTTGAATGCCGCGAATCTAGGGGCCTCGGTGTCGGAGGAGGTCTGGCTCAGAGGGCAACGATATCGGAGAGCGGAAGGGACGTCGTCGCCATAGCGATGGGACCAGGCAAGCGTCACATCACCAAGCCGGTATGCGAGATCACGTACGCCCTCAGGGAGGAGGGGATAGACACGAGCGTCATCGTCATCAATGCCGGGTCCGGTGTACCTGCTGACGCCCCCGATGTGAGCACGGGTTCGATATTCGGTCTCGATCAGATCGAGATCGACCGGATCCAGCAGTTCAGGCTTGCCCTGATCCACCTGGGGAACGTCAGGAACCACATCATCTATAAAGCCCGATTGATCCTGAGGAACGTTGACATGCCAGCGATAATTGTGTGCCAAGCTCCGGTGGACTTCGAGGATTTCGCTAGGATAGGCACAATGACGCGTTTGGTCATGCCGAGGAAAGAGAACGTGGCGACAAAGGGCAAGATAGTCGACATCGTGACGGGCGTCATACGAGGTGTCACCTGTCCTCAGACGAAGCTCGACGAGATCCTGTCCAAGGTGAAGAGGAATCTTTAGATAGAAGGGGGGCGGGACGACGGATCCGATATTTCTGTCACCATTCGATGAAAGAAGGCAGCACGCTCTATCCCGTCTTCGTGTCCGAAGTAAAATCAAAACCGACTAAGTGGGTCCATAGCTTCTTTGTCGTCAGGCCCATCGTGCTCCTTATGAGATGGTCGGAAGGCGTGGATATGCTCGCGGAGGTAACCCTAGTCACGCCTTCCACGCCGTCAAGCCCTCGGAACTCGATTTCTGGGACGAGGAAGTAGGGTTCTCCGTGAATCTCAAGGCCGTGGTATAGCACGAAGTCCTCGCTCAGAAAATAGACGTCGTCCCTGGGCCTCATCTCTCGTCGCCTTTCCTCGTTCAGGAACTCTCCGACGATCTGCCCCTTCTGATCGAGCAGATATATCGCGTGATCCGGAACAACCAAAGGCACATCCTGTGAGCCGAGGACCATGACGAAGCAGTTCTTCCTCTTCAAGGTCTCCCAGACACCCTTGTTCACGAAGGGCATGAGACCTCCAACCGCGCCCTTTTCCTCGGTCTGATGTTCGAGGCTGGCCACCTTCTCCTTCAAATACTCATCGAGGTACTTCATATCCGCGACGCCGGGGATGCTTCGGACCTTTTTCTCTACGTTACACAGTATCTCTTCCCGGTTCATGCGGCTCTACCAACCAGGGAGTCTGTATTAATAGCTTGACATTCGTGACCCGCTTCGTCGGCCTAGCCGCCGGGATCAGGCTTGTAGGAGTTATCACCAACGTATCGCGCTCAATTCCGAAGGACATCTACTGGCGAGCCCATGACATGGGTGAAAAAGTATTTAACGCCGCTAGTGATGACAATCGATGACCAGATGATCATTAAAGTCAACGGAGAAACCATCGAGGCGAAAGAGGGCTCTTCGCTCCGGGATGTCCTGAGAGGTCGGCCCTATCGAAAGGGCTACCTCGTTGCGGTGATTCGGTCGGCCGAACTTGTCCAAAAGGAAACTAGCGAGTTCGAGATATCTACGACCAAAGGTTCGATGGTCCTTCGCCTGAACGACTCGTATTTCGCAGGAGTATTCAGAAAGGTGATCGGGCATATCGCCGGCAAAGGTGTGCGATGGAGAACGTCGAAGGTACTGGCCGTAGGGGCTTTCCCTACCGACATCGAGGTAGTTCGGGGAGTGCATCACTATGGCAGATACGACTGCTTCTTCACAATTGGGGGATTCGACAACCGCACAACCTACGTCATGATCGGCAAGATGGACCACGACGGCGAATACGGCGCCGAGGGCGGGGTTTTCGGAAAGATCACGATCGGAAGACACGTGCTGCGGGACCTGGATGAAGGGGACAAGATCCTCGGAGTCAAGCCGGTGGTCCTCGAGATGAGCGCGAAGGATGCGTTCGTCACCGAGAACTTGAAAATGAAAATCGACAACGGCATGGCGATTGAGAGCTACGTCGGTGTGAAGCTCAACCAGAACTCCCCTGTCAACTGCGAGCACTTCCTTGTCGTCACAGAAGGCGGGACGCTTCCCGTGACCGACAGGACCGAAACGTACGTGGCTTGTTCCGAGAACATGGACGTCTCGCTCGTCCCGGAGACCATATCAGTGAGAGATGAGGACATGGTCACCGTTCGGCACGAGGGAGGAGGCATGGGCAGAATCTATCTCTACAAGGTTCGAAGACAAGTTGCCCCCACCCACAGCAATATCGGGATCGTCACAGCGGGTAAGGAGCTTTTGAGACTAGTCCCTGAGGGCAAGAGCGTCACCCTCGTCCCCAACCCTGCAAGGGTCATGTCCATCGGCATGACGCAGAGCGCTGCACAGAGGTTCCTTGAGGCAAGGGGTCTCGTCCAGGTGAGGAAAGGTGAGGCCGGAGACGACGCGATCGTCGTCGAACAGGAACCGGAGCTCACCGTCGAGGCCCTGGCGACGAAAGAGGTCGAGACGTTTGGGGTTCGACCGGAGAGACTGAACGATTGGACGCTCGACGATGGCAGGGCGCCTAGGACGGCTCACTACATTAGGAAGATGACTGGTCTCGATCACAAGCCCATCGGGACGATGAAGGTGCATTTCACATATCCAGACATGCCACTTGTGACGTTCGAGGGCAATCCAAAGGAGGCCCTCGATCTTGTTCCCGAAGGCCAGTTCGGCAAAGAATCCAAGAGAGGAGATTTGGCAGTGACGAACATGTCCCGGCCGAACAGGGGTCTCATCGGTCTAAGGTTGCAGACCAGCGATGAGTTCGGCCCAACGGGGGAGGAGAGGTACGGCACCAACATTGCGGGGCAGGTCGTGAGCGACGTGGACCGGCTAACGAAGGACCTGAAGGACGGCGACGTCGTGTACGTCCGAGAGGTCAAGACAGGGAAGAAGGCGAAGGGGGCCAAACGTGGAAAGTGAAAGTGAGACGAGAATGATAGTGATAGCTCCGGCATCGGATGTCACGCCTGATCGGGTCGTACGATTCGTGCACTCTCTCGGACGGCCGCTGACTATCAAGGAGACGTGCTACGGTGCGATGATTGAAGGGAGCAAGGAGGATGTCCAGGCCGCGTTGAAGGAGGTCAGGAAGCTCGATCCAAACGGTATCTACTCGAAGATCAGGGGCTTTCCGATCGGTGACACCAGAAGATGTCGTGCCCATCATGGTTCGCGTCCCGGCTTCACCCAGCTTGAGAAAGAATGGAAGGACCTATCCCTCGTGGAGAAGGGTCTTTCTGCCATGGAGAGGGGGGAGAAGGCGAATGAGCCGAGGAAGAAGGGAAGAATCCCTGTCGGCAAGCTGAAGGATATCGTGGACGAGGTGAGGAAATGAAGGTTTTCATCGTTCCGCCTAATAGTCTCATACTGTACGATTTGGTGGAGCGTTTTGGACACGAGCCGTTGAGCGTCATGAAGGCGATAAGGGAAAGGGTCACTGACCTCGAGATCGATTCACCTCCGTTGAACGTCACTCCCGAAGACGTAAAGAGGGGGCTCAAGTACGCGGGCGTCGAGGTCCCTTCCGGGATAAGGGGAAGATTGGCGCTCTGGGGGCCGCTGATCGATCAGGCAGAGGCCGCGATCGTGATGGAGGACCCTCCCTACTCATTCGGGTGCGTGGGGTGCTACCGGACGAATGAGATGGTGAAGTACCTCCTCAGGAAGAAAGGCATCCCCATCCTAGAGGTGCCCTATCCTGAAGATGAGGAAGGCGCAAAGCGGATGGTCTCGAAGATCAAGGAGTTCCTGGGGGGCTAAGATGATCAAAATTGCTCAGCTCTCATGCGGCACGGAGTACAGCGGAGTTCAGGGCGAGATCGAGAGGGCGGCGAGTGCCGTTGGCGCGAAGATGGTCTCCCCGGACATAGATTTGGAGGGGGTCGACAAGGCGGTGGAGAGATTCGGATTCTCCCCTACGAGCCCCCAGCTCAGGATGCTCATCGCCAGAGGAGTCGCGCTCACTGAGGGCAGGTACGATGCCGATGCGGTCTTCATCGCCAGCTGCTTCAGGTGCGCGGAAGGAGCTCTGGTCAGGAACGAGATACGAAGGTACATTCAGAATCATTCCCGACTGCCGGTGGTCACGTACTCCTTCACAGAGCGAACGAAGGCAGGTCAAATGCTGACGAGGATGGAGGCGCTTGTGACAATCGTCTCGCGCAAGGAACTTCTCGCGAGGGAACGGCAGGTCGGCCTGACCCTAGGGATCGATTCAGGGTCGTCGACGACGAAGGCGATGGTGATGAGGGATAACGAGATTCTCGGGGAGTACTGGCTACCGACCGGAGAGGTCCTTGCGTCGGCTGAAGAGGCTGTCGGGAAGGCACTGAGTGAAGCTGGAGTCAAGTTGCAGGAGATCGAGGGCATCGGGGTCACTGGCTATGGCAGGTACTTTATCGGGAAGAAAATGGGCGCTAGGCTCATTCAAGAGGAGCTTACGGTCAACTCGAAGGGAGCGGTCTGGCTTGCGAACCGGCAGAAGGGCGAGGCGACCATCATCGACATCGGAGGAATGGATAATAAGGCGATAACGGTCAGAGACGGGATCCCAGACAGCTTCACTATGGGCGGCATATGCGCCGGCGCCTCGGGTCGCTTCCTCGAGCTCGTTGCTAAGAGACTCAAGATCGAGATAACCGAGCTTGGTCAGCTCGCGGACAAGGGGAACTACAAGAAGGTGAACATGAACTCTTACTGCTCGATATTCGGCATTCAGGACCTCGTCACGTCGCTCGCGGAGGGCATGTCGGTCGAGGACGTGGCGTCGGCTGCATGTCACAGCGTCGCCGAGCAGGTTTTCGAGCAGCAGCTTCAGGAGATTGAAATCAGACAGCCCGTCATCCAGGTCGGAGGAACGAGTCTCATAAGCGGCATGGTGACGGCGATCTCCGACGTTCTCGGCCAGAGACCGATCGTGCCGGACAAGTCCCAGTACATCGGGGCCGTAGGGGCCGCACTGCTCGCATCTGGATTCCTAGAGGGTGGAAGATGAAGGTCGATGTGGAGGGCATCGAGAAGTACGGAACGGACAGCTACTTGGACCTTTTCAACGGCATCCTCCTAGACGTTGGACTGACGAGGATGGTTGAGGCCGTGCGGTTCGTCATTAGGCCTTCCGACCCTCTGTTCCTGGTTTCGATTCGGACTAGAAAGGCGGCGGGGCTCGTCAAAGTATCCGACATCGCCGACGTGTCTGGCACTGAGGGCGGGACGATGGTGACAATTAGGGACGAGACCTACTCCTCCACCCTGATATCACTGCTCTGGCACAATTACGGACGAGAAAGGATAGACCAGCTGACCAGGCTGGAGCTGTTCTGCAGAGGGATATTGGAGAAGGAGATATCGGACATCGGTCTGGACCCCGGCGAGGAGCTGAAGAGCAAAATCCTCGACGCAGTCTGGCGACTCCTTCCCGAGGGTTTCAAGATTCGGCACAACATCTCATCGGAGAACGTCATGACCGTCGCCGCGACGGAGCACGAAATGAAGAAGGAGTGGGTCGAGCTAGCAGAGAAAGTCCACGCCGAGATGGTGGTGAGCTAATGTACAAGGTGCTCATGTTCGACGGCGGAGTCTACAGAATCAACGAGTTCTATGAGCTGGTCGAGGACCTCGGGGGTTTCGTCATACAGAAGACCCAGATCCAGGTACAGATCGTCGTCACATTGGTGGTCCCGGAGGAGGACGTCCCTGTCATAGAGAAGAAGACGCAGGAACTGGGCGGGAAGCTGACCGACGTCCCCTTGGCGGGGACAGAGATCGCCGTCGTCGCCCCCACGCTCGGGAGACACCACATGCCTCACCCCGTATGCGATATCGCGGAGCATCTGCGCAGGTACGGGGCCATCACCGTCGTGATGGGACTTGCACGGGGAAAGGGAAGGCAGACGGCCCAGATATCGGCGGACGAGAGATCCACGATCGAGGAATACGATGCGGCGGTGTTCGTCCTGGGTAACTTCGAGGACTGCATCCTGAAGGAGAAGATACGCCTATTCGAGAACATCGAGATCCCCGTGATTGTGGTCTGTGGTCCGGACATCAAAGCGCTGCCGGGCTGCGAGGCCCTTGTGACGGGGGTCTGCAGAAAGGTCGAGAGGATGAGGCGGGCGGAGGAGATCGCCAAGCTGGAAGAGACGGCGGGAGCGCTCGGGAAGATCATCGAGGCTAGGAGAAGGGAGATCGACGAGGATCCTCTCTTCGTTCATCCCGCCGAAGTGAAGCAGCGTATCGAGTCACTCGAGGCGGTGCAGAAGAGCCTGAGGCCAGCACCGATCGTACTGCACCTTGATGGCCTTAGGGTGAAGATACCCTACGAAGAGTGGAGAGAACAGCTTGCGAGCATCGACATTTTCGGTCACGAGATTGGGGACGTGGCAGATATTTCAGGTGCAAAAATCGGTGGCAGCACCCTCATCACGATCCTAACGAAGAGCGAGGTCGAAGCCAGGGAGACGAGGATAAGCTCGGGGTCCGAGTAGTATTCCGCCCGGGAGCGACGTTTTCCCGAAAGGCTAATTACGGAGCGGGGCATAGTTGACCGTCAGAACACTACTCGCAGTGTGGCATGCAGACTGGAGGTGGACGAGTGGAGATTCCTGATCCGATAAGGAAGTCGCTGGAGGAGATTGGAGGCATCGAAAGCATCGCGTCATCCCTGCCCCCTGAGAGGAAGATAGAGGAGCTGGGGAGACTGTTCCAAGCCCTGTCCGATCCCCTGAGAGTACGCATTCTCTACATCCTGAAGCGTCATCCCCTTTGCGTTTGCCTGATAAAGGAGATCACCTCGGTACCGGATTCCAAGTTGTCCTACCACCTCGGCATCTTGAAGGAGGAAGGTCTGATAACTGGTAAGCAGGAAGGCAACTGGATCATCTATCGGGCTACGGGTCTCGCGAACAGGATGCTCGACATGTGCTCCGAGCCGGTCTGGTGACCTTCGGCTCCGGCGGATCTCATCGATGTCTCCCCTCCTCAAGGGTGCCTACATCCTTTTCCTCCGAATACCGGAACCGAATAGGGTTGTCCGGGTCGGGAAACTCGGCACCTATTCCTTCCCGGGAGGCACATACGCATATGTCGGATCAGCCCTGAGTGGGCTGGAGTCTAGGGTCCATAGGCATTTCTCGAGAGCGAAGAGGACTCATTGGCATATCGACTATCTTCTCTGCGCTGGCGAGGCGATTCAAGCGATACTGGTGCCAAACGAGAACAGAATGGAATGCGTACTGAACAGGGTCGTGGGCGATTTGCCAGGCTCGAGAAGCATTGTTAAAGGGTTCGGTTCGTCCGATTGCAGTTGCCATTCGCATCTGCACCTCATCCCGTCTAGATCGATGAGACTCCTTGAGAATCTCTCCGGAGCGCAACTCTGGATGAGAGGCTGAGCTATTGCGAGCAGTCAGGACGATTCACTGCGATTGGCATGCAGGTTATTGGCTTTGCAGAGATTAGACAATCTGTCCATCGTTGCGTGCGCTATGATTAATATTCGGCAGGAGAATGCCTTTTCACTGAGGGGAAAGCGGACAATTGGGGGTGAGCGGTAATGCTCGTACCGAAGGTAGAGCGCCTCGAGAGGAGGATTAAGGAGCTGAACGCGATCAAGGGAGGTTATCGAAGCGAGTTGGACGACGCTCTCAAAAAGCTGAAGGACAAGAAGATCACCAAAGAGGAGTTTGACAGGATTCGGCTCAGAAACGAGGATAGAATGGAGCGTCTGAGCGAGAAGATCAGAGACCTGAGAGCGCAGATACAGGCAATCAGGTAATGACGAACCGTCCAATTCGTTGAGTGTGGCCGAATGGTCGGTCTGTCATTGGCGGGTTGACTCAACGGCCGTGCCACTTCATTCTTTGGGACAGACCCGAGCCGTAGATGTCGCAACCTTCCCTCGCTTGCTGGATGACTTCTTCTACAAAATCTATTTATCGTCATATCCAGATTAGCACCTCGCTTTCCAAAGGGGTCGCTTACAGCGTGAAGGATTCATACGACCGGGAAATTCACAGTGCGGTCGAGTCTAAGGAGTCCTACTGGAGATGAGAACCTGATCATCGCCGTATCGGGAACATCCGGCGTCGGAAAGACCACGCTCGTTGAGGACATGATCGAAGAGCTTTCCAAGCGTGGAGTATCAGTCGCGTCGGTGAAGCACGTTCACGGCCCTGACGTTCTCGTCCCCGAGGGAAAGGACACCTCAAGACACCTTAAGGCTGGCAGTTCTCCCGTGATCGGGTTGTCGTCGAACGAGATGGTGATATATCTGTCCGGAGAGCGAGACCTCGATTATGCGATTGACGTCCTGAAGAAGATGTCCTCGCCGGACGTCGTGATCGTGGAGGGGTTCAAGCATTCCAAGCTTCCGAAGATCGTTATCGGCGATGCGGATGTAGAGGGAAAGGTCTTACTTCGCTGTCCAACTTCTTCCGATTGCGCCCGGAAGGCGGTTGATCTAATAGGACGCGAGGTGAAGATCGAGCGGATACACCGCAGTCTTCCCCGCGTCGATTGTGGGAAGTGCGGCTTCTCGAACTGTCGGGACCTGGCAGAGTCGATCACAAGCGGAACAGCCAAGGAGTCGGATTGCGTGAACAGGTCCGACAGCCGCTCTATGTTAATCGTCGACGGGAGACAGATCCCATTGGGGAAGTTCGTTTCGGATCTCGTGGCGGGAACGGTCACTGGGCTCGTCAAAACGCTCAAGGAAGTCGGGGAGCCGCACGAGATTGAGATACGAATACGCTCGGGGCCCGAATCGGGCGAGGACGACCATGTAGCCTGACGTCAGGAGCGCCGTCGAGCTCCTGCGGGGCAGCCTTTCCGCCTAACAGAAAGTACGTTTTCGGACACTAGGGAGTGCATGGTACCAGAAGCAATCAATTTCATGCTGGCTTCTCTCACCGAACCATTAAATATTCCCGTTAACGTAGTTGTTATTTGCCCGGGGGCAGAATGCAACTGGAGACGCCAGATTGACTGTGACGTTGCAAATGCGATCGTTGCACTCTCTGGATTTCATCCGTGGTGCGAAGGCCACGACTCGCTTTCGATATAGATCGTCGAATACCTCGGCGACGGGGCGGGTTCTCTCGCGAGCCTGGAGGCGTGCTTCGACGCTACCAAGGGCCCGAGCGGGATGGAGCGTCCGCCGCCAGCGTCGAAGGCCATTTTGCGGAATGGCCTAAGCAAAGGCCGCAATCGCAGACTCCTTTTGCCCTGTGATCCCCGGGCATTCTTCAGAATCGCTCTGTTGGGCATCTATCCCATCTGCGCTCGGAATTCTGTCTCGGACAAAACTCTGTTGGGGTCTTGTGCAGCGACTAATTGTTCTCTCTGCAATCTTTCGGTCGATTCGAGATTCCTGAGGCCCAATCGGACAATCCGGAAATATGTGTAGCGTTCTAGGTAAGTGCTCTGCCTTCTACATACCTATTCCACCGTTCCGGGGTCGCTAGACCCTCATCAATTGAATGAGCACGGGGCCATTTAGTAAATGTATATATAAGCCTGGAATCATATGTTGAATTGCCCGGAGGCGGAATGCAACTGGGAGGGACGGGCAACTCCGATCTTCATCTTTGGATGGTGATTTGTTTGCTCGGAATCCGCTCGCGGTCGAAGACCGCAGTCCGTTCTCGGCGTTGAGATCCATGGATCTCTGGCGAGGGGTACGGGCTTGCTCGCGACACCTACCGCTTCCTTCGGGAAACGGATCAGGATCCGAGTGGGAACGGACGCACGACCCGAAACCAAGAGCTAGTTTGCGGAATGGCCTTGGCCTCATCGGTTTGTGCGACGCCCAGCGGCACCGTAAGCTCCGGGCTTTTTACTTTACTGTGATACTATATCGCCGTTCCGGTCGATGGCTCCTTCCAGAGCATCTCAAAGGAGACGGATTCGATGTTCCATTTTCTCCGATTGTGCTCAGAATCTTAGTTCGTCTCGAATCGTTATGGCGGCTGAGGGAAGAGGTTTAAAATAGGATGGTGGGCTATCCGCTGACCGTTTGATTCAAGGTTCTGACCGGAGGATTTCGGATGGAAGCTCCAGAGGATACCTCTCAAGAAGCCCCGGCATCATATGTGAAGAAGCTGGAGGCTGCTATAGGGAAAGAGAATGTCAAGACGAGCAAGTTCGAGAGACTGCTTTACAGTCATGATCTTGCACCTCTTCCGAAAGAGGCTCAGCTGGCATTCAAGAACATACCAGACGTAGTTGTCAGGCCTTGCTCCACCGAGGGTGTTCAGAGTATTGTCAGGATCGCAGCGAAGGAGCGCATCCCGATCACTCCTCGGGGGAGCTCCTCATGGGGGCTGGGAGGGAGCATTCCTGTCTTCGGTGGCATTCTCGTCGACATGACTGGCGGGATGAACAAGATCGTGAAGATTGACAAGGAGAACCTCTATGTCACGGTCGAGGCGGGCGCCACCTGGAAACAAGTATATGAGGCATGTTTGGCCGAGGGCCTTCTCCTAGGCTCATACCCTAGCAGCTTCCCAAGCGCGACCGTGGCTGGATGGATTTCTACCGGGGGCATCGGCATAGGGAACTACAAATACGGCGCCGCGGGCAACAACGTGAGAAGCATGGAAGTCGTGATGGCTGACGGCACCGTCGTTAACACGGGTTTCGATGCGGTCTGCGACAACAGCTCCGGATACAACCTTAATTGGCTGATGGTCGGGGCCGAAGGCACTATCGGAATCATAACGAAGGTCACTTTCAAGCTCACGCCCGCCCCGGAGGTCATGAGGCCGCTCTCCTACGCTTTCGACAACCTTGAGGCCATAGGCCAGCCTCTCATGGATGTCTGCAGGGCTAGGGTTGACCCGTTGCACATATCGTTCGGGGACGGCCGACACTACGATCTTCTAAGGAAGACGGGGAAGCACGCTCCTGAGGTGGGGAGCATGCTAAGCTTCCTGCTGGAAGGGGATAGGGCTACCGTGCAGCATGAGGAAGAAGTCATCGACAAGATCATGGAGAAGCACGGCGGGAAGAAGATGCCTGATAGCACAGCACAGCACGAATGGGATGAAAGGTGCTACGAGTTTCGCTCAAGGGAGATTGGCCTTGGGCACATTCCCGGAGAGATCATCGTTCCCCTGACCCAGTTCAACGCGATGGCCAAGGATACCTACGCTTTGATAGACGAAATGAAGATGGAGGGTGCTGTCATCGGCATCATGGCCGACAGGAACACTGTGATGTTCATGCCGTACTACCTCTTCGACTCGGAAAGTCTGTTGAAGAGCATTGCGTCACTTGCCTTCAACAAGAAGTTCGGGGACGTTGCGATGAGGCATGGTGGAAGACCGCTGGGCTTCGGGATATTCTTCGCATCGAATCTGAAAATGCTCAGAGGAGATGCGGTGAGGTGCATGAAGGCTATAAGGTGCGCACTCGACCCGAAGGAAATAATGAATCCCGGAAAGCTTACTGAGACCGTCACACGCCAGGGGATTCTCATACCCCCAGCCCTTTTCAATCTCGGAATGGATGCTCTTTCGATTGGCAAGAAGATGCTCCCGAGGGATCAGGAAGTCGATCGGAAAGCGAGGGAATACGAGACCGAAAGGAGAGAGAAGGAGAAGACCGAGCAAAGGCACTGATCTTTGCTCGTTCAATCTTGATTCCTTGGAGAAACTCGGGATAAACTGCATTTCAGTCGAGCGATGTCACTTTGCGTACTTTGACGGGTCCTGTTCGAATTTCTTCTTGCATCCAGGTGCGCAGAAGTGGTACGTCTTGCCCTTGTACTGGGACGCCCATTTCGCGTTTTTCTCATCAACTTCCATGCCGCAGATAGGGTCTTTTGTCATCAATTCTCACCTCCTTTCCTCTTGACGTCAGGAGTATAGCGTTTCAACAACAATGCATTTGAGACCACAGAAACCGAACTCATCGCCATTGCCGCTGCCGCTATCACAGGATCAAGCAGGACACCGAAGAATGGGTAGAGTGCGCCGGCGGCTATTGGGATGCCGGCGGTGTTGTAGGCGAACGCCCAAAACAGGTTCTGGCGTATTTTCGACATTGTCTTCTTGCTCAGCTGAATCGCAGCAGCCACGTCATTGAGATCGTTCCTGATAAGCACGATGTCTCCCGCCTCCAATGCAACGTCCGTCCCGCTTCCGATCGCTATTCCGACATCGGCCTGGGCAAGTGCAGGAGCGTCGTTTATTCCGTCTCCGACCATGGCGACGATTTTTCCTTCCTGATGTATCCTCTGTATCTCCTTCGCCTTGTCCTCCGGAAGTACCTCTGCAAGGACTCTATCGATGCCCAGATTCCTAGCAATGACCTTCGCCGTGCGCCAGTTGTCACCCGTCAGCATGACGACTTCTATCCCCATGCGCTTAAGCTCTGCGATCGACCCCGCCGACGTTTCCTTTGCGACATCAGCTACTGCGACGATGCCGATGAGCCTTCTATCAGAGACGACGACCATCGCGGTCTTCCCCTGATCCTCGATGGACCGAATCATATCGTCCGCTTCCTCTATGTTCACATTGCTTTCCGCCATCAGTTTCCTGTTCCCAAGCAGTATCTCCTTGCCTTCGTAGATTGCCTTGACACCCTTCCCCGGGATGGTCTCGAAGTCCTTGGCGTCAGGGATGTGGATCTCCATTTCCCGAGCCTTCCGGACTATCGCCTCTCCGAGCGGATGCTCTGAACCCTTCTCAGCGATAGCGACCGTCTTGAGAATATCTGCCTCGGTCGGTCCGAAGGAGACGATATCTGTGACCTCTGGCTTGCCCTTCGTGAGGGTTCCCGTCTTGTCGAACACTACGACCTGCGTCTTGCCAGCGATTTCGAGCGCCCCCCCACTCTTGATGAGAATGCCATTCTCAGCACCTTTCCCCGTCCCTACCATAATGGCAGTGGGCGTGGCGAGTCCCAAAGCGCAAGGGCAGGCGATGACGAGTACGGCTATAAATATCGACAGGGAGAAAACGAACTTGGGAGTGGCGATCGAGAATGAATCGTAGCCTGCGAAATACCAGATCACGAAGCTAACAACCGCGATCCCTATGACGGACGGCACGAAGTATGCCGAGACGCGGTCCGCTACTCTCTGAATGGGGGCTCTCGAGCCTTGAGCCTCCTCGACCAAACGGACGATCTGGGCGAGCGAGGTGTCCTTTCCCACTCTCGTGGCTCTCACTCTCAGAAGTCTATTCTTATTCGTCGTCCCTCCGATGACGTTCGACCCTTTCGACTTCTCGACGGGGATGCTCTCACCGGTGATCATCGACTCATCCACGGAGGAGTGACCTTCCACGATCGTTCCGTCGGTGGGTATGTTCTCTCCGGGCCTGACGACAAACACATCCCCGACGTCGAGATCCTCTATAGATGTCTCGACCTCCTCTCCATCCTTGAGGACTCTTGCAGTCTTAGCCTGAAGGTTCATGAGTTTGCGTATTGCTTCCGAGGTCCTACCTTTCGCAGCAGCCTCAAGGAACTTACCAAGGAGTATGAGGCTGATGATCAACGCAGAAGTGTCAAAATAGACGTGCTCGAACGGGACTGCGGAGGGAAAGAAGACCACGGCAGTGCTGTAGAAGTATGCTGCCGAAGTCCCCATCGCTATGAGTGTATCCATATTGGCAGTTCTGTTGCGCAAAGCCTTGTAAGTTCCGACGTAAAATTGGTGTCCCGCAACGAACTGGACCGGAGTGGCCAGGAAGAAAAGCAATAGGTTCTTCCAGCCGGCGATTGCTGGCTCCCCTCCTATGCTGGTGAAATCGAACAGCATGCTCAGAACGAAGGTTGGGACGCTCAATGCGAGGCTGAAAGCAAGGAGGGTTCTCTGCCTCTTCATCTCTCTTTGTCTTGCGATTTTCTCCGCATCGATCGTTTCGGCTTCAACGACCTCATACCCGACGTCCACGATTGCCTTCTTTATCTCGGAGATTCTCACCCTCTGAGGGTCGTACTGGACTCTCGCTTTCTCTATGGCTAAATTAACGAAAGCCGCATAAACACCGTCGAGCAAAAGAAGCGCCTTCTCTATTGTCTGCGCGCAGGTTGCGCACGTCATCCCCCTGATCGAAATTGTGATCTCGTTCAAGATGACGCCATAGCCGGCTCTCTCCACCGCTTCCTTCATGTCATCTATTCTGACCTTCTCGGGGTTGAATACCACAGTCGCCTTCTCAGCTGCAAGGTTGACTGATGCGGATTCAATTCCTTGAACTTCGGACAATGCTGCTTCTATGGTCTGCGCGCAGGTCGCGCATGTCATGCCTGTCACGCCGAAAGTGGCTTTTCTCCTGCGGGCCCGCTCTGGGGATTGTTCAGTTGCCCCCTCTTTCTCTTGTTCCATCGGCTCTCAGAAATGCAAAGAAAGCTCGATATTCATCTACTTTCTCGTAAATGATTGTAAGACAATGACTCGGATTCTGTTTCGGGACATGTGTCGCCACCTCAATGACTTATGAGGTATGACAACACACATCAACACCTACCCTAACAGGTGGAAAAGTCTTTAATCACGGGCCGTCAATGCTATTGTCATGGACCTAGACGAGACGGACGTCAACATTCTGAAGGTTCTTCAGGTCAACGGTCGTCTTTCTTTCAGACAGATTTCTGAAAGGGTGAAGGTCAGCGTGCCAACGGTGAGCAGCAAGATTTCGAACATGGAGAACATGGGGATAGTCCGCGGGTATCAGACGGACCTTGACGCTGAGAGACTGGGGGAGCTAAGCGTCGTATTGACCATCAAGGCAAAACCATCAGAGCTGAAATCGGTGGCGGACCGATTCCAGGCAGACGATCACGTTCGGAAGCTTTTCACGCTGAGCAATGGAAGGCTCTTGATGATATGCACTTTCAGCGGTCCGCATATAATCAACGACTTCGTGAGCCGCCTGGGCGACGTGCCGGAGATAACAGAGTATGACATCGCGAACGTAATCAGCGTCGCAAAGGAGCAACAGAGGGCGCTTGTCGAGACGAACATCTCGGTCGTCCTTCAATGCTCCTATTGCAAGAAGGAGATTCGGGACGATCCGTTGAAATTCAAGGCCGACGGGAAAGACTACTACCTCTGCTGTTCAACTTGCCTCAAGTCGTTCCAGGAGAAGTACGAGAAACTCAAGGCCAAGACCTGAGTCACGCTTCTTCGTCAGCGCCGCTGTGAGATCGATCTCCACTCGGGCGCCGAGCGTCAGTTTCGAAACCTCGACCGTGGCCTTAGCCTGGGCGTCCATCGGGAAATACTCCTCATAGACTTCGTTCATCTCCTTTAAGTCATCAAGACGAGTGAAGTACACTGTGCCCAGAATGGCTTTGTCCAGCGTGGAGCCAGCCTTCTTCAATACGGCCATCAGGTTCTCGAGGCACCATCTCGTCTCGTTCGCGACGCTAGTCTTTACCAGCATTTTCGTTTTCGGGTCAATGGCGATCTGTCCAGAGCAGAACACGAAGTCCCCAGAGATGATCGCTTTGGAATACGGGCCTATCGGCGCGGGAGCATCTTCCGTCAGAATGACCTTCCTCATGCCTATGAGCGTGCGTGAGACAACCTATGTAGGAGTATTAGGACCGAGCTCAAGGGTCGTCCCCAAACGAATGTTCTGTAGCCAAGTTCTTGCTATTGATGGCCTCGAAGCCAGAGAGGCAGGTCTGCGATGCTCTTGATGACGTTGCCGCATCCCTTCTTCTCCCATTTCTCGGCATCGGACCATCCTGAGAGGACCCCGACGAAGGTCGATCCGGCGGTGCTTGCGCATTGCATATCCATCGGGTGGTCGCCAATCATCAGGCACTCCTTCGGGGACAGACCAAGCGCCTCAGCGGCCCGCTCCATTGCCCTGCCGTTCGGCTTCGCTTCGGATGCGGAGAAGTCATCGCGGCAGACGACGACTTCGAAGCATCGGTCATTCAGACCGGAGACATCAAGCGCTTTCATCGCGTAGGTCCTTGAGCCCCTTGTCAAGAGACCCATGCGGTACCCAGCGCCGCGGAGATTCCGGATCACTTCCTCGGCCCCACTGACCTGGGTGGTCCTGTCAATATTCATCAGCTCCACCTGAATAAGCAGCGAATTCATCTCGTGTTCCATCCTATCGAGCATAATCTCCTGCTTCCTCACCCTCATGAAGTCCCGGAATTGATTCAGGTTATTCGTGACGGTGTCGTTCACGTTCAGGATATCGGACGGCACTCCATTTGCCAAAAGATAGGAGATTACCTGCTCCCTCATCAGTTGAAAGTCGATCATGCTGTTTATTAGGGTCCCGTCAAGGTCGAACACCACCGCCTTGATTGTTTCAGCACTCATCATCTAGCCTCGGGGAAGATGTCATTCCGAACATAAATCTTGCACGGGAGACACTCGAGGGAAGCAGATCCCTGTCTTAACCCTACGTCCAGTAGGTCCAAATGAGAATGCGACTCGTCTAAGGTCCGGTCTCGTGCTTAGAAGTCCTCTAGAACGGTCAGCGTCTCTGTGTGTATGACGCCCGGTATCGCTCCGATCTTGTATAGGACAAGCCGTCCGATGCTCTCGACGTCGTTACTCTCAATCTTCGCGATCAGGTCGTAGTCACCGAAAAGGGGAAAGACCTCAACGACCTCCTTGATCCTCTTCAACTCGAGGTATATCTGGTGGTCCTTCTGAGGAGCTGAAGTGATCAGCACGTAAGCTATCGTAATGACCGCCTCCGATAGCATACGCTACCGCCTTGACAATATTTAGCACTATCGAATTGATGGGAGGTCATAGAAGTGCACGTTCTGAAGGCTAGTTTACGATTCCCCCCTCACGGTCTTGTACCACTCGGCCGTTCTCCTTATTCCATCCTCGATACCAGTAGTCGGATTGAACCCCAGCTCCAGGCGGGCTCTCGAGCAGTCTATCTTGCCATGGTCCACGCCGAATAGCTCGACGACGAACTTGGAAAGCCCAGGTTCTTTTTTGTATCCGCCCAGTGCGACGCGGAACTCGCTCAGTCTCGCGGTGAAGTGGGAGAAGTGATAGGTTACGAAGGCAGGGATGATGTCCTTCCCCAACTCCTTGGATACTTGATCGTAGAGCCTCTTTAGGCAAACCTCTTCGGGTCCGTCAAGGTTGTACGCCCTTCCCAAGATTCCGTCCTTCTCTCCTGCCACAAGGAAGACTCTGACAAGGTCTTCGATATAGATGAGCGGAAACCTCGCCGTGCCATCGCCGATGTAGACCACCTTACCGGAGTCGACGATCTTGAACCAGAAGAACGAGGCGGTGTAGTCCCTAGGTCCGTATATGACGCCCGGTCTCAACGCCACTCCTCCAACCCCTCTTTCCGCGCACTCCTTGAAGAACATCGCTTCCGCCTCGGTCTTCGATCTGCAATACTTCTCCTTGATCGAAGGGGAATACGAGTCCTTGTCGTTCGGGGACATTAGTCCTTCAGGGCCAGAGACTCCGAGCGAACTCGCATGAACGATTCTAGTCACGCCCGCCCCCGCTCCCGCGATGACGACGTTTTGAGCGCTCATAACGTTTGCCCTGTAGAGATCATCGTACGGGACGACGTAGCGGACGGCACCTGCGCAATGGTATATGCGGTCAACGCCCTTGGCCGCCCGTTTCACGGATTCTAGATCAGTGAGATCCCCATAGCGGACCTCGATTGGAAGGTCCTTGATGGCGGAGATGTTGCTCGTTTTCCGAGCGAGTATCACCACCTTCTCCCCGCGATTGCAGAGAGCTTCGACAACGTGCCCACCAAGAAAACCTGATGCCCCTGTCACTAAGCTAGTCATGTGAGTCGACGATAAGCCGTCTGCAGGCTAAAAACCCATCGTAGATCTGTTCATCGGAATGCGTTGGATTGTACGGAAACGAGGGGCTACAAAACGCATACTGTCCCGAGCATCTAGCTTGGGAATCGGTCTTCCATTATATTTAAAGATAACTGTAGCATGCTCAACTACTCTTTTTATATTCTCTCGGCGAAGCAGTTCGCAACGAGTAATTCGAGGTGTCAACATGAAAAGCAAAATGATAGCAGTTATGGCCACGTTTTCGCTTTTTGCGATTGCTGGAGCCTTTGCACTTTCATCGGTCGTTCCGATGACAATACCCGTGAGCGATCCCCACGGGATTCTCGGGGGCGCCGCGAGTTCCATTCCGGTCAGTGATCCGCATAAGTGGTCGAACAGATTGGGCGTGGTCTCGGGAAGTTCCGTCAACTACATCCCCGTGAGCGATCCCCACTGCATAACTCTGCTAGCTGACCTTTCAGGTGTCTACATCCCTGTGAGCGATCCGCACTGATTTCGGTCATTATTCCCTTTTTCAATTTCATTCTTCTTTTCGATTCCCCGTAGACATGAATTCAGGTTGATTCTCTGATCAACGATGATTTCTCGCTGACTGTCAATCTGTTCAGAGCCACTTCTACCTCCCTTCTCAGGTTCTCATTGTCCCCTCGTTTGGCCAAATGCAGGGCCTCATCGAGAAGCTGCTTCGCCTCTTCGTAATCCTTGTTCTCGGCGTACACTTGGCTAATCTCGAACAGCCAATGCCCAAGCCTCAACGGCGCGTCGACCTGACGGAGGAGATCAAGGCTCAGTCGGAATTTCTCCTTGGCCCAATCCCACTCCTTCCTGAGGTTGTGAAGATAACCTCTGTATAAGTGCATCGTCGCGATCATTATCGGATCGTTCAGCTTCCCGAATATTGGAATTGCACAATCAAGCATTTCCTCCGTCTTTTCCTGATTCTCCATTCCAAGGTAGGCTGCTGCCGTGTTAGACATGGCATATCCGATGGTCGAGAGGTCGCCTGCCGAGCTCGCAAGCTCTATGGCCCTCTCCTGCATCTTTAGTGACTCCTCTGTTCGGCCGACAATCCACAGGTCATTCCCCAAGCTCGTGCAGACCTTGGCTATTTCCTTTATGTCGCCGGTCTTCTCTAGCACCTGCAGGGCCTCTGTCTTGTCTTGAATCGCATTCTCGTGCTCGAGCAACTGCCCGTGCACCCTTCCGAGTCCGTACAGAGCTTTTCCGAGTCCAACGTCGTCGCCCAACGCGCGCCCGAGATCCATCGATGTGGAGAAGCAAGACAGCGCCTCCTGGAGCCTTCCCCTTCGTTCGCATATGCCACCCATGTCGTAGTATGCCTCAACTTGAGTGTGGCTGTCCCCAAGATTCTTGGCTATCGACAAACTCTTGCTCAGCAGGTCGAGAGCTTCCTCGTACTTCCCTCTCTTCAGGGCGATTGCCCCGATTCTCCTATAAACGTCGGCCATTAGTTTCCTATCTCCGACATCAGAAGCAATTGCCAGAATCTCCCGGAACTGTGAAAGGGCCTCGTCCCAGTCCCCTTGCAGGTCACTTATGTCTCCCTGGAGCAGCAGTATCTCAGTCCTTTCTCTTCCCATGATACCCTCGCACCGCATGAGCAATGTCCGGAGGAGCGGGTCGAATGCCGAAGCGTAACCATCCGTTATTATCTCTCTCCCATTCCCTGCAGCGATTTGAATCGCTATGTCATGATCCCCAGCCATGAGGGCGTGATACATTGCCTCCACATGAGAGGGGGAGGCGGTATCTCGCAGGTAGTACTTGGAGGCCGCCCTATGATACAATGCCCTCTGTCTGGGCGGCGTGCGGTTGTAGAAGAAATCCCTCAAGAGATCATGCATGCCAATCATTCGCCCTAACGATTCCTGAAGAAGTGATTTGGTCAGCAACCCTTCGATTGTGTCATAATCGATGAAGTAGTCCTCATACTTCATCTCCTTCGTCCTTGGGCCTGCGTTCTTGGCGATCTCCTCCTCCATGACGAAGAATGCATCCAGGTTCACTGGGTACCTGAAAACCGAGGCAATCTCAAGAATGCGGCATTCAGACAGTTCCAGTCTAGAATGGACTTCTTGCTCTATGAACATCCGAATGTTCTTGTCTAGCATTCTCCCGGGTTCTTCAATCAGTTCGAGGAATAGAGGGTGTCCCTTAGTGGCTTGATATAGTCCGTCGAAGTACTTATCCGGAATCGCTCTTCGCTTCATTATTTGTATGCTGCTTTTCTTGTCAAGTCCTTCGAGCGCCAACTCCCTCACGGCTCCCCCGAAAATCTGGCTACGTGTGTAGAATGAAGGCACTTCTCTGCTTGCGCATATCACCCTGATTCCCGGCAGAATCTCAAGCGTCCCGACAAGCGCGCTGAGGAACTCCAAAATAGGCTTGTCTGCCTTCTGAACGTCATCAAGCATGATCAGCGCTGAGAGATCAACTAAATCGGATGATATCACGTTCGTGATGTCTCCGATCCCCGGGTTCTCGTTCTGAGCAAGGAACCTCTCAAGCCCTTTTCTGCCGAGCTGCGAGAGGAACTCCGCCATTGGAGTCAGCAAGCTCTTTAACGTCATCCATTCGTGGATCCGATACCAAAATATGTTTATCCTATCCCTGACGTCCTGGGCGAATTTGGCGAGCAGTGTGGTCTTTCCGATGCCTGGAATGCCGTATACAACCATTATCCTCGCGTTATCGGAGGCCAGGAATTCGAACAGTCCGTCTAGTTCCTTCTCCCGGCCAAGGAACCACCTGACGGTCGGCTTTCTGTCAGTAAAGTCAACGAACCTCCTCTCTTCTTTAATTTTCATCTCGTGGAATGCGGCACAATCGAAACTTCCCCTAGTGATTGCTATAGCCAGTTCAAGAAGGGAGTAGGGTCTTGGCAGGTATATGTTCAGCTTTCCGATCTCGTCTGTTTTCTCCTCTCCGCTGAAATCAATCACCTTCACTTTCGTGCTCTCGATTTCCCCTTTGAGTCTCAAGGCCTTCTGGAAACCATTTGGAGTCAGAAAGTGAACCCGGCGTATGCTTGGAAGCCCCTTCACGTGCTTGCTTTGGATTTCTACATCACCTTGCTTCGCGAGGTTGTTAACAATCCGTGATACGTTGTTTCTACCGATGCCAGTCGCAGATGCAATCCCTTCTTGGGTAAGGGCGATCGGAGCGTCAGAATCTTGATAGAACCTGTGTTGGGAAAGGAGCTGGAGGATTATCTTTTCCTCCATGCTCAGCAGGAATTTCCTACCGCTCCGGTTCACGGGAGAGGGATTGCGCGTTGAAGGAAAAAAAGATTCGCTAAGCAAAAAGTAGCATGCTCAACTTGGATTTAAATATTTAGAACTGTAAACTTCCCAGACAAGATAACGGAATTGGTGGAGTAGAATGACTGATGTGAAGAGAAGGTCCAGAATTTCCCTGCTGGTCGAAGGATACCCCCGCTATGGTTTCCAGGTTCTCTCCAAACTGCTGGATAGCGGACGAAGGGGAATTTGCATTACCCGACTTCATCCAGACTATGTGATACAGAAGCACGGTCTTCATGACGTCGAGTGTCACTGGTTGAGCGGCTGCAAAGGGAAGAACGTCATGTCCCCCAAATCCCTCAGTCAAATTGTCAGGATGCTGAAAACGGGAGCGAAAGCAGACAGGAACATGCTCGTGTTCCTGGACGGGCTCGAATATCTTCTGATATGGAATGATATGAGTAAGATCATGGGCGCCTTGGATGAAATCGATGACGCGCTCGTGGGCACGAATGCTGAGATGCTAATATGCATCGATCCATTGTCGCTCGAGCAAAGGGACCTCGATAGACTGTACGAAACGTTCCCGAGGTGCAATGCAAATGAAATGATGGCTTCGAACGCTAGCTCACGATTTCAGCAAACCTCTGAAGCCTTGCAAGAGACCGGGGGTCAAACAGTCGGGGGTCTACTGCAATCAAGAGTATTGCATGCGACTCCATGACTATGTCGTTCATCTGTTCGATGAACATCTGAAGTCTCTGGAAGTCATTGAATAGAGAAAGGTATTCGATGCCGTCGAGCAGTACGACAGAGCTCGGGTTGTTCTTTGTAAATGAGGCCGTGTTCTGGGTCAGTCGGGAAAGCTGACCGGGGGGCACGTTCCTCGTCCCCGGTCTCTCGCTGAGCCATATCGACTGCACCCCCTTCTCCGACCATCTCTCGTTGACCAGGTCGGGATGGAAGCGGGATATGCAGAGTACGCTGCTGCCGGCACCGACAAGATTGCGGGCGATACCCAGAATCTTGTCCAGTCTCCGGTCCACAACGAAATACGTCCTGCCGCAGTCTAGGGTGAGTACCTCCCCGCCAACGTTCACACTGACAGAGTCCACCTTCTGATAGGATTCTCCGACGGTGTCTGTCGCAAGCAGGGCGCACACCTTCTTCTCTTCCCACACCCGTTATGTGATTCGTAGACTAAAGTCATTCCTCTATTAATCTCTTTTCGAAGTTGGGTTCGCTCGGAACTGGCTATCGAGCGGTCCAGCGATATCAAGTCAGATAATAATGCGCTCCTGTTCTTGACCAGATCAAATGAACGCGGTTGTCCTCCCTTCCTCATTAATGAATGCGCATGCCATATAGGGGGTGTTGAAAGAGTATCCTATCTTGCCGTTTCTGTCGAGAACAATGACCCCGCCAAGTCCATCGACTCTCTCTCCCAGATGATTTATCGTCTCGGACGCCGCATTCATCGGGTTCATCCCCTTCTCGATATCTTCGCAGACTCTTCTTGCCGGAACGATCTTCATGAGGGATTCCCCCAGTCCGGTGGCGCAGACCCCGGCACTGCGGTTATCCGCGTAGGTTCCGCACCCAACGATCGGACTGTCACCCACCCGTCCTGGGAGTTTGTTTGGCGTGCCACCGGTCGAGGTTGCCGCGGCTATGAGCCCATTCGTATCTAGTGCGACCGCCCCGACGGTCCCCCTCTTCTCCAAGGGTTTCGGTTCGCCCTCGAATATTCTTCTATGTTCGTACTTGCGCTTGGCCTTGATGCTCTTCCAGCGCTCGAGCTCACGCTCGGTCAGAAGGTCAGCGGTCGTCACGGTTTCCATGCCGACCTGCCTTGCGAACTTGAGTGCCCCTTCCCCGACGATCATGCAATGCGGTGAGAGGTCCATCACCTTTCTCGCGAGGGTGATCGGATGCCTGATCGACTGGACTGCAGCCACGGAGCCAAAATTGAGATTCCTGCCCTCCATTATCATCGCGTCCATCTCGACCTCTGCCTCACTGTTGAGGAACGAACCTCTACCGGCGTCGAAGGTGGGATCCTCCTCCATCGACCTAACGGCCCCCTCAACCGCGTCGAGGGCGGATTCCCCGTAGGCTAAGGCGTGATATCCGATGTCAGCGGCCCTGAGACATCCGCTCTTATGCGCCTCATGAGCGTTCTCTGGGATGTCCCATGCACCACCGTGGACTATGATCGCGTACGGCATTTCGATTTCATCCTCCCTGGACTGTTAGGGGTATAGATCTCCGAAACCAAAATCGCTTTGATTGACGGAATGTCCTCTTGCACTCTTGATCGGTTTCTAGACTCGATGCGCCTGGCTGCAAAGAATGGAATAGGAAGAATGGGGAGGGGTAAGAGCGCCGCTACTCTCTCGTACGAGTCCCCAGACGGCGGCGTTCCGGTCTGCGTCAGCTCGAGGAATTCATCTTTCCGCTGTTATAGGCCGCATACCCGCTCATGTCGAGCAGGCCGTGTCCAGATAGGTTGAAGACTATGATTTTCTCTTCTTTCTTCTTCTTCGCCTCTAAGGCCAGGTCGATCGCGGCTTTGATGGCGTGATTAGATTCAGGGGCAGGTATGATTCCCTCGCTCTTGGCGAACATGACGCCTGCGGAGAACGTATCTTTCTGATCGTATGCAACCGACTTTATCGCGCCGAGCTTGGCAAGCAAGCTGACCGTCGGCGCCATTCCGTGGTATCTGAGTCCCCCGGCGTGAATCGGGGAGGGGATGAAGTCGTGTCCGAGGGTGTACATCTTGAACAATGGCGTCATACCAGCAGTGTCGCCGAAGTCGTATTCGTACTTGCCCCGGGTGAGAGATGGCACCGACCTCGGTTCGACCGCGATGAACTCTGTGTCCAACTTCCCCCTTAATTTCTTTCCGACCATAGGGAACGAGAATCCAGCAAAGTTGCTTCCGCCGCCCACACATCCGATCATGTAGTCGGGAGTGAGATCCAGCATCTCCATTTGCTTGACAACTTCCTGTCCTATGACCGTTTGGTGGAGCATAACGTGGTTGGCGACGCTTCCGAGCGAGTACTTCGTATTCTTCATGCTTACGGCTGTCGCAATCGCCTCGCTTATCGCTATTCCCAGGGACCCCGGATGATCGGGCCTTTCCGCAAGAAGCTTCTTGCCGAACTCGGTCTCATTGCTGGGGGATGGGAAAACGCGGGCTCCGTATGTCTCCATTACGTACCGTCTGTAGGGCTTCTGGTCGTAGCTGATCCGGACCATGAACACCGTGCACGTGAGATTGAATATCGAGCAGGCGAGGGCAAGCGCCGATCCCCATTGACCGGCCCCTGTCTCCGTTGTCAGGTTTTCTGTTCCCTCCTTCATGTTGAAGTACGCTTGCGCTATGGCCGTGTTCGGCTTGTGGCTGCCCGCCGGGCTCAGATCCTCGCGCTTGAAGAATATCTTCGCGGGAGTCTTCAGAGCAGCCTCTAACCTCTTCGCCCTTTGTAGGGGGCTCGGGCGACCTATCAGCATGAGAGCATCCCTGACTTCCTCCGGGATGTCGATGTACTGTTCGGTCGAGACCTCCTGTTGGATCAAACCCATTGGGAAGATCGCTTTAAGATCCTCTGCCGTGATCGGCTCCTTTGTCTGGGGATTCAGCGGAGGTGGCAAAGGCTCAGGAAGATCGTATGCGATGTTGTACCACTTCCTGGGGATGTCTTCGATTCCAAGTTGCACTCTGAAGTCATTGCTATTAGATGTCATGGAAGAGTGGTAATAATGAGGGACTATTTAACATTTCTGCGGTTTGATGCGCATAAATGTACATCAGGTCTAAAATGATGATAACGCAACCCGCATGATGAATGGTGATAGCCAGGAACACTGAATTGCGATGTCAATGTGCCCACGCAGTGAAAATGTGGGCCGAGGCTTCATCCATATCCTTAGGGGGAGGAAACCGCTGCGACAAGTATCGGGAGCAGAGGTTCGGCGATGGTTGAAGCCACGGCAGGTTCTCGTATCGGGAGGTTCATGTCGGTGAAGGCGATGAACTTCCGACCGGCGACTTCTCTGTCGCACCTAGTGGTTTCCACTTTTTCGGATATAAAGGTGATGACCCCGCTATCATGCCTGATAACATAGCTATGTTCCTTGGGGCTCAGGTCCACGACCCGATCCGCGAGCGTCTGGATAGAATCACTTGTTCGAGTAACCGCAGACCCGACAGACGAAGGCGCCCTCTTCCACCCTGAGGTGGCTTCCGCACTCCGGACATTTGGTCTGGTCCTCGATCGTCGTCAGGACCTGGCCGGTCTTCGACCCCTCTCTGTAAACCGTTATTCCCTTGCAGCCGAGCTTGAAAGCTTCCAGATATATCGATTTCACATCGTCAGGCGTCCCCGCCTCGTGCAGATTGATCGTCTTCGACACAGCGTTGTCCACATGCTTCTGGAAGATGGCTTGTACCTCTACCTGTCTCTCGGGTGGGACATCATATGCGGTCAAAAACACGTCCCTGACGTCCTTGGGAACGCTTTCGACATTCTGGATGGAATGCATCACGGAAAAAGACCTCATGAGGTCTTCGCTGTAGAATCCCCTTTTCTTCGCGACCCTGACGAACTCACGGTTGACCTCCAACAGGTGCTCTCCGTCCAGGACATGCTTCGCGTAGGATATCGCGTACAAAGGCTCTATTCCGCTCGAGCAGTCCGCTATCATACTGATGGTTCCGGTGGGGGCTATGCTCAGCACCGTGGCGTTTCTACGCGGGGATCTGTGTCTGCTCTTTCCTATGTTTGGGAAGTCCCCCCTCTCCTTCCCGATCCTCTTCGTCATCCTCTCCGCCTCCTCCTTTATGAAAGTGATTACTTTCTTGGCGAATGCCAAGGACTCATCGGACCCGTAGGGTACGCCGAGCTTTATCAGGGCGTCTGCAAAGCCCATTATTCCCAGCCCGATCTTGCGGTTGTTCTTCACTATGTCGGTCGTCTGAGGAAGTGGATACTTGCTCGCATCGATGACATTGTCAAGGAATCGAATGCCGGCGTCAACCAGCTCCCCCAGGCGGTCCCATTCGAGCTGATATCCTCCCTTCCTTTCGATCATGATGCGGTCTAGGTTAATCGAGCCGAGGTTGCACGCCTCATACGGAAGCAATGGCACCTCGCCACAGGGATTTGTCGCCTCGACGTCCCCCAAGAGGGGAGTCGGGTTCATCCTGTTCACAGCGTCTATGAAGATTAGTCCCGGGTCCCCGGTCTTCCAAGCCATGCTGCAGATGTCGTCGAGGACGCTGCCCGCATTCAGGTTGCCGACCGCTTCACCGGACCGAGGGTTCACCAGATCGTACTCCACCCCCCTCTGCGCCCTTTCCATGAAGTCATCGGTCACACTGACCGATATGTTGAAGTTCGAGAGCGAGGAGAGGTCTTCCTTCGAGTGTATAAACCTCTCGACGTCCGGATGATTGACCCTCAGCACACCCATTGACGCCCCGCGTCTCCTTCCCCCTTGCTTGATTGCCTCCGTCGCGGCGTCAAAGACTCTCATGAAGGACACCGGTCCGGAAGCGACTCCGCCGGTGGACTTCACGATGTCGCCCTCTGGCCTCAGCTTCGAGAAGGAGAACCCTGTCCCCCCTCCGCTCTGGTGGATGATAGCCGCATATTTCACGGCGTTGTAGATGCTCTCAATGGAGTCTTCCACAGGTATCACGAAACACGCCGCCAGCTGCTGTAACTCGGTGCCCGCGTTCATCATCGCTGGGGAGTTCGGGAGGAACTCAAGAAATCTCATCATCCTATAGAACTCAGAGGATTCATCCTCGACACTCCGTCCGTCGTTGTATTGGGAGTTGACCGACGCGACGTTATCGGCGACGCGTCTGAACATGTCGTCCGGAGTCTCAATGACGTTCCCTTTTGTGTCCTTTCTCAGGTATCTTTTCTTCAGGATTTGAACGGCGTTGTGGCCGAGTTCGGGAAAACCCTTTTCTCGCATAAGTATGATTAACCCAGGCGTCCGCTTAAATACTCTTCCACCCGAATCAGGTCCGTACGGCTCTACCCTTCTGAAGACTCGATTCGAAGAACGGTTGGACTCGCGCAGTCTATAAGTAGCATTCACTCACGTATCCTATTCCATGGAAGGAGCCACATGAGGTATGGAGTGAGCACTAAGTTGCCCCCGGAGAAGGTGATAGAGAAGGCGATCGAGTACTTCGAGAAGCTCGGTTTGAAGACCACAGCAAGGGACGATAGTATGGTGTGTCTGGAAGGTGGAGGGGGTCATGTCACTGTCACCGTGTGCTCCGGCGACGAGACCGATGTGGACATCGTCACATCCGAGTGGGATTATCACGTCAAACAGTTTGTACAGAGGATTGCCGGCTGACCGGACCTGACGGACTGATATCTTCAGGGTGATGGCGTTGCATCGACTGACATTCAATGGATACGATAGGCCTGACGGGACGGTCGGGACCAGGAACTTCATCGGTGTCATCTCCACAGTGGCGTGCGCGAACGAAGTTGCTAGATGGATATCGTCACCGAGGAGCAGAGTGAAGGCGTTTTGTCATGGCCAGGGATGCGCGCAGACATCTCCGGACTTGAAGATCGTCACTCGGACATTGATCTCGCTTGGTCAGCACCCGAACGTCGCGGCCGTCGTTCTTGTCGGACTCGGTTGCGAAAGCGTGTCCATCGACGAGGTTGCGGAAGGGATATCCCATTCGGGAAAACCGGTGGAGAAGATCACGATACAGGACGTCGGCGGAGCGAAGCAAGCGAGAGACATCGCCCGGTCAAAGATTGCGAAGCTGAGGAAGGAGTTCCTACCGGGAGAAAGGAAGGAAGTGGACATATCCAGTCTGTTGCTCGGTCTGAAGTGCGGCGGGTCCGACACGACTTCGGGCGTCACAGCGAATCCCGCGCTCGGAAGGACCGTAGACATGCTGATCGATGAAGGAGCTAGTTGCGTGTTCGGGGAGACGACCGAGTGCATTGGCGCCGAGGATCTTCTTGCGTCTCGCGGTAGGAACGCGAAGGTCCGGAGAGAGGTTCTGTGCACGGTGCTGGATATGGAAGGGCGGGCAAAAAGGATGGGTGTGGACATGAGAGGCGGGCAGCCGACTCAGGGCAACATCAGAGGTGGACTTTCCACGATAGAGGAGAAGTCCCTTGGGGCAGCCGTGAAGACCGGTTCGAGGAAGATCGACGGCGTGTTCTCCTACGGCAGTAGGATAACTTCGAAGGGGCTGTTCATGGTCGATTCCCCTGGTAGGGAGCCAGAGGTGCTCACGGGTCTGGCGGCGACGGGCGCCCAGGTGATAGTCTTCACGACCGGTCGGGGTGCTCCCCAGGGATTCCCGTTTGTTCCTGTCATAAAGGTCACCGGCAATCCGAAGACCGCGAGGATGCTGGCAGATCATATCGATGTGGACGTGAGCGGGATATTGAGCGGTGCCGAAACGATCGACCAGGCAGGTGACTGGATTCTCGAGGCTGTGATGTCGGTCGCATCGGGCCGCAAGACCAAGGCGGAAGTGCTTGGCTACGATGGGTCGATGAACATATATGTCACCGGCCCGGTGATCTGAGCTCAATACCTGGACACTGCGAAATCGGGTTGCCCTCGCACTGATTCGAACGCTGTTTGACATGGGCTTTCCCCGAAGTATTGACACAGAGTCTCCGTTCAAAGCCGAAAACCGGGTCCGAAAACAATCGGTCCGAATCACGCTGGGTTGCACCAAGGAAGTAGAATATTGGAGATCGTAGGTCATTCAAAGCCAGAAGTCTCGTCCCCTACCCAGCAGGGCGACAGATACCATGTGAAGATCGAGGATATCGGCCGACAGGGTGACGGCATTGCCCGCATAAGTGGCGTCATTGTTTTCGTACCAGGCCCAAAGGTCGGTGACGAGATGGAAATAACAATGTCAAGGTTGTGCGAAGCGCCGCCTTCGCCGAGAATGTTGCGGAATAGATAATCAGTTGCGTGCACTAGTGTTCGAAGGGTGCAATCCATCCTTCGTCGATCCACTTCTCTTTTTTTATTCTCTTTCTTTCTACGAACGAGCCTCCGTCATACGCGCCCTTTGCACATCCGTGGGATCCTGAGGGACTACCGAACATTCCCAGAGAATTCGCTCTCGAACCCTCTGCCTCGAACGATCACTCTCGGAACGTGCCTCACGAGCTTTCGCGCGAACGCGACCATCTCCGTCTCTGAAGGTCCCGGTTCCGTGATCTCTCGGAAGGGCGCGTCATCGGCTGGGTTGCTCAAGAACTGGTACAGGAAGACCTCGCTTGCCCTCCCGGAGATCTGCTTGCCGATTGACTCTATCCTCTCGGGGGTCACGAATCCGGGGATGGCTCTTATCCAGACCCTTACCTTCTGTCCCTTCAGGACATCGAGCGATCTATCGAGCGAGTTAATATACTGCCTGGTTCGATCGCGCGAGAGACCGATAAGCTCGGAGTAGCAGGCTGCATCGTCCAGGGGACATTTCACTTCGACGACATACCTGTCGACGGTCCCAATCGTGCTCTTCAGGAATTCAGGGTCGTTGCCTCTGGTCTTGAGCGTGATCCTCTTGTTCATGCGCCTCAAGCGTTGCAGGAGGTCCAGCAACTCCCTCTTCTGGAGTGTCGGCTCGGCCCCGCCGATGTAAACATCTTCGACGGCGGGATCCGCCAGGAACTCCACCACTTCCGTGACCTCATGGTCCTTCTTGTCCTGTCTGATACGAGTACAGTAGTCGCAACGTAGAGGGCAGCCGAAGAACTCCACTCGGGCCTGGTTGCCGTTCTTCTTGAGCCCAATCAGCTTCATTAGAGTATCAATGAGGATAATAGCCTAATTACCTTGCGTCCTAAACGTCAATAATACCACGCGAGCGCTATCCGATAATCCTTCAGCTTCGATCTCACCTCCGTTGGCCTCAAGATGCCCCTGTCGGTCACGAATCGATGGAAGTGATCGATCGGTGAGGACTCGAACACCTGGCTCGATCTTGACAGGTTCTTCCCTGGTCGTCTTTCGACGAATCCAAGGTTATCGATTTTCATCCGGCAGAACTTCGATGTGCTGCATAGCACATATGCCCGGATTTCATGATTCACCGCAGCGAGTGCAAGGGCGTAGGTGCCCACCTTGTTCACTACCCCTTGGCTTGTCACAGCGTCGGCTCCCACGATGGCAGCGTCGGCATCTTTCACCCGGCTAAACACCAATGAGTCCGGGATAAGCTCAGTCGCCATCCCTTCGGAGGAGAGGATCTTCGCCGTGCGCCTGCCCTCCCCTCCTGGCAAGGATTCTGCGACCGTCACGATCAGATCTCTGCGCTCCCCCATCGCCCTCAGTGCGCCAATAACCGTGCTCGAATATGACATCGTCACGATTCTGGATGCATCGATCCGCTTCTTCGACAACTCCGCTATTGCGGGATTGGCAGATTCCTCTTCTCTTTGTGCTTTCGCGAACATTGCGTCCAGCGCATCCGAGGGAATCTTCTCGAACGGGCAGTCCTCAATCAGACAGAGGATCGAGTTCGAGAGATTGAAGAGCGGGGCCATCGCAGGTTTCCCCTGATGAAGGGAGAATGCGAACATACTCAGCTCTTCTCGGTCCAGTTTGTCGGCGCCACCGACATAATCGCGGAGGTCCATTAGGACGGAGATGAGTATCTCCGAGGCTCCCGAGGTCGAGTCCGTTCGAGCCTTTTCCGAAATGGTAGCTAAGGATCGGACCATGGAGGCATGCCATCGGTTGTCGGTGTCTTATTGTTTGTCATCGCCTGGTTCTTTGTGGCATACTATGTGGTCCGTCGCGATTCCAGAACGAGAAAACGAATCATATCCTCATTTGCTCATTTCGGGAAATCTCTTCGTCGGCGAAGGTCGCAGCACCTGATTCCCCTCGGCAGTTATTAGCATGTTCGTGAGTGCGCTGAGCGAGCAGAGTGTCCCGCGCCCCTCGATCGTATTTTCGCCAGGGATTCTTGCGGTTATCAAGCCGTCCGCCGAGACCTCGATCTCCGTCCCAATCTCGCTCAATCGGTGCAAAACGATGTTCCCCATCGCCCCCATCGATTTCCCCATCCAACAATGCTTCATGGGGCAAAGGTTGCAGTACGTCTTGAACCTCTTCCCTCCCTCTGCGGGAATCAGGCCGGCCGCTATCTCCGCCTTTGTTGTTCCGTAGGCGATGCAGCAGCCCAGGACTCTGTCTGCCAGGACTTTGTCGCTCTCAGCAATGCTTACCCTGACGCCCCCTCCCCTCGCCTCGTATCTGTTCTCCAAGCGTCTCTCCCACTTCTCGCGTCCAGTGTTCCTCACGTTCGACAGCTTCTCCTTTATGCTTGCAGATATGTCTGCCGATGACGCCGCGGCTTTGGTTATGGCGCAGGTGGGACAATAGGAGACAGACGATTTCGTCAGAATGCGTCCTTCTCCGTCTTGCATGGTGGCGGAAACGCCAAGTCCTTCCCTCTTTATCAGGGTCCGGCCGCCCAGTTCATTGACATGCTGGAGCGCGAGCACAGAGGGTGTCAAGACCCTTCCGAAACCGAAAAGTGAAGCGACTCTATGGACATCGTCCGAGTTGCTGAGAGCATCTTCGGCCAACGTGGGACACATACTCTTCGGTATGAGACCGGCGTCGATCTCCGCGGCCAAAACAGCCGGAGACCAGACAATGTCAAAGCCCTCCCCGACGACCTCGCTGTGATCGTCCCTTATGATGGCGAGTACCCCCTCGGGCTCTTCGAATGCGCTCGCTTTCCCTCCTTCATCGATGACCGCTTCCAAAGTCCCGTGGCAGATCCCACAGGCACCCTCGATCTCTCTGAGACCCTCGGTCTGCTTGCTCACACGGTCTACGAAATCCATTCGGTGCCTCGCCAGAACAATATCTACTCGACTTTCAAATGAATCTTTCGGAAGAAAAAGAATAGGGGGATTCCCCTCAAGCATAGCTAGACACTACTTCGTCTGAAATCTGTTCAAGATCGTTCAGGTTCTTCGAAAACTGGGTCTTGGGGTCAAGGCTTATGAGCAGATTGTTGCCATTGCCGCTGACCTTCTCCTGGGTTCTCCTTATGACGTCGAGAACAGGCTTGAATCCGTTCCACATCTCAAGCACCTCAACGCCATTCAGAACCACGATCCCGTTCTTGTTCTCGATCAGAAATCGAGTGACATATTTCTCGAACTCAGCCAGGTTCATGGGGGGAATGCATCCTTCACCAGGACGAGGGGTCAGCCACTTCATCTGTATTGTCTCGGGGTCAAAGTCCAGCTGCGACCGAAGCAAATGTGGCGAGTTCTTCGATATGTACAGAGCCTTCCTTCCTTCGGATAGTTCCTTCCGCAACACTTGATGTGTCCTTAGTGGCACTCGCTCCACAAAGAGATACATTTTGCCTGTGGATATCCTCATAGTTCCTCCCCTCTTTGTTTTGTTTTCATGATTTGCTGAGTACTAAACATTTCCCGCTTCCTTCTGACCGGGATTTTCTAGTTCTTAGCAGAAAGAGCGGAGACTCCAATGTTATCGAAGTCAAGGCAGCTTGCCAGCACATCCGTTGAAGAAGCGCACGTCGTGGCAACTCTCATGAAATATCCGGTTTCCCGTTGTGGCAGGGCAGTTGTGACAAGAGTGATCGCTGCCAATGTTGGTATATGCCGACGATTCCACGAAGAGACGCTATTCAGGTCGCTACGGTTTGTAAGCCGCCGTTATTTCGGGATTCAGGTCGAAAAACTTCGACAGGTAGTCCTGTCTCTCCTTCCTGAGAATCTCGACTAGCTTGCTCAGCTGCTCCTGTGCGTAGAACTTCGCCGGGTCGAGTCTAGCCAGATCGACGCCCTCGACGGACGAAGGTATCAGGGTCCCGAAGTGCGGGTCCTTTTTCCATACAATCGTTCCGCGGGATATCGCTCTGATTATCCCGGCTATCTCGTTTATCTCGACTCTGGTGACCTTCCTGATCACCTTCTTCGAACCATTCTCTCCGGTTTGTACCAGTTCGCCAACCCCTCCGGTGTTGAGCTGGTAACATTCAACCTTGTCCAGGTTGCTGAGCAAGTAGTCGTAGAACCAGTTGCCCTCTTCCGACTCGCTGCCGATGATGAATGGATTCGTTCCTACGACCCTAACGGATTCTCCGGCCTTCCTAGGATCCCCGCCCGTCGACTCGACAGATTCCCCGAGCATGAAGGCGCCTGCCGCCTGGGCTGGCGTTAGCTTCGAGGCTATAGGCAATACGGTGTTGCGTCTGGTAATGAACACCATGAGGAGTTTATCCAGCTCGGAAAGAGGTGGGAGGTTCAGGCTCTCGCTCTTGAACTCTCTCAAATCGTCCCTCTGGATGATACCTCTTCCATTCCCAGTGAGAACCTCGTCCTGGAAGAATACTTTTCCAGTGTAATCGACCATGATGTTCTCCAAAATCGCGTCCTTGCTGCGTGCCGCACTGTAAAGCAGAGACTGCGACTCCGGATTCAGACCGTCGGTCTTGATGTAGAACCCTCTCTCCGTTCCGAGCGCTTCCCCATTCCTCTTGAGAAAGACGACGTCGTCCTGTACGATCCTCACCTTCTCTCCAGGCGCGGTCAACCCGTGATCGTGGCAGGAGTGGGTGGTTTTGCCGGTAGCTGTCAGTCCGAAGATGATCATCCCTATCTTGCGGATCTTCGCCTCTGGTGTGCGGGCCCATATGAGCTTCGAGCCGGCATGTAGGCCGAGCATGTCACGCTTCTTTGCCGCATACATCCCCATTCTGAGGAACCCCTTCTTTATTTCGCCGTAGTAATCGCTCCCTAGGACTAGCGTCAAGCGCTCCTCGGGAAAGACCAGAATCTGGCGGTCTTTCTCCTGCCACTCAGGAAGATCGATCAGGCTCATTTCCGGGCCGGGAGCGTCAGTCCTGGGGAACAGCGTCTGGTTCACCATGTATGCCAAACGTATGTAATCTGTCCGATAGCGTGAGATGAAGAGATTGCAGTGCGGGGAGAAGCTGTCGTTTCTTCCCATAGTCAGTGGCAGATAGTGAAGCGGAGCGCGTGGCAGGTAATCCAGGACGGACCTCATGGTTTTCGGAAGGTTCCCGAATATCTCCTCCTTCGTTCTGGTGAGCTTCTTCTCCCTAACGCTTTCGTCGCCGATGTAGACAGTGAGACCCGCGCTCCTGTTCCTAACGGTCGAGCAGAAGTTGTAGTTTCCGAACTCCGTCAGGTTCCCGAACTTCTCGCTGAGCGTCCTTAAATGCTCGGGAGTAGGGTGATCGACGTTGGGCATGTCCGGAAGCTTTCGCACCAATTCGAGCAGCTCGCTTAACCCCTCTGGTTTCAATGTCCCGCCTCCAACACAACCAGGTACTGAAGTTGTGTGCTAAACTCGTTTCTCGAATTAAAACCTTGTTAAGGTGACTTCTCTTCAAGAGGCCTGGGATTCGAGTCCCGTCGGTCCGCGTTGCGCTACACTGTCTATCTCGCCGAACGATCCTTGTACTCCAGTCTGACCGGAGAGAAAACGTCGATATCTATGCAGTCCTCGAGCGCCTCCGTCCTGTGCTCGGCGTTCGGCGGAACGTAGTATCCGTCCCCCTCGCGAAGATCGTACACATCGTTCTCGATCCAGATCCTCATTGCTCCCTTCTTTATGAAGCCGATCTGCTCGTGAGGGTGTTTGTGGAGAGGGAATTTGACGCCTTTCGACAGAAAGAACTCGATGACCTGGATGTTCTCCCCGCAGCTGAGCATTCTCCTCTTGACTCTGGGCACCGGCTCGGCCTCGACCGCCTCGTCATACTTGTATATCATGGCACCAATGCGAGTAGAGAAACGTTTCTCACGATTAAATATATGTTCATGTCCAGGGATAAGAAGGTAAAGAGTGCCAGGTGAGGGTAATAGGCCCCCTTCTGTTTCAGGCAGCATTCAACTAAGCGCCCTACCCGCCAGTCCTGAGCAGTCATCCTGGCTGTTTGGGTTTGCTCCAGTGGGGAGTCGCCGTTTCACCAAATCCCCGAAGAACGTCATCGCCCAGCGAATCATCCTGGATCGGAGCTGTGTCGTTTCTGCGCCCTTGCCTGGGCTCTCACCCATCCACTTGCGTGGACCACTGTCTCATGGAGGGGGGACCTTCCTCAGCTGGGCCATCAAGACCCTACCGTCGGCTGCCCTCCCTCTCCTGGCGATGTGTTCCAAGGCGAATTCACGTATTTAACTTTGACTGTCCGGTATTACTGCAGACAAAGCCTAGGCAAATGGAATATCCCTTGAGAGCGGTTTCAGGTCCGTAATATGCCGTCGTCCGAGCTTCGCAGGACCCCGATCTGGAATGATTGAATCATAGTCTCGTCGGAGAGAGCACAGCAACCAGCAGACTCCCTGAAAGAGGAGGAAGATCTTCCCCTTTGACCCCTTCTCCTCGGCCATTCTTCTTTCCCTCAGTCGGCGAGTGTGTGGGAGAGGTGAAGAGTGATCAAATGCTTCGCAGACTCCTCCAGCCTTGTCGTGATGTCCCCAATCCTATACGCGATTCGAATGAGGTGGATTAGATTCCTTTCGTGGGCGGAACCATCTCCCCTCGTCAGGGCGTTCTTGATGGTCTTTCCCAGGTCCTCTCCAAGACTGTCCCTGAAAAGTGTGAGATCGTCCAAGTAGGTCTGGACCTTCTCGGTTTGATCAGAGAGCATCAGCTCTCTCAAGGTCTCGATGTGTTTGCCCAAGATCTTCAGGTCTGCCACGAAGACCTGTCTTAGACTGTCCAATAACGGGTCCAGGACAGCCGGTTTTCCGATTTCCTTTGTTATCGTGTCCGGGGGATACGGCAGCTTAGCGGGGTCGAGATTGTAGATCATGCACACGTTTCTGACCATCTCGAACATGCTGTCTCCGATGTTCTCCATCGTGTTCGTTGTGAGGATGACATAATAGAGGTCAACTAGGTTCTCAAAGGAGATCTCCATCCTGGACGCAAGGCGGAGGATTTGCAGTGCGAGCCTGTCCGTGTCTTCTTCGAGCAGCCTCAACATCTGCATGAGATGGATAGCCCTGCGGGGATTTCTGTCGAAATGCTCAAGAAGTTCCTCCATGAGTCGTACTCCCTCGAGCAGTTTGTCGAGGAGGAGTCTCTGTAGCTGGGCCGCCTCCGGGCGGCTCAGCATCGCTGCGGCGTTCTTACCGTACGCAATCCTGTTCTCTGAGATATCGAGCGTCAGTCGGTCGTCGAGGGAACGAACGAAGCTCCTCGCGCCGCATATCTGTTCGTCCGTGAATCTGCTCTTCGTCATTATCTCTGCAGATTCGAAACCCCTAACGTAGCACGATAGCAGAAAGTGCTTCACCTCGTCGACTGAATCGCTGTCAATCCTGACCGATTTTGAGGATCCTTTCTGCACTGGTGAGATAATGAGGTGGTCGTCCATCTGGAGAAGATCTACTCTCCTATCCCTGGCCTGCTCTCCCTTCCACCCATCGATCCATCTCTTCGGGATGTAAAGAGAGAAGGCCCCTTTTCCGGACCTTGTGACCTTCTTCCGATATCTTTGCGCCATAAGCTTCCTCTATCATTCGGGACTCGGTATTATGGAACGTTTGAGGGATCTATTTTATTCCCGTCGTTTCTACTTATATGTTGCGGGAAATAATGAAGTGTCTATTGTCCTAGAAAAAGGCGATCAACGCCCGCAGCAAGGTTTAATAAAGGCAACCAGCATTCACAGAACCGCAGGCGGGGGTAGCCAAGCCTGGCCAACGGCGCAAGATCGAGGGTCTTGTCTCGCAGGAGTCCAAGGGTTCAAATCCCTTCCTCCGCACCACTAAGCATACCCAGTCACCTCATTTCTAAAATCAATTTTAGGGGTTTTTGCACCTGGGTGGCCAATTCCTTGCATCCAGATAGTCTGAGCCTCCCTTATCGCGGCCTCCGTCGTCTTGCGACAATAATACGTCTCTGTGGTCTTGGTGGTATTGTGTCCCATGAGAACTGATACAGCATCGAGGCCCAATCCCTCATCAATAGCCTTCTGCCCGTATGTCCTTCTGCACATTCGCAGATCGAACCTCACTCCTATCTCATTCTCAACTATGCACTTCAACTTGCGAATACCATTAGATGAGAAGTAGACATCATCCCCGTCCCTCAAGGCTGGAAAGAGGGCCAGATTGGTTGGACACTTCTCTATCACTTTCTTGTTTCGTGCTCTGAGATACTTCTCCATAATCCCAATAGCTTCTGGCCTCATCGCGATAGTCCGAGCCTGTCCATACGTACCTTCACCCTTGACATGCTCTGCAACAATCTCCTTACTCGCCAAATCGAGATCCGTTACCTTACAGAGACGAATCTCTTTGTTACGCATACCAGTGCATATTGCCAGGACAACTAACGCATACGACATCAGTCTCTTCCATTCGGTCTCTTTCACCTGGTCTGCATTGAAGAAAATTCGTTGCCGCACCGACTCATCCATTGCTGAATATCTTGTCGCTCTCTTTTTCGGCACGAAAGAATGGTGTTTCTGCTTGAACTTAGTCACCGCTGTATTGCCAGCATGCGCCAAGAGATTATTCAATGCCCCCAGGTTGTGAAGAATACCAATCTCCTTCATTCTCCTCATTTTGAGGTAAATGACATAGGCCAGGACATCATCGCCACTGATCTTCTCTGGATTGTTCGTGCTGACCTTTCCAGATTTAAACAATACTCTGAATTCCTGGTCCATCCTTCGATACCTTCTTCCCAGCTCGGAGAAAGTGGTTTGTGCGTAGCCATTCCCGACACTATCGAGATACTTCTTAGCCCAGGTCAAGAAGGGATATCGGCCCATGCTTCTACCCCTCCTCTTCCTGCCAGCCTTATGTTTGACCACAGAGGGAATATCGTCGCCAGGCTTTCGCTTGGCATCCAAACCCTCGGAGATAGAATAGTGATTCTGACTTAATATCCTTGATGAATTGATCTCCGAGACGTCTTGATTTTGAGTATCATGACCTCCCAGCCCCCTACTGGCTATCATTCTTCACTTTGCCTCTATATCGATAACCACCCGATAATATTATAGACTTTCGTTTATTTATCAATGTGAAAGCAAGCCAGCTAAGCGAGATATTTATAGATAACCAACAATATAATAAGCCGCTAAAAACGAGAAACCTACATTTGCCCGATTTTAACTCAGAAGAAATAGTATCAAGTCGACGCAAGCTGATATTTCAGAGGCCGAACATCACCGCATCAACTCATAGAGTGAACCCATTTCATTAAGCTCAATCAGCCTCATACTCACAGGATATCATGGACTTCATGAAGCGTGTGGCGAAGGCGGGCGTGAAAGCAGGCGTGGCATTGGGCAAGTCCATTAGTAAATATTATTACGAACTCGAGGAGTCCGATGACAGCTATAAAAAAGGTTATGCGTTCGAACTCTATGCTGTGAGTCTATTTCATGAGGATAAATTCCTTTGCCAACATCATACTCCAAAAAGTGACGATCTTAATGGAAGACGAATAGAATCGAAATTATATCCAGATTTCAAATTTAAGCATTTGCGATCAGGACACGAATTCTGGGTCGAATGTAAATGGCGGGACGATTGTCAAGATGATAGCAAATTGCCATGGAGTTATACGGAACAACTGCAGAGATACAGGGAATTTCAAGCTGAGGAAGGATTCCGCAAAGTCTGGGTCGTGATAGGACTAGGAGGCGAACCTTCAATGCCCGAACGCATGTTTAGGATGCGATTGGATGTTATCCAATCCGTCGCTCCCCAGATTAACTGGTTCAAGAAATATGAGAGGAATCCAAAGGAACAATTCGATTGTCGAAGTGGCCGACTTATTTGATGGTTGTAGCCCGAACCTCACCGCATCCCGGTGCGTCTTCGGCTTCTGCCATTATTGTGTCATATTCTCGGATGGAAAGTGACAAACTTGACGGAAACGGCTCTTATCAGGGCGAGTCTCGATCACAGCCGATTTATGTTACCATTCTCATCGTAGACGAAGAACGCAGGATTCATGAGTTTCTTGTCCCGGAACTGAGATCTCAACCCCAAAGCGCGGTCGCGAGATTGTCCGGGTACCACTATGCCAAGGTAGTGGCCCTCCTTGAGGATGTCCGTATATCGTTTAGCCTTGGCTTCAATGAGAAACGTCGAAGCGTTCTCGATGAATTCGTAACCCATTACCTCTCCACCCTGTTTGAGTGTTATAACAGCATATTCCATTCCAAGAGTCTCGTCGGTCTCGATCTTCTCCCATGCGGAGATTCCAGGATGCTCCTGGGCTATCGCTTCCTTACGCTTCTGCGTGACCATGCGCAGAAGGGTCAGCTCCAACATTCTCTTCCCCACGCGTGTTGCATTCTCACAAGGGTTAATGAAGCAATCGCATCGGAGGCTATCGCGTGAATGTCGCATTCTAGGGGAGAAAGTGACCGCGACCCGAGGAACTATTTAAGGAAAGGCACAGAATCGCAACTCGAGAAGGCTTGAAACAAGGATCCGGCAAGAAAGATGACAATTTAGATGCGTCAAAAAGTAGTGATTCTGACTCATGGTTTTTGACCCCCGTTTGTATTTAGAGAAACAGACCCCGTGTTTTTGACGCAGGCACTGACGGTTCTGACGGCATTATGGATACAATCAAAGAAAAAGGAAAATTGAAACGACAACTAATCAAGTGAAGACAGCGCAGAGTCTCCATAGGTGCGGATATGGGGAAGATATTCAAAGACAAGAAAGGCTACCCAAGATGGAGAAATAGCAAGAAATTAGTGCATAAGACCGTAGCAGAGAATATAGTCGGGGGTCGATAGGAAAGAATAGAGTTGTTCACCACAAAGATGGGGACAAGAGCAATTTCAGAAAGAGAAATTTGAGAGTTATGTATAGAAGTGACCATTCGTCGCTTCACGCAAAGAAAAGGCGTCGTCGGTTCTGATACGCGTGCCTAAACTGGCTGGTCTAATCTCTGTTATTCTCGGACGGTTCTGACGGCAGATGGGGAAAGTCTCTCTCCTTTCCGTCCCATCGAAGGACCGTGCCGATGACCACAAACATACTTTCTACGATAGCGACTTGCTTCAACTTCTGGAGTTCATAGCTCGAACCTCATCGCGTCCCGAAATGTTCTTGTCCTTTTTTTGGTATGAAAGAGAAAATTCTTAGAGAATGGATTACCTGGTGACTATTTTTTAATATTATCCAAACTGATAATTTAGGAAGAACGGCTAAATACCCTCTAACCACTCATTTTCATTTGACTATCAGAAGGATGGTCATGGTCATGGAGAAATAGAAATGGAAAGCGATGGAAAGCTTAAGATCGTCCTTAATCTGCCTCTGGCGGACACGCCCGATATGCGGCAAAGGGTGATTGAGTCGCTCAACAATTTCGTAAACGAGACAGTCACCAAGATCGCATTGGAATCGATAAGTCTCCAATGATGGGTGGGTTAAAACCTCTTCCCCATTAATCTTTATTTATGCTAGTATCTCATAAAAATCGGTATCCTTCTCTTTGGTTGGAGAGATTCTATTGACTAAAAAGCCCGAACCTCACCGCATCCCGGTGCGTCTTCGGCTTCTGCCATTATCGTGTCATATTCTCAGAGGGAAAGTGGCGGCGACCTCAGGAACTATTTAAAGAAAGAGACGGGATCACAGCTCGAGGACGGTTAGAACTAGGTCCTAGCGTGAAAGATGACAATCTTCGAATGCGTCAAGGAGTCAGGAGCCAATACATATTGCCTCCTTTACACTTTCAGAGAAGTGTCGAAAAGACTTATGCTCTTAGTTGGCTAAGAATCTAGGAGTGATTCCGTGGTTGCAAGAACAGCTTGCCAAATAAGGTGCCTGAACTGCAATAGATGGATAGATTCCCCGATTGGATCTGGAACTGCAGAAGCGTTCTTCACGTCCTCAATGGTCGGGACAAGCGTTCGCTGCCCATTCTGCAAGACGTGGACCTCCTGCAATAAGGAGAACATGAGGTTCATGAGGAGAAGGGCGGACGGCGGAGTTACCTACATAGAAGGCAAGGATGCTTTCTCGGCAGCCCATTAGGTGCGTCAAATAGTAATGATTTTGACTCATAGGTTTTGACCCCCGTTTGTATTTAAGGCGGAGACCCCCTCCTTTTTGACGCAGGCACTGACGGTTCTGACGACAGATGGGGAGACCTGCAACATACGGATAGGTTCATATCGCCCACCGCGTTTGATTTATGGGTTGGGGTGGAGAATGGAGAGAGCGTCAAAGAAGGAGCCATT
>JBEKKT010000005.1:0-59075 GCA_050010535.1 Methanomassiliicoccales archaeon | reverse complement strand
TTAAGGTTACAAGAATTACCGCTGACTAACTCCTTTATATGTCTGTCAAAAATAAACATAATTGACTAAAGACAGAGTTATTGTACTCCAAAGATGTTGATTTAAAAACTAAAAAAGTGGAAATTGCCGGCATAAAAGATTTCACATCATTTTAACTAATAGCAATGTCTTAAGAGAATCTTGGGGGGAGGAAATTTTTTCAAAATGACACATCATAAAAGATAAAAGATTATCCACCAGTTTCCCCACCATAAAAAAAAGGCCATTGTAATCTATTGAATTACAATGGTCATTCTTGATTTGTGGTCGGGGTGAGAAGCTAAGTATCTTTTATATACCTGAATATTTGTTTGTTATGTTTTAGGATCTAATCCAAGATTCATTTTTTTATGTATTTCGATTTTGATTTGAATACTATTTCAGGATAAAAATGGACATATCTCGACAGCATGTCCATATTTATTGAAATATTGGACATGCACTATTGTTTTTGATGAAAATACTACATAAATTTGCATCATGTCCATAATTGAGCAAATATTGAACAACTATGACTAAGCCAAAATTCGACAGGAATAACCCGTTCAACGATCTCCCGCTTCTTCCACCATCCGCTGAAATAGATGACGACAGTGATATTTTAAAAAAGCTGGTATCTGCTTCAAGAGCATTGGCCTCAGTAAATATCAATGTTATGAGACTCCCAAATCCTTAGGCGGAATGAAAGACAGGGTTTTGGAGTTGTTGGCCGGGGAGGGCATCCTCCTCGAACCGGATGCGGCCGAGCTCGTGCTGACCAAGGAGGACCCTCTGGCCTTCGTTCACACGGCGCTTTCGTCTCTCAAACAGCAACCACTGATCATTACCCTGAACGATCTAGCCCACGATGCCAGAACAATGACGGCTTGCGAAACCGTTTCCGAGCCGCGGATCGTCGAAGAAATCGAACAATATCCGGAACAGGTCGGACGCGACAACGCCGGCGGGAGGACGGTCGCGGGCGAGATCAAGGTGATAAAGGACATTACTGGCAATTCCACTTGTGAGGGCAACATCAATGATTTTGCAAGATACTTCGCCGACCGCTTCAAGACGATAAAAAGGATGCTTGTGCATCGCAGAGAACTAGCCGGATGCGTTCCAATCTCGAAGGCGCTCAAGCTCGACAGGGACGTGAGGATCGTCGCGATCGTCAACGATGTCAGACCGACGAAGAGTGGCCACAGGATCCTCGAGGTCGAGGACGAAGAGGACAGATGCCTAGCTCTGATCCTCAAGGACTCTCCGGCGATGAGCGATCCGGTTATCTATGACGAGGTTATCGGAATCGTGGGGAAGACGAACAGGAAAGGCGAAATGATCATCGTAAATGAGATCGTCCGACCCGACGTTCCGCTGAGAGGCCCCATGGAGAGGAGCGACTCGACGTCGTCGATCGCGTTCGTTTCGGACATACACGTCGGAAGCAACGCCTTCCTGCAGAAACCATGGAACGACATGGTCAGCTGGCTCAGAAACGAAGGATACTACGAGGGAGTGAGGTACGTCCTGGTTCCGGGCGACTGCGTTGACGGGATCGGCGTATTCCCGGACCAGGAAGAGGAGCTGCTGGTGGACGACATCTTCAAGCAATATGAGATGCTGAGCGAATTGCTGAAGGACATCCCTGACGGAATCAGACTGATCGTGCAACCCGGCAACCACGATGCCGTTAGGCCCGCCGAGCCACAGCCCGCCTTCCCGAAGGAAATCACGAACATGTTCGATTCACATGTCCTCTTTGTCGGGAACCCCTGCTACGTTGAGATTGAGGAACGTCAAATACTATCCTACCACGGCCGGAGCATGGACGACCTGATCGGCAGTATCCAGGGCCTCACCTACAACAATCCTATCGACGCTATGAAAGAGATGCTCCGCAGGAGACATCTCGCTCCGATATACGGTGGCAAGACCCCGATCGCGCCGGAGAAAAGGGATTTCCTCGTAATCGATTCGGTGCCGGACTTCTTCGTCACCGGGCATGTGCACGGCGCAGGGATTTCAGACTATAGAGGCGTGAGGCTGATAAACGCATCGGCTTGGCAGGCGCAGACCAGCTACCAGAGGATGCGCAACTTCAACCCCGACCCGGCGAAGCTCCCGGTCGTGCATCTCGGCACTGGGAAGTGCGTGATGAAGAACTTCAACTAGAGCTTGGATCAGGCGTTCCAGTACAGCAACATGATGAGGAACCCGAAGAGCAGCATGAAAGTGGAGACAGCCCAGAAGAACCGCATGAAGAACGCCTTCTTCTTCGGATCGTCGAGGTCGAAGAGCCTCACTCAATCACCCCCGCCTTCTGCTTGATACGCTTCAGCCGGAAGATGTTCTCCCTCTCCATCTCTTCGAGGCGGAACTCGATGAAGTCCTCGGCTTCCTTGAGCTCTGGGATGACCCTATACTCGAGGGCGTTGACCCTGCGCTTCGTCTTCTCTATCTCATCCAGAAGCCGCTTCATCGTCGTCTCGATCTCGGCGGCCTTTATTGTCGTCTCGACAAGGTCCTCGAACGCCTCCGCGGCTTCGTCGATGTACGTGCTCGTCCCGATGACGCCGTAGCCCCTCTTGTCGAGCGTGGTCCTGACGCTCGTAGCCTCGATCTCCGGCACCACAAGGCCCATGATGTTCTTGCTCCGCAGCTTTATCTCCGGATGGGCTTTTAGGGCGAACGCGGCAGATTTCACTGCGATCACGCCGTCCACCGCCTTCGCGATCGCGATCTTCTCCATCGCCTTCTCGTAATTCTCCACGATCTTCTGGCGCACACCCTTTGCCTCCCCGAGTATCTTGAAGAACTCGAGGATGAGGCCGTCCCTCTTCATCTTCAGAATCTTGTGCCCGGCCTCGGTCAGCTTGATCTTCTTCTTTATCTCAAGCAGCTCTGACCGGGTCGGATTCACTTCTCTCTTTACCATCTCTATTCACTCTTCTTGTGCGCAGGGTGATACTTCTCGATGTACTTCCTGTCGATGCGGGTCAGCTGGCCCTCCGGCAGCGTTGCAAGCAGGTCCCAAGCGATCTCAAGGGTCGTCTCAATATCCCTGTCCTCCTCCCTATCCTGTCGCACGAACCTCCGCTCGAACAGATCCGCGAAGTCCAGGAACTTCTTATCCCTCTCCGACAGAGAGTCTTTGCCGACGATCGCGACCAGACCCCTCAGATCCTTTCCCTCGGCATACGCAGCGTAGCACTGGTCCGACACAGCCTTGTGATCCTCCCTAGTCAGCCCTGGGCCTATACCGGCGTTCATCAATCTTGAGAGCGAAGCGCCGACGTTGATTGGCGGGTATATGCCCGATCTATGCAGGTCCCTTGCAGCGACGATCTGCCCCTCGGTGATGTAGCCGCTGAGGTCGGCGATCGGGTGCGTTATGTCGTCACCCGGCATGGAAAGGATGGGTATCTGCGTGATCGATCCCTTCTTGCCCTTTATCCTTCCCGCCCGTTCGTACAGCGTCGCGAGGTCGGTGTACATATATCCTGGGTAGCCCCTTCTTCCAGGCACTTCTTCCCTTGCGGCCCCGATCTGTCTCAGGGCCTCGCAGTAGTTCGTGATGTCAGTAAGAATGACGAGCACGTGCATGCCTAGGCTGTATGCCAAATACTCGGCGGTAGTGAGCGCGAGACGGGGAGTAATTATCCTCTCGATGGCCGGGTCGTCGGCAAGATTCATAAAAACGACTGCCCTCTTTAGAGCACCTGTCCTTTCGAAGTCGGACATGAAGTACTGCGCTTCTTCGTTAGTAATGCCCATCGCGGCGAAGACCACCGCGAACTCCTCCTCTTTGCCCCTCACCTTCGCCTGCCTCGCAATCTGAAGCGCAATATCGTTGTGAGGAAGACCGCTCCCAGAGAATATCGGCAGCTTCTGCCCCCGGACGAGCGTGTTCATCCCGTCGATGGCTGAGATACCGGTCTGGATGAACTCCTTTGGTTCGTCCCTCGCCCACGGATTGATGGCGGATCCGATAATGTCGAGCCGGTCATCCGGGACGATAGCCGGACCGTCGTCCAGCGGCTCTCCAGATCCTGAGAGTATCCTTCCGAGCATTTCTTGGGATACCGGCATCTTCATCGTCTCGCCGAGGAACTTCACGCCGGATGCTTTCTCGATACCGGCAGTGCCTTCGAACACCTGGATGACGACGAGGTCCTTCGAGGTGTCGAGCACCTGCCCCCTCTTCGTCGAACCATCCGGCATTGTGACGACGGCGAGCTCGCCGTAGCCGACCGGTTCCGTCTTTTCTACGAACACGAGAGGCCCCGCGATTTGCGTTATAGTGCGATACTCCCTGGGAATCATGACTTGCCCCCCAAACCTTCGAACTGCTTCTCCATCTCTTTGTTGATCTCCTCGATCTCCTGATCGACGTTCGGCTCGAGTTTTGACTTCACCAGCCTGTTCCGGACCGGCAAATCGATGATGAGTTCAATCGGGACCTCGTTTTCCACGGCCTTCTTCGCGAGATCGCCAAAACGCCTGATGGTCCTCATGCAGAGATACTGTCTGCTGAGAGGTGAATAGGTGTCGACCGGGTGATACGCGTTCTGCTGAAGGAAGATCTCGCGGATCATCCTCGCGATCTCGATTGTGAGCTTCTGCTCCTCTGGTAGGGCGTCCGAGCCCACAAGCTGAACGATTTCCTGGAGCTCCGCCTCCTTCTGCAGAATTTCCATCGCCCAAGCCCTCAGCTCGGGGAAGTCCTCGGCCACATTCTTCCTGTACCAGGGATCCAAGTTGGATGTATAGAGCGAGTATGATGTCAGCCAGTTAATGGCAGGGAAGTGCCTACGTTCCCTCAGCTTCGAGTCGAGTGCCCAGAACACCCTCACAATCCTCAGAGTGTTCTGCGTCACCGGTTCGCTCAGGTCGCCACCTGGCGGGGATACGGCTCCGACGACCGATACCGCCCCCTTGCTCCCCCCGAGCGCATACACCCTGCCAGCCCTCTCATAGAAGTCCGACAGCCTCGCAGCCAGATACGCCGGGAATCCCTCTTCGCCCGGCATCTCCTCGAGCCTAGAGGATATCTCTCTCATCGCCTCCGCCCATCTAGATGTAGAGTCGGCCATGAGCGACACATCATAGCCCATGTCCCGGTAGTACTCGGCGATCGTCACCCCCGTGTAGACCGAAGCTTCCCTGGCAGCGACTGGCATGTTCGAGGTATTGGCAATTAGCACGGTCCTGCCCATCAGTGGCTCCCCCGTCTTCGGGTCCTCCAGCTTCGGAAAGGTGGCCAGCACTTCGGTCATTTCGTTGCCCCTCTCTCCGCATCCTATGTACACGACGATCTCGGAGTCGCTCCACTTTGCAAGCTGCTGCTGGATGACCGTCTTTCCGGTACCGAATCCGCCGGGGATCGCAGCAGTGCCGCCCTTCGCCAGCGGGAACAGGGTGTCAAGTATCCTCTGGCCTGTCACGAGAGGAACGTCCGGAGGTATCTTCTTGATGAAAGGTCTCCCAACCCTCACAGGCCACTTCTGAAGCATCTGGACCTCCTTGCCTCCGATCGTGCAAATGGTATCCTCGATCACGAACTCCCCATCTCTGATCTGGTCCACGACTCCTTCCACGCCCAGGGGGACCATCACTCTGTGCTCGATGTAACCTTCTGGCACCTTGCCGATCGCTTGGCCTGACACGACGTGGTCCCCTTTCTTCACGACGGGAGTGAACTTCCACTTCTTTTTCCTGTCTAGACCCGGAGCGCTGACGCCCCTCCTGATGAAGTCGCCCATCGCCGTGACCAGAATAGGAAGGGGTCTCTGAACGCCATCGTACACGCTGCCGAGCAGCCCCGGGCCGAGTTCGACTAGCAGGGGCTGTCCGGTGTCTTCGACCTTTTCACCAGGCTTCAGACCTGAGGTGTCCTCGTATACCTGTATCACGACCTTGTCGCCGGATATCTTGATGACCTCGCCCATCAGCCTCTCTTCGCCCACTAATGCCACGTCGTACATCCTCGGAGAAATCCCGACTGCAGTCACCACCGGTCCAGCCACCCTGAAGATTTCGCCAACCTTAGCCATCTAATTCACTCTCTGTCTTGTACAAATCGACGCCAATTGCCCTTTTTACCTTCTCTCGAAGGTCGCCCTCTTCCCTACCGACCGGCACAACGACTGGCGCTATGCTATCGAGTGCCTTCCTTCTCGTAGTAGCGCTCAACTCTTCAAGACTTGATGAATTAATCGCAAGAACCCCGATCGCAGGGTTCTCCAGGAGCTCGAGCAGCCTCTCCTCGAACCTTCCCGGTTCTGCTACGAATACCCTCTTCACCCCGGCAAGGCGGAACCCAAGGACGAACTCGTCATTTCCAAGCACTGCGATGTCCATCACATCACCAACAATCCCTTAATGACGTCCGCGTCAAGGCCGCTCTCCTTTCCGCGGGCGATGATCCTTATGTTGTCAACCTCCACCTTCTTCCTGATCATATAATCGAGAATCGGGAGTATGGAAAGCGGGAACTGATGGGAGAACTTCTCAGCCTCCTTCGCAAGGTACTTCTGGAGTGCGAGCATGACCTTGGTCAGAGATCCTGTCTGCTTCGCGATCTCGAGTGCCTCCTTGATCCCCTCGTAGAAGGAGAATCTCGAAAGCTCGTCAAGCATTTGCTCGAAGGACTCGACTCCGGCCAACCGCACAAGTTCGTCTACCTTCAGCTCCTTACCGCCATCGATGAAATAGACACGAATCCGCTCGAAGGGGATACCCTCCCTCTTCAGCTTAAGCAAGGTCCTTAGATTGTTTATGTCGATCTCCTTCTGTATGAAAGCGAGGAACAGCTTCTCGGGTCTATTCTTACCACGTATCGACTCGAGAAGACCGAAGAAATAGATCTTGTCGAGGTACTCCTCGAGCGGCTCAAGCTCTCCAGTATCTTCGTAGGCTGCCCGTATCTCATTCGGAATTGTGGCACCGCCCTTCTTGCTGACCGCATCCAGGACCTCCGATATTGTCTCCATGCTAATCAGGAACCTAAGGTATTCCTCGTCTAGCCTTCCCGCTGGGACTAAATCCTCGATTATCTCCTCGGACGTCGCTCCGTAGTACTTACCTCTCAGAATCGTCTTCACGTTCCACTCGTCCCACCTGGCGAGGTAGCTTGAGACCATGTCCTTCAGCTCTCCGCTGCAGAAGTTGAGCACCTGCCTGTATATCCTGGCGAGATTCCTGCTCGTTCCGATCTCGATCAGGTTCACACCGGAATACCTCGAAGCGAGCTCGGCCATTTCCACCTGGTATTGGGTTTCACCCAGGAACCGGCCGATCTCGTTCAGGTCCATCATCAGCAGTTTTGGATAGTTGTCCTTCTTCAGGAGCAGGCTCTTCTTCGCTCTGATCCTAGCACACGCATAGGGATAGTTCCCCTTCCTGCCCCGACTCATAAGCATTCGTTCACCCGAAGAGCATGTTCGAAACGTTTTTCAGCTCTCTCTCCCAGATCCCTTCTAGAATGCTCCTGAACCTGTAGTCCAGGCGAATCGTTCCATCTTCAGTCTCTAGTATCAGTCCCGATTCCATGTCGCTCTCGATGACTCTTCCCGGCTCGGCACAGCCAGATAGGAGCTTCGATTCCCCGCGGGGGCACAACACCTTCGGTCCCTGGACTAAGCTTTTCGCGCTGGAATAAACCTTGCAGTAGATCTCGGCCTTCTTCTTAGGCTCCATCGACTCAATCTCCCGCAGCGTCTCCTCGAAGACTCTACCTAGGACTTCCTTCTTCGCGTTCAGGACTATCCTCTTCGCTTCCAGTTCCGCACTGGAAATCTCCTGCCGGGTCAACCGACGAAGCGCCTCCTGGAGCTCCCTTTCCTTCAACCTCCGCTTCTTCGCGACCTCTTCATCCGCTGCCCTGAGGATGGCCGTCCTTTCTCTTTCGGCGTCCTCACCGAGCTTGTTCGCTTCCATCCTGGCACTGTCCAGGATGTCCTTGATCACCTTGTCGAGCGCCATGAACCGGCACCTCGATTCCTATTCATATCTTCAGCCAGAGCAGAATCGCCATGACAAGACCGAAGATGACGATGGTCTCGGGAATGACCATCAACACCAAGCCCTTACCGAACAGCTTCTCGTTCTCGGCCATGGCACCAACCGCGGCTGCGCCGACCGGTCCTTCAGCGAGACCTGCTCCGAGTCCGGCCAGACCCACTGCGATTCCTGCTCCAACGGCTATCAGACCTGCCTCTAAGGCCATTTCTTTCACACCTCCGTCGTATACTTTCTCCTGACCTTCAGCGGATTGAACTTCAATCCACCGCCTTCATAGAACTTCATGAAGAACTCGACGTACTGCAACCTAAGTCCTTGCAGTCCCGCCGATATGATTGCGAGAATGAAAATCATCAAATGCCCCACGATGAAGACCAAGAGCGCCAAAACGATCATGATCCCGCCTCCCGGTGCGATCATACCTATCGAGATGGAGTTGAAAGCTAGGGCGAGACCTGCCTTTGACATACCGATGGCAGTGAGACGAGTGTAGGAGATCAAGTTGCTCATCAGCCCCGGCAATTCGAGCATGACCTTCGCTCCTTCTCCCTTCAGGGCTATTGCCATTCCGACGACCAGAAGGCCCGCTCCAGCCAACATCCTGACGTCGGTCAATATCAGGGACTTCCCCAGTATGAGCACATCGATCATGAGCACCAAGAGGAGCACACCCCCTGTGAGTATCAGGATCCAGCTGACCTTCTCGAAGAATGCGTGCTTCAGCCCGCGCCTCATCGCGACATTGACGAAACCGAGGCCGAACGCGACGAACAAGTGAACTATGCCGATCCAAACGCTGATGTAAAGGAGGATTTTGACATCGTGGAGCTTGCTGAACACCCCTATCGGGATCGAGAATAGCCCTAGGTCGATGTTATGGGGCAAATTGATTCCGAGCAAGCTGGACCAAGTGATCTCTCCATAGGGGCTTGGCGCAAAGTGCATGCCGAGCGCTTCCCCGAATAAGAAGAAGCCGAAAATTAGGGTGAACACGCCGCCGAAGAACAACGCGGTCGCAATCGTTCGCCACTCGTCGCTCTTGCATCTCTTTAACCCTAGATAGCCGAGGATGACGAAGGGGATGCCGTAACCGACGTCACCAACCATCAGCCCGAAGAATATCGGGAAGAATATGGAGATGACCAAAGCGGGGTCGATCTCATTGTACCGAGGGGTTGAAATCAGTTCTACCATATATTCGAAAAGGTTGGCGGGACGCGGGTTCGAGACCTTCGTCGGGATTTCTTCCGAGGTGGCCTCCTTCCCTTCCTCGACGTCTTTCCTGTCCTTTGCTTCAAGCAATTCGATGTAGACACCATCCCCCACTTTCGCCTTGAACGTGTTCTTCAGATGATCGAGACTCTTGGAGGGAACCCAGGCATCGATCACGAAGGAGTGGGCGGTGGCCCCGGTCCTCAGAGGCGTTTCCGCCTTCTCCACGGTGATGCTCAGCTCCTCTTCCGACGCGAGTACGAAGGCGGCGTGCTTCTCCCTGAGCTTTCCCAATTTCTCCTGAACTTCCTCGAGGCCCTTCCTTAAAATCGTTTCCTCCTTGTCAATCTCCCTCAGCATGGCCTCAGGTCTTCCTATGCCCTGGGGAAGGTTCACCTCGCTGAATCCGTGCTGCACGAGGATCCGCTGGGCTTCCTCCCCGTCGGAGCGCGGCACGAATAGTGCGACGAACTTACCCTCGTCCCCCACGAATAGCTCGAACTGATCAAGGGACTCCCGGAGCACCTCCTCAGGGTTCGATCGAACACTGCCAACAAAGACCGTAACGTTCCTGTAATCGCGATACATCTCAAGATCGAGAGGAAGAGAAGCGAAAGGTTGTAGGTCCCTCTTTTGCTGGTCAAACTCGCTCAGTCGCTGCTGGATCTTCGCCTTGGACCCGACGAAGTCCGCTATCTCGACCTCAAAGGAGGCTATCGCCTTGTCGATCTCCTTCCTGATACGCTCCGCGGCAACGGGTTCCGGTACCTTCGGTTCCTTGATCTCGAGGTCCTTCTCCACTGCTCTCAGCTTGAGCAACTTCCCAGATGCCTCCGAAGCGGCTGGCAGAGGTGAGCCCAGAGTGAATCCCTCCAAATCCGGAGGGAAGTCGACCAAATGGACCGTCCGGAGTTCGTAAAGGACATCGACGGTCTTTTCAAGAAGGCCCTTAGAGCCTATGATGAGGACCCTAGCCATTTGTTCTGGGAGTAGCATCCAACGTCCTCGCAAAGCTGTCTTTGAGGTGATTCTTTACCTTGTTCGCCCTATCTGTAGCCTGGACTTTCATCCTGAGGGCCTCGTCTCTGCCTCTGCTGAGAATAGTCTCCCTCTGAGATGCCACTTTCATCCTCTCCTTAGAAACGGCAGAGTCGAACTCGGCCCTGAGCTTCTCGTCCGCCTCTTGCATCACTCTCATCGCTTGCTTTCGGGCTGCAACGACGGCTGCTCTCTGGCTCTCCCGAGCTTCCTTGATGATCTGCTCAGCCTCTTCCTCGGCACGTTTGACCTGAAGAAGTGTCTCGTCCCTGCTTACAAGAATCCCCCCGGATAGCGAGTGGGGAACAGCCTTGACATATAATATAATATTGGTTAATCGCTCCGCTTTCGTAGTTTGCCAGAAGGTGCAGCACGAAAACTGCAAGAGAGTAGGACTATGTTCCGTATTTTCGCATTTCTCGTTCATCCGCACGTTTTGTATCGCCTATCGCGTTGAAGCGTTCGTCCGTCGCCGGGTCCTCACTCGAGATAGCGTCTTACGGAGACCTTGCTCTCGTTCAAAATGTCTCTCGAGAGTTCATCGATGTATTCATCCTTGTAGACAACCTCACGTATACCCGCATTCACCAGGATCTTCGCGCACATCACACAAGGGAAGTTCGTCGTGTAAACCACAGCATCTTTAATGCTGACCCCGAAGTATGCAGCCTGTATGACCGCGTTCTGCTCGGCGTGGACCCCCCGGCAGAGCTCGTGCCTGGTCCCTGATTCGACGTGGTTCTGTTCCCTGACGCAACCCACCTCCCCGCAGTGCTTGAGTCCCTTCGGGGCTCCATTATAGCCAGTGGTTAGAACCCTCTTCTCCTTGACCACGACGGCTCCGACTTGTCGTCTCAAGCAGGTGGATCGTGTGGCCACGAGTTCGGCCATCCTCACGAAGTAGGTGTCGTTGTCAGGTCTGTACATGTTCCTATCTCGAACCCCCGAGGGCATATATCCACTTTTTCATCGACCCAAAGTCGTTCCTTCTGATGATGATTTAGACCGCGCCAGCATACCTATTTATAATGAAAAGTCATTGAAAGACGCGTGCCCGATGAAGAGCCCAGGAAGAAAGGCTATCTCTCCATACTGAAGGGGTTCTTTGCTGTCGGTCTAATCATCGTCCTGATTTTTGTCGCCCTCTTCGCGTACAGCGGCCTTTGGCCCCCTATTGTCGTGGTGGAATCGGACAGCATGCAGCACAGCGACACTCAGAGCTCGATCGGGACTATCGACACTGGAGATATCGTAATCGTCCAGAAGGTTGGGGGAAGCCAGAACGTCGTGACTTACCTCGAAGGTGTTGGGAACGGGCACAAGACGTACGGCGAATATGGGGATGTCGTAATCTACGCGAAGTACGGCCAGTATGGATCGACCCCGATAATACACCGCGCCATATGCGAAATCATCTACAACGAGACCGGCCACGGATTCGACATACCTTCCCTCGCCTACTTGCCGGACGACCAGTGGCAGGTGCAGGGCGCGCCCGCAAAGACTTGCTGGAACCTCAACGGCATCGTGGAAATCCACGATATCGGCTACCTTCAAGTCACCATGCGATTGGACCTGTCTAGCATGCTGGGGTACTTCTCGTCGAGGGGGTTGCATCCACATGGCGGGCTCATAACAATGGGGGACCACAACGTGCAGAGCAACGGGACCGCTCTGCTCGGCTACTACGACCAGCTCTCAATCTGCAGGGAACCGATAAGAGACGAGTGGCTTATCGGGAAGGCGAGAGGCGAGTTGCCTTGGTTCGGCCTCGTGAAGCTCTGGGCGACCGGGGGGCTTCCGCAGTACGTCCCGCAGAACAGCATCACGGATCTGGTCATCACGATTGTTCTCATCATTGCCCTTCCGATCGCGCTGGACATGAGTAACATCCTGCTGAAGAGGCGCGGGATCGAGATATTCGGCTGGACGAAGAAACTGAGTCTCAAGCAGCTGCGTCCCAAACCGGAAGACAGGAAAACGAAGGAGGCGGATAAGAAGCCTCGACAGGAGGCCGCCCCTTCGAAACAGAGTCAAACAGAGCAGGATAGGAAGGCAAAGGCCAAGTAGGCCTACATCAGCGTCGTCTGCGTCTTCGGCTTGTAGTTCTTCAGCCCGTGCATCATCTCATCCTCTTCTAAGACCCTCTTGGTCTCGAGAAGCGGGACGCTGGATTCGATCTCCTTCGTTCTGCCCCCTCTTCCGAAGGACTTCACCCTAGCGCGGATGATCCCGAGCATATCAAGCTCTGAGATGAGGTCTGTGACCCGTCTCTGCGTTAGCATGCTGACGCCCACGACGTGACTCAGCTCACGGTACGTTCCGTATACGTCTCCAGTGGTCAGCCGACCGTTGTCTTTCTCCTCGTTGAGTATGACGCTCATGAGCACAAGCTTAGACTGGGTCGGCAACGTCTTCACTGTCTCGGTGACGCAGTCCAGTTCTATCTTGTTCTTCGCCTTGTGTACGTGCGCTTCTGTGATCTTGTCGTCGTAGTTCCTTTCCGCTATCTCGGCCGCGACCCTGAGCAAGTCGAGCGCCCTCCTGGCGTCCCCGTGCTCTTGAGCGGCGAAAGCGGAGCACAGCGGTATGACGCTTTCCTCCACTACGCCGTCGTCGAACGCGAGGACGGCACGCTGGGAAAGGATGTCTTTCAGTTGCTCGGCATTGTAAGGTGGGAAAACCATTTTCTCCTCGCCAAGTCTGCTCTTTACCCTCGGATCAAGGAACTCCGTGAACTTTAGGTCGTTCGAGATCCCGATTAACGAGACCCTAGCGTTCTGCAGGTCGTCGTTGATCTTGGACAAGTGATACAGGATGTCGTCGCCGCTCTTGTAGACGAGCTTGTCTATCTCGTCCAGGACGACAATGAAGACCTTCTTCTCCTCGTCGATCTTGTCCCTCAATATGTTGTAGACCCTTTCCGTGCTCCAGCCCGTGAATGGTATCCTCTCGTTAAAATCGTCGATGAGCGTATTCCCAATGTTCTGCAATACTCCGTACTGAGTGTCAACGATCTCGCAGTTCATGTATATGTAAGAGACTTTGTTCAGCTCGGAGTCGGCCTTCTTGATCTCGTTTCCGAGGTACTTGACTGACGCCGTCTTTCCAGTGCCGGTCTTCCCGAAAATGAGTATGTTGGACGGCCTCTCACCCTTCAACGCCGTAACAAGAACGGAGGCCAGCTGGCCAATCTGCTGCTGTCTGTGAGGTAACTCGTCTGGTATGTACGAGGGCCTCAAGATCTCTCGATTTCTTCGAAAAAGCTGCTTGGATTTGAGATATTGTTTGAAGATGTTATCTTCCAAATGATCTCCCCCCATTAGCTGGAGGGGGGAAAGTTGCGGCCCTCCCACCCCTTCATTTCTAGTGGAAACTCAACCCTGCCTTTGCACGGTGCAGATTGAAAAGCGCACACGATTACATGAACTTTACTTTTATCGTAGAGATTCTATCTCGCACCTTGCTGACGCGTAGCGCTTCCCCACGCCAGCAGGTTGACCGGAAACAGACTCCCAACCCTGCATTTCTTATGGAAAGGGCTGGGGGACGGTTGTCTCGTTTCGGTACGACCGTTTCTGAATTTGCATTGCGTAGCCCTGGTTGTTCAATCTATCTACATAAGATAGATAACTTAATGCATCGATTGACGTTTCCGGTGTTTCCGTGCTTCACCGCAACGATGGGGACGTGTTAGTCGTCAAGCTTGTGGACGGCGAGGACGTCCACAAGAGTTTGATAGACGCTTGCAGGCAGCATGAAGTGAGATTTGGTTGGGTATATGGTGGTATTGGAATACTGAGACAGTTCACACTTGGCTACTTCACGGGTAAGAACTACATAAAGAGGTATTTCGAGGAACCTCATGAACTGATTTCGCTCTCGGGATCCGTAACATTAGACACTGAAGTCCCAATTCATCTCCACTGCTCTCTGTCAAGCAAGGAATTCAACGTCGTTGGAGGGCACTTGTTCGAGGGCACGGCGAACGTGCTCGTTGAGGTGCTAATAAGAAAGTTTCAGAGCATTGAGCTTGGCAGGAAGCTGAACCCTGTTACAGGGTACTACGAATTAGATATCAAGTGAGGGGGATTGTGAGAAAGAGAAAAAGTGTGGTAATAGTAAGTCTGGATGATCATACTAAGGAAATCGAAGACTTAGCAGACTCGGCAGACTTCGAAGTTCTATATGAAATAATCCAAAGAAAGGCGTCCCCTGATCCGTCTACCTTCGTGGGCAAGGGAAAAATCAACGACATTCAGGAAGCTCTGAAAAAACGTCATGCAGACGCTCTTCTTTTTAACGGAGATTTGAAACCGTCACAGCACTTCAATCTTGAGAGGACCCTCAGAATCGAATGTATAGATAGAGTCGGACTGGTTCTGAATATATTCAAAGAGAGAGCGAATACCGCCGAATCGATGTTGCAGGTCGAGCGCGCCACTCTAAAATATGAGATTCCATTTCTTAGGGAGTGGACTCATAACGCGAAGGCCGGGGAGCATCCTGGGTTCCTCGCGGGAGGAGGATATGCCGTTGACGTTTATTACGATCTAATAAAGAAGCGTATGAGCGTCATTGATGGTGAGTTGTCCAGGCTCGACAGAGGGTTGGAACAGAGAAGAAAGCAGAGAAAGAGGAAGGGATTCAATCTAGTCTGCTTCGCTGGGTATACAAACGCCGGGAAGTCGTCACTTCTTAATGCTCTATCTGATGATACCGCCCCCGTCGATGATAAGATGTTCTCGACCTTATCGGCTAGAACAAGGAGAATCGAGGGCAGACATAACAATATACTCTTGACCGACACTATCGGATTCTTAGAAGATCTTCCTTACTTCATGATAGAGTCCTTCAAATACACCATGAACGAGATCTTCTCTGCAGACCTGGTTCTGTTGGTGGCGGACTCTTCAGACTCTGTGAATGAGATGATGAGAAAGATGAATGCGTGCATTCAGATCCTTTTCCCTGAAGTGGACGCATCAAGAATGATTGTGGTCATGAATAAAATAGATCTGCTCGATTCAGAGCCAGACGAGAAGACTCGACTGGTAAGGGAGGTGACGGGTTGCACCGAGATCATTCCCGTTTCTGCCGTCACTAAACAGGGCATCGATAATCTGATTGGATTAATATCTTCCCATTTTCAAAGTGGATGCGAAATCGAGCTCGTATTTCCAAACGTGCCTGATGTGAGCAAAATCGTGTCTTGGTTGTACGAGACTGAAACGATCCGGAAAATCGATTATGGGGACGAGGTGCGACTCACAATCGGCTGCAGGGAGGAGAGTAAAAATCGGATCGTCGAAAAGGCGAAAGGTCTAGGGGGCAGAGTAATCAACGGCATCGGATGAAGTGCGCGCCGCCCCGACTCGCCCAGCAGACACCATGAACCAACGTCAATCGACGACGGCAGTGGTATTGCGCTAGTTTGGTCGGGCGCCAAGCTCCAGTGGAAACAAAGGGGTCCCCCTATGGGGTGAACCTTTGTTGAGAGAATATGCAATCGCAATCAAAGCATCTTACTTGATGTTGAACTCTTCTTTCTTCGTCACCAGATCCTTTGCGTAAACCGAGGGGAGCTTCCAAGCCATGTATTCGATACGATCTAGGTTTTTTAAGAATGTGGCCTTGCTCTTTTCTTGGAGCAGTGACTGGAACTTCGTGATGGTAAGATAGAGCTTCAGAATCCAGAGCACACCGATAAACAGCAATACGAGACCGATTGAGATAAGCCAGTACGACCACCCCCGCGAGCTAGCCAAGCCCTCCGCTGAGAGGATGTAGGTCCCGACCATCGTGAGGAGCAGGCCGACGAGCAGGAACGTCAACGAAAGCAACGGTGCCCTTTCCACGAGCGTTGGCTTGGTCATGAAAGTAGAATGGCCGGCCGACTATTCAATGTTACTTGACCAGAGAGTTAGCAGGGGAACCGCTCTTGCTTTATCCCGTAAATTGCCTGCAAGGCACCCATCAATAGCCTTTGAGGCGGGGGCGTTTCATGCGCGTCAGGTAGCCCCATATAGAAATCTTGTTCATTTCGACTTCGCTTGCGATTTTCATGTTGCTTTCGCTCTCGAATCTCAGGAATACACAATTAATAAGCTTCAGCGATGTGCCCCCCAGCGGGGAAAGGTTCGACGTGAGTTCCGTCGCTATTGGCTGTGGAACTAGCCAGAAAGGCTGGGTGCTTACCCTGAGGGACTGTGCTGGCGAAGAGGTGGGGGCTCTCATGAGCAGAGACACTTTTCCTGAACCCCGGCGACTGGGGCCGCCGTCGAGCTCATCGGGGAGTGAGTGAGGACGACCAGTCTTTCGCTTTCATCGAAACGCTGAAGATTGTGACACAGGTTCAGGCATCTTCTAGCTCTGATGGAAAGAGTTAATGCCCGGACCGAAGGTCTAGATGCCCGGGAAAAGGAGGATAGGTCGATGTATCTCGCCTTCGACGACACGGATTCCACCGAGGGAATGTGTACTACTTTCCTTGCCACCGAGATGGTGCGGTGTTTCGGCGAGTACGATCTGATAGGTCTTCCACGACTGGTCAGACTGAATCCAGCTGTCCCGTGGAAGACAAGGGGCAATGGGGCGGTCTGCCTCAGATTCGGAAAGGGGGCCGGGACGCGCGGGCTCATCGGTCGTATCGGGAAGGATCCTGTCTACTCGTACACACGTTGCCGCAAGCCAGCAGACATGGACGTCGTTCTTCAGCGTGGAGAAGAGATGCTGAGGCGCTGGTCGCGGGTCGAGGAGGATGCTAGCCCGGGCCTGGTCGCATCCCTGAGGAAACCCCGGCAGGCCATCTACTGGTCGACTGTAAGGGGCATATTGGAGAAGGAAGCCGTGCTCTCCGAACTCGAGAGGATCGACGCAAGGACGGTCGAGTTGGCGGGAGGCCGCGGGGTCATCGGCGCGTCCGCCGCGATGGCCTGGAGGCCAAGGGACAGAACTTTCGAGGTTCTCGCCTATAGAGATCAAAAAAGGTGGGGGCAGGAGCGAGTCGTGTCCCCGGAAACCGTGGAAACGCTAGATCTTAGATTCCCCTCGACCTTCAACAACTTCGATTGTGTCAGTAGGAGGGCCGCCATAACCCCGAACTCGCCGTGTCCCATCCTGTTCGGGATCAGGGGCGGTGCAGTAGAGGACCTGCCTCTGGCGATGTCGTCGATAGAGAGCGAACCGGTCGCCCGGTGGTTGCTGTTCCTAACAAACCAAGGCACCGATGATCACTTAATTCGGAAGTGGAAGAGTCTCGTACCGAATAGTTCCTACGTCGTAGAGGGCACGGTGGCCACGGCCCCTGAGACGCACAAAGGTGGGCATGTCATTTTCAGTCTCGATCCTTCTAGGGGCTCGGGGCCGCTAGACTGCGCCGCCTATGAGCCGTCGAAACGGTTCAGGGACGTTGTTCGGTTGCTGGCCGTGGGAGACACGATTCTGGTGATGGGGGAACTGAGGGAGAGTCCGAGGACGCTCAACATAGAGAAGTTGCGGGTGCTATCTCTGATCGAAGTCTGGGAAAAGAAGAGCAATCCAGTCTGCCCAACTTGCGGCAAGAGCATGAAGTCCGCAGGTGTTCGTCAGGGCTACAGATGCCGGAGGTGCGGCAGCGAGGCGTCGGATTCCGACGCGTTGTTGATCCGGGCATCCAGAGGAATCGAAATGCGATGGTACGAGCCGCCGGTCTGCTCTCGCAGGCACTTGAGCAAGCCGCTCAAGCGCGTGGCCTAGTGAGGTCCTGGGCGGGGCCTCCAGTCGACCCGCCAGCAAGATTCAAATAGAAACCATGCATTAGTCCCGCACGCCTTGTCCACCAAGCAGACAATGCGGGCCTCTGGGGAGGCGGTCTCATGAAAGATGTCGTCATACTCAGCGCTGTTCGGACAGCTGTGGGAAGATTCGGCGGCTCGTTCGTCGACACACCGGTCACGGACCTGGGTGCCGCTGTCATCAGAGAGTCGGTGAAAAGAGCTCGCCTCGAGCCGTCGAGCATTCAGGAATGTATAATGGGGATATGCCTGCCTGCGGGGGTCGGGCAGAACGCTACCAGACAGGCAGCAATAAAGGCTGGCCTTCCTGTGGGGATCGGGGCGCTGAACGTCAACAAGTTGTGTGGCTCAGGATTAAAATCTGTCATGCTCGCCGCGAACGCCGTTAGGGCTGGCGAACACGATGTAGTGGTCGCGGGCGGCATGGAGAACATGAGTGCGGCCCCCTACCTTCTGAAGAAGGCGAGGTGGGGATATAGGCTGAATGATGACAAGGTCGTCGACCATCTGATTCACGATGGTCTCTATGATTCGCTGAGTGGCATTCTGATGGGAGTGACTGGTGAGATAGTCGCCGAGCGATTCGGCGTTACTCGTGAAGAAGCGGATCTCCTTTCTTATCAAAGCTACATGAAGGCGCTGGCGGCGGCAAAGAATGGGAAGTTCGAGGCGGAGATCCTCCCCATCAGTGTCAAAGGGAAGAAAGGGAGTATCGATACGAAGGTCGATGAAGGTGTCCGACCCGACGTTTCCTTGGAGAGCCTGGCGAAGCTGAAGCCGGTCTTCAAGGAGGGAGGGATTGTCACTGTCGGCAACTCCTCACAGATCAGCGATGGAGCGGCCGCGGTCGTGGTCGCTTCGAAGGACTTCGCCAAAAAACGCGGCATCGAGCCGATGGCGACGATAGTCGATTACAACACTGGCGGGGTGGAGCCAGAATACATCATGGAGGCGCCGATACCGACCGTCCGCGCATTGTTCCAGAAGACGGGAATGAAGATGTCAGATATCGATCTTTTCGAGCACAACGAAGCGTTCGCCACGGCATCGGTCGCAGTGAAACGTGAGCTCGGCGTCCCGGACGAGATCTTCAATGTGCACGGAGGAGCGGTTGCCCTCGGTCATCCTATCGGATGCAGCGGAACCAGGGTTCTCACCACACTTCTGTATGCGATGGAGGGTCTAAACGCAAGGACTGGTCTCGCGACCTTGTGCTTGGGCGGAGGGAACGCCGTGGCGATGATAGTCAGAAGATGATGCGCAGACGCGAGATTCTTTCGTAGGGGTGATACGATGGGGGTCGAAATCGAGCTCAAGAGGATCGGAGTCGTCGGGGCAGGCACGATGGGAAGCGGCATCGCGCAGATCGCCGCTCAGACAGGATTCGACGTTGTGATGCGTGACATCGAGGAGTCGTTCGTTCAGAGTGGATTGAGCAAGATCGAGAAGAACCTTTCCAAGGCGGTCGAGAAGGGCAAGATGAACCTCGAGGAAAAGGCAAGCGTTCAGTCGAGGGTCAAGGGCACGTTGCTGCTAGACGACCTGGCCGAGGTCGACGTAGTGATCGAAGCGGTGATTGAGGACAGGAAGACGAAAAAGAACGTTCTGAGCTCCCTGGACGCTATCTGCCGCCCCTCGACGATTCTGGCGTCCAATACGTCCTCAATCCCGATCACTGAGCTGGCGGCGGCGACGAAGCGACCGGACAGGGTCATAGGGATGCACTTCGTTAACCCGGTCCAGGTCATGAAGCTCGTGGAGATTATAAGGGCGATACAGACCTCGAAGGAGACGAACGAGATTGTTATGTCTTTGGCAATGAGACTCGGCAAGACGCCGGTGGAGGTAAACGACTTCCCTGGCTTCGCCCTGAACAGGATACTCGTGCCGATGATCAACGAGGCTGCGTACTGCCTGATGGAAGGGGTAGCGAGCGCGGAGACGATCGATCAGGTGATGAAGCTAGGAGCGAACCACCCTATGGGGCCGCTGGAACTGGGGGATCTGGTCGGTCTCGATGTCTGCCTGAGCATCATGGAGGTTCTGTACACAGAGTACGGCGATTCAAAGTACCGACCCTGCCCTCTGCTGAGAAGGTACGTTCAGGCTGGCCGTCTCGGAAGGAAGACGGGAAGAGGATTCCACATCTACCAGTAGCGCAAGGACAAGGCCCAATCGGGTTGGAGTGCATTGGCGTTAGCAGGGGTTGGTTGCACGTCATAATAAGCACCAGACAATAATTTAATATGCACAATACACTTCAATGTCGAGGGATTTCATGCCTTCCGTGGAGCAGTTACTTACATCCATTGACGGGTACAAAGAAGAAATGATCGGAGCGCTGGGTGAGCTCCTGCGCATCCCGGCTATTGGCCCGGAGAACGGTGGCGATGGCGAGTTCGAGCGAGCCCGCTACTTGAAGGAGCTCGCGGAGCGCTGCGGATTCGAAGAGGTTGAGATGTTTGACGCGCTCGACGAAAGAGTTCGACTGCGTCTCAGGCCGAACATCGTCGCCAGGAAGAGAGGTTCTTCGGAACAGACGGCATGGATCGTCACTCACATGGACACTGTCCCACCAGGCGATCTCGATGCATGGACCTACCCTCCGTTCTCGCCGAGGGTCGTAGACGGAAAGCTCTATGGGCTCGGCGCGGAAGACAACGGCCAGGCGATAATAGCCTCCCTCTATGCGGCGAAGGCCCTTGACGAACTGTCCCTGAGTGGGGAGAAGACGCTGGGCCTTGCGATAGTTGCCGACGAGGAACGAGGAAGCGAGAAAGGCATTAAGTTTCTCATAAGGGAAGGCGTGTTCAGAAGCGGCGACACGATCTATGTCCCTGATCACGGCGTGCCGGATGGATCGGTCATAGAGGTAGCAGAGAAATCCATCATGTGGCTGAAGGTCGTCATCGAGGGAAAGCAGACGCACGCGTCGACCCCGGAGAAAGGGATCAACGCCATGAAGGTCGGCTCGAAGTTCATGACCTTCCTGCTTGAGCACCTTACTGAGAAGTACGGGAAGACGGACGACATGTTCATGCCTCCAGCGTCAACCTTCGAACCCACGAAGCGTCATGAGACGGTCGGGAACATCAACACTATACCAGGCGAGGACGTCTTTTATATAGATATCAGGCTCCTGCCCGAATACGAGCCGGAAGAGGTCATGAAGACGATCAAGAAGATATCCAAGCTCTTCGAGGACAGGACTGGGGCGAACATCGAGCTGTCCACAGAGCAGATGACGAAGGGCGGCCCGCCCTCGAGCACTGACAGCGAGGGGATGAAGGCTCTGGTGCAGTCAATCAAAACGGTCCTCGGGATCGATCCGGTCGCGAGGGGCGTCGGCGGAGGCACCTGCGCGAACCTATTCAGGCTGGCGGGATTTGAGGCCTACGCCTGGCAGACGGTAGACGAAAACCCCCATACCGTCAACGAGTATGCGAAGGTCGAGAACCTCATTTCCGACGCGAAGGTGTTCGCGGTTCTGATGGGGTCGCTCTGCTACCCCAGCGATATCAATGGCATCTGATCGGCCCCATCTGCTGGTAGACATTTGGTCGAACTTCTGAGCGAAGCAATTGCATAATGCGCCGTTGATTTGTCGAGAGAGTGGTGCCGCGAATCTCACTCACTGAGGCGGTTCTCTGAGAAAAGCCTGTCTACCATCCACTTGCTGTCGAATCTCACGAAGGACTCGTAATCCTGCCCGGTCGACACGAAGGCTATCGGCTTGTGCACCGTGTGCGCGATGGACAGCGCCGCCCCTCCTCGGGCGTCCGCGTCGATCTTCGTCAGGATGACGGCGTCTATCCCGACCTCTTTATCGAAAGTCTTCGCCTGCTCGACCGCGTCATTGCCAGCGAGCGAGTCCCCGACGAACAGGACTAGGTCCGGCTTGACGACCCTCTTGATCTTCTTCATTTCGTCCATCAGGTTGACGTTTGTCTGCATCCTTCCTGCGGTGTCGACCAGGACGACGTCCCTCTTCCTCGCCTTCGCATGTTCGACTGCGTCATAAGCGACCGCCGCTGGATCGCTCCCGGCATTATGCTTGATGACCTTGCAGTTCAGCCTTTCGCCGTGGATGGTCAATTGCTCTATCGCCCCGGCCCTGAAAGTGTCCGACGCGGAAAGGACCGAGGTGAGCCCGGTCTTCTGCAGGTGATATGCGATCTTGGCTATGGCAGTCGTCTTGCCGGTGCCATTGATCCCGACGAACATGATCACGACAGGCTTCTGTCTGGACTTCACGTAAGTGTCAAAGTCGAACTCGTTTTCTTTGAGCACTTTCTCGATGGCAACCTTCAGGGCCAGTTCCACCGCGTCAGAGACGTCGTACTTCCGATCCACCTTCTTTCCAAGGAGGTCGGTCCTCACTTCGGCCTTGATCTCCTCCACGACCGACAGTGCCACGTCTGCCTCCAGCAGCGAAACCTCCAATTCCCAGAGCAGATCGTCCAGCGCGCTCTCGCCGATCGTCCTTCCGCTGTCGCCTATGACCTTCTCTGGCTCCGGAGGCAGTTCGGTCGCCTTCTTCTTCAATCCGAAAAGCTTTTTCTTCAGCGACTCGAACAATCCCGACCACCGGCCCTATGACCGATTCTGAATCTTCTGGTATTCCTGCTGTACTTTCTGCGAGAGTTGCGAACTCTGCGCCTCGATTGTCGAGCGCTTCTCTCCCAGCTTGGTAAATGTCTCGACAAGCTCGTTGATCCTGGCCTCGATCATCTTCACAGCCTCTTCGACGGACTTTTCGAGCGACACGCCGCTTCCAATGCCCACGATTGCCTTCGAGTTCGAACCCACCTTCGCGAAAACGAATGAATTGCCGCCGACCGGGACGAGGATCTCCGAGTCTATCGGGGTTTCCTTGAAGCTAGAAAGGGTCTCTTTCGCCCTTGCATTCTCCTCAAGGGACATCTGGATTAGCTGCTGTTGATCCGCCAGGCTCTGCAGCTGCGCCCGGCAAAGCTCGAGCGTCGCCAGGGATTGCTGCAACTCCTTCTCGTTCATCACGTTCCCCCGATCAAATGCTTGACGACAGGGTCGGAAACGTCCTCAGCCTCGAGTAGACTGATCTCTTTGATGCTGATGTTGCGCCTATTCACGCGGTGATGGCTACCAAAATTAGACAGCACTTTCTCGGTCGCACCATCTTTATCCTCGGCGGCGATCTCGACGTTGAAGTCCTGCCATAATCTCTTGCGGATCTTGAAAGAACCGACCACTCTGAACGCTTTCATCGTATCTCCGAGCACGAGGAAAGGTATCAACCGAATAAAGCTTTTGCTTCTTAAGACGTTATGGCTCAAGGTGCAAAGAAAAATCGTTGCGTTCCAGCCTGGCTATATGTTTCCATCCGTGTCTGTCACTGGAGGCGAGTGCGCCCTCCAATGCAACCATTGTCGGGGAAGATACTTGAAGAATATGACGCCGGTAGACAGCCCGCCAGTCCTCCTCAAGCTCGCGCAAGATCTAAGGGTGAAAGGCGCCAAGGGATTCCTCTTGAGCGGGGGTTGCGACCGCGGAGGAAAGTTGCCCATCGGGCCGTACCTCGATACGCTCGCCCGAATCAAGAAGGAAACGGGGTTGATTGTCAATGTCCACACCGGCCTCCTGGATCTAGAGGGGGCTGGGGCATTGGTCGGGGCGTCCCCCGACTGTTGCTCCGTGGATATCGTTCAGGAAGAAAGGGTGATTCGGGAGATAGTGCACCTCGGCGTCGGCCGCAGTGCATACAGGGAGACTCTGTCGAGCCTAATCTCCTCGGGAGCAAAGCGCGTCGTTCCGCACATATGTGTTGGTCTCTCCGAGACCTCAGCGGGGGAGCGTTCGGCCCTTCGCATGATTGAAAAGTTCGACATCTCGGCTCTCGTCGTACTTGTGCTCTTACCTACGAAAGGGACGCCGATGGAAGACCACCCAGCCGTGGATGATGACCGTGTGGTCGGATTAGTTGAAGAGGCGGTCACTCGCTTGAAATGCCCGGTCCTCCTGGGATGCATGAGGCCCCGAGGCAACTGGGAACTCGAAGCGAAGTGCGTCGACGAGGGGATTGCGGGCATCGCCGTACCCTCTAGAAGAACACTGAGTTGGGCAGCGGATTGCGGGTTCGACATCGAGGTGCGGGAGATCTGCTGTGCTCTCTACCGGTAGATCGCTCCCCCGGCATGCCTCTTCATAATCACTTCCAGATAGACTATGGCGACAACGTATACGACTATAAAGAGCAACGCGAAGAGAGGAACGTAGTCCATGAAAGTGTGGGAGACGTTCTCGTGGAGCGTGTACGAGAGGGCGGTTGGTGCTCCGCCCAGGTCCTCCACAACAATGAAGAACGTGCCGTAAGCGACGTCAGGGAAAGCGAACGAGATCGAAGGGTGGCTCGCGCTGACTGAGTAGTCGTTGCTGTTCACCCTGTACGCCGACAAGAGAGTGATGTTGTTCTCGTACAAATCGTAGTCTGTACCCGACACGACGTAGACGTTCGCGGTCTTTCCGGCGCTACTGATGGTTATATCATTCACGGCGGTCAATCCCAAGGGGTCCTTGTTGTTGAATTCCTTGACGCTAGTGATATCGCCGGAGGTGCTGAGAGTGTCATCGATAGTCTTGGAGATGAACGGGATCCAGAGAATGATTACGACGATGGCGGAGATCAAGATGATGACAAGAGCTCTTCTAGTGAACTTCTTAGCCATGTAGTACTTGGAACTGGGGCTCTGAGCGAACCTAATCTCCAATACTCTAAAGACGAAGCTCTCCGCGCCGATTATCACACCCATGAGCAGCACGAAGTAGATAAAGGAGTTGATTGGGAGATAGAATGGCTTCAGGGAGAACCCCTTGCCGATGATGAGAAGGAGGATTGCGATGGCAATGACCAATACTATCTGGACAACATACAAATAGAGCTTCATATGGCGGATGCGCTCGAGTCGCCATCCACCCTCTAACGCCACCCTACCGCTTTCCATGGGATTTCGAAGCGAAAAATAACCAGGTGAACATAAATACTTTTCCGCCAAATTCACAAAGGCCAGAAACAACCGCTAGAAGGGAGGGGCTAGCCCCCCGCCTCCTCTGGCATTGTCGCCATCTTGCGGCAGACGAGGAAAATCGCGGCGAACGTCGGGACTTCCATCGTTCCTTCCAGAGAGAACCGCTCTCCTCGCAGGCGGATCTCCGTTTTCCCGTTGATGGCCAACTTGACCGGGTCGTCCGGGAGCATCTCAGGGACGGCGTCTCTCAGCGGATCGAACCCGTCCAGTTCGACCCTGCTCATCGGCACCACCATCAGGCCGGTCTTTCCATGCAAGGACCGCGGCAGCCGAATCAACCTTTTGATGTCGCTCGTCACTGGCTCATCTATTTGCCCCTCCAGTTCTTCTTTCACGCTCCCCTCGAGCATCTTCAGGAATAGCATCTGCACCCTCTGGCCGGAGAAAATCTCGAACGTGTCATTGCCAAGCATGATTTCCCTCCCGCTCTTTCCCCCGCGCTTTGAGAAAAGGTCGCCGAGCATCTCTTCTACAAGCTTGTCGGGCGCGTCCTTCGCGTCCGCGAATCTCGCGCGGACCTCTTGAGCGGAAAGCCCCTCCAGTCTATTTAGCAACCTCTCCGTTCCGATCCTCATTCTCCTCTTCCAACCAGCGGAGGCGGTCGACGGGAGAAGCCGGGCTTTGCTGATCCTGGTCACTTGCTTGAACTGACGTTTCTCGAACGCCTTCTCCTCGAACACCCAGTCAAGATCTAAGTCGGTACCGGTAACGTAATCGACTACTTCCCTTCTCTCATGACTCTTAAGGCCAATCACGCGTGGATCAGACACGTGTATGTGGTATCCCCTGCCTCCAGAGAATACGACCTTGATATCGTCAGGATTAAAACCCAGGTCCCCGAGAATGAAATCATCGAGCAGTCTGACCATCTCGCCCTTGACCTTCGCAAGCATGTCGGTGTACGAGAGCCCTTCGGCGCCCTTGATGTGGTCGGCATCGAGGTCGAAGATCAGGTCCGCCCCGAGCCACTTCTTCTCCTCCATCGTGGCCGCAGCGGGCAGCTCGTAGTAAGCCGACGAGTAGTATACGTGCGCAGGGACTCGCTCCCTAAGGAACGAATTAAGGTCCGATGCTTTTGGAAACGCTAGGTGGCGCTGCACGAAGGTCTTGTCGAAGAACATGAAGCCGAACTCCCTGCGTCCGAACCTCTCGGGAGGAGGAGGCGGCGAGTCGGCATAGTACTTTCTAAACCATTTCATCACGAACTCCAGGTCGCCGCCCATCAGTAGCTAGACATCATTTCGACTATTTTCCTTTGCCGACCAGAGCACTGTCCCAGCGGTCCCGGTGATTCAGTATCTTCTCGTCCACACATGAGACCAAGGTTTAATTATCGCAAAGCAGATATGCGCGGGGAGGCTCTAGATGAAGGCCTACGTGAAAGTTGAATACAGCAGCGAGGGGAAGTCCCCTAGTGAAGTGGAGAAAACGTTCACCGAGAACGGTTTTCAGAGGGCTAAGGGGACTGCCGTCTTCGAGACCGATGTCGCCGATGAGACCGAACTGGACATCAAGCTCGGAAGGTTGCACGAGACCCTCAAGCGTTCCGGCGTAATGTACGTCCCCTCTCTCGGAAAGTCTCCTGAGAGTATGCAGGTTCTCCCTGCTAGCTACCAAGGCCGGCTCGAGAAGTGGAGAGAGATTGGGGCGGACGTCGACGAGCTGGGAGGTCTGCTCGAGACGGACGTGGAGCGCTTCAGGGCGCGCGCCATAGAAATGGCAAAGGTCCAGGTGGATAAGATCGCTGCGGACAGGGAAAAGGAGCTCTCGGATGTTGAGGCGAGTGAGCGCATCGGGAAGGCCCGGGACAGGATCGTGGAATCTGCGAAGGTTGAGGGAGGGCAGACGTTCCACCAGCTTGCGAGTGCCGTCGGCATAGATGAGGAGATGCTCTCACAGATGATCGACGAGCTCGTGGAGAAGGGAAAGATCAAGGCCGAGCAGCGGGGCCGCAGGGTCGTTTACGTCGCTTCGTGAAAGGAAATAATGCGGGACCGCTGAGAAAACAACCCGAAGACTTTGTGGGTTGCTCCCGTCGGCAAGTGTCCGATTGCGATTCGCGAATCCCAGCATACGGCCCTCGTCGTGGTTTTCTCAAACAATTCTTAAATAGAGGTTATATGATTGGAGTCGGTCGAGGTGAAACAAAATGGGAGCAATTGCGCGGACAGCGCTGCTGTTTGCGTTCATGTTTGGGCTGTTCATCGTAATAGGATGGGCCGTTGGCTACCTATTCCTAGGTGACTGGCTCCTTGGAATGATATTCTTCCTCGTCCTGGCGGGAGCCTTCAATCTGATTTCCTACTTCTATTCCTCGAAGATAGTGCTCTGGTCCTACAAGGCCAGGATCGTCAACGAGAGAGAAGCACCAAGGCTATACAAGATCGTCGAGCAGGTCGCCCACAGGGCGAACCTGCCGATGCCCAAGATAGCCATAGTTCCGACCCAGACCCCGAACGCGTTCGCGACTGGAAGGAACCCGAAGAACGCGGTGGTAGCCGCCACGGAAGGAATCATGAAGACGCTCAACGACGACGAGCTTGAAGGCGTGCTCGCGCACGAGATGGCGCACGTAAAAGACAGGGACATCCTCGTGATGACGATCGCAGCAACCTTGGCCGGTGCGATATCATTCGCAGCAAGGTTCGCGTTGTTCGGCTCCTTGGCCGGCGGTGGCAGAAAGGATTCTGGAGGGGTGATCATGCTGATAGCAGCCATCACAGCGCCGATTGCAGCCATCTTGATCCAACTTGCGATATCTAGGAGTCGCGAGTACAAGGCGGATGAGGAGGGGGCGATGATTATCGGTCGACCGCTCAGCCTCGCTAATGCCTTGCAGAAACTGGAGGTGGCAAACGCAAAGAAGCCAATCCAGAATGGCAATCCTGCGTCGGCGTCTCTGTGGATCGTCAACCCGTTCAAACCGAGCAGCCTTGTGAATATATTCTCCACCCACCCACCGATTGCGGAGAGAGTTAAGAGACTCAGGCTCATGGCCAACAAGATGGGACAGCTCTGAGCGCCGATTAAGGATGTTCGTTCCCAGGGTGAGCATCGTTTTCGATGTTCCCCAAACATATTCTTTTCATTTTTCTGAGAACGCGCCGTTCATCGCACAGAATCCACTATCGAGTACTAGAAAAGCAGATCGTCGCTGAGGCTCAGTCTCCTGACGAAGCGGTAAGCGCTCTGCACGTTGGAGACCTCAGCAAGCCGTCTGTGGATGTCGGTTCCAATCGACAACTTCACCGTCCCTCCAAACTCGCGGATTACGTCCTCCGCGAGCTCGTAGAATGTGATACCTCCTCTTTTGTATGGGAGAGCGGTGTTCAGCTCCACGAACAGATCTCTTGATGAGAACAGATCCGCGATCTCTCCGGCCTTCATGTCTGAGAAACTGGCCTTTATGTCTGTGTGGGCGAGACCTTTCGGGACAGAGATGTCCAAGAGGGTGCGCTCAAGATCCTCCATGCCGTCTCCGTCGTTCGCACTGTCGTTGACGTACTCGAACAGCACCAGGTCCAGCTTGTTGAGCAGGTCGAATGGAAGGGTACCGAGATCGCACCTGTCAGGATTCGTGTCGATCTCGACTCCTGCGAGGACTTCTATCGTGCCCTCATACTCTTCCCTCAATGCCCTTATCGTCGAAAGATACTTCCCGAAGTCGCATGTCCTGAGTGATGCAACCTTCGAAGTCTCGAAGTGGTCTGTGATTGCGATGTGCGTCAGTCCGTCTTCCACAGCCCTCTCCACGATGCGCTCCGGCGGAAACAGCCCGTCCGAAAACGTCGTATGGGCGTGAAGGTTGATCACTGAACCTTTTCCCACTTCTCCAACTCCTGGACGCTTGAAAGGGTCCTTCCCCTCTTAATCTCCTCTCTTATCCTGTTCTCCCTTTCGAGGACATCCAGTGCCCTATTGGCTATCTCAACCGCGTGCTCCTGCGGGACGACGATGACTCCGCTTTCGTCCCCTATGATCCAGTCCCCTGTGCGCACGATCTGCTCCCCGCAGACGATCTCGTGACCGATGCCCCCGAACCCCTTGGGCTCGCCCGCATGAGGTGTCACGCACTTTGAGAAGCACGGGAACCCAATCTCGAGTATTGTGTCGATATCCCTGACAGCCCCGTCGACGACGATCCCGCTGATGTCCTTGACCTTGCAGCTCCAGGAAGCCAGTTCTCCCCAGACGGCGATATCGCTTCCACCCGCGTCGACTACGATCACATCCCCCTTCTGTGCCCTGTCGATTGCCTCGACCGGCTTCGCCCAGTCGCCCTTGCAGGTCTGCACTGTCAACGCTTTTCCGACCATCTTGATGCCGTGTTTGATCCTCGGAACGATGCCGATCATTACTCCTCTCTTGTGCGTAGCGTCGGCAATGTTCGGCGTCGAGACCCTGGAGAACGCTGTGAAAAGATCCTCCTGAGAGTACTTCTTCGAAAGGTCGGAAGGTACACCAGTGCCACTCTCAATCGCGTCCTTTATTCTCCTGGCTGCCTTGCTCACTTTCTCCGCCTTGATGATGCCTCCGCCGACGATGATGACAGATGCCCCGGCCTTCACGAGGTCCGCTGCCGTCTCGGAGGTTATGCCTCCAGCGACCGCAACAGGAATGTTCACCGCGGAGGATACAGACCCGACGACGTCCAGCGAGGATCTTTCGCCCTTCATTTGCTCGTCGATCCCGACGTGAAGACAGACGTACGCCGCCCCCATCCCCTCGACCTTCTTCGCCCGCTCGACCTTGTTCTCGACGTTCATCATGTCGATCATGATCTTCGTCCCGTACTTCCTCCCGGATAGTATGGATTCCTCAATCGTCCCATCGTCGGAAAGCCCCATGACCGTAACGACATCCGCCCCGGCCTTAGCGGCGATCTCGACTTCGAACCCGCCGACATCCATGGTCTTCATGTCGGCGACAAGTACATGGCCGGGGAATTGCTTCTTCAGCGCCCGCAGGACCTCGGCCCCCTCGCTCTTTATCAGCGGCGTACCGGCCTCGATCCAGTCGACGCCGCCATCCACCGCCTCCTGTCCTATCTCGAGCGCTCTTTTGAGATGCATCAGGTCCAAGGCGACCTGCAACGTCGGTTTCATGATTTCTGCCTAAGAATGTGAGTTGTTATAAACCCTTTCGAGAGACAATATGACGATCAATCGGCCGAACGCGAGTTGCGAACTCCGATTGTCGTTTGATGACTGGGCAAAACACTATAAAACCACAAGCGGATTATCAGCGGTCTATGCAAGCGGCGGAAGATAAAGCTGAGCGGGCGAAGTGCGCGACAGGGATTGAAGGTTTGGACAGTATCTTGGGAGGGGGCATCCCGATATCGAACATGGTCCTCGTCAACGGCAGCTCTGGTACAGGGAAGACGACGCTAGCATTCGAGTTCTTGGTGAGAGGCGCATCGAAGGGTGAAAAGGGTTTATTGATAACGACGATTGAGTCGCCGGAGAAGCTGATCTCCAATATTCCTCGTTTCGACTTTCTCGACGAGAAGCATGTCAAGGATGGGACGCTTCAAATCCTCGAACTAGGGCCACTCATGGACAAGGCAGGGGTCAGTCAGCGTGTTCTGGACAAGGAGAGTGCTTTGAGGCTCGGGGATACGATAGAGAAGACACTTGCCGAGAACGGGATCAAAAGGTTTGTTCTGGATTCGTTCAGCTCACTGCTGTATGGTATCGATGATCATATGGTGGCGAAGATCCTAATTCAAAGGATCAGCGCAGCAATATCTGCGTCCAGGTGCACGGGGCTGTTGATCTCCGACTCCATCAATCCCTCAGGCATCGAGGGGGTCGTCGCTGATGGCGTCATCATGATGAGCAATCATGAGCGTAGGGGCGATCTGCTTAGGACGATGCAGGTGACAAAGATGAAGGGAACCAGCCACTCAAGGTCGAAATATGTCATTGACTTGACTTCCTGTGGGGTACTTGTGACGCCGTTGCTGAAGGGAGGTGGCGTGTCTTGAGCGAGGACGTCGGAGGAACCGTTGCGTCGAAGCTCGAGGAGATTGGCCCCTCGGTCTCAGTGGCCCTGGAGATTGGGATGGATGCGTATTTCGATGTAGTGCGCGGCCTGACAGATAACTTCGCTGCGAGAAAAGGCCTCAAGTGCGTATACATCACGTCCTCAGTTCCATCTTCAACGATGCTCTCTGCTCTGAAGATGCTGGAGGTCGATACGAAGAACATCTACTTCGTCGACTGCATCTCTCACCTCATCGCCGGCAACATCGGGCCGAGCGAGAACACGATATACATCGACAACCCAACGATGCTCGAGAGTATCATCCTCAAGGTGGACTTCCTTTCCAGAAAGCTGAGAGAGGGATCGATGCTTGTGGTATTGGACTCCATCAATTCTCTTGCGATCCACAACGACATCAAGATTCTCTCAGAATTCATGCAGATCCTGCTCAGCAGTCTCAAGTCAAAGGGGGCTTATCCTGTGATAATATCGGTCGCCGGCCAGGCAAAGTCAGAGCTCAAGGAAGTGATCGCGCTCGTGTGCGACCAAGTGGTTCCCGTTCAGCTGATTCCCGTGCCGGGAAAGCTCTAGATCGAGCGCCCTCCGCAAAGATTGAGTCGCACTGTTAGATTGTGCTCATCTCGGCCAATCCACCCGTTCGCACAAGGCGAGATCAACGAATGAAGTTGGCATTCAAAATCGTCAAATGTCGATTCCAAATCCATCCAATCTGATATCTGAACAGAAAGCTTTATAACGAGTCATGCATAAATGCACCCCATCGTAGGGGAAACCCTACCTAGGAGGACTGAACATTAAGAAGATATGGAAGATTCGCAAAGATTCTGAAGCCGTATCACCCGTCATCGCAACCATCTTGATGGTCGCGATCACTGTCGTTCTTGCGGCAGTGCTGTACGTCATGGTGATGGGCTTCGGAGGAACCAGTACGCAAACGCCTACTGGTGCCTTCGTGAACACTCAGAAGATGAACGCAGAGACGGAGATAGTGACCTTCGGGGCAATCTCGCCTGTTCCGACGTTCGCGAACTGCCAGCTGAGGATTGATCCCCCGAGCGGCGGCGTGAGTACGACTGTAAACTGGGCGACGAATGGCCTAAACTATACTATCGCTGGCACAGCTACGACTGGCGTAATATTCAGTAAGTCAGTTACCGTGGCCGTCACCGACCTCGCTTCGGACGGTAAGATCAGCAATGGCGACTACGTTACCATGCAGCTCCCAGGGGCCGTTGCTCTGACGTCTGGAACTTGGACTTTCACTCTAATCTACACGCCGACTGGTGCGTCCATTTGTTCAACGACGTTTACTGTCTGAGTGCATCGAACGACCTCAAAACCATTTTATTTTACATTTTTCTTATTTCTATCGAATCCTGTTAGGAGAGGCGACCCTATCTAGTGGTCTGGCACAGTTCTCAGAGACGCACCTTGTTCATCCCCATCGCTCTTTGCGAAATTTCTGACTGGCTGTCCACGTTCCTTGATTTTTGAAGCCTCAGACTTGCGGAACAAAACGGTCGTCCTCGCCACCGTGTCGGACCATCTCTGTCGTGGATCACCCTCCATCGCAAGACCAATGACGACATCAAAGGGAAGGAAGACATACCAGAAGAACTTCGGAACACTCCGCGCGAAGGTTTGATGAAAGGACTTCTTCTCCTTCAAAGAGACGACCTTAAGATCAAAGAACCATTTGCCCAGGGTATTCCCGTAGGCGCCTTCAAGCAGACCGCTGTAGACGAACCAGACAGCACCTGACAGAACGCCAGCGACGATGTCTTGATAAGGTGCGTTCACAAAGAAGATGGCAAGTCTCATCGGAACGAATATAATCACGACGTCGACGAAAGCCGCCGCGAGCCTTCTCAGCCAGTGCCTTCTCAACGTGCTGCTGTGCTCTATAAGATCAAATCCTGTAGGCATCCCATCCACCGGGAAAGCATATTGTCAGGTCTCGATAATAAGTCTTGCTGTCCAAGGCATGCTCGAATGACCTGTGACTACTTGTGAGCCACTCAGCTCGCCCGTCTTTCGTCATTCGGTCAGTGCTGGGTTTATCATCATCGTGGCGCTTCGGTCTAGCTTCTACCGATTAGTTAAACTTAACGCCTTTCCAGTCTATCCTGATACCTCAGAGTACCTCTCAGCATTAAGTGAGCATGATGGAACCGCAGGACAACAAATCAGAGAATAGCTCCAGTCGAAAGAGACTGGCGATGCAGGTCATAGTGCTGATGGGGATAGTCAGCCTTCTTGGCGACATCTCGTACGAAGGTGCGAGGAGCATCACCGGCCCGTATCTTGCTATCCTTGGTGCTAGTTCCGCTGTGGTCGGATTCGTTGCTGGCGCCGGAGAATTCTTCGGATACGCCCTGCGTTTATTTTCCGGATATGTAGCAGATCGAACTGAACGGTACTGGACAATGACGATTCTCGGCTATGGGCTCATCGTATCGATACCTTTGATTGCATTCGCAGGTCGCTGGGAGCTGGTTGCCGTCCTCCTTATCTCAGAGCGTGTCGGAAAGGCGATGCGCTCCCCGTCAAGAGATGCGATTCTATCCCACGCAACTAAGCAAGTCGGAAGGGGATGGGGGTTCGGGATCCACGAGGCGCTAGACCAAATCGGAGCGATAATCGGTCCCCTTCTATTCTCTGTCGTTTTCCTCGTCACCGGCGGATACCGGGAAGGGTTCACCCTTCTGTGGATACCATTCATCTTGATGATCGCCATTCTTCTCGTCGCGAGGATTAAAGTGCCCTCCCCGGAGAAGCTCGAGAACGTGGATAGCAAGAGGGAGACAGTGGGCAAAGGAAAGCTGCCTCGGATTTTCTGGCTTTACATGGGCTTCATAATCGTGACGGTGATTGGGTTTGCGAACTTCCAACTGATATCCTATCATCTCAGCGTGAAATCGATAGTGTCGGATGTAGACATCCCAATCTTCTATGCCATTGCGATGGGAGTGGATGGACTCGTGGCCCTCATAATCGGCAGAACGTACGACAAAATTGGGATACGCGCTCTTGTCATGATACCTTTCCTCACTGTCCCGATCCCTCTTCTCTCCTTCACGAGCAGCTTCGGGCTGGCTCTCGCCGGGGTGATGCTCTGGGGCGCCGTCATGGGCATCCACGAGACGATCATGCGTGCCGCCATCGCCGACATGACTCCGACGTCCCGCCGGGGATTCGCCTACGGCATATTCAACACAGCATACGGTGCCTCATGGTTTGTCGGAAGCGCCGCGATGGGACTGATGTACGAGTTCTCGGTGACCTGCATAGTGGTCTTCGTGTTGATCGCCGAGATCGTATCGCTGCCGCTTTTCATAATTATGAGAAGAGAAGCGAGGGGGAAATCCCAGGAATCATCTTCGCTTGCGCAATGACTCGACATTCGATGACGGAACGGAAATATTTATTCTCTTGTCGCCTGTTCAAGAGTCGAAATGGTCTTGCTGTACGTTTATAACGAAGGGCAGTGCGATCCAAAGAAGTGCACCGCCAGAAAGATGGTCCGCTTTAAGCTTGCCGAGTTGATTCCTTCATTGAAGAGGATTCCCCACGGCAGCATTGTATTGAATCCGATGGCCGAGAAGGCTCTATCAAGGGAAGACGCACAGAGGGCGAAGGAGCATGGCCTAGTGGTCCTCGACCTTTCGTGGAAAAACATTGAAACCTTCCCAAAGGTGAGGGACGACGTCGCTCAAAGAGCGCTTCCATATCTTCTTGCAGCAAATCCAGTCAATTGGGGGAAGCCCTTGAAGCTCAGCAGCGTCGAGGCGTTCAGCGCGGCACTTTATATCTTGGGGTTTAAGGAAGAAGCCGAGAAGACGCTCTCGAAGTTCTCCTGGGGGGAGCAGTTCATCAAATTGAATCAAGAGCCGCTCGACAGGTACTCCTCGGCCGAAACGAGCGAAGAGGTAGTGAGGATACAACTGGAGTACTGCCAGTGAGGTGGCGGTAAGACTAAAGTAGAGGATAGCCTTCTATACGTCCCCGACTTTCGGGGGAACGTCGCCACGAGCGATGCTTCGCGAGGGGGAGGCAATTCTTGGCTGCGGAGTACACTGACGAGGATTTACTGGCTCGATGGGAGGAGTTTTTCGAGACTGCCGACTACAGGTCGAAGGTCATCGACGTATCCGATCATTATCCAGAGCAGAGAAGCGTCAACGTCTCTTACTCCGACCTCGATCAGTTCGATCCTGACATGGCAGACTATCTCCTGCAGCATCCAAACAAGGTACTGTGGAACGGGGAACAGACGATCAAGAAGTTCATCCCGCCAAGCAGGGAGGGAGCGGAGATCCACCTTCGGATAATCGAGCTTCCGAGGGACAGTAGGGTCGAGATAAGGAAACTCAGGAGCAAGCACCTGGGGAAGTTCTTATCGGTCGAAGGTCTCGTGAGGAAAGCAACCGAGGTGCGGCCGAAGATAACGGCCGCCTTCTTCCAGTGCATGCGCTGCCATGCGATAATCAAGGAGCCGCAGGAGGGCATGTTCTTCAAGGAGCCTCTCGAGTGCTACAAAGAACAGGACGGCTGCGGGCGTTCGGCTGGCACTACTAAGTTTAAGCTTCTGACCGAGGACTCGCATTACGTGGACACTCAGAAGATAGAGATTCAGGAGAGCCCGGAGGGCCTTAGGGGCGGCGCCCAGCCGGAGCGGCTGGTAGGTTATCTCGAGGACGACATCGCCGGGAAGATCTTCCCAGGGTACAGGGTCATCTTGAACGGGATACTCCACTCGGTCCAGAAAGGTCCAGTCGCGAAGTCCACACTGTTCGACATCAACCTCGACATAGTTTCCGTCGAGTTCCAAGAGCACGAGTACGAGGAGATATTGATAGAAGAGGAGGACAAGCAGAAGATATTGGCCGAGGCGAAGAGCCCGGACATATTCAACAAGATAATCGCGTCGATCTCTCCGACTATATACGGTTACGACGTCGAGAAGGAGGCGATCGCGCTTCAGCTGTTCGGCGGAGTCTCGAAGGAGCTGGATGACGGGACACGGATCAGGGGCGACATACACGTCCTCTTGGTCGGTGACCCCGGCGTCGCGAAGTGCGTGACCGGGGATGCCGAGGTGATGATGCCGGACGGGTCCGTGCGGCGGATCCGTCAGGTCGTGGATGAGGCTCTAAGGAAGAATGGGAGCAAGGAGGTGGACGACGGCGTCTATGCCGATGTAGACATCGCGGTCATGACGTTCTCCTCCCGAGGCGTGATGGAGACGGGAAGGGCGATCAGGGTGTGGAAGCGTCGAGCCCCGAAGCGGATCGTGAAGCTGAGAACCAAAGAAGGCCGGAACCTCACCGTCACCCCAACGCACCCGCTATTTGTTCAGAACGCCAACTGGATCACCCCAAGGAGCGTCTCGAAGATACCTGTTGGCACATGCATAGCCGTGGCCCTTGGCCCAGGGACGGTCGGAGCCGACCATATGGGTGGCGCTGGTAGGGGGCTGGATTGGGACGAATTGGTCTCGAAGGAGGAGATCCCGACCAGGGCGAAATGGGTCTACGATCTTGAGGTCGAGGAGACTCATAACTTCGTCACGAACACGATCATCTCTCACAACAGCCAGCTTCTCAGATACATGGCTGAGCTGGCCCCGAGAGGGATATACGCCTCCGGAAAGGGGTCCTCGGCGGCAGGATTGTGCGTGGCCCCGGACACGAGGATCGAAGTCGACGGGAAGGAGGTCCGGATCGGGGAGTTCGCAGAGGAAAGGCTGACCTCTCCAAGCCAAGTCAAGAGAGGCGTTTGGAGGCAGGAGACAAATAGCCAGAAGGTCGCCTCGATGACACCAGACGGCGGCATCGAGCGCAAGAACTTGAAGGCCATTTGGAGAATCGATACCCCTTCATTTCTTGTGGAGTTGGAGGGATTGTCGGGTGAAAGGATTTCTCTTACACCGGAGACCCGATTGATGGCTAGATCGAACGGAGGGACTGCCGGTTGGGTCAGAGCATCGGACGTTGCCGTGGGGGACAGATTGCTCTCATACGCGTCCGGAACAGGTGGGAGCCCTGGTTCATCGGGGAATGCACGTTGGGTCGAGGTTACGTGCAAGAAAAATACAACAGCAGACCTCCCACCGCACGTCTACGATCTCACAGTCGAAGACAGCCATGCCTTCGTTGCGAACGGCTTCCTCGTCCACAACACCGCGGCTGCGGTGAAGGACGACTTTGGCGAGGGAAGGTGGACCCTCGAGGCGGGCGCGCTCGTCCTTGCAGACAAGGGACTTGCCGCCGTTGATGAGCTCGACAAGATGGAGGACTATGACCGAAGTGCGATGCACGAAGCCATGGAAAGCCAGACCGTCACTGTCGCGAAGGCCGGGATAACGGCGACGCTCCAGTGTCGCTGCTCGATACTCGGGGCGGCGAACCCGAAGTACGGGAGGTTCGAGGAGCACCAGCTGATCGCAGACCAGATAAACCTCCCTCCGGTCCTTCTTTCAAGATTCGATCTCATATTCGCGATGACTGACAAGCCGGATGCGGAGCTCGACGCGAAGATCACAGATCACATACTGATGGCGCACAGGAGGGGTCAGATCAGGAGATACGCGGACCCGAGCGAAGTGGAAGGCCTGCCAGTGGAAAGGATCATCGAGGAAACGAGCGTGATGGCCCCTATATTCTCCAGGGAGTTCTTCAGGAAGTATGTAGCTTACTCGAAACGTTTCACGCCGGTCCTGACGGACGAGGCCATGAAGATCATCCACGACTACTACCTGCGAATCAGGAAGCAGGGGGAGCCGGAAGGATCGTCCGTTCCGATTACGGCTAGGCAGCTCGAGGCGTTCGTGCGCCTGTCCGAGGCGAGCGCGAGGGTCCGTCTGAGTGGCCTCGTCACGCCCGAGGACGCGAACCGCGCCGTGAGGATCGTGGAGTACTACCTGAGCAAGATCGCCAGGGAGGCAGGCAGGTTCGACATCGACATAATAACGACCGGCACCAGCAAGTCGCAGCGGGAGCAGATATCGGTCTTGAGGAAGCTCATATCCGACATGGCAGATCAGAAGAAGGGGGTGGCGATAGAAATGCTGGTCCAGAATGCCGAGGCCGAGGGCATCCCGGAGGACAGGGTGATGATACTCCTGAAGCGTCTGAGCACCTCCGGCGAGGTCTACTCCCCCTCACCAGGGTACTACAAGCTGGCATCGGAGGGCTGAGTTGATCACTGTCAGGGTGCACCGGATCGGGGGAGAGATCGTGGTCGCCGCCTGCGACAAAGATCTGATAGGAAAGGTGCTCAGGGACGGCGAACTGCGGCTCGAAGTGGCCTCCTGTTTCTACGAAGGTGAGGATGCGGACGAGGAGAAGTTGTTGAACAGACTGTCCATTGCCACGATAGCGAATCTTGTGGGAAAGAGAACCATCAGCATCGCCGCCAAGCATAACTATATCAACGAAGATTGTGTACTGAGAATAGCCGGCGTCCCTCACGCCCAGATGGTGAGGATGTAGGATGTTCTGTGTTCGATGCGGGCGCGAAGGCCCGACGTATGAGAATCTTTGCATTGAGTGCTTCCTCAAAAACAACAATTTCACGAGCGTGCCTGAGTACGTCGACCTGCTCGAGTGCGCTCACTGCGAAGAGTTCCTGATCGGCGGAAAGTGGATCAAGTTCAGCTCTGTCGAGGATGCCGTCGAGGAGGCGGCCGTGAGGTCTATTGTTCTGAGGAAGGGGGCGAGGATAGAGGGGACCAAGGCCGAAATCCGTCCGCAAGACAGCAAGAACTTCTTGGTTGCGATCGATTCAAAGGTGAAATACCTGGACCTCCACGTCGACGAGCATCTTGAAACGGTAGTCCGCCTGAAGAGAGGCGTTTGTCCCAGGTGCAGCAAGATAATGGGTTCCTACTACGAATCGATACTCCAGGTACGAACCAGAGGGAGGAAGTTCTCCGACGAGGAGAAGGAACAGATCCTGAGCGAGATCGAGGCGAGAGTCGACCACGCGTCGAAGAGCAGTCGGGACATGTTCATCTCGAAGGTCGAGGAGATGCACGGCGGTCTCGATATCTATCTTTCCTCAAACTCCTTGGGCAAGTCACTATCGAGGGAGGTCGCAGAGAAGTACGGGGCCGAGGTGAAGGAATCTTCGAGCCTCCTCGGCCAGAAGGATGGGAAGGAAATATTCAGGGTCACGTACCTCGTCAGGCTACCTTCATACAGGGTAGGGGACACCATCATCCAGGCGGGCAGGCCGTATCTGATCGGTGGAATTGGCTCGCGGGGCACAAGGCTGATCGACCTGCGAACGCACGAGTCGATGAACATCAACAATGCGGACCTCAGATCCGCTAAGGTCGTGGGGACCAGGAACGAGGAGCTCGATGCCGTCGTTCTCACCGAGAGCGACAAGGAGTTCGAGGTGATGGATCCTCGGAATTTCAAGCCTGTAGAGATTAAGAAGACGCAGGGTTTCAAGAGAAAGGGAGAGAGCGTCAGGGTCTTCCCTTACGAAGGTGAGCTTCTACTGCTTCCAAATTCGTGCCAGACAAGGGAGTAGTGAGGTCACTCGTCGACGAATTGGTCTTTTGACCCGGCCAACAACTTCTGGAGCTTTTCCACGGCCTTCTCGACCTCTTCCTTCTGTCCCTTTACTATAATCCTGTTGCCACTCTCCCGCCAGTTCTCGTCGGGCAGAGACGCTATCCTCACGTGGTATTCTCTTATGATTCTCTGGAAGAGCGGCTCCATCGTGGTCTCGCCCAACCAAGCCCTGAACCCCTTCTCGTAGACGTTGTCGCTTTCGATTCTGGGCAGAACGTATTCCTGGAACATCGGAAGCATCTCCTTGGGGAAGCCAGGCAGACAGAATATCGTCATCTTCTCCTTCTTTGCCTCGATCCCGCAAGCCGCGCCAGTGATGTTCTTCAAAGCAATCGTCCCCTTAGGCATCGTCGCCATCCTCAGTGCCTCATTTGTGAGAACTGGCTTCTTTCCGTACATCCTTCTGACAGCTTCCACTAGCCACTCGACCGCGTCCTGTCTCACTTCCATTTCGACCCCGAGATATTCTGCGACGGCGCTTCGGGTGATGTCATCCAGGGTCGGCCCAAGGCCTCCTGTGATTATCAGGAAGTCTACTCCCGATCTCCCTGCTAAGTCGAGCACTCTCGTGATCTCAGAGAAGTCATCCACTATCACAGTGACCATGTTCACGCTCGCTCCCCTCTCCCGTATCATGCGAATCATCTGGGATGGATAGGGATCGATCTCAGCTGTCAACAACTCATCGCCGATGTGTATTAGTTCGATCTTCACTCCTCTCACCACCTTCTGGGGGTAGTAGACAATTCCTCGATTTGTCCTCTCCCCGGCGTGCTATAACATGGCAATGTAGGACGTTTCAAGGTCCTTTGTTGTCCGCCGTTTCTAACCGTTCTGACAGATAAGGGATAGGGGCGGTAGAGAAGAAAAGAAGGAAAAGGTTTCCGGCCTATGCCACCATCTCCCTTCTCTTGAAGAAGAAGTGGGACAGCACCAAGGCCAGTATGATGTAGCCGACCATCACCGCCATGGACACCCCAACATTTGGGATGAAGGTGTTCAAGGTCATTGTCCGCGTCCCATTGCCGATTGTGCTGGAGCTATTCACGGGGTAGGGCACCTGTGTAATGTAACCGATTGTCCCACCGGCAAAGGTTAGGATGAACCATGGATCGACATTGCCTAAGCTCAATACTTGCGTGACGATGCTGAAGATGAACAGGAACAGGGCGAAGGTGAGGATCAATGAGCCTGTGGCACCCTTCATTACCGAGCTTATTAGGTAACCGACGGCCAAAGCTGCCACTGCATACAGCATCGCCAATAGCAGCGATTCTGCACCGAGCGTCGAGAAACCACCAGTGATAGCTAGTCCCAATCCGAGCGCAACGCCATAGTAGATGAATAGCACCAGGAACATGGCCCCCATGGATGCGATGAACTTGCCCGTCAGCAACACCCATCTTTTCACGGGGTTAGGAAATAGCAGAAAGCCAGTGTGGCTCTGGAACTCGGAAACAATGGCATCCCCCGCAAAAAGCGTGGCACCAATGACCACCAGTATGGTGACGAAGCTTGCATAGGTATTGACGAAGCTATCGGCATCGCTAGAGTATGGGTGACCAAGCAAGGGAGGAAGGGCCGTTATGAGCAAGAGCACCAGCGCTTCAATAGCAATTATGCCCAGCAGGCGCCTGCTACGCAGGTACTTCAGGATATCGTACTTGACGACTACGCTGACCTGATTAATGTCCGATGGCAAAGTCGTGACGATCTTCTTGTTCTCAGTAACGATTTCGGTCATATCAATCACCTTGATTCCTTGATGAGGGACATGTACAGGTTCTCCAATGCCATGCCGGATTCCTTAAAAGAGACGACATCTAGGTTTAGCCCATATAGTTCTCTCAACAGGTTCGCCTGTGCGTCATCGCCTCCTGCTAATGAAAGCACGAAGATATTGGGGCCCATTATTTCGAGTTCAGATACATCATGAAGCTTTGAGATTCGGCCCAACCATTCTTCAGATATAGGTTGGATGGTTTTGATCTCTAATCTCCTGAGCTTGTCTGCTCCCGTCAGCTCACTAACTGGCCCATTTCTGATTAGCTGTCCTTTATTGATCAGTGCGACTTCGCCGCAGACCTCCTGCACTTCGTTCAGTAGGTGGGAGGACATGAAAACGGTGTAGTCTTGCTTCTTCAACTCCATGAGAATCTCGCGCACCTCGAACATGCCTCTTGGGTCAAGTCCAGACGTTGGCTCGTCAAGGATGAGGATTGAGGGTTCATGAAGAATCGCTTGCGCGACTGCTATTCGTTGCTTCATTCCTTTAGAGAACTTGCCGATGCGCTTGTCCACCCACTCGGTCATGTGGACTGTTTCCAGCACTTCCTTTGTACGTTGCTTTAGGTCGCTATCTGATATTCCGCGCAACTCGCCCAGATAGCCTAGGGTCTCTCCTGGAGTGAGGTATGGATAGAACTCTGGCGTCTCCACAACGGCCCCAATTTGTGCCAACGCCCTCTTGGGGTCCTTCGTCACATCGACTCCTTCAAGATAAGCTCTTCCATCGGTTGGGGAGAGCAAATTCGTGAGGATCTTTATCGTCGTGGTCTTGCCGGACCCGTTGGGGCCAAGGAACCCGACGAACGACTTCCTCTTGACCTTAAGATTCAGAGAATCGACTGCTCTAAGCCCGTTGAAATTCTTTGTCAGATTCTCGATGACTATTGGATCGTCCATGTTATCACTCGGTGTCGAACGGCCTGCTGAGGGCCTTAAACAAAAGTCGAGATATTAACCTTTTGGTTCTCATCTGTAATCTTTTTATTCATCCAGTCTCATTCAATCGATGTGATGATTTCTCCTGAGCTCGTCGAGCAGGTCGTCGTCGATATTCTGAGGAGCGCCGTAACCTCCCTTCCATCCGATGTCGTCTCCGCGCTTGAGAAGGCGGAGGCTCAGGAGACGGACGATATCGCCAGGACACAACTCAGTACCATTCTGGAGAACATTAGGTGCGCCGAGGAAATATCTGTCCCCATGTGCCAGGATACAGGAATTCCCCTCTTTTTCGTCTCTGGCAATTGCGATGCCGACCTCGAGGATGCGATAAGGAGGGGAGTGGCGAGGGGGACGGTGGAGATACCTCTGCGGCCGAATGCGGTGCACCCTCTTACGAGGAAGAACGCAGGCAACAACCTCGGCATCGAGATGCCATACATCCATTACTCTCCCGGACCGTTTGGTTTCATAGACATCACGGTCATGCCCAAGGGCGCGGGCTCCGAGAACATGAGCGCCTTGCGAATGTTCACTCCCGCTGAGGGTACGAGGTGCGTCAAATCGTTCGTTCTCGACACGGTGGTCAGCGCAGGAGGGCGTCCCTGCCCCCCGACGATTGTCGGGGTGGGGATAGGTGGGTCCTCCGATATTGCCATGGGGTTGGCAAAGAGGGCGCTCCTTCGCCCGCTCAATGTCAAGAATCCGTATCCCGAACTTCAAACGTTCGAGGAAGAGGTGCTCGAGGCTATTAACGAGACGGGGATAGGCCCGATGGGTCTCGGCGGAAGGGCGACGTCCCTTGGCGTCAGGGTCGGCCTAGCACACTGTCACACGGCGAGTCTGCCGGTCGCGGTGAACATTCAATGCTGGTCCGCGAGGAGGGCCTCCGCCAGGATATTCCTGGATGGCAGGGTCGTCTATTCCAAGGAGGGGTTCTGGTGAGATTGAAGACGCCCCTCTCTGAAGACGTCGTCAGATCTCTGAAGGCGGGGGAAGTCGTGCATATGGACGGCTTGGTCTACACTGGAAGGGACGAGATGCATCTGAGGGCCTTGGAAATGCACGAGAGGGGAGAGAAGATGCCGTTTGATTTGAAAGGGGCGGCACTCTACCATTGCGGGCCGATTATGAAGAAGATAGACGATCACTGGAATCTTCTGGCCGCAGGCCCGACGACCAGCGCTCGGATGAACTCCCTCGAGCCGAGGTTTATCGAGACCTTTGGAATTCGTGCCATCATAGGAAAGGGAGGGATGTCCCAGCCGACTGTTGATGCGATGAAGATGTATGGCTGTGTCTATCTTGCTATAACTGGAGGAGCCGCGGTCTTGGCTGCGAGGGGCGTGAAGCAGGTCGTTGGGGTCGAGTGGCTTGATTTTGGGATGCCCGAGGCCCTCTGGGTATTGGAAGCGAATAGCCTCGGTCCGCTCATCGTTGGCATCGACGCCCACGGCAACAGCCTCTTCAAGAAGGTGGATGAAGAGGTGAAGAGGAATTTACCTCTCATAAGGAGACGCTTGGGAATCGAATAGCGTGGCGGTGCACGAGGCTCACTTGGGCCCGACGGCGGGCCGAGATTCCGACGTTCATTTCTTGTTCTCTTCTGTCTCTTCCTTTGGCTTCTCTCCTTCCTCTTCCCGTTCGATCCCCAGGAGGTCGGGATTCTTCCCCACTCTGTATCGTATGTAAGTCGCGATCGAGAGTATGGCGATCGCGAGGCAGAGCCCAACTATCATTAGTGAATGGGAGAGATCGAAGCCGAGTATGAATCCCGTATTCGAAGACACGGGCGTTCTATCGAGGGTCAAATCGTACGGCTTGTTCTCGAATGGACTGAGCGACACCTGCACCGTCTTCTCCTCGTATCCGTCCTTCTGGAACGTCAGAGTGTATGCGCCAACTGGCACATTTGACAGCGCGTAGTTACCGTTCGCGTCTGTGGAGGTCGAGGCGGTGTATTCGGTGGACGCGATCGTCACCTTGACATCTCCGATAGCGTTTCCGCCGCTCGTGACCTTCCCGAAGAGCGTAGTCGGTTGTTCCAATAGCGTGAAGTTCAGCTCTGTAGTCTTGCCTCGTATGATAACCACGGCCTTGTCGTAGGTCGCAGTCTGGTACCCGTCTTTCTCAGCGTGCGCGACGTAGGCCCCGGGCACGATGCGGTCGATTGTGTACTCTCCCAGTGGCGATAAGGATGTTGCGGAGTAATTGCGTTCACCGGAAAGCACTACCTTCGCCCCGTTTACCGGAACTGTGCCATTCGTTACATAGCCGGACAGTGTCCCCAGAATCTCAATCATCCTGAAATCAAAGACACTCAAGGACCCCGGGCCAATCCGGAAGTGGTTGTAGCTTATGTTCGCCGTGTAATTCGTGTAGGAAGCGGTTATGTTGTATATCCCGACAGGGAGAGAGATATTGTACTCCCCCGAAACATTGACCATGGCATGGTATGAGGCCGCCGAGGTCGAGTTGACGGCGGTGACGTTGACGTCGGGGAGGGGGGCTCCGGTTTCGTTCGTCACGCTACCAGATATCGACCACTCGCCAGGGGTCTGGGCAATAACCTCGGAGTGAGCTACGCAAAGAATCGAGACGAAAATGACAGTTGCCAGGGCGAATGGTACAAGTTTCCTCATGCTTGGAATCAGATTATGCGGTGTGAGGATAAATTACTTGCGCAGTGGCCAGCAACCTTGTGTCGGGCTCGCAAAGTAGTAATAGATGAACGGCAAATGGACCTTGATTTCAAAACGGAGAAAGCCTGATGGAACGAGTAACGGAAGCGCATGGCAAGGAAGAGGTCATGTCTCTGATGGAGCCGCTTGTCGCCGAGTGGTTCAACGATAAGTTCGCCGAGCTCACCGAGCCACAGTCGTTTGCAATACCCCTAATCCACAAGAAGGAGAACGTTCTCGTATCCTCCCCGACCGGATCGGGCAAGACGCTGACCGCTTTCCTCTCCATAATAGATGAACTGCTTAGGTACGCGAAGGACGGGAAGCTTGAGGACAGGGTGTACGCCGTCTACGTATCGCCATTGAAGGCCTTGGCGAACGACATAAACAGGAACCTGAAAGAGCCGCTGAGCGATATGAAGTCGCTCGCAGAGAAGAAGGGGATACCTTTCCCGGAAATACGGGTCGGTGTCAGGTCCGGCGACACTTCCCAGGCGGAAAGGCAGAAGATGCTGAGGAAACCTCCTCACATATTCATCACGACCCCCGAGTCCCTAGCTCTTGTCCTCGCCGCGCCGAAGTTCAAGGAGAAGTTCACTAAGGTTGAATGGGTGATCGTCGACGAGGTGCATGAGATCTGCGACTCGAAGCGCGGCGTCTTTCTCTCCCTGACCTTGGAGCGATTGCAGGAGTACTGCGCGCACCGCTTCGTGCGGATCGGTTTGTCAGCCACATTGGCCCCGATCGAGGAGATCGCTGCCTTCCTCGTCGGCTTCGAGGACGAGAGACCTAGAGGAGTGGGAATAATCGAGGTCAGATCGCCGAAGAACCTCGACCTGGAGGTCCTCTGCCCAACCGAGGATATGACCGCTCTACCTTACGAAATCGTGAACTCGAAGATGTACGACATGCTCGCGGACATGATTAGAAGACATACCACGACCTTGGTTTTCACGAACACACGAAGTGGAACGGAAAGCGTCGTCTACAAGCTGAAGGAGCGCGGACTGGAGGGTATTGAGGCGCATCACGGGAGTCTTAGCAAGGAGACCAGACTGGATGTGGAGGAGAGATTGAAGAGGAGCGAACTGAGGTGCGTGGTGTCCTCCACCTCGCTTGAGCTGGGAATAGACATAGGCTCCATCGATCTTGTGTGCCAAATCGGTTCGCCGAAGTCCGTCGCGAAGGGCCTGCAACGCATAGGCAGAAGCGGTCACGGTTACATGCAGACCTCCAAAGGTCGGATGATAGTCTTTGACAACGACGATCTGGTAGAGTGCGCCGTTCTCTGCAGGGCGGCGCACCAGAACAAGATCGACAAGGTGAGCATACCTCAGAATTGTCTTGATGTTCTCGCCCAGAGCATCGTCGGGATGTCAATTGAGAGCCGCTGGAAAGCCGATGATGCATATCGATTGGTCCGTAGGTCTTACTGTTACAGAAACCTGCCTAAGGAGCTGTATCTGGACGTCTTGAGATACCTCGGCAGCAAAGACGCCTTTGAGGGCGTATATTCGAAGATATGGTATGACGAGGAGGAGGGAACCTTCGGCAGGAAGCGCGGGGCCAGGATGATATACTTCCTTAACCTCGGGACGATACCGGAGGAGTCACACTACAGGGTCTATGCCGAGAGAGGGGCGATGATCGGGGACCTCTCGGAGAAGTTCGTGGAGAGGCTTTCTGCTCGGGATATTTTCGTTCTCGGAGGCAGGACCTATGAGTTCGTTCGGTCTCGCGGGATGAGCGTTTACGTTAGAACAGCATCCGGCAAGAAGCCGACCGTTCCTTCCTGGACCGGAGAAATGCTCCCTCGGAGCTTCGACCTTTCCATGGAGGTCGCTAGGTTCAGAGGGGAGATGGCCACGAGGCTGAAGGGGAACGAGAAGAAGACGCTGGAGTGGCTATGCGACGACCTCGACATCGACGATGGCTCTGCGAGGTCGATACTCAGCTACTTCGAGGAGCAGCACTCGACGTGCGGTGTGATCCCGACGGACAAGAACCTCGTCATCGAAGGATACGTCGATCTCACCGGCAATCACAATGTCATATTCCACTTCCCGTTCGGGAGGAGGGTCAATGATGCCCTATCCAGAGCGTACGCTTTCCAACTGACGCAGCAGCTCGGATCTAACGTAAGTGTTACGGTCACCGACGACGCCTTTATGATAAGCGTCCCCAAGAGCGTCGAGCTCAGCGGTCTGGACAAGCTTGTATCCAGCTCGGACCTCGATGGCCTGCTCAGGAGGGCGCTCAAAGATTCCGAGATATTTAAGCAGCGCTTCCGTCACACCGCCGCCAGGAGCTTCATGATACTACGCAATTACAAGGGGAGAGAGGTTTCAGTCAACAGGCAGCAGATCCGCTCGAGCTACCTTCTCGACACTCTGAGGAGCGTTGAGCGAGTGCCAGTTGTCGAGGAGACCTATCGTGAGATCCTAGAAGAGGTCATGGACCTGCAAAACGCCACGCTCGTACTCAAGATGATAGAGCGCGGTGAGATGGCCGTGGAGTTAGTCGATTTCTCTTCGATCCCTTCCCCATTCGCGCACAACGTTGTCCTCGCTGGAATATCCGACATCGTTCTCATGGAGGACCGCAGCTCCCTGCTGAGGGAGCTTCACAGGAAGATACTCTCGAAGGTCATGGCGAGCGATCTCTCGGAGTTCGAATTTGAGGAGCAGAAGGTCGCAGCCTACTTTAGGAAGAAGATTGGCAGGATCGAGGGGAAGGAGGATGTCATCAGGGTTCTCAAGATGATCGGGCCGATGCGCATATTCAAGGAGGGGGCCAGGGGCCTCTATCCTTACTCTTCGAAGGATAAGCGCATCCTGGATGGTTGGGCGGAGGAGCTCCTAGCCGAGGGCAGGATTGCATCGGTCTTTCTTGGCGACTTCTTCTTCGTCGCTTCGGAGGATCTCTCGACGTATACGACACTCTTCCTGAGGGAACGGACGCTGGAAGACACGGACAAGAAGGTCCTAAATCTGCTCGACAGGGAAAGGTCCTCGCAGGAACTCGTGGATGCTCTGGGAGTGAGCACGAAGAGAGTTGTGAGATCCCTCCGCAGTCTCGAGTCCACGTTCCTCGTCGGGAGAGTGGCACACCGTAAGGGTCGGTGGTACTTCAGGCAAAGGGCGATTGATGCTAAAGAACGGCAGGCGTCCCTCGAGAAAGCGATATGCAAATATCTTGAAGGATTCGCACCGTCCACTGCAGACGAGATCTCGTTCGCGCTCGGCCTGCCTGATGCCGAAGTGGCGGGCTCGATCGCCGCCCTCGTGAAGGAGGGGATGCTGGCCGAAGGCATGTTCCTCGTCTCCGAGCACAAGCAATACATGTTGAGAAAGGATCACCTTAGGCTCAAGAGCCAGAATTTCGAGGCCTATGACCTTCGGACTGTGGATGTCTATCGGAGGTCGAAGACCCGAGGCCCGTTCGCCTCCATCGAGGATTGTATCAGGTTCCTCGGGTCCGTCGGCGATCCGCTCGACCTCTTCTATCGGGTCCGAGACTTCCGGATAGAGGAATGGGAGAAGCTCAGGAGGAGCGGAAAGGTGCTCCTCGGAAGGTTCCTGAGGGGGCGCGTCCGCTATGTCCTTGCGGAGGATGCCGCGATGTACGTGTCTGCGTATCAGACGGCCGCTCCGGTCGGCTCGGAGAAGAGGATCCTAGATATCATCCGACAGAATGACGCACTCGGATTGTTCCAGCTACGCAAGATGATTGGCATTCCCAAGGAGCAGCTGAAGTCGAGCCTGGACTGGCTCGATCGCAACATGTATGTCGTCAGGAAGTTCGAGCACAGGGAGGAGTGGTCGCGGGAAAACTTCTACGAGGCATACGACACACCGGCGTACGAAGGAGATTCAAGGCAGGAGATAGTTCGCAGGTTTATCAGGGCCCACGGTCCGGTCCCGATATTCGCTGTGACATCTCACACGGGTTTCTCTCCCGAAGAGGTTCGGGGGAGAATCCAACTGTTGGATGTGACGACGATATCGGTTGGGGAAGGCCAGGGGGAGATGTATTTGATGGCGAACGAGATCGACGATCTTCGGTCTCCGCAAGGATCTGAAAGGAAGATGCGAGTACTCTCCTTGTTCGATCCTGACGTGCAACCTCTGCGGCTCGAAATCGTATCGAGATACGGAGACCGGCTGGTCTACCCTATCATGTCGGATGGCGTTCTTGTCGGTGCGGCCGAGAAATGGAACATGAGCGGGTGCGTAGAGGTGCGGGCCCTCGACCTCGAGGACCCCTCTCTTCTGCCCGACGCCCTGGCGGCACTAGACAATATGATGGACTTTCATAGAATGCTGGGGTACGATATCGTCAGGGTCAAGGAGGTGCTCGGGAAGAGCGTTGAGGAAATCGAAGACGGTCTCGCCGAAGTTCTGACCCACTCGGGATTTCATCGCATCGGCGCTGCGTTCATAAAGGGTGAGTTCGTCCCTAGAACGTTCTCACAGGAGGACATTCTTAGCTATGTGTTCTGGCTGCAGAGCATTCCGGAGGGAAGGAAGTTCGAGAACGTGCTGGAGGGTATAAAGCAGACCGGCGGTTTCCGGTCCGATTCTGCCGCCTATCTCCGCTGCAAGGTCAAGGTGCCTTTGAAGAAGCTGTTCGAGCAGGGGATGTTGGTCAGGGTGCAGGCTATTCCGGAGTTCCTGACTTACACGACGATCGAGCATGCCAGCCTATACCGCAAGGCCAAGAGCGTGCAGATGAGTGAGGATATGAGATCGTTGATGAGGATACTCGAAGACAGAAGACACGTGTCGAGGGAGGAGCTGTATGCCCTATCGCTCGTCGGGCACGGCAGGACCCGCGAGGCGCTTCGGCAGCTGTACATGGGGTCGGCGGTGTATTTCGACCGCGCGAGGAACGTTCGTCTCGTCCCAGATTCTGGAATAAGCACGAGAGAGGCTCGGACCGAATTGTTCAGATTGCTCTTCCGCAACTACGGCACGTTCGCGGCCGAGGAAATCGTCCGCTTTATCAAGTACCGGATCCCGATGAAGGAGGTGAGGGAGATTCTCGCGAGCCTCGAGAAGGAGGGATTGCTGATAAAAGGCTACTTCCTCGAGGGGGACGAGACGCTCCGCTGGCTGCTCAGGGAGGATTTGGACGGGATCGGTGGTGACTTCGAGGACGGGTTCGTGGTTACCGTGGACGACAACCTGCAATCCTATCTCCTGCCGTTGATAAGAGCGAAGTTCGGCTACAGCTCCGTGATATTCAGAGGGCGGCAAATGATCGGCGCGTTCAAGGGCAGGTCTAGGGGCAAGGATATGTACATAAGCAAGTTCGTAGGCGATCGAGAGGCCAGGACCGTGCTGAACCATTACCTGAGGGCGATGGGCCTGACCTTGAGGGAGATCGGGGGGCAAACCGTCCCGGATTGGGAGGTCCAAGAGTTCTACGAGAAGACGCACCCCGGCGAGACCTGACTTACTTCTTCCTTTTCAGTATCAGCTCCGCGACTCTTTTCCCGGAAAGCAGCATGCCTCCGAAGATCGGCCCCATCCTCGGGGCCCCCAGGACAGCATTGCACGCCATGCCGGTGACGTAGAGATTCGGGAATATCTCGACGGTGTTCTTGACCGTCATCTTCTCCCCGACCTCGGCCCACATGCTCCTTTCACCCTCTATTCTGCCGGACGGGGTCCTGAGCTTCCCGGCCTTTGCCTGCACAACCCTGCAGACCTCGGCCGCATGACCGGTCGCATCGATGACGCACTTCGACCTGACGGTGACGGGGTCGACATGCAGACCCGCGACGTCGACAGCACTCCAGTTTATGACCACGCCTGTCACCCTCGAATCGCGCATCATTACGTCCTCCACCGTGACGGCATTATACAACCTTGCACCTGCGTCGATAGCAGAGGCGATGAGCTTCGCCGAGGCTTCGACGGAGTCTGCGGTGTAGTATCCCGTCCCCTCGTCCATGAGATTCACACCTATTTCCTCAAGAATAGACTTCGACTCCTCCTGCACGACGATTACCGGAAAGGTCATCCCGCCTCCCCACATCCCTCCTCCTGGACTGAGTTTCCTCTCGAAGATGACCACCTTTTTCCCGGCCTTCCCAAGGTATCGCGCCGCCGTCAAGCAGGAAGGTCCTGCACCCGCAATCACAACATCAACGTCTAAGTTCTCGAGCAACTCCCTCGAGAACCGCTCAACGATTTTCCTTGTGACCATTACTTCATCGATTGGCACGAGATCGCCTCTGGGTTTCCTTAAGGGGCCGAACGATAACATCCATTCTTGCTTAAGAATCTGTTGTCTTTCCTCTTCTCATCTTCTCCTGTTCCGAGAGGCCGCAAAGATATGGTAGAATCAAAGAAAGCGGAAAGAGGACGCGCTGGATCGGAGACTCTTACGGTGTTTACGTTTTTTCGAATTATAACCTTTTAATATTGTTAAGTCTTACTATACTCGCATGAAGATTCCATGCGAGTTGATCGTGTGGTATGTCCTTCCCTCTATCCGCCGGGAATTGGCAAGAGAGCTCGTGGATAAGCACGGCCTTACCCAGGCTGAGGTGGCAAGGCGATTTGGGGTGACAGACGCCGCGATTTCTCAATACCTGAAGTCCAAGCGAGGCACCAGCAAGGAGATGGAAGCTAGCGGGAAGTACGAGGATTTCAAGAAAGAGGTCGAGCGGGCGGCTTCCAGGATCACCAATGGGTCCGACATCGTGACCGAGACATGCAGAATCTGCGAGATGGTCAAGAAGAGTGGAATGCTTGTTTCGATCTACGAAACCCATACAGGTCTCAAGGCACCGCTGTGCGTCTGCCCTCAGATGGAGTAAGATTTCGTTCAGTAGTACTTCTGGGTTCTAGCTTCTGAGACGTAAATGTACTCTTGGGCATAGCCGGCGTATTTCCCAAAGTATGCCCGTCCATACTCGCTGACCTTCTTGTAGCTTCCTTTCACGCCGTATGCTTTTTCCATCGCCCGCTTTATCCTGACGTCGATTGGAAAGGCCTCAACGTGGTCGAGGCTGAAGAGCGTGATGCAGTCGGCGACCTTATCCCCGACCCCCTCGAACCGTTTGAGCGTATTCACGCATTCCTCGTATCCCACTCGCCTCAACCGTTCGAAGTCTAGGTCGGCATCGTGCACCCTCCTCGCGAATTCCACGAACCTGCGACACCGGAAACCTAGGTTGCAGTGAATCGCCCTTTCCTCGTTCTCCAGAATCTCATCCGGTTTGGGGAACGAGTACAGGCCGTCCGATATCTCGTGGCCGAAGGTTCTGCAGAGGTTCTCGATCATGCCCTCGATTCGGGGTATGCTAGCATAAGTCGCGAGCGTGTAGGAAGCAGCGCATTCCCAGGGGTCTTGTCTGATTAACCTGAGTCCGTCGAACCTCTTGACCAGCTCGACCATGTAGTCGTCCTTCGATATCTCACGAACGATCCCATCGAGGTCGTCGTCTGCACGGAAATAAGAAATGAGGAAATTCTCCGGGATCCCCCCAACGACCTCGATTCTGGTCCCCTTCTGTCTCAGCTTCACAAGCCGATTTGCGAGGACACCCTTCCACCAACCACGCTCCTTCTTCCACCTGAAGACCTGGCCGCAACCGAGGGTCCGGTCCAGGCTCAAGCCTCCGAAAATCATTTGGCCTTCCTTGCCACGAAGATCATGAGGTCGCTCGTCTTCTTGAACGGGCTGAAGTCGTAATCGCCGTACACTTCAAGGACGTCGAACCCACATCGCTCTAGGAGGTCCATAGCCTCTCTGTGGAACAGGTATCGGAGCGTGAAAGTCGTCGTCACCCTCTTGAGCTGACGGTCTTGCCTCGAGATGTCGTAGAAGTAATGGACGGTCGTGCGCTGGGACGGCTGGTCGAACGTCTGGCATTCGAATTTTGATATGATCTCTCCTTGGGCGGTCAACTTCGTTCCCTCGTGGCGGACGACTTTCTCGGGTCTGTCAAGCTTCGGGTTGAAGACGCTCATGCTAAGCAGCCCCTCGCCGGTCATATGCTTCGATATGTTCTTCAGCGCGGTCTCCTGGTCTTTCGTCTCGAGGAGATGCAGGAAGGAGTTGAAGGGGACGATCGCCAGTCTGAACCGCTCTTTCGTCTTGAAGGTTCTGATGTCGTCGTGAATCACGTCGATCTTGCCTTGCGTCTCGTCGTCCAGGAGCTCAAGCTTGGCGGTAAGGCAGTCGAGCATGGCAGCGCTCCTGTCGATTCCCATGACCTCGTATCCTTTCTTTGCTAGAGGAATCAATATTCTTCCGGTCCCGCACATGCATTCCAGTATCGGGAAGCCCGTCGTCTCGGCGAGCTGCCGATAGAACTCTATGTCCTCGGTGAGGTCCTCGGTCCAGATGTCGTAGTACTTCGCCGACACCTCGTACTCGTCCAGGCTCTCCTTCACGGTCTCAACGCTTGTAGCCGAACTTGCGGAGCAGTTCCCTTCTTTTCTTGAGATCCTCATCCTTTTCAACTCCAAGCGGGGTCTGTCCGTCTATCACGCCGACGATCCCTCGACCCCTCTGCGTCTCTGCGACGAGCACTTCCACATCATTTGCGGATGCGCAGAATATGCTGCAGACCTCAGGCACGTCCCTTATGCTTTTCAGCACATTGATCGGGTAGGCGTTCCTGATGATCAGTACGAAGGTGTGGCCAGCACCTATCTTCGTCGCGTTCCTAGCCGCGTACTCTCTCAGCTCGTCGTCGTTGCCCTCCACTCTCACGAGCCTGTCCGAAGACGCTTCGCAGAAGGCGACCCCGAACTTTATGCCCGGAACGGCATTGATCATCGCCTCGTACAGATCCTCTGCCGTCTTGATGAAGTGGGACTGGCCCACTATGATGTTCACGTCTGAAGGTTTCTCGATCAGCACGGGTTCGATCATCATGTTCTGCCCCCAACCACGTAGAACATCTTCCCTGGTAGATAATCTTTGCAGACCGGGCTCATGATTGTGCCAATGTCCTGGGCTGGGCGTCTGAGGATGCTAGGGGAAAGAGCTCGTCAAGGGTTAATAACCACCGGGTCCATCACCCGTAACGTGTTCAACGTCGGACCGGCCGGATATCCATCGGGGAGCAAGAACCCCATCGACGCCTTGGAGAGAGTGCACAGGCTGGGATTGAACGCGCTAGAGGTGCAGTTCGTTCGCCAAGCGAGGATGGAGGAGGGCAAGGCCAAGAGAATGGGCTCGAAGGCCGAGGAACTGGGCATTCTGCTCAGCGCCCACGCTCCCTACTACGCCAACTTCAACTCCGTCAACAGAACGACCGTGAGAAAGAGCATGGAATGGGTCGTGAAGACGGCGAGAATCGCCGATCTGATGGGAGCCTGGGTCATCGTCATCCATGCCGCATCATACTCCGGGAAGAGCTCGAAAGTCGTAACGAGAGCCGTGATCAGGGGAATGAGGAGGTGCACGGAGACGATGGAGGAGGAAGGCCTCCGGCCAATGCTCGGTCTGGAGACCATGGGAGGGAGGGGGACCTGGGGGACGCTTCGGGAGATAGGGGACGTGATGGAAGAGGTGGACCGGGCGATGCCTGTTCTGGACTTCGGTCACCTTCACGCGAGGGACGGCGGGCGCTTCAGGTCCGTCACCGATTTCCAGGAGGCAATTGACGAGTTCGAATCGATGTACTACGGGCGCATGCACTGTCACTTCAGTTGCATTGAATATTCCGAGGCCGGGGAAATCAGGCATCTTCCCCTCGAGGCGAAGGAACCCGATTTCTCTCTTTTAGCCAAGGCACTACGTCCAGTGCAGAGGAAAGTGACGATAGTCAGCGAGACTCCGCTTCCGGAGAAGGGTGCGTTGAGGATGAAGAAGATGCTGGTGCCCCAGTGAGGTCTCACTATACACTTCTTTGATAACGACAACTATATATTTCGAAGTCAATTAATGGCCCAACTGCGGGTGGTCTGTTGCTTGGCGGTCGCCCTTCGGACGAGAATAAGGAATCGGGTGGGAAGCTTGAATTCGACTGCCCGGAATGTGGGACACACATTGTTGGCCAGGTCTCGAAGTGTCCCAAATGCGGCGTCGAGTTTGTAATCGAAGAGGTCTCCGAGTTCGAGTGTCCGGAGTGCGGGACCACTGTGCCAGCCGATATCACCAAGTGCCCCAAATGCGGAGCGATCTTTGAGATGGAAACGGCACCTGAATCGTCAGTTGCCCAGGCAGCATCTTCTGCCGTTCCCGGAGCCGCGTCAACTGCCGCTGCTCCAGGGATCGCAACCCCGGAGCTTGTTCCGTCAGTCCCTGCTGAGACCCCCGAGGAGATCGAGATTCGCAAGCAATTCCCTCTTCTTGTCGAAGAAGTCAAACCGCTCCTCTCCCTTGCGTCTGAGTATGGGATCGACGCTGCGGAGGGAAGGCGATACATAGACAAGGCAGTCAGGGTCGGCAGGCAGAGGGACGTTGTCTCGGCCGTCAAATTCGTGAAGCAATGTCTCGAGAGCGTGAGGTCCGCCATCGACGAACGGATAGCACGGGACCTGGATTACCTGGACAAGCTCGCAGAGGTCGCGAAGAAGACCGGTTCGGACCCGACCGCGATCTCTCAGGCAATAGCGAACGTGAAGGCTAGAAATGAGGCCGGAGATTTCGCCGGGGCGCTTGCAGAGGCGAAGGTGGGAAGGACCGAGGCCGAGAGAATCACCGGCAAGTACGTCGAGGCGAACGAGATCTGTGATGCTCTCGAGAGACTTATCCAGAACTCCGAGAGATTCTATATCGACGTCCGCGACTCAAGGAAGCTCCTGAACGAGGCAAGGGACGCCGGGCAGCACGGCGATTGGAGCATGATGGGGATATTGGCTCGGAAGGGAAGGGAAGAGCTCGCGGCCTCTTTGCCGGAAGTGCTCAAGGGGGAGCTGAAGAAGGCGAAAGGTGTCCTGCTAGACGCGAAGGCGGAGGGCAAGGATGTCTCAGCACTGGTCAAGATCCTTAAGGATGCCGGTGTTGCTCTCAAACGAGGCGATCAGGAGGAGTCGCTCGAGCGGCTCATCGAGTTCAAGACTGAGGCAAAGCATCTGTAGTCCTATCCAAGATCTCCTTACTCGCGGTGTCTGATTACTTCCATCTCTCTCTCAAGGATGGAACGTTCCTGAGTCTTCAGGCTTTCTTGGTTCACCGATACGAGGAATATCGCAGGGCGCTCGGAGACCTCGTCCACCACGTTTCTTATGAATCGCACAATCCCCTCGAAGGTGGTGTTACTTATGAGGTACTGGATGTCGTCCAACAGCACGATGCTCTTCTTGTCAGGTTGGCTGAACTCCTCGATGATCAGCATGATCCTCTCCAAGGATGGTAGGACGGTCCGTTCTGTCTTCGATTCATGGTCGGTCAGCCAGAACACGACCGCCTCCATGTTCACGAGCTTCTCTCTCAGGACTCTCGGGTGCCCTCGGGTTATCGCTAGACCTTTGTAGCCTTCCTTCAGCTTGGAGGCGAATATCCTATGGGAGACCTCGGGCTTCTCTTCCTCCACCAAGTAGCTCTGCCCATCCTGGACCTCCACTTTCACCTTCGCGCTCCTTGCTTCCTTCGCCTCCCGAGTGAGGATTTCCTTGGCCAGCTTGATCGTTATATCGGAACGCATCAGCGAGGAGAATGCCACGACCCTGTTCAGACCTCCCTCGAGTTGTCTGACGTTGTCCTTGCATACCTCGGCGACGAACCCGAGTACATCCTTGGGGACGGACAGCTTGTCCTCCTTTGCCCTACTTTCGAGTATTGCGAGTCGGGTCTGGAGGTCCGGGGGCTGGATGTCCGCTATCAGGCCGGACTCGAATCTAGTCGCCAACCTGTCTCCGACCGAAGGGATCTCCTTCGGTAGCCTGTCGCATGCCATCACTATCTGCTTGTTCTTGTCCATCAGGTCGTTGAAGATGTGAAAGATCTCCTCCTGGATCTGCTCCTTTCCGGCAAGAAACTGGAGGTCGTCGATGATGAGCAAGTCCGCGTCGCGGTAGGTCGTTCTGAACTCCTCTAGCCTCTTCGAGGCTAGCGATACGATCAGCTCCTCTTCTATCGCGTCCGTGGAGGAGTATATCACCCTTAGCCGGGGACTGCGTTCCCTCGCGTAGTTCCCTATTGCCTGGAGGAGGTGGGTCTTTCCCAGACCCGACCTGCTATATATAAAAAGTGGGTTGTATGCCTTGCCGGGGGTCATCGCCGCAGCTCGTGCCGCCGCTTCTGCGAACGAGTTGTTCGGCCCCGTCACGAAGCTCTCGAAGGTCAGGCGCGGATTCAGGGCGCGCCCGTATGCGGCCTTCTCTCCCGCACCGATGCACCCAGGGCAATTACCGCTCGAGTCGAGGGGTCCGCCGCAGTTGGGGCATTTCGTCCTTTTCGGAATGCCCTGAGAGCTCATCTTGTGGTACTGGAGTATGAGGTCGTAGACCCCGTCTACGCGCTCGTCTAGCTTCTTCCTCTCCATGTCATCTTGGATTTGCTTCTCTGCCATGACAGCGGAATCGGACATCTCCACCTTGTTGCGGAGCGCCTCAAGCTCCGCCTGGATATCTGACACCCTTTCCGGATCGCTCATTTTCCTCAGTAGCGACTCTGACTCTCTCTCGTATCCATTCGTCTTTAGGAACTGGAGGGCCTCCTTCATCTCCTCGATCTTCTCAATGTTCCCTTCGAAGCAGGACAGCGCTTTGGCTGCCTTCTTAGGATTGTTGTCGTAGAGGACGAGGAGGCTCTGGACGTCGTATCCAGATTCCGACCACTTCACGATTCTCTTAGCGACGTTCTCGTCGACGCCCTTGAGCATCTCCACGTCGATCGGTCGCACCGGATTAGGGATCCAAGGAGGGGGGAGCAGCTCGACGCGGTTGACCTCCCCACCTTGAAATATGCTAGCGATCTCCCGCGTTTGGATCTTCGCGTGAAGAGTGATAATCGCGTCCTGGCAGACGGAATCTTGCCATATGAACTCTGCAGCCTTTCCTCCTTTGTACAGTCTTTCCTTCTTCCCCCCAGAGCGCCTAAAGATGTAGGCGGCCACGATCGGGTCGCCGTCTTCGAAAAGGATCATTCCTTCAGACCTATTCACCTTGTCGATCAGGGCAACCTTTACGAATCCCGAGAATGAGAACTTCTTGACCTCGTCGAGGATCATCTTCAGCGCATTTCCCGTTCCGTTCTGTCTCTCGACGATCTGTCCTTCTGGCACTCCCATCTCTGTTAGCACACTTACCATCAGGCAATCGTGGTGAAATCTTAAATTCTTTGTGTCGTCTGGCAGCTCAGAAGATTAGGACTGCAGCGTCGTCGACAGAGTCGCTGATGTAAAATTCTCTTCAGTCTCTCTTCCCATCGTCCGTTGTGGAACTGTCATTAGTGTCGAAAGCGAGTGGGTCCGACCAGATACGAGTCCCCACGTCTCTTGAGAGCCAGCAAGGGAATCCGACAGGGCACCCCGAAACCCATCCGCAACGCATCCTCCAATCGCAAAGGAATTGAGTTCAGCTCTTAATTCGAGCAAGTCTGCCTCAATCCAAGTCTGACCCTAGCTATTCATCACCTTCTCAATGGAGGCGTCGAGCTTATTTCGGTATGTACCGGTGCCCACATCTTTTTTCCTGTTTGACGCGAGCGACGAGATCGGTTCCCATCCAAGAATCGCCTTCATCTCCTCGAAGGCCCGACACTCATCTCCGTCTTGCGTCAGAAAGAACGTCACCCTTCCGACCTGATCCTTGATCCGCGTGCAGTAAGTCTTGATTGGTACGGAGACCAAGCCTGTTCATAACGGCGTCCCAATCATTACAAGATCGTAGTCGGATGGACTCTTCTTCGGTTCATCGATTTTCGTGAGAATGAATCCCCTTCTCAAAATCTCGACCAGCTGCCATGTACCCAATAGGGCCCGCTCGAGTCTTCAGATCAATGATTTCTTCCACATCACAGTCCAATTTG
>JBEKKT010000004.1:0-71527 GCA_050010535.1 Methanomassiliicoccales archaeon | reverse complement strand
GAATCAGGGCTTCAACTACGTGACGCCTTTGATCAATGAAGTGGTGAAGATTGATCTGCGTACCCAGGTCCTGGACGTCCCGAGACAGGAAGTCATAACGAAGGACAACTCTCCAACAAATGTCGACGCGATCATCTATACAAAAGTCATCGATCCAGTGAAGGCCTTCTTCCAGGTCACGAACTATCGGACCGCAACTATCTATCTCGCACAAACGACGCTGAGGTCGATCATAGGTGACATGGAGCTGGACGAGATACTCTCGAACAGGGAGAAGATCAATCTACATCTACGAGATGTTCTTGACGAGGCTACGGACAAGTGGGGAGTCAAGGTTGAGGCGGTCGAGATAAGGGAGGTCGATCCAGCCTCGAGGGTCAAGGAGGCTATGGAGGAGCAGACCTCGGCGGAGCGGCTCAGAAGGGCGGCCATACTGAAAGCAGATGGTCAGAAGAGAGCCGCGATATTGAACGCCGAAGGCGAGAAGAGATCGAGGATCCTCCAGGCCGAAGGTCTGAGGCAGGCCAAGATTCTTGAGGCGGAAGGGGAGAGGCTTGCTATCATCCTTCGCAGCCAGGGTGACGCCCAGAAGCTGCGCATACTTTCGGTAGGTGCCGCACCGTTGGATTCGAAGGCATTGACCGTGCTCTCTCTCGATACGTTGAAGGGACTGGGTGCTGGTCCGGCGACGAAGTTCATATTCCCGTTCGAATTGACGAGAGTGGTCGAGGGCATCTCCGAGTATCTCGGGGTTGGCCGGCAAACACCTGCGAGGGAAGTCACTAAGATGGAGGACGTTGAGAAGGCGGTCGGCACAGCAGATGTCATCCTCGGACCCATCCCTACCCCGGAAGAGCTCAGAAAGGACTTGAGGTCCCTTGAAGAGTCGATGGCGAAGGAGAAAGAAGAGCTGGAGGAGATCACGGAGCTGGCGAAGAAGGACAGGCTCGCGAAACTCATCGATGAAGGGAAAGGTGCTGAATGACCTGCCATCAAGTGGTACCTCTTCTCGTTCCAGACAGTCTCCACATTCAAAAAGGCAGCGGTCTTCATGGACACTGACAAAAAGGCCATCATAGCAGAGCTAATGAAGATACCTGGGGTGAATGAGAACGCTGCTGAAGCGCTTTGGTCGCTGGGCGTCAGTTCGGTCCAGGACCTCAAGGGAAGGAATGCGACTGCAATGTATGAGGAGCTCAGGACCAGAAAAGGGTCCTATGCTGAACCCTGCATGCTGAACATCCTAAGGCTTGCTATTCACCGCGCGTCCAAGAACAAATGATCGAGCATCACGCACGATGAACTGGCCGGCATCTCTCAGTACATGGAACCGCTCAGTGGGATAACTCATGATCTACGCGTTCTCATTCTCACTCATTTGTCAAGGCTCCGACGACTGGATACCTCTCAAGGACATCTGGATCGTGAGGCGCGTCACTGATCGCGTCCGATTGATCTTGGCCGGCATTGTGCATGTACTGGTGCTCCCCATCCTCCCATTGCTCGCTCTTTGTGACGTCGTACACCTTGCCATTGACGGCAACGTATGTCGGTTTCCCGTTCCTGCCATTGAACTCAGCAAGCTCTTTCTTCGTGAAGGTCCTCATGAATGGCATCTAGGAAGACGATTGGATTTAATGTTGCTGCCCTGATGGGATAAATAGCGAGATCAAACGCGGAACTGGGATTCAGTCAGTTTAGCAGTTAAATCGCATCTATCGACTCGTACAGCGATCTGAGACGCGGGACGTAGACGCGCCAGTCGTATTTTTCTTCGGCGAGCCTCCTTCCTTCCCTTCCGATGCTGCTGGCGAATTGCCGGTCGTCCAAGGTCTGTTGTATCTGCCTGGCCTGGTCTGCCGGGTCCTGCGCGACAAGGATGTTGCGTCCGTCCTCGACCGCAAGACCCTCGCAACCTACTGGCGTAGTGACGACTGGCTTTCCCATTGCCAGGTACTCGATGATCTTGATCCTCGTACCGCTGCCGAATCTGAGAGGGGCAATGCAAACGTCAGCATCCTGCAATATCGGTCTGATGTCTCGGACTATTCCCAGGAACTCGACATTGCTTGGGTACTTGCTCAGAGGTGGGATGGGGCCACCCACGATCTGAAATCTCACCGTGTTTCCGAATCTCGGGGCGATTTCGTCGCATATGATTCGGACGGCGTCGGCATTGGCCTCGTAATCCAGCCTTCCGACAAATACAACTTTTCTGCTGTAGGGTTCAGCTGAGAGGTTAACCTGGGTCAGCGCGTATGTGCGCACATCTACACAGTTGGGTATGACTGTCAATTTGGGTCTCGTGGAAGGTATCTCCTTAGCAATGATCTCGCCGTCAACTTCTGATGTCACGATTACCTTTGCTGCTTTCTCGATCGCATTTCTTTCGAATTGTCTAGCTCTTCTTAGTAGCCATGGGCCCAATGTTCCCCTGGCAACTCTGGTTCCCCCTATCTTTCCGCGAAAGAAAGGAGAGTCGAATATCCCGTATTTCAGCATGTTCCAGTAGACGTTGTGTTCGTCGAGGACAACCGGCAATTTCGAGTCACCGAACGCCTTTGTCAGAAACATTAGATCGAGACTCTCGATCTGAAGACACGAGATTTCGTCTGCGTACTGCGACGCCACTTCCCGAGCGACCGTAGGAACATCGTTTCTGTAGTAGTGTACGAATCTGGACATCGAAGTTCGCGTCGTCTCAGGTGAAGGGACGTGGGTCGCCTCGGTGTTGGGAGTATCTGATAGGATCGAGTTTCCAACAAGACCTTGTTCGTCTGTTGGGTCGCTAGGTTCAGTGTGAAAGACCCGGACAGATGAGAAGGAGGAAGCCATCAGAAGCAGGGAATGAACCCGAACACCCCAGCCGCGATCTGCCCTTGTGCCGAAAGAAACCAGTCCGATTGTGACAGTCGTCCACCTCACCAGATATATGCACACTATGATATGAAATACAGAGTGTGAGGAAACGCTCCATCACGGTCGGCCGAAACCCGTGACCATGTAATTCTCGCCATACCAGTTACGCCCCCCTTAACGTTCCCGCCCAGACCTGCCAGGCAAGCAGCGATTTCGACACGAGGCTCAGGATCACGTATGCCCTCTCGCCGCACAAGTAGTCCCTCCACTTCCCCACCTTCCTATACTGCAGGATCATATTCACCGGGAAAGTGCACCAGAAGAACAGGAGTGAGGCGATGATGCCGATGAGAAACAGTGGTATGGTGGTCGAGCTCGAAACGAACGCTCCGAAGAAGTATATCAAGACCGCGATCCATGCAACTCCTCCAGCAAAGCTGCCGAAAATGAAGGCAGTCCAATCCGTCTTTGGAGTCGTCTGATTGTGGAGTTCCATCATTAATCCGAATAGGTTCATCGTCGCATTCAAGGCGAACAGGAGAACCAGCGCAGATATGTCAAACAGGCCAGACAGCATTGCTATCACAACAAGCATTACCGACGAACTGAGCATATACTCATACCATCTTGCGGGATTTATGTGGCTCTGAAGCTTTCTGACGTACCACCTGTACCCGAAGGTCGAGACCGAGAAGTGAGCGATCGCAGAAATGAACAGGAACATCGCGACGGCCGGTCCGATCGGTACGTTGATTAAAGTGCACGGACAGGGGCAATCGACTTCGTCATAGGGTCATATTGCAGGAAACTGGACTTGATCGGAAGCGAGTAGTTGCTGCTCAGCGCTAACATCAGCGCGCCTTGGATGAAATGGATCACTCCCATGGCGCCGTTGAATCTTCTCAATTTCCGAAACTTGACGTCGTCGGACAACTCCATGATTACTCCCAATTGGTACGGAGGAGAATCGAGGTTATTTAAAAACAGCTGTCAATTTGTACGCGGTTTCCGGTGCTGAATTCAGGGTCTCAATCTCCAGTATAACGTCATTGCGTTCTGGGAAATCTGGCGTGAACTGGCCACTGCATTTCATGAAACGGGATGACGATGGGTCAGCCTTGACTCATTGGCGAATCCTCTAGGTTTGATCAGCAGCATTCGAGCGCTACCCACTCATCTTTAAAGGCCAAGGAGTTGCTTCTTCTTCGCGTTGAAATCCTTGTCAGTTATTATCCCCTTGTCCCGGAGCTTGGCGAGTTTCTCGAGCTCGACAGTGTAGTCCACTGGACGCGGCTGCTCTTCAGGTTGAGGTTTTACGACCTCGACTGGTTCTGGCATCGGTTGCTCGATCTTCGTTCCGATCTGCGCGGCCGACAAGAGGTTCATCTTCATCTGCTCGACCTCGCTTTCGAGGAACATCCTGTCGCTGGCGTTCATCAGACCGACGACGTAAATGTTGTAGTTGCACCCAACATGGATTTGATCTCCCTGCTGCGCGAAATCAACCTTAAGGGAGGTCGACTGGTCTTCCATTCTTGTGGAAATATATGAACCCACCTTGGTGCCTCGGGTAGCGATGATAGCTCCAGGCTTCTGGCTGCTGGTGACAGTAAAGCCCTTTGCGACAAGGAACTTCTCCGCAGCGTCGAAGAGCGCATCCACGTCGCCGTTCACCAGGAAGGACTTGGCGAATTGTTTAGCCATGGTTGTTAGCACTGACAAATGGATTATATATCCCTTTTCGGACAATAATCGGATTTTGATAATTATCTCGAATGGTAACAGATGCCATCCAGCTTACCCAACTGACAAGTCTTGTCATCAACGCCTATGAATGATTAGGTGTCAGGTCTTGCGTTTGTGACTTCCATTGTTGCAGGTTCCTCAAGACCCGACCCCTCAATCGATTCCTTGCCGATATTCATGCGACCCATGTCGCGGTTCCAGTTTGCGTCCGTCGGACCAAAGGGTAGGGCGTGGGGGACGAAGGCCTGTCTAAGGTGGTGGTCTCATTTCTTTCATGACACGGGGTATTCCGTATTGATATCGTTATTGCCAAGTGCCATCCCTTAATAGATGATCTCACTGGACTACGTTTCTTGGACGAGGGTAAGTATTCCGGCAATCAGTCCAAGTACCAACCCTATCACAAATCCTCCGCCAATGACTATGGTCAAGACGGAGAAGATCATAATCGCCATGTCCCAGGTGACGTGTTCCCTCGGATGCGAGTTCAACATTATGGCGTTAAGAAGTACCGCAAAACCAGACACTAATCCCATTATTATCTGGATGCCACCGCCGAAAACACTAGGAACAATCCAAATCACCCCGGCCAGGAGCCCGTTCATAAGGATTAGGATTCCGCCAATCAGAGATAGGATGAATGCTGCCGTGGACCTCTCATCGCGCCTGTATCTCGTCTCCGAAATAGGAGCTTGAGAGTAAGGTGCCTGCTGAGGCGACTGCTAGTAGGCGGGCCGTGGGGGAGGAGGTCGTTCTTAGGCGGTTTTGGGGCGCGAGGTCTCATGCACGGGGATTCTAGTTCCGCATTTCGGGCAGTATCTCACGCTCGCGTCCACTCTCTCGCCGCAATATGGGCAGTAGTTCACACTATTACTCATATCCACTTCCTCAGCGTTATTCAAAAAGCTAACTGACAATAGCGCCTTAAGTACTTTGTCCTTACAATAGGTGACAAGTGGTCCACGAGAGGGGAGAACACCCCATCAGGATTTCCTATAAGATTTGCGCCTCGTGAATAAAGGTCATTGTCCTAATTCTCATGCTTCACCCTCTGTCAAGTCGGCTAGCAAGAACGTCAGAAGTATGAGGAGTGGTGGGCCCAAGGAGATTTGGACTCCTGACCTCCCGGTTATCAGCCGGGCGCTCCAACCAGGCTAAGCTATGGGCCCTTTAGCTGACTGGAAATATGTCATGCATTTAAAAGACTTTGCTCGATATCCACTCCGACACTGGACATCGAGCTGCAGTTGATTTCGCATAATCTCTTAATAGTTCGGAGGTCGATAGGTAACGGAATATAATGACCAGCGGGCTGAAGAATAGGGGAAGGAACCGAAAGGACGTCGAGGAACGCAGGAAAGCCGTTGAAGCGTTTTCTGACGCGAAGCTCGATTGCATCTCATCGTACTCGTTCGATCCTCTTATGGCCGAGAGGAACATAGAGAATATGATTGGCTCAGTGCAAGTTCCCCTCGGCTTCGTAGGGCCTATCCTAGTCAGTGGCGATCATGCCAAAGGGGAGTTCCTGGTACCGATGGCCACCACCGAAGGTGCTCTGGTCGCTTCAGTGAACCGCGGTTGCTCGGTTCTAACCGCCGCTGGAGGGGCTAGTGTCGTTGTGGTTAAGGAGGAGATGACTAGGGCCCCTGTGTTCAGAGTGAGAGATGTGAGGCACGGAGAGGAGGTCGTCGAGTGGGTGGAGAACCACATCGAAGATATTGCGGCGGAAGCTCAGAAGACGACGAAGCACGGCAAGCTGCTGGGCATGAAGCCCTTCGCCGCGGGAAGAAGCCTTTTCCTCCGATTCTCCTACGACACCGGGGACGCCATGGGGATGAACATGGCGACGCTCGCAACCGAGGTCGCCTCGAGACTTATCGAGAAGAAGACAGGCGCGGTTCTGGTTTCGGTCTCGGGTAACATGTGCGTCGACAAGAAGCCCTCGGCGGTCAATTATCTAATGGGTCGAGGCAGAATGGTACTTGCGGATGTGGCCATCCCTGCTGCGTTGGTGGAGGACAAGCTTCACACCACGCCCGAGATCGTCCAGGAGGCGGGATACCGCAAGAACAGTATTGGCAGCGGTCTGGCCCTATCATACGGGTCCAACGCCCACATGGCTAACGTCCTTGCTGCCATCTTCATAGCGACAGGTCAGGATGTGGCTCAGGTCGCGGAAGGCAGCATGGGCATGACGACCTGTGAGGTCGTCGATGGGGACCTATACATATCGGTGCGGATACCTTCTCTCGAAATCGGCACGGTCGGGGGAGGCACCAGATTGCCGTGCCAGAGCGAAGCTCTTTCCATGATGGATTGCCTCGGGACAGGCAAGGCGCGGAAGTTTGCCGAGATCATCGGAGCGGTCGTTCTGGCTGCCGAGCTTTCGACGCTTGCGGCAGAGGCTGCCGGAGAGCTGGCGAGTGCGCACGGGCGCCTTGGCCGATAGTTGAAATAGAGAAAATCCCGATATCGAACGTCGATGTCGAGGTTTCAAGTTCTCGTTACCAGAATGATCCCTGATTCCGGGCTCAGATTACTTACGGACATGTGTGAACTCGACGTCTTTGAGGGAGATGCGCCGATCCCGAGGAGCGTCCTTCTTAAGGGAATCAAGGGAAAGGACGGTCTCCTGTGCCTTCTCAGTGACAAGATTGACAAGGAGGTCATCGCGGCCGGGGGAAGGTCCCTTAAGGTCATATCGAACTACGCCGTCGGATACAACAACATCAACGTCGAGGAGGCCACGGAAAGGGGCATTCTCGTAACGAACACTCCTGGCGTGCTGACCGATGCGACCGCGGACCTGACATGGGCGTTGCTGCTTGCATGCGCAAGGAGGATTCCGAAGTCTGATAAGTTCGTCAAATACGGCAAGTTCGTCGGCTGGGGCCCCACCCTATTGCTCGGGCGCGAGGTATACGGAAAGACGATCGGGATAGTCGGGCTCGGAGACATAGGGGCGGCTGTCGCCAGAAGGGCAAAAGGATTCGGAATGAAGATACTGTACCACAATCGAAAGAGGGACCCGGAAGCGGAGGCGGAGTTGGGTGCCACTTATGTGTCGATCGAGGATCTCCTTAGGAGTTCGGACTACGTCTCGCTCCATGTTCCCCTCACCCCTGAGACGCAACATCTGATCGGCGAGAGGGAAATGACGATGATGAAGCCTACGGCAATCCTTCTGAACACTTCGAGGGGCGAGGTCGTCGACGAGACCGCGCTCGTTAAAGCGCTCAAGGAGGGAAGGATCGACTCAGCCGGTCTCGACGTGTACGAGAAGGAGCCTGCGCTCGGCCCGGGGCTGGCGGAGCTCGAGAATGTGGTGCTGACTCCGCACACCGGGAGCGCGACATACGAGGCCAGGGACAGGATGGCGGTCATGGCTGCGCAGAACCTCGTCGCGGGTTTGAAGGGAGAGAGACCTCGGCACCTGGTGAATGCCTCCGTGTGGAAGGGTTGACTTGAGAATCACCAATTGGGACCAACTTCTCGCGAAAGGCGACAGAAAAGCGCGTGCGCACCTATTCCAGGTGCTAGAGGCGGCGGTAGACGCCGTTGACCCGTATCGATGCGTGAAGGACGCCATGTCGCTCGAGGGTGATGTCCTATCGGTCGGCGGAAGGGTGTATCCTCTGTCTCGCTTCGACGGAGTCCTTGTCGTCGGGGCAGGAAAAGCTTCTAAGAGGATGGCGGAGGCTCTAGACGAAGTTCTGGGAGACAGGATCACCGCGGGAACGGTCAACTTCCTTGCGGAAGGCACGGTCGGGAGGATCAAGCTCCATAAGAGCACGCACCCGCATCCTGGACCCGATGGAATGAAGGGGGCGGTCGAGATAATGAGGATGTGCGAGGCTGCGACGGAGAAAGACCTCGTCATCTGCCTGATCTCTGGAGGCGGGTCGGCAATGATGCCCTGCCCTGCGGAAGGCGTAACCTTAGAAGAGAAGGGGATTGCTGCGCAGCTCCTAATGCTGAGGGGGGCGAGAGTCGACGAGTTGAACGCAGTGCGGAGACACCTTTCCTGCCTGAAAGGTGGCAACCTAGCGAAACTCGCCTATCCAGCCTCTGTTCTTAGCTTGATCGTTTCCGACGTCGTAGGGGACCCGCTCGAGAGCATATCCTCTGGGCCTACGGCGCCCGACCCGACGACTTACGATGACGCTATGGCAATCCTGAGCAAGTACCGTCTGCTCGAAGAGGTGCCGAGGTCGGTGTTGCATCACCTACAGACTGCAAAGGACGAGAATCCCAAGGTGGGTGAAAAGATCTTCGACCGGGTCAGCAACGTCATCATCGCCAGTAATGAGGTCGCGTTGCTTGCCGCCGAAAGGAAGGCGAGGAACCTGGGGTACAACACGATGGTTCTAACTTCATCCTTGGAGGGGGAAGCGAGGGAGGTAGGGAGAGCGCTCTCCGCAATCGGAAACTGGATCATCCAGACTTCGACACCGATTCCCCCTCCTGCCCTCGTCATCGCCGGAGGTGAAACGACCGTGACGGTCAGGGGCCTAGGAAGGGGTGGGCGAAACTGCGAGGTGGTTTTGAGTTCCCTCCAAGATCTGGATGAAGGTGTCACGGTGCTCTCGTTCGGAACCGACGGAATCGACGGAAGCTCGGATTCCGGCGGCGCGATCGGAGACAGGGGGACATGGAAGGACGACGCGCTAGTCTTCCTCGAGAGCAACGATTCAGCATCGTATTTCGGGAGGGAAGGCGGACTAATAGTGACCGGTCCGACCGGGACGAATGTTGGGGACGTGGTCTTGGTCATGGTCTTGAGAAAAAGATAAAATAGTCTCACCCCTATCGCACTCTGACATGCCAGTCATCACCTTCGGCTATCGGGACCTCACCGGTCTTATAGGGCGCGAAGTCCCTGTCGACGTTCTTCTGGAAATGATACCGATGATGGGTGCGGACCTCCACCACTACGACTCCGAGAAGGAGGAGATCGCGGTCGAGTTCTTCCCAGAGAGGCCGGACTTGTACTGCGTCGAAGGTGTCGCAAGAGCTCTCAGGGCATTCCTCGGATACGAGCCAGGGCTGAAGAGGTATCCTGTCGAGGAGTCGGGGATTACTCTCTATAGGGACCTAAGCGTGGAGAGCGTCAGGCCGTACGTGGTCGGCGGCGTGGTCAGGGACGTGGAGATGAGCGACCCGCTCATCCGCTCTCTGATGGAACTGCAGGAGAAGATCCATCTGGCGCTGGGAAGGAAGAGGGCGAAGGTCTCCATCGGGATCCACGACATGGACAGGGTCGTGCCGCCGTTCACCTACAAGGCGGTCGATCCTGAGGAAGTCTCATTCGTGCCTCTGGCGAAGGACGAATTGATGAACCTCCGGGAGATACTAGAGAGGCACGAGAAGGGAGTCGATTACAATTTCATTCTTGAAGGGAAGAAGAGATACCCGATCATCGTGGACAAGAACGGGGATGTACTCTCGTTCCCGCCGATAATCAATGGTCAGTTGACGGCCGTGACGGAGAACACGAAGAGCATGTTCATAGACGTAACCGGCACCGACCTTCAGGCAATATCCGGGGCATTGAATATCGTCTCTACCGCGTTGGCGGAAAGAGGTGCCAGGATCCAGACGATTCTGGTCGAAGGGAATGAGAGGATGATCACCCCGGACCTTAAGCCGGCTAAGTGGTCCCTCAACCCGGCGGAGTGCAACTCGCTTCTCGGTCTCGATCTCGACAGGGGGGAGATGTGCAGATGCCTGAGGAAGATGGGTTACGGGTGCGATGACGACGGCGGCGATATTATAAATGTCCTGGCGCCGGCGACGAGGCTGGATATTCTCCATCCGGTGGACCTTATCGAAGACGTGGCCAAGGGCTACGGATATGAGCAGTTCGGCACTCAGCTCCCGACCGTCCAAACGATAGGTGGAGAGAGGTTGATCGAGAAGGCGGCGAATCTTGTTCGGGAGATGATGGTGGGCTACGGTTACTTCGAAGTGACGACCCTGACTCTATCGAGCCAAAGAGAACAATTCGACAGCGCGCGTACGAAGGAGCGTGAGGTCGTAGAGATTTTAAATCCCATTAGCGAGGACCTTACGTGCCTCAGAGTTCATCTTCTCCCTAGCCTGCTCGGCGTCCTCACAAAGAACAAGCACCGCGATTTGCCGCAGCGCATTTTCGAAGTCGGAGACGTGGTCATCGACACGAAGAGGCAGAAGCACCTGGCAGCGATATCGATTCATTCCAAAGCGAGCTTCACGGAGATGAAGTCGGTCGTCGAGGGCTTTCTCCGCGACTGCTCTCTCAGATGGGAGCTGTCCCCGGCGGGACTGGGAATGTTCGTGGAGGGCAGGGACGCCTCTGTCGTCGTCGACGGTGAGAATGTTGGGTACTTCGGCGAGGTGCATCCTGAGACGATGACGCGATTCGGACTGGCACATCCCGCGGTGGCGTTCGAGCTATATCTCGAGAAGGTTCTGTTAGGGAAATTGGACAGGATAGTCTGAAGCGATCTCAGGGCAGAGATTCTAATAATTAATAGCTCATCATTGAGGACGTCCAAGAGGCGAATGCCGAGGTAGCTAAGCCCGGATCACGGCGCCGGCCTTGAGAGCCGGTGGTGCTTCGCACCACGGGAGTTCGAATCTCCCCCTCGGCGCCCTCATCCTTCCTGGTTCTAACGATTCTACGTGCACAATTCGTGATATCAATCCATTGAAAATCTCTTACCATACCGAGAATGCCTTATGCAATTTTCGTATACTGGGACTCTTTTGCCAGTCCCCAATGGTGCTTTACGCGACGTACAAGAACACCGTCATGGCGGCCGCGCTTGCAGTCGCATTCTTTGGCAGCGAGGCTGCGATCCCCGCAACGATTTGCATAGCACTGGAGATCATCTGGTTCCTCGCTCTCACGAAGGTTTTCTACCCTGAATCTCGGTCTTTAAGGTCACCGCGACCGCTTCGAAATCCAATACTTGACACGTGGGAGAACATCCAAGACCTTCGCTAGATTTAAATCCGGAAACGTGCATATAAGAGCGCCAATACTGGCAGGGATGGGTGCGTTGTGCAGATATCGCTATAGGCAGTCCTATTGTGCGCACAGACAGATCGAGGAACGGGAATGCGTCGGAGAGGATAACTGTCTGGTCAGGTCGTCCCCGATGCGCTATTGTCAGATGAACTCACATTGCTCCTCGGAGCAATGGCATGGGCTCTATTGTGCAAAGTATCAGCGTTTCTACTGTTCCGGCATCGAGAACTGCGGGACGGCGGAATCGTACATGACGCACTTCGCGAGGTTCAGGGAGTTCGTGGAGAGGAGGACCTAGTTGGACTGCATTTATCTGAGCAAGGACGGGAAATGCAAGGGTGCATACCACGGATTTGGATGCATCAAGGAGATGTGCAGATCCAGTCGGGAGCCCTGCGAGTTCAACGAGAGAGGGTTCTACTGCAAGAAATTCAGGAAATTCGAGTGCATCGGACCGGGTAACTGCGGCACGTTGGAGGATTACATCAACTTCGTCAATGAAAGGAAGAAGCGATATCATACCTCTAAGTAGATGTCAGGCCTTATCCTCGGAACCATTGCCGCTTGCACGGCCTGCTCGCTGAGCTGTTGTCTGTTAAGTATTCCTTTCGTGAGGAAGCCGATTGCCCCTTCGTTATGACCGATATCCTTCGTGCCGCAAAAGTCGTCGAAGGCCTTTGAGACGGCAACGCCAGCCCTGATTCTCTTCTCGATTTCCGGCGGATACCTGAAGCCGGAGCTCTGACCTGACGTCACGATCCCTCCCTTGTCGATTATCGCGCAGAACTGGATGCCATACAGACCGTCATCCAGTTCGAGGATCCCGGCCTCTATCCCGACGCCGAAGTCCGCCTTCCCGATCGCCGACCTCGCCCTCTCTCTCGCTCCCGTAAGGATGTTCTCGCCCCAGGGCTGCTCGCCGACGGTCGTCTTAACGCAAACGCTAGCTATCTCGACCTCCCTGTACAGCTCACTCATGACTCTGCGGACCGCTTCCACCTTGACTGGGTTGTCGGATCCTACGTTCACGCGCAGGGGCCGGAGGAGCCTTCCGTCAGTATCGATCTCGCCCTCGAGCACGCGCGTGGAAGTGATTGTCGCGCAGTCCTCTCCGAGGACGTGCTTGATCTCCTCGATGACCATCGGTTTCAGTCCCTTCGAGATCCTGAATTCGTTTATCCTCTGGGCATTCTCGACGGTGCCTTGAGACACAACCAGCAAGTTCAGTTCCTTGTCGTGCGCTGCGCTTCCCATTCTATCCTGCAGTATCTCGATCTCCCATTTCTTGTCCAGGGAAAAGAGGTAATCTTCAAGGGCCTCCAAGCGCTGCTCAAGTGGGACGTGGAATCGCTTCTTGGAGGGAAAACTGTCGGAAGTGATGCCAACGACGACCCAGTCCCCCAGTTGGAACGCCCTGTCCAGAAGGGTTCTGTGTCCTCTGTGCAAGATGCTGAAAGTACCGGCCACGCCTACTTTCATCAGATACCCATCGCTATGACGGCGACGACAAGGATGAACATTGTCAGAACGTATAGGATAATCAGCTGGTTCTTACGCTTCTTCAGAATGTCCTTGCCCTGTTTTGTACATTCCGCCGAGCAGTATTGCTCGTCTCCGATGAAGGCCTTGCCACACTGACGGCAGTGTTTGTGCTGAGGTATCCTGTCTGCCATGCTTTCCCCGATAAGGCATATCCGGTTAAAAGGTTATTGCAGATTCGTCCCAGGACACGATCCGGACTCGAGCCGATCCAATCCTCAGACAACCCGGCGATCCAGTTCATTGTTGACGATGGTGATGCAGTGGTCGGCGTGGTAGCTGATCGGTCCTAACCATAACCTGTCGGGTTGATAGGCCATCAGGGCCTTCTCCTCTCCCGGGGTCAGGTCTTGGTCGTCGCCCAGGACGAACGTGACGTCCTCGGGGAGATCCACGTCCCTTATGTCGGTCCCATCCTCCTTTAGGTAGATGACCTTGGTCTCCTTGGATATGTTCGAGAAGAGCTCGGTGTAGGACTGGTTCGAGATGTAAATTCCGGGCGAAGACCGTTCCTCGCCGCTCACCTTCTGCATCAGGGCGTTCCTGACGAGGGCACCTGTGCTCCTCTCGTCCGGGTTCAGATATTTCAGTTCATTCCCGACGAACCTCAGGGTCTTCGGCGGAGACGGCGGCCCCAGCAGGACGAGATACATCTCTACGTCCCTTCTTATGTCGTGTGAGAGGAAGAATGCGGAATTGATGCAGCGAAGCAGAACGTCCAGGCGTCCTGCACCCCCGCAAAGGTCGTCGAGCTTGAAGCTGCCAGAGGTCGTGGCCCTGTGACCGATGACGATGAATCTCCTCACTCCTGCGCCCCCAGTCCGCTTCCCTCCAGCTGCTTGAGCAGTTGCCTCCTCAATTTCCTGTTGCCGAGGAACCCCTTCACCGCCCTCTTCGAAACGTTGTACTGGCGGAGAAGCTCTCTTACGTCCTTTGGATCGACTCCGGCACCCCTAGCTATTCTTAGGATTCTTGTCGATTTGATAACACGGGGGTCTTCCATCTCCGCCTCAGTCATCGAGTCCATAATCACCCTATACTTCCAGAGCCTCTGCTGCGACTCCTCCACATCTATCTTGTCCGTCAACCCGGGCATCCCGGGTAGCATCGAGACCAGCTTCTTGAGGGGCCCCATCTTCGTCAGCATCTCCATCTGGTCGTACATCTCCTTGAGCGTGAATCGGCCCGCCATGATCTTCTTCGTCGTCTCGAGCGCCTCTTCCTCGGTCAGCGACTCCCGAGCCTGCTCGAGCAAGGACTGGATGTCCCCCATTCCTAGCAGGCGGGATATGAATCTCGGGGGTTCGAATGGGTCCAAGTCCTCGAGGTGCTCTCCGGTTCCAATGAAAACGATTGGCGCCTTTGTCTGGGCGACCGCACTCAACGCGCCACCGCCTTTCGCGGTACCGTCCATCTTTGTCAGTATGACACTCGTCACCCCAACCGCATCGTGGAATGCCTTCGCCTGAGGGCCGGCCTGCTGACCGGTCGCCGCGTCGAGTACGAGTATTCTCTCGTCAGGTTTGACGATCTTCGCGACTTCCCTCACTTCCTCGATCAGATCCTCCTCGAGAGCATGTCTACCGGAGGTGTCGATGATGATGACATCGACTCCGGCGAACTTCTTGAGCCCCTCAGAGACGATTTTGGTTGCGTCCTTCGCGTCCCTCGATCCATAGACTGGAACGCCGAGCTTGTCGCCGATCTGCTTCAATTGGTCGTACGCGGCTGGCCTGTGAACGTCTGCGGCTATCAGACCGACTCTAAGACCCTTCTTGTGGAAGTATCTGCCGAGCTTGCCTGCGGTCGTCGTCTTGCCTTGACCGTAGAGCCCGACCATCATGATTGTTTGGCGTGCGAGGGGGATGGCGCGCTGCTCCCCCAGTATCTTCACCAGCTCCTCGTATATGATTTTGATGACGCGTTCTCTAGAGCTCATCCCGGCAGGAGGCTTCTCAGTGAGAGACCGTCGCTCGACCTCCTTTGTGAGGTCGAGGACTAGCTTGACATTGACATCAGCTTGAAGGAGGGCCCTCTGAATGTCCCGGGTCACTTCCTTTATGAGCTTCTCGTCGACGTGGCCCGCGTTGGCGATCTTCTTTAGAACGTCCCGTAGAGATCGTCCCAACCCTTCAAGAACCGTCGCAAATCACCTGCCGCCAACAGTATCACGTAGTCTATTAAACTTTACCGTCCAGTTGTTAGGAACAAAAAAAGGGATGGGAAGGGCTAGCCTTGTCAGAAGGGATGGGATGCACTCTAACAACTAGCCCAGAACTTCCCGCTCTAAGTATAATCTTGATGCTATATAAATTTTATGACGAAATAGCCTTCAAATCCTCAAGTTTCGCTGGTCGCGGTCATACAATTGTTGGGTGTCAGACCCCCAACGGGAGCGAAATCACAGATAGCCAGACTTCTGTAGAGTCATGATGTCTTCAGTGCTCAGTTTTTCCCCGCTCTTGAACCTCTCGAAGATCTGTTCCGCTTCTTGCATCGCCGTCGACTCTTCCTTCTTCTTCTTCGCCCGGCGCGCCTTCTGTCTCAGTCCCGTTGTTATCTTGTCGTAGTCGTGGACCTGACGAATGCTTTCGATGTGCTTCCTGTGTTCCTCGTCTGCCTTGAGCTTGGTCTCGATGAACTTCTCTTGAGCCGCGTCCGCCTCTTTCCGGAGCCTGTCAGCTTGTTCGTAAAGCTCAATCATCTTATCGTGCTCCGCCTGGGCCTTCTCCGCGAGTTCGCCAACGTTCCTGTGGTGCATCTCGGCTTTGTCCTTCGCTTCCCTGAGCTCCCGGATTGCGTTGCGGACTTCGACGTTCTGTTCCAGGGCTTTCTCCCTCTCCTTTATCTGAGCTTGGAGAGCGGAGAGCATCTCGATTATGTCCCTCTCCTTCTCTGTCGTTAGAACGGAAGTCATCTGTTTGAACTCGAGTGCCTTGAGCTCCTTCTTCAGCTTGGCGATCGGAGGCCCCTCCCGGGGGACGTTGTCTTTCTTAAGCATCAAAACCTTCTCGTTCAGTTCGTTGACCTTCTGGTTCCAGAGGTCCCTTTGCTCTTTGTCCTCCCTGACTCGAACGTTCAAAGAGTCGCGGGTCTCCCTGTGCTTCGCGGCCTCTTCAACTAGCTCCCTGACTTTGGAATTAAGCTCGTCGCGCTTCATCACCCACTCTTTTGTCTGCTCGTTAAGCTCATCTCGGAGATTCCGGTGTTTTTCCGCCTCATTGTTACAGACTTGTCGTTTCTGTTCAAGCTCCTCCAAGAGTTCCGTCATTCAAACACACTCAGCCATTCAGCGCACGCAATTGAAACGAGATGGACATACTGACTTCAATTTATAATCTTTTCGACATCCAAAGAAAGATGAGGGCTGTCCAGAACGTGCAATCACGGAGCGGAATCGTCCCCTTCATACTTATCCTCCTTCTTTCGCTGCTTGTCGGAATCGAGCTCAATGTCGTGCCACTGGTCACCGTACTGATCCGCCCCGCCAGTCTTCAGCTCGAACTTGACCCTCAGTCGGCCGCCCTCGAAGAAGACATAGGCGTTCTTCACCGTGGACAAGTAGAACGAGACCCTTTTGCCCTCCTGGGAAAGCCTCCTCTCCTTGCATTCTACGAGCCCCACCTTCTGCAGGTCCCTTATCCTCCTGTAGCACGCTGCGATAGGGATCCCGAACTTCTCGGAAATCTCCTGGGCGGAGCGTGAGACTCTCACCGTCGCGACTAGAATCTTGACAGCATACTCGTCCGTCAAGAGCTGGGAGGTCTTCAGAAGGTCGATCGATCTTCCTCCTTCAGAGTAATTGAAGGGGATGGATGGATATTAAAATCTTCCAAGATATCAGACGATTTCGCCGGGTCGAGGCCCTATGCCCTCGCCACGATAACCTCAGGTTGCACAATGAACTCCTCATCCGGCAACCACTCGACCTCGATCCTGAAGCGCCCCTCCATGAAAATGAGCCTGAGCACCCTGACTGCGCACTGGTAGTACCGTACCTTTTTGCCCCTGAAGACCTCTTCCTGCCTGACGCATCTCAAGAGGCCGATGTCCTCCATCTTTGAGACGCGCCTGTAAGCAACTGCAATAGGAATCCCGCAGACTCTGCTGATGTTTTGCACAGACATTGGGCTTCTGTGGGTCGTGCTGAGAATCTTGCCGGCGTATTCGTCCGCCATCAGTCTGGAGATCGCCTCTTCCTGAGGGGTCGCTCCTTCCATCGAGTTTTCGATGACCGCTGATTCTTAAAGACTTTGTTCCGCAGATATCAAATCTGATATCAGAAAAGGGACCCGATGTCAAAGCATCGGCACGAGTCTGGCGTTGGGAAAGCCATTCTCGTACTCGAACTCGAGGTGGTAGTACGGCGTGAAAGGTTTCTGCCCGCACAGCATGACGGCGCCCTCCATGCTCTCGAGCTTCACGTGCATCTGCGCCTGGTGGGCGAGTGACATCAGAGATTTCGACGCCTGGGTGGCCTCCGCAACGACGACCTGCCCGTCCCGCCGGGCCGAGTCGATGTGCCCGAACGCCCCGGCCAGAACCTCTTGGCCGTACTGGGCCTCCAACGCATCGTATCCCAACAGCGACAGATAGGGCGGCGAGGCTCCAGACAGCATGTACCTCAGTGAATCCCATTTCATGTCATGAGAGGCCTTGCTCCCCTCGATCGTGGTGATGAACGGATACGAGCCCTCGGCTGTCCCAGACGCGTCTAGGACCCTCAGCCCCTTCGCGGCCCCATCCTTCGGAACAAGCACCGCCATCTGTTTGTCCAGCAGCGAATAGTCAATAGAGTTCAACGGATACCAGATGACGCCCCTCTTCTTCGACAGGAAGTCGGAGATTAAGGATAGCTCGAAGCAGCGTACGACCTCTTGAGGCACGTCCGCACTGATCTCCACAAGGGTCAGAGCGCCAAGCGGAAGGCCCCCGAGCACCTCGTCGACATTCTTGTTACCGGTAGAGGCGACACCGTCCCTCCGGTCCTCGACCGGGGAGTGCTTCTTCAATGTCTCAGGCATCCTAATCCAGGTGGGCTCGAAGGTCCTTATTCTTCCATCCGCAAGCGTGAACGTGTACCTCCACCGCTCTATCCTTGAGCCCCTCAGCTTCTCTATCACGAGCTGCCTGACCCTCCGACCCTCCTTCTCTCCACTCAGGAGCGCAACCACGCCGTCCCCCAGGAAGTCCATGCTCGAGCGTCCGGAGGTTTCGAGTATATACGCGATGTTCGTTCCCGAGTGCTCCACGAGGTCCTTCTGCAGGGTGCTCACGATGCGATGGGAGGCGATTCCATATCTCTCGGACAAAGAATCCATGCTGTCTATGACGACAAGGGTCTTCCTCGGGAGGTTCGTCTCCGCTAAATCGTATGCAAGCTCCAGCTCTGGTAGCATCACTCCGAGGTCCAGGATTATCGAGCTGTCCGTGACCTCTCCGGAACTGTACTCGCTCTCATCACCACCCAGGTCGCCCGCCTCGATCTGACCTTCAAGCTTCTGCAGCTCAGATCTGACAACGCCTGGCACGCTTTCCGAGCGGGCAAGGGCCCTCAGCAGCTCCTTCGCGGCCTTCAGTGTGGCATCGGCATGCAACACCTCCTCCGTCTTCAACTGCGCGGGCCTCGTCTGCTTCAGGAAGCTCTTTCCCGCCCTCAGGATGTTGTTGCGCCTTGCCCTCTCCTTTAGCCAGGGGAATTGACGATATAGGGCTTCGTCCGAAACCCTTGACGACAAGTAGTACTCCGTTTGCTCCTCAGCCAGCTCCTCGACCATTTGCAGAGCGAATGTCGTCTTCCCCGTGCCGGCTTCGCCTTTGATGATGAGAGAATGTCCGCCAGCGCTCCTCAGGAAATCCAGGATCTCCTGAGGTATCCTACCGCTCTTTGTATCAGACCCCAAATCGAACGCCGCAACCATATCCCTGAAAACCCTCTTAATCCTTTTCTTCTGTTCAGCAGGGCCAACCTATCCCTCTAGACCATAACATTAATGTCCAACGATTTTTATCTAAGGGAAGTGAGGAAATGCTTCTCTGCCCCCTAGACTACCGGTACGGGCGCGACGAAATGAAGACTGTTTTCAGCGAGGAGACCAAGCTCAGGACGCAGTTGCTCGTCGAGGCGGCCCTTGCCAGGGCCCATGCGAGCGCTCGGAACATAAGCAAGAAGGATGCGGCAGCGATCGCATCAAAAGCGGACCTGAAGTATGTCACGCTCGAAAGCGTCAAGGAGATCGAAAAGAAGACGAAGCACGATGTAATGGCCATGGTCAAGGCGCTCTCCGAGCAGTGCGGGGCTGCCGGCAAGTACGTGCATCTAGGAGCGACCTCGAACGACATCATCGACACCGCTACTGCGATCCAGATGTCAATAGCTCTTGACATTCTGGAAGATGACGTACTGAGACTGATCGACACACTCGCTGGAATGGCGAAGAAGCACCGAAGGACCGTCATGGTCGGAAGGACTCATGGGCAATTCGCCGTTCCTACGACCTTCGGATTCAAGATCGCAGGATATCTGACAGAGATGATGAGATACCTGGAGCGACTGGCCGAAGCGAGGAGAAGGGTATGCGTCGGGAAGATGTCCGGGGCCGTGGGAACGAGCGCGGCTTTCGGCCCGAAGTCGCTTGAGATCCAGGACGCGGTTATGACGGAGCTCGGTCTCGGTGTCGAAAAGGCTGCGACCCAGATCGTCTGCAGGGACAGATACGCTGAAATCGTCTCCGTGCTGGCCCAGTTGTGCACTTCATGCGAGCGATACGCGACCGAAGTGAGGAACCTCCAGCGATCGGAGATCCAGGAGGTCTCGGAGGCCTTCGACTGTAAGAACCAGGTTGGCAGTTCTACGATGGCGCAGAAGAAGAATCCGATCGCCTCTGAAAATGTCTGCGGACTGGCGAGAATAGTGAGAGCTTTTGTCGCTCCCTCAATGGAGAATATGATTCTCTGGCATGAGAGGGATCTGACGAACTCAAGTTCGGAGAGGTTCATCATACCACACGTTTTCGTGCTTGCCGACGACATCCTTGCGAAGACGAACGAGATATACTCCAGCCTCGTGGTCAGGGCGGACAAGATGAAGGAGAATCTTGGGATGTCTCAGGGTATGATCATGGCCGAGTCGGTCATGATGGCGCTCGTCGAGAAAGGGATGGGTCGGCAGGAGGCGCACGAGCTCGTCAGGACGGTCTGTCTGAAGGCGGAGAACGATGGGAGAAGTCTTATCGATGCGCTCGCATACTCGAAAGAGGTGAAGCTGGTCCTCAGTAAGGCAGAGCTGAGGAAGGTGATGGATCCGGGGAACTACGTCGGGATGGCGCCGCGGATCGTCGACGAGGCTGTGGCAGATGCCAAAAAATTGATCAACGCTAGAGATTAGTCGCACCAGCGGTCTTGTCCGAGAAAAGGGTTAAATCTGTCCTCCTGTTATCCATCCGCGGGCCGATAGATCAGTGGATGCGCCTCCAGAGGCGTCACTAAAGATCGCCGCCTTCGCAAGGCGGAGGCCGCGGGTTCAAATCCCGCTCGGTCCACCATTTTCTGACACTTCTGACAGTTCTGACGGCAGATGGGAAAGAGACAGAATGAGACAGGAGATAACACACTCTGTCGCATCCTACGACCTTTTTCCATCAACGCTAGTGCACAATCTTCCACCTGGCCTGGATGTCCTCTATGCCTTCCCATGGATTTTGAACAAGCTGGACAAAGGGGGAGTGGTTGATACGTGATAGCATATGTCAGTGTCTAATCGATGGCCTGCGAGCCTTGTCTTTGTACAGATGGCTCGCTGGATCGACATGAGGAAAGACCGTTGACTTTCGAAGAAATACGAAATCCAGCCGGAAACCGGACCTATCCCCACTCATCAAAGAGCTTCGTTATGCCCTTCTTCGCGACGGACCATGTCGGGACCCCACCGGTCAAGACTGCGACCTGAAGCGCTTCCACGATCTCCTCTTTCGTCGCACCGTAGTTCTTGGCAACCTTCGCCTGGGGATAGACGCAGTCCTCGCACATCCTTACTGCGACGCAAGCCAGCGCGATCAAGCGTTTCGTCTTCCTGTCCAACGCACCGTCGTTAACTACGATTTGGTCCATATCTTTGATCAGGACTGCCAGTTCAGGGTTGTGCTCTCTAATGTGGTCCAGCGTCTTCGGCAAATACCCGCACATCTTCTTTTTCAGATCCTTAACCGCTCTATCTGCCTTCCCTGTCTTTTCTTTTGACTTGGACATGGCATGGAATTACGATTCCTCCGTTATAAAAGCCTCTCACGCGGACTCTACCTGTTCCCCATCAGCTCATTGTGAAAACCGCGTCAAGCGTTACTCTCCGCAGGTATTTTCCCGCGAAATGTCTGTCGACTATTCGTTCCTCGAGCGACTCTTCTCTGAAATGCCGGAACAGACTCCTCAGCTCGACCTCGGAAAAGTAGTGATACGTTATCGAGCTGCCCCGGATGAAGGTGTTCCTTTCGACTTCTTTCCCCTTTCCACAGCGCATGTCGTGCACCGAGAAGACGCGAACGAATGCTCTCCCGCTCGGTCTCAGTATCCTTCTGCACTCCGCTGCCGTTTTCGCGCGATCGTCAGACATCAGATGTTCAAGGATGTGAGACGCGACGACGGCATCGAACGATCGAGTAGCGAATGGAAGAGCACAGACATCAGAAACCACGAGGTTGAGTTTCAGCTGAGGTCCGAACCTCTTGTCGCACGCTTCTATCGCTCTCGTGGAGTGGTCTGTCGCGACGACGAAGCGCCCTGACCCGAGCAGACCTCCAAGTGTCTTTCCGTCACCGCAGCCAAGTTCGAGGACTTCATCATGCTCGCCCAGAGGGACTTCGAAATCGGAAGGACCCCTCCACAAGGGAGATCTGGAATTGTATTCTCTATTCCACCCCTCTCTCTGTGATTCCCTCAGTGAGCTAAAATCAGTCATGTGTTCAAGCAGATTGTGTATGCGGATCACGGATATTAGACGGATGCGATTGCGTTAACCGTCAACCTACTAATACCGACTCAGCCATTGAAGTCATTGGCAGTGATTCGCCCACTGGGTTGAGGTCGTCATCTTGAAGAATGAGAGTGATCCGGTCGGACTTGGGACGGTTCTTGACTACAAGGCCGTCAAGGGGATGAAGGCCCTGGTCCGGACGGAGAAGTTCGCCGTCGCCAGGATCAGGAAGCAGCTCGCGGGATGCTTCGCAGTCGTCGATGATGGTAAGGAGGTATCTGCAGTCATCGATCAGTCCCGATTTGACGAATCCGATGCTTTGGAGGTCGAGAGGAATTGGAGGTTAATCACCTTCGATGCGGTGCTACCCTTTGAACTTATAGGATTTTTGGCATTTGTATCAAGCGCGCTAGCCGAAGCAGGCGTAGGAGTCCTCGTTATATCCGCGTACTCCACGGATCACCTCCTTGTCAAAGAACGGGACCTCAAAAAGGCACTGGTAACGCTCCGTGAAGCGGGGTTTGACGTCGTCCTAGCGTGAGCAATTCGAATCGAGAGCCAGCTGGAGCAGATCGCAACTCAAAGCAGCAACATCAGACCGGAGGCAACGATGTAGTCGATCGCTCCCCTCATGATGTACTCTATGCCCATCGCCGCGATGAACAGCCCGATAACCTTCGAGAATATATCGATGACGTTGTTCCCGACCAGTCTGACCATCGTTGCGGCATTCCTGAGCAATCCCCAGGTTATAACGAGGGAGATCACTCCCGCGAACAGCGGGGTGATATACCCATAGTTGGTCGTGAGTATGATCGCAGTGGTGATGACGCCCGGGCCAGTCAGGACCGGGCTTGCGACGATGACCCAGGCGACATTCTGCTCGCCTTGGTGCATAATACCTATGCCGAAAACGATCTCGATCGCCATCAGCAACAGAACAATCCCGCCGGCCATCCTGAACGAGGGGGTCGTGATGCCGAAAACTCCCAGCAGCCCCTTGCCTATAAAGACGAATATCACGAACAAGATGCTGGCCACCAGCACCGCCTTGTTCGCGCTTTTCATCTTGTCCTCATCGCTGAAGCTCTTCGTTAGCGTGATGAATATCGGAAGGCTCGCGAAAGGGTCGAAGATGAAGAACAGTAGGGTTGTAGCGTAGACTAGGTCTGCGAATGGCATTTGGACGGGATTCGCGATAAGGGTAAATAAGGGTTATGGGGCAGAGTCAGCACCTCAGCAAAGTCGCGGAGACTGGAATCGATCACGCCCCTAATTCCCTAGGAAATGAAATATGAAGGACAACTCTGGTGAGGACACGATTACAAAACAGTTCTACGAATCTCGATCGCCTCGATGCCTGCCGTCAACTGTCGGCCCGTCACTGGGTCTTTGTCAGGAAGTAGCCGGCCGACTTTTCCCTGGCCTTGCGCTTCACGTAGCCCTTCTTCTCGAGCTCTTGCAAGGCATTCATCGTCTGAGCCTTCGGAAGCCTGGACATGTTCGTTATCCGCTGAGCATCCATCATCTTCTCTTCGCCGACGAGCCCGGCCGTCACCATGGCCTTGAAGACCTTCTCTGCGTTGGTAGATAATCCTTCAGGCATGTGGGGAGAGTGGGAAAGGGAGCTAATTAATCTTGCGGTTTTATATTAACAATGCAGGTTCTGAGAATTCCTTCAGCGCATGAGTGAATTGCGGTGATGGCCTCACTGGTCTCAATTCCCAATATCTTGCTCATGGCGCTACCCCTTCACAATGGCTTTATATTAGTTGTGCAACGTACTGAATTTCCCGGGAATTATGAACAAGAAACTGTGGCGCTGCCATGTCTGCAACGATATTCATTTCGGAGTGAAAGGGCCAAAGGTGTGCCCTACTTGCGGGGCCAAGGACGCTTTCGTTCTTGTCGACAGTAGTGAAGCCGTCAAGGTCATCGACGATTACGGAGGGAAGATCGAGACAGCTGAGAATCTGATCAAGACGTGGGAGAGCTTCATCGAGGTCAAGGAGTTCAAGTTGAACGATGACAATGAGATGGTGCGGACCCTGGCTATTGGCGAGCTCGAGAATGTCAAGAACAAGGGCTTCAAGTACTGTCCTTGCAGGATGACCACTGGCGATTTTGAGAGGGACCTGAATCTTATTTGTCCCTGCAATTTCCTTATTCAGAAGACATGGAAGGAGTATGGCGAATGCTGGTGCGGTCTATTCGTCAAGAGGTGAGGGTGTGGCAAATGAGGTTGGCAAGAGATTGATTTGGTTCATGGGCAGGGAATGCCCTCATTGCAAGCAGACGCGGCCGGTGGTCGAGAGACTGATCGCCGAGACAGGGGTCGAGATCACCGAGCTGGAGGTCTGGCATAACGAGGAAAATGCTCGATTCATGCGTAAGCTCGGGGATGTGATATCGAAGGCGTGCGGAGGGGACCTTGGCGTGCCTAGCTTCTTCAATGAACAGACCGGGAAAGCGATTTGCGGAAGAATCTCGTACGAGGGTCTAAAGAAGTGGGCCCTCGGGTGAGATCTCTAATCTCGCTCAGTTCTCCCCCGCTGCGCAAACGATATTACTATCTGTTTCGATAGCGAGCTAGATTGTGATATGCAGAACGTAATGGCCGAGTTCAAGGTCAAAGGCGGGAAACTCCTAAGGGTCAAAATAGCGTTCGAAGGGAACATAATCTTTCAGATCCAAATAACCGGAGACTTCTTCATCCATCCAGAGGAAGGGCTCGATGCCATCGAGAAGGTCCTCGTCGGGCTCAGGCTCCCTCTGTCCGCGCAGAACGTCGAGGGGTTGGTGGACGAGATCGTAACAAAGGAGAACATCATCATAATGGGTTTCTCGCCGAACGACCTGGCAAAGCTGGTGGCAGGAGCGCTAGCATGAAGTGGAGAGTCGTGGACTTTGAGTACTGGAACGCGCGGATGAACATGGCGTTGGATGAGGCGATCGGAGAGGCCGTGATATCGGGCTCGTCGCCTCCGACGATTCGGTTCTACGGCTGGAATCCGAGTGCAGTCTCAATTGGCTGCTTCCAGAGCCTCAAAGACGAGGTTGACCTCGATGCATGTCGTAGGGAGGGCGTCGATTTTGTGAGAAGAAGGACCGGCGGCGGCGCCGTGTACCACGACAAGGACGGGGAGATCACCTACAGTGTCATTGCACCCGAGGGGGTCATGGCGAGAGACATCAACAAAGCCTATTTCACGATCTGTGGCTGGATCGTTAATGCACTGGACGTTATGGAGATTCCGGCGACCTTCGCACCGATCAACGACATCCTTGTGGAAGGCAGTAAGATATCCGGAAGCGCCCAGACGAGGAGGGGGGGCGTTTTCCTCCAGCACGGCACAGTGTTGTACAGCGTCAATCCCGGGAAGATGTTCTCCATTCTGAAAGCAGGACGGACCAAGATATCCGACAAGAACATCTCTTCATTCGAAGAACGTGTCACTTCGATCCTGAGGCACGCCAAGTTATCAAAGGACAGGGTGCTTAAGGAGCTGCGCCGCTCTTTCACGAAGGGGAAGGAATGGGAAGCGGGCACCTACACCGAAGAAGAGAAGAATAGGGCACGACAGCTCGTCCTTGGGAGATACGCCAGTCAAGAATGGAACTTCAGCCGCTAAAAGCTCAAGAGCATCAGCGTCGGATTTTCGAGGTGTCTGATGACATCGTTCATGAACTTCGCCGCCTCCGCCCCATCGAGTACCCTATGATCGAAGGAGAGGGATAGCGGGAGGGTCTTCCTCACCTTCACCTCTGCGTCTTTGACCAAAGGGGCGTCAGCGATCTTACCGGTTCCAAGGATGGCGACCTCTGGATAGTTTATGATCGGCGTCCCGTAGGTCCCACCGAAGACCCCGTAGTTCGTGATCGTGAAAGTCCCTCCCTTCAGATCGGCTAGGTCGATCTTCCTCAAGGACGCGAGCTCGGCGAGCCTCTGGACCTCTTCTGCGAGCTCGAATATGTTCTTCTGATCCGCTCCCTTAATGACAGGAACGATTAGTCCGTCTTCCGTCGCAACCGCGATCCCGATGTTGTAGTACTTCTTCAGTATGATCTCCTGCCCTTCCTCGTCTAAGGTGGCGTTGAGATAGGGGTGGGCCTTCAGGGACTCTACGACCGCCTTGATTATGAACGGCATGTAGGTCAGTTTCACGTGCCTAGTCTCCTGGGTGATCTTCTTCTGCGCCTCGCGTAGCGCGACCAGTTCAGTCACGTCCGCGAGGTCCATCGAGGTCACGTGAGCCGCTTTCGTCTGTGACTCCACCATTCTCTTGGCCGTGGTTCTCCTGACGCCTTTCAGCGGTACGCGGTCGATCCAGCCATAGATGTCGAACTTCGCCACGGTCCTCGGCCTGATGCGTTCGACGGGCCTCGCGGAGAATCCTTTGACATCCTCCTCCGTCACTCTTCCGCCAGGGCCGGTGCCCTTCACCTTGCCGATGTCGACGCCGACGTCCTTCGCGAACTTCCTCACCGCCGGCGTCGCCAGGACTTCTGTTGTAGACACAGCGGTCTTCGCGAGCGGCCTGACCGTCTCCGTTTCCTCCGGCGCCTCCGGCAGCTCGCCTACGACGGAGACGGACGGTTTCCTCGTTGGGACTTCGGCAACGATCTCCCCCTCCTCGCCGATAGTCGCCAAGGTCTCGCCGACCTTTACGATGTCCCCCTCTCTGAAATGCAACCTGAGCACCTTTCCGGAGACTGGCACGGGCATCTCAACGACTGCCTTGTCGGTCTCGACCTCGGCGATAGACTGGTCCTGGTTGACCGTGTCCCCTTCCTTGACCAGCCACTTCTTCACCTCTCCCTCGGTGACGCCTTCTCCGAGATCCGGAAACTTGTATTCTACCGGCATAATGAACACCTCAGAACGACGCAACTCTCCTAATTGCAGCGACGATTCTATCCACGCTTGGATAGTAATAGCTTTCCCCCATCGGCAAAGGAACAGTGATGTCTGGCGCCGTCACTCTCTCTACTGGAGCCTCGAGGGACAGGAGCGCTTTCTCGTTAATCCTCGCTATGATTTCCGCCCCGAGGCCGGCTGTCTTCGGAGCCTCGTGGACCACGACCCCTCTCCCGGTCTTATTGACTGATTCGATGATCGCCGCGAAATCCATCGGAGACAGGGTCCTAAGATCAATCACCTCAATCGATATCCCGTCGGCTTGGATCCTCTTCACGGCGTCCTGTATAAGCGGCATCATAGCCCCCCAGCCGAAGACCGAGACGTCGCTTCCCTCTTGAACGATGCGGGCCTTCCCGAGCGGAATCGTGAATTCGCCCTCTATCACTTCCTCTTTGATCAGCCTATAATTCCTCGTTGGCTCGAGGAAGATGACCGGGTCGGGATCCCTGATCGAGGAGGTCAGCAACCCTTTCGCTTCGGAGGGGGTCGCCGGTACCACTACCTTCAATCCCGGGATGTGGGCGTAGAGAGCCTCGGTACTCTCCGAGTGGTGCTCGAGCGCCTTTACACCTGCACCATAGGGCATCCTGACGACCATCGGGACCGTCAACCTGCCCCTGGTCCTATTTCTCATCCTTGCCGCGTGGCATATGACCTGGTTGAGAATCAAGTACGAGAATCCCATGAACTGTATTTCAGCCACGGGTCTGAGGCTGTTCATCGCCATCCCGATCGCGACACCTGCGATCGCTGACTCCGATAGCGGCGTGTCGATGACTCTTTCCGGCCCGAACCTGCTCAGAAGTCCATCGGTGACCCTGAAGACACCGCCATCGATGCCGACATCCTCCCCAAGCACGACAACGCTCGAGTCGCGCTCCATCTCTTCAGACAACGCGAGGTTTATCGCTCTGACCATGTTCATCGTCGCCATTGTCATCCCTCCTTGCTCGGGGTCTGTTCGCGTAACATGGAATCAATCTGGTCCTTCAGATCGGGGGGCATCTCGGCGAAGGTGTGCTTGAAGACCTCGTCGACCTTCGGCGGTGGGAACGCCTGCGCTTTCCTTACCTCTCCTTCAACGAAGTCCTGAGCCCATTTGACGCTTTCTTTTTCCGATTCATCATTCCATATGCCTTTTCTCTCGAGGTAGATCTTCAGTCTCTTCAAGGGGTCTTTGTCCGTCCATTGCTCCACCTCTTTCTCGATACGGTATCTCGTGGCGTCGTCGGATGTTGTGTGGTCGCCTAGACGGTACGTGTACGACTCGATGAGCGTCGGCCCGTCGCCCCTTCTCGCCCTGTCAACGGCCTCCCTCGCAGCCGCGTACATCGCTAACAGATCATTCCCATCGACCTGAATTCCTGGAAATCCGAAGGCGAAGGCCTTCTGCGCCAACGTCCCGGCCGCGGTTTGATGACTCCTCGGAAGAGATATTGCGTACTGGTTGTTCTGACACACGAACACGGTTGGGGTCTTGAAGACACCCGCGAAGTTCAACCCCTCATTGAAATCGCCTTCCGACGTTCCGCCGTCGCCGAAGAATACGACCGTCACCGAACCCTCCTTCCTGAGCTTGGATGCGTAGGAGATCCCAACCGCATGGGGGATCTGAGACGAGACCGGGACAGTAGAGGGCGTGACCCGGACATTCTCCGGGTAATTGCTGCCTTCCTCGTTGCCCATCCAGTATAAGTAAGCCCGCCAGAGCGGGACACCTCGCCAAACGAGGGCCGTCAGCTCCCTGAACGCCCAAACCAACCAGTCTTTGTCCTCCATCGCAATGGCGGGACCGAGCTGGCTCGCCTCCTGTCCCTTCGAGGGGGGGTAAGCACCCAGCTTCCCCTGGCGCTGCAGTCTCACCGCCTTGTCGTCGGCAGTCCTGGCGAGGAGCATCGTCTTGTACGCCTTGAGAAGCGTGTCTTCTGGCATGTTCGGATCGAGTTTCGCGTTTACGTTGCCGTTCTTGTCCAAGATCTGCAACATCTTGCCTTTCAGAGGGTCATAGTCATCCACCAGCATGGTATCACACCCTTTCTTTCATCGAATCGAAGAATTCGAACGCTCGGTAGGAGCTTCTCACGAACGGACCGGATGCGACGTAGTCGAATCCTAGGCGGAGCGCTTCCTCCTTCATCCTGCCGAAATTCTCGGGTGTCACGTACTCCTTCACCTCCATATTCGCTTTGCCGGGCCTCAGGTACTGGCCAAGGGCCAACGCATCTACACCTGCGTCGCGCAAATCGCTCATCGCCTCGACGACCTCAGCCCTCGTCTCGCCGAGCCCCAACATGAGGGAGCTTCTCGTGAGGATTCCTCCGGCGTAATCCTTGATTCGCCTCAGGACCTGGAGCGAGACATCGTAATCGGCCCTCGGATCTCTGACGACGGGCTGCAACCTCCTGACCGTCTCCAGATTGTGCCCGATAACATCCGGTCGAGAATCGACCACGGTCGCGATCGCCAGTTCGTCCCGTTGCAGGTCGGGAATGAGGAGTTCTATCCTCGTATCGGGGCATGCGCCTCTTATCTCGCGGACGACGTTCGAGAACGAACTGGCGCCGAAGTCCTCGAGATCGTCTCTTGTGACAGAGGTGACGACAGCGTGCGTGAGCCCCAACTCTCTGACAGTATTCGCTATCCTTGCCGGTTCTTCCTCATCCACCTCTCCCCTCGGATCACCGCTCTCGACGGCGCAGAATCCACAGCTCCGGGTACATACCTTCCCGAGTATCATGAACGTCGCACTGTTCGCGCTCCAGCACTCTGATACGTTGGGGCAATGGGAAGCATCACAGACGGTTCTCACTCGCCCCTCAGAGAGCACCTTGCGCATTCTTGCGAATCGAAAGGGATCAGGAGCCCTGATCTTCAGCCACGGCGGCTTTGCTGTATCGGACCTGCATCGAACCGGCATGTCGTTCGTCGCGGCCATCATTGTGATTATTGGACCCCAAGACTTAATTAGTTTATCGATGGCGGTATTCGAAGGGGACTTCTCATCAGATCGGAAAACCTCGTGAGCTAACGAAAAGAACTGCACTTGCCTCACACCGTTTCAGCAGAGTAGAAAAAAAGAGAGCTAAGGGAAAGGGTTTACTTCACTCGGGCGAGGAACTCGTCGTGTGTCAGAACCTCACCTATGAGTGGGAAAAACTTCTCCTCGACGTACTTCTGCTCCTCTCCAGACATTGCTGCCGTGCAGTCCTTCAGCAGGAATACCTTGTATCCTCTGTCGTAGGCAGCCCGCGCAGAGCCTTCCACACAGACATTCGTCAGGAATCCTGCGAAAGCAACGTTCTTTATGCAGTTGACCCGCAGCAAGAAGTCGATGTTGCTCGAGTTGAACGCGTCTAGGGTCCGCTTCCCGTCCACCACGATGTCCTGCTTCGTCGGCTTCAATTCGTCGACGATTGCCCCTCCCCAGGTTCCTTTTCTGAAGGATTTCGCATTCGCCGCGTTCACGTGAATCGGGCCGAGGACTCCTTCGCATCCGGCATCCCTGTAGTCCTCCTCGAACAGGATCGGGCAGATGAGCGTGAGAACTTTTCCTCGCGCCTTCTTTAGGCAATCGGCACCATTCTTGATGGTCCCTTGCTTCGCAATCTGATCCTTCACGGCGCCGTAGAGCCCCCCGCCTTCCTTGCCGAAGTCGTTCTGAAACTCGATGAACACTATCGCCGTCTCGCTTGCTTTCAATTCTTTCATATTCACCCCTCTTATCAGTAACATAGAACGATGGCAGACTTAAACATTGCTAGAACGGAAGATCCTACAAGAGCCGGATATGAGACCAGGTTTTCTGGCCAGAGGGAGCCTCTCGAATAGTTATAAATAGGTCCATGGCTTAATTGGGGGGATGCTAGGCTTGACCGGGACGTTCGGCGTGTCCTTGTACACCGAAATCGTCGATAGCGGGGGTGACAGCAGGGGACGTCGTAAACGGAGCGGTGAAGGCCTCTTCGTCGACGATGAGGCTCTGTCCTTCGGGGCTGGTGGCAGCATCGCGGTGCCGCTGGAGGGCGGTGCCCCTTGCTCTGATCACGGGGAAAGGGTCAGGTCCTGACGGGAGCAGCCTAACCGTGAACTACCGACGCTCGAGGGGTCACGGGGCTAAGAAGGCGATCGGACAACCTTCACCGGACCGAGCGGCAACTCCTGCGGCCTAGCACTCCCTTCTTTTTCGCTCACTTTCGCGGACCGCCAACGCCGGGCATGGAAGGGTTACATCCCGTTATGACATCCTTGTCGAAATCGAAGAGAATCGCTTCCTCGCCACCGCTCTTTACTATGAACTTCTTCGAATATTGCACCGTGCCTACCACCGCGCCAGTCACTTCGACCTCCGAGAAGATACGTATAATCTCACGGGAATTGCCCGGCTGGCACGTGAGAACGAACCCGCAACCCTGATACGCTTTGAGCCATTGATGAAAGTCAACGCCGTTGGGCCTCGGGATTGCGCTGAGGTCGACGACGGCCCCCTTTCCACTAGTCTCGAGCAGCATCCCAAGGCTCCCGAGTGACCCGGGGTTGCTGATGTCCTTGCCTGAGGTGACCAAATGACGCTTGCTGATCTCGTTCATACTCAGCATCTGCCTTCTCACAAGCTCCTCGCCTTTCCTAGACGTCGTGTCCCACGCGTAAGGGAGTCTCTCCGGGAAGAATCCTTCCGTGTCCATGGCGAAGATGATGTCCTCGCCAGCCCTTGCTGTGTGGCTATAGACTACCTCATCCTTCCTGGCCGTGCCGAGTATCGCGACGTCAATCGCATTGTAGTCGCAATCGGGATGAGTGTGACCTCCCACGACTGGCACGCCGAACTTCCTAACCGCAGCCTCAACCCCTCTCATCACCTGCGCACAGATCTTCTCATCCTTCATCGAGATGACATCCACCATCGCCAACGGTATTCCGCCCATTGCGGAGATGTCGTTTATGTTTACGAGCACGGAGAAATAGCCTGCGTAATAGGGGTTTGTCTTCATCAAAGGCTCCATTATGCCGTCCGCGGCGAGTAGGAGAACCGAGTCCCCGAACTCGATGACCGCGGCATCATCCCCATAGGAGGCCAGGACATTGGCCTGATACACTCTTGGAAAGAAGTTGATGACCTCTGAAATGATCCGTTTTCTTTTGATACCTGGATACTTTCTTATGTCGGATACCAGAGCCTCAAGGTCCATGCCCATGAGTATAGACTCGGTGGATAAATAGCTTCTCGAATTTCTAACGAATCCTTGATGGCCAGGGATACTGAGGAAGATTTGTAAATATCAAAGAGATAGCTTCGTCTGGGTCGTTTCCCTTACAAGGTGACCTGCGGCTAGGACTTCCACAATTATCGCGTCAAGTACCTGGGTCGATGCCTCTTGAAGTCCCTCATCCTCGATGAGATATGCCTTTGAGCTGTCGGGAATTCTGAAACCGGCACGGACCAAGATCCTTTTCGCTTCCTGTCTCTCTTCTGGACTGACCTGGCGTCCTGAAGGCTGACCTGTTATCCCTGTTCTCTTCAGTTCATCATAGAAGACTGGTCGCTTTAGTATCCTAGACAGGATGTACAGGATCAAAGCGTTCGCCTTATCCCCCTCAACCATTTCCCTGACCTTCTGTCCGACAACCTCATAAATGTCACGATCTAGAGGCTTCACTGGGATGTATATCTTCGCTGGAGGGACTTCCCTTTCTTTGAGCACCTTGAGATCGGTCAGCGCTCTCAGGTAGCCTGTAAGGATGAGACGGTGGAAACTGTACCCCCTCGCCTCCAATTCACGCGATAGGGCGCTTATTGATTTGCCTTCCCCTCCAAGGATTTCGAACAAGGCACGTCTCAGATCTTCCTCTGGACTGAACATCTGATTACAGATATAGTAACAGATATGGTAAATAAAAACCCTTCTTATAGCCGTTAAGTTTTAACAGATTGAGTTCAAAAATGCCTTTAAACCGAACCACAAATAACTACCCCACCTTGTAGCGGGGATGCGGAGTCTATCCTAATATCCCTTTTCAGGAGTGATGACATGAAGGCCATAGAGTATCTACGCGAACCTGGTGAGGTCGCGACCGACGAGAAGGAGTCGACCGAGCTTTCCCTGTTCGTGAGAACGTCAGACGAAGAGATCAAAAAGTGGGATCGGGGCAAGATATACGAGGCTCTGATCAGGGAGACTACCATTGGCGAGGATGCCGCTTCCATAGTGGCACGTGAGGTCGAGAAGCTCATCTCGGAGCTCGAGCTCGATGTTGTCACCGCTCCACTTATCAGAGAATTGACGAATGCCAAGCTCGTCGAGTACGGTCTCGCCAAGATCAGAAAGCAGCATACGCGTCTTGGTGTACCTCTGTACGACGCTCGTCAAATCATCATGAATCCTAATAAGGAGAACGCCAATGTGCCGCACGGACCCGAGGCAACGAACCTCACTCTGTCTGAGCGGATAAAGAAGGAGTTCGCCCTCCTGGAGGTGTTCTCGCAGGAGATGGCAGACTCTCATATGAGGGGCGATATCCATCTCCACGATCTCGGTATGGTCGACCGACCTTATTGCAGTGGGCAGTCGATCGAATACGTGAAGAAGTTCGGATTGAACCTGCCGAATGCGATCTCAATAGCCAAACCCGCCAAGCACCCTGAGGTCCTGATCGAGCAGATCATCAAGTTCTCTGCAGCCCTCCAGGGACACTTCGCAGGCGCGATCGGATGGGACGCTGTCAACATCTTCCTCGCCCCCTATCTCACCAAAGTCGACGACAATCGGATGAAGCAACTTGCCCAGATTCTCATATTCGAGTTTGCGCAGCAAGCTGTCGCTAGAGGCGGGCAATCCATATTCAGTGATCTGAACTTATACTGGGAGATCCCGGATCACTTCGCGGATGTACCGGCGATCGGGCCGAAGGGCGAGTTCACGGGACAGACCTATGAGGACTACATCGGAGAAAGCCAGAGGTTCTTGAACGCCCTCTTCGATGTATACCTTGAGGGCGACGCTCTCGGACGGCCGTTTTTCTTTCCGAAACCCAACGTCCACATGACCGAGAAGTTCTTCTCGACCGAGGGCCACGAGGAGTTCCTGACGAAGATATCTCAGGTCGCGTCGGAGAAGGGAAACACTTATTTCGTCTTCGATCGAGGGAACACGGCCAAGATAAGCGAGTGCTGCCGGCTCGCTTTTAAGCTCGACAAGAGCGACCTAGACGATGCCAAGACCCCTTGGAAGATGAGGTATTCGGCAATGCAGAACGTGACGATCAACCTTCCGAGACTGGCGTATGAAGCCCACCAGGACGACAACAAGTTGCTTGAGCTCCTGCGCGAGAGGATAGAGATGGTGGCGAAGGCGCACCTGGAGAAGCGGGAGTTCATAGCCAAGCTCCTCGGAATGGGAAAGCACGGTCCACTAGCTTTGCTCACGATGAACCTCGACGGAGAGCCGTACTACAGGCTTGGGAAGGCATCGTTTCTGGTCGGCATGGTCGGCCTGAACGAGATGGTGCAGTACCACACGGGACAGCAGATGCACGAGTCCAAGGAAGCACTGATGTTCGGACTGAAGATCATGGCGACGATGAAGACAGAGGCGGAGCGGCTGGGCAAACAATACGGAATCAAGATGCCGCTTGAGCAAACCCCAGCGGAGAGCACCGCCTACCGGTTCGCAAGACTCGACATGAAGTACTATCCGTTGCAGGCCCCGACAGTCATCAGGGGGAATAAAAGTAGCGGCGAGGTGTACTACACGAACTCGACCTACTTGAATGTCGGAGCACCGATCAGCGCGATCGAGAGGGTGAAGATGGAAGGATTGTTTCACCCGCTGATCGAAGCCGGGTCGCTCACGCACGTTTGGCTGGGGGAGCACAAGCCGCCGGCCGAGAGCGTAGCGGCCTTTGTCAAGAAGACCTTCAGCAACACGCAGAACGCTCAGATCGCGTTCAGTCCCGAGTTCACAGCATGCCTCACCTGCGGCAAGACGAGCAGAGGCCTGAAGGACACCTGCCCCTACTGCTCCTCACCAGACGTCGAAGGGATAACGAGGGTCACGGGGTTCTTCTCGAAAACTAGCAGCTGGAACAAGGGGAAATTGGGCGAGCTGAAGGACCGGGTAAGGAACAACATCTCTTAATTATCTGGCCTCCCCGTAAATGTCTTCTCTTTCTCTATTCTTTCGGTCAGTCCGTCCTTCCTAGCTCGTTCACAATACTCTCGTGTTCTCCCTCTGTCTCGGGATCTTGACGACAAGGAACTTGAATGGCTCCTTGCGGTCGTTGAACAGGCGGCGAGGAATGCCCGCCGGACTCTCGATCAGCGTCTCCTTGCCGACCTTCTTCTTCTCCCTTCCGATCTCCACGATCCGCGAACCATCCAGTACGAAGAAGAACACATCGACCGGCGTGATGTGACTCTTGAACCCCTCTCCCGGTTTCAGCCCTATGAACAACACCTAGGCATGTTCTCTGTCCGAGAGCTTCTTGAGCGAGACGTTGTGGACATTTGGCCTTTCTTGAGCAGAAGATGCTCTTACCATCCTCACGAGCAACTCTTCAATCTTGTTCTGACGGAATCGACTGCAATCGGCTATTATCAGGAATATGCTCGCTTGTCACTGAATATTGATTCCTAGTGATCTCTAGTTCGACTGATCGGACTGGTGTCGATCTATGGAAAACGACGGACAACATTCAAATACTAGTGGGGCGACTGATTTGCTAGTTAGTATATGATCTGCGCGGAAGGAGCGAAATGACAAGAGTCAAGGTCGGTGAGCATCTTGTCATAAACCTCAGCAGAAGGAGCCTTTGCGACAACTGCGTAGCCGATGTCTGCCTGGTCGAGAGGTCCGAAAGGGTCGTTCAATGCAGGGACTTCAGGTCATCTTTCTTGGCGCTTAGGAAGTGCAGATCGTGCGGGCAGACGTTCGACGTTTGCTCTTCCATCAATTCGCTCAATTTCGAGGTCTGTCCCGCGTGTAATGAGATCCTGCGCAGCAAGTGAACCTCGTCCTAATCCGATATCTCAGAAGAACCTAGGTCCAATCAGTTGCCAGACTATTAGAAACAAGACTGTCAGCGCAAGAGCGTAGGTGATCGCCGCGACATACTTCTCTCGATCCTTCTCGGTCGCGTCCTTCTTCACTTTAAGCACCAAGGAATCGAGCCAGTCCTTGAATAGGTATCCTCCGTCGAGCGGCACCGCCGGTAGCACGTTCGTCAACCCGACCATTATGTTTATCCAGAATATCCAGTACAAACAGTTCGATAGCACCCAGAAAACGTCGGTCGGAAAGCCAGCAAATACACCAGTGGGTGCGAAGAGGTCAGTGACCGGGGACTGCATTGGGGCCAAACCCGCGAACGGAAGCGCCAGATAATATAGCGTGGACGAAATCACATCTCCGGCGTTTTCAACGCCGTACATCGGGTGGGCAAGCCTTCTGATGACAACTTCGGGTGAGTTGACCGAGGCACCGAGGTAGGCGGTATTGATGCCGAGGTACCCAGTGTCCTTGAAGTCCGGACCCACGAGCTCAGGAGCGACTTTCAAATAGTACTCCCTCTTGCTAGCGAGCGTTATCGTGGTCAAGTCGCTAAAGACCTCGAACTTCCCTGAGCCATCATAGTAGGTCAACAGAGTGATGTTAATGGTCTGATCGGGATGAGTGAGCGACAAGGCCTCCTTCAGGTCCGATTCGTTGCGAATTGTGGTGTCGTTCAGGGACGCTATGATCATTCCGACCTCAATGCCGGCATCCGCGGCGGGAAGGCCCGATGACGTTTGCGTCACTGCGACGCCGGAGGCGACTTCCTTCGAATGGAGCGTGTTCGAGTAGTAGTACTCGACAGTCACATTCTCCCCCGGCAAAGGTGCAGTGAAGTTCTCGAATTCGTCTGTGGTCAGTATGCTCCGTCCGTCGATACTCATTATCTGCGAGCCAAAAGACAATCCCGCATGGTCAGTCGGCCCGTCCGCCGCAACGCTCAGAACGACCTGTCCGTCCCTCACAGGAGCAACTGACGAAAGCAACACAGAGGAGAAGAGAATTGCACAGATGATCGCTACAATCACGTTCGCCGCTGGTCCGGCCGCATAGACGCTCGTCCTCTTATTCTTCTCAGTTCTTGCGAGCTCCCGATCGTCTGGCTCGACGAAAGCCCCGAGCGGGATGATAAGGAAGACGAGCCCTAGGGATTTCAATGACATCCCGCCGACTCTCGTCATGATCCCGTGCGAGAACTCGTGAACAATGATGGCGACCACAAGACCGAGGATGCCGTACCAGATCGGTATAATCGGGTTGAGGCCGGGAATGCCAAGCATCATCTCAGGGCTGGGGGCCTTCTCTGCCGGAATTCTGGTGACGAGGGTCGCTTCCCATACCAGCAGGGCCATTATGAATATCATCACTCCAACACAGATGACTTTGGCCGCGACCGAGTAAGCCCTCCAGAATCCCTTCGGCCTGGACAGGCGCTCTATGAAATCCTTGCCTCTTTGGGTCCTCCACATGAGGACTGGACCCCACATGTGGATGCCATGTTTCTCGAGGACACCCTTCTTTTTCAGGACGTACGCAATTACGATGTAGGCGGCTATCACTATAATAGCGATCAGATAAGGGTTCATCGGGTTCCTCTGGGCAGACTAATAGAAAAGGACTATTAAAGCATTCACGATGGCGCCATTGGAGCGGTCCCGAGGGTCACTCTCTGTTCCAGACCTCTTCAGAGATCTCGTCGTATATCGCAGAGCTGTCGTCCGTGTGCTTCTGAGCCTGCTCGCTCTGCCGCGCGAGTCGCAAGATCTGGTCGTTCTTGAGGATCCAGTAGTGAATCCTCCACAGCTTGCCTTTCTTGAGGTGGACCTCTTCCTGGGTCGTGGTCAGCAACCCCTCTTCCTCCAGCATGTAGAAGACGTCTCGGTCTTCGGAAGTGAGCCTATTGTCGATGACCTCGCTGGTGTAGCCGAAGAAGCTCATCAAGTACTCTGCGAGTCTCTTGATGTCGCTGTCCGCCATCCCCTTCTTCCCCAAGGTGTTCCTCAACGCCATTACGACGTCGTCCATGCTGACAACGGTCAACTGTTCCCCGAACCCCGCATTGCATTTCAGGGTCAAATACGTATTGGGTGGTAAGCACAACACACCTCATCCTTGCTCAGCCAATTCTGACCGTCCCGGCAATCTCCTTCTGATATAATCTACAGCCCATCGCGTTCCCCAGAGGGCTGCGACCGCAAAAACCCCGAGCAGAAACACGAAATCCAGCATGCCACCCCCGCCCAGAACAAGGTAGTCGCCACCCCTCGCAACGAACTCCGGGATTTTCGCAAGGTCACCTCCCACAAGCACGCCCATGCTTGCCCCAAGATAGGCCAATGCAGCGGAGCTGAGTGGATTATCATCCTTGGCCCCATAATAGCCGCAGATCGCCGCGACAGCAACGGGACCGAGCCACCACGGAAACTCAATCACGATTGCGCCCGAAGTCACGTTCGTTACGAGGAATGCAACTGCAGCGACGAAGACGATTGAACTCAATGCGGCAAGAGCCGTAACTTTTCTAAACATCACGATGTAGATCGCTACTGAGATAGGTACGAGGAAACCAGTGATGTTTATGCTGACTACCAATGGATCCTCAATGATCCTTAGACTGAAAAGCGACAGGACTATCGCCCCGAGAACGAGCCCCGCCGCGTAAACATAAGGTGCTTCAAGCGACTCCGATTCCCACATGTCCATGACTGAGTTACTGAGGAGACGCTGGATATAAAGAAACATGAAGAGCAGAATTAGAGCGAAAGTGACCGCAATGAGCATAGCGATGTTGTTCGCCATTGTTTCAAAGTTACTCCGGTCCGCTATAAAAAACTATTACTTGCGCCAGGGTAGCCTCAGATCTTTCCATATGAACGAGTAAAATAGAATCTCAATCACCAGCAAAACGATAAGAACGAAAACGGAAAGTGACGCCGACCAAGTTTTGGGGCCGACTCTCGCAATCTCGAGCGCGACAAGGAGATCAACGAAGACGCATCCAACAACGTACCAGTACTTCAGATACGTTCTCCTGGCCCAGACTCCCCATGAAACGTCCTCGTATTTCTCGGCGAGATCATCCTTGTGATCTACGGAGGACGAATCCGACGAATTTCCTTTCTCGACTTCGATCTTGCGTTTCTTAGCCATGGAACACTCCGCGCCTAGCGGAAGTGACATGCGACAGAGTGCTCCCCACCTTTGTCGACAAGCTCAGGTTCCTTCTCCTCGCAAATCGCTTGCCTGTACCTGCACCGTGTGTGGAATCGGCATCCTGAGGGTGGATTGGCCGGGCTGGGTATCTCCCCAGCAAGCACGATTCTATCCCTTCGCAGGTCAGGGTCTGGCACTGGTATCACGGACAAGAGAGCTTCAGTGTATGGATGCAATGGTTTTCGGAACAGATCGTCCTTCCGCGCCGATTCTACAACCTTCCCTAGGTACATGACGTTGACTCGATCGCACATGTAACGTATCGTGCTGAGATCATGAGAGATGAACAGATATGTGAGATTCAGTTCCCCTTGGAGATCGTTCAGCATATTAAGGATCTGTGCCTGAACGGATACGTCGAGGGCAGACGTCGGTTCGTCCAAGACGATGAAGTCAGGATTCAGGGCGAGGGCGCGAGCCACGCCGATCCTCTGCCGCTGTCCTCCGCTGAATTCGTGCGGGTACCTATAGAGATGCTCGGGGTTCAAGCCCACCTTCTCTAGCAACGATATTACTCTGTTCCTTAGTTCCTCGCCCTTCGCTATGCCATGGATTAGGAGCGGCTCCCCGACGACGTCCCTGATCAGCATCCTCGGATTCAGAGAAGAGAATGGGTCCTGGAACACTACTTGCATCTCCCGGCGTAGATTGCGCAGTTCGTCATCGGCCCTTCTATCCAAAGCATATTTGTCGAAGAACTCCTCGAGTTCCGATTCAGTCTTCTCGATTTCCTCCTTTCTCTGGGCCTTGTTTGCATCTCTAAGAGTTTGTTCTAACTGATCGAGTTCCTTCCTTGCCTCTATGGGCATCTTGTAATATACGTGACCACCAGTCGGCTGAGTGAGCATAAGCAAACATCTTCCCACAGTTGTTTTTCCGCAACCGCTTTCTCCAACAAGGCCGAGCGTCTCCCCCTTCTTGATGTAGAAATCCACGCCGTCAACAGCCTTCACGCTAGCCAGTTGCCTCTTAAGAAGCCCTCCCCTTATCGGAAAGTGCTTCTTGAGCCCCCTCGCCTCGACTAGTGTACCCTCCATCAGCCTGCCTCCGTGTAGAGATAACAACTTGTGAAGTGCCCTGGCTCGACCTCGATCATTGGAGGTTTCGTCTCTCTGCATATGGTCATCGCATAGGGGCATCGAGGGTGGAATCTGCACCCTGGCGGTGGGCGGATAAGGTTTGGCACACTCCCTGGGATTGTCTCCAGTCTGGTGGCCCCCCCTGCGAGTAGTCTCGGGACGGAGTTCATGAGCCCTTGCGTGTACGGATGGAGGGGCTCCTTGAATATGTCATGGACTAGACCTATCTCCGCCATCACGCCAGCGTACATAACGCCGACCCTGTCACAGGTTTCCGCCACGACTCCCAAGTTGTGTGTGATCAAAAGGACCGATGTACCAGTTTCCAGTTGGAGTTCTTTTATGATCTTAAGAATTTGCGCTTGAATAGTCACGTCCAGCGCTGTCGTTGGTTCGTCAGCAATCAAAAGTTGTGGCTTGCAAGCGAGTGCCATCGCGATCATCACTCTCTGTTGCATCCCACCACTGAGTTCGTAGGGGAAGGACCGAACGACATTGTCCGGATCAGGAATTCTGACGGTTTTTAGCAAGTCCCTCGCCCGATCTAAGGCCTCATCTTTTACAAACCTCTCATACCTTCTCAATAGCGGAATTCTCGAGGATATCCTCAGCGAAAGTGCGTTGGGGTCCTTCTCCATCCTTGCATAAAATCGCCTGCTAAATCTCAGTCTAGGCCGCTCCAAGCCTCTGAATGGTCGGGCTACAAAGCTAGACCCACAGTTCGGACATCTCTCAATGCCGACCAAGAGATCCGTTTGACCGCAATTAGAGCACACATAACCGCCGGAGTCCACCGACTTCAGCTTCGCTCTCTTGTATGTGTCAATCTGGCCGATTCTCGTATCGATAGTTTTTATCACGGCCTTCGCAAGGTCTTTCCGTTCATGTAAGAGAAGAGTCTCGGCGACCTGATCGCCCGACGTGAAAACTGGATTCAAAGCGCTCATAGGCTCCTGAAAGATCATCGATATGTACTTGCCGCGGATTTTCTGCATGTAAGTTGCGCTCTTTGAAAGAAGATCCCATTCCCTGACGTTCTTTGACAGCTCCTTCTCTAGGTTGCTGATCTCCGCTGACCTACCGTCCTCGGCCGAGTTTGCCTTCAATTCTTGAATCTTCTTTCTAAGCTCCTTTCGCCTTTCTCTTTCTTTCTCCGGCATCATGAAGTAGATCCTGCCCTTCTCGATTTTTCCCGGTGGAGATGGAATAAGGCGGAGGATGCAGTTCGCGGTAACACTCTTTCCGCAGCCAGTCTCTCCGACAAGGCCGAAAGTCTCGCCCTTCATTATCGAGAAATCGATTCCGTCGAGGGCTTTGACGACACCTTGATACGTGTAGAAGTTAGTGTACAAGTTCTCGATTTCCAGCAATGTCTCTCTTTTTTCCATCGAGTCATCTCCGAAGACGTGGATCCAAGATATCTCTGAGTCCATCACCAAGCAGGTTGAAGCCCATAACGAATAAGAATATCATCAGCCCTGGGAACGTGACCATCCACCATGGTGTGTAGGGCGTTCCGTTCGGATACGGATACGGAACGGTGCTGAGGAAGTATGCCTGGCCGTCCGACACCATCTTGCCCCATTCGGCCGTGCCCGCGGGAGCTCCGAAGCCGATGTAGCTGAGGCCCGCCGCGACCAGAACAACCACACCAAAGTCCATCGTCATGTTGACAATGATAGGCGAAAGCGAGTTTGGCACAATGTGCCTGAATAGTATCCTTGATCTCTTTGCACCGACTGCTCTCGCGGCTTCCACATAAGTGCTTTCTCTGATTGATAGCACCTGTCCTCTGACCAATCTCGCATAAGGGGGCCACCACACAATAGTGAGCGCGAGCATTATGTTCTCAAGAGTCCGGCTGAGCACAGCCGCAACGGCCATGCAGAGAATGAGCGCAGGAACGGACAGAAAGACGTCGGTGACTCTCATCAGAGCCTCGTCGATAGCACCGCCGAAATATCCCGACACTGCGCCGAGTACAAGTCCTACCACAGTCGCAAAAACAACAACGAAAATTGCTATTTGTATAGACGTTCTCGCTCCCCATATGATGCCATAGTATATGTCCCCGCCAAGAAATCCCGTTCCCAGCAAATGTCCTTCAGCGCCAGGTGGCTTGGGCGGATCGTAATCTCGTGGAATTTGCATAGGGTCATGGCCTGGCAATGTTGGGGCCAAGACCGGGGCAAATATCGCTATCAACACCATCACAATAACGATGACTAGACCGACCAATGCCAGGAGACTCTTCCGCATAAGGTACAGGGAGAATCTCCATTCGCGAATCCTCGGCTCAAGAGATTTCTTGATGCCTGAAATTGAGTAACCTGGCATCTCCATCTTCTTCCTTTTGGCCTCGGATTTCTCCATCAAATCACTCCAGCCTCACGCGCGGATCTAAGTATGCGTACAGAACGTCCACGATAAGATTAACTAGCACGTAAATGACAGCTGTCAATAAAGTGAACCCAAGAATCGAGGCCCAGTCATTCGACAATGTTGCGGATGCTGCCCATCTTCCCAAACCTGGCCAGTCGAATATAGTCTCAGTGAGCACAGCTCCCCCCAAGAGTCCGCCGAACGAGAGTCCTATTATGGTCGTGGTTGGAATCAGCGCGTTTCGCCTCGCGTGTTTCCTTATAACCAATCTTTCGGGAAGGCCTTTTGATCTGGCAGTTCTCACGTAGTCCAGACTCATCACCTCCAGCATGCTGGACCTCATTATCCTAGTTATTATTGCAATGGAGCCGAAGGCAAGAGTGACGGCCGGGAGGATGATGTGCCACACGCCATCGCTAAATAGAGTGAAATTCCCGTTCAAGAAAGTGTCTATCAACCAGAATCCTGTGTACTGATGAATGGCCGGTTGTCGGAGGACGAGAAGGATATCGTATCGTCCTCCCAATGGAAGCCAAGGGAGTTCGAACGCAAATACGAACTTCAACATCAGGCCCAACCAGAATATTGGTAGAGAAACCCCCGAAAGCGCCATAATTCTCGTTGCGTGGTCAGCAGGCGTGTCCTTTCTCACAGCAGAAATAGTCCCGAGTGCGATGCCAAGAACAACCGCGATTATCATGCTCACCATCGTGAGTTCGAAAGTAGCTGGAAAATAGACCGCTATCGCCTCGGTTACAGGCAAACTCGCTGTTGGGGAGTAGCCCCAATTCCCATGCACGATCCCATTGAGCCAGTAGAAGTATTGTATATAGACGGGATCGTTCAGATGGAACTGCGCCTCGATTGCTTTGATCTGATCCGGTGTCATCCTCTCTGTTATGTAGGCTGCTGCCGGGTTCCCCGCAATTCTCGTCAGAGAGAAGACAAATAAGGATACTCCCAACAATACTGGAATGAGAAGTAACAATCGTCTGATAATGAAGGTCCTCAGCTTCAGAGCCTGGTCACCCCGTCTCCAAACTGACTCCGAGGAACAGTATCACGCTATAAAAGAGTTTTTGCTTATCCTGAGAGGTAGTCCTGGATCAATAGACCGTTTCAGGTCCAACTGAAAATGAAAATAGCTCGCTCAAAACAAACAGAAATATAGAAAATGGGAAAAGGTTTGGTATATCCACTAGCCCTTCGACATCGGGTAGTAATAGTAGAGCGAATACATCATGTTGTAGATGAACCCGTTCACCCAAGTCCGGAACACATAGAAAGCAGTTGGCTGAGCTGTGAGGATATAGTACGCGTTGTTGTACTGCGACATCGAGATGTTGTGGTACATTTGAGCTCGTATAGTGTTGTTGGTCTCCAGCGCTGCTGCATGAATCATCGCAGTGAGTGTAGCGTTGTCTAATCCAGAGTAATAGGGGAACGCTCCACCCGTGGCCAGGCATGGGTTGGCAAAGTCATCAGGATCAGGGTAGTCTGCAAGCCAACCGATGTAGAAGGCTGGTAGTTGATCGTTCTCTCTCGCGTTCAAGAAAGTCGGCCAGTCAAGAGGCTGCACTGTGATGACAAAGTTGGCTCCAGTCGTGCCTAGGGTCGCATTGTTGCTCATCAACGTGAACGCGTCCTCCATCATAAGGCAAGCTGTCTGTCGTGCGGTGTTGCCAGCGTTGTAGTAGAGCGTCATGTGGAAACCTGTCTGCGCGTAGGTCTTGCCAGGGTTTCTCGGGTCTTGAGCCAGTTTCAGATAAGCCGCTGCCTGGGTCAGGTTATAGTTGTATAGTGGGATGTTCGGATCGTATCCGAGCAGACCCTGGACAATCGGACTATTAGCTCTCAAACCAGTTCCCAATGTGACCTTATCTATGAACTCCTTGTAATTGAACGCGTTACAGAAGGCCTTCCTCACGTTCACATCGCTGAAGAACGTCAGCGGAATGTCGCCGATCGATAGGGTGCTCTTCGTAATGTTAAAGGTCATGACGATGAAGGTAACCGATAGCGTCGGCAACTTTTCATACAGCGTGATATCTGGGTTGCTGGCAACGTCGGACCTCTGCGCAACTGGATACATTACCGAATCGACTTGACCAGACTTGATGTAGAGCAGCCTTGTTCCAACGTCTTGTACCTTCTTGATGATCACGTACTTCAGTTTTGGCTCTGCGCGCCAGTAGTTGTCATTCCTGACCATCACGATGTCTTGGTTAGGAGCCCATCTCAGCAGCGAGAACGGCCCAGTTCCGTCCATGTTTCTGTCCATGAAAGAGTTCTCTTGATTGGGAGGTGCACTGACTCCACCGTGCGCTTCGACGTAGGCCTTAGAGACAACCGAACCCACCGTGTAGGCCATGATGTAGTTGAACGCGGGCATTGGCATCAGCAGATGTATGGTCACGGTCATCGGGTCTACGAGTTCGATTGACGCATTGATATCAGACATCTTGAGCGCCACTCCAGCCTTGAAACCCGGAATCATGAATTGACCCAGCATCCACGCTGGACCCCGAGCATCATTCATGATGAGAACGCGCTTCAGGGAATACACGACATCCGCTCCGGTCATTGTCTCACCGGTCTGGAATTTAACGTTCGGGCGAATATGATACGTGTAGTTCATGAAGTCCGGGGAAATGCCACCGTTTGCCACAGTTGGAACTTCAGTAGCCAGCATCGGCATCAGGACGCTTGAACTCGATCCATTGTACCATACCAGCGTCTCGTAGACATTCTGGATTATCTCGCCACCCGAAGACTCGTAGTCCCAGGCCGGGTCCAAGGATTGGGGTTCGCCGAACTCAGCGGTCGTGAAAGTGTCGGGATTCTTCGCTCCACCACCAGCCGCCTGCCCAACTGGCAGAACAACGACGGTGTTGTAGTAACGCTGCATTGTGTTTTGGCTGCTAGTGACGACAGCATATGAGGCATAGACGTTTCCATCGCCCTCGTATGTGTGGTTCTCAGCTCCTGCCACAGTTGTGTTGCCAGAGACTATGGCTGATCCGTCCCCGAAGTGCCATTCCACGTTCTTGACCTGCTGAATCCCGAAATCCACCACAACCCATTTTCCGGTCTTGTTTTGGATAGTGGCGTATGCACCAGAAGACTTCGCATTGAAGCTCAGAAGCGTTCCATTCTGGATCACATCTGCACTCGCTCCGACAAGGGCAAAGGGCAACGTGCTGTTGGCCGTCGCCGCCGTGACCGTTTCCGCGGGAACTGGATTCAGCACTTCAACGCGGACCGGTGAACTCCAGGTTGTCGTCGCTGCATTTTTGCTGTCTGTGACAGTCAGGATCGTGACGTACTTGCCTGGGTATGCATAGGTGTGCGTAATCTGGGCAGATGTCGACACTTGCTCGACGCCATCACCAAATTGCCAGGTGTAGTTCACTATGGTTGCGTCCGAAGCTGCGGCACTTCCTGTCGCATCGAAAGTCACTGGTGTGGTCGTGTTGACCACTTCTTTACCGACGGAGAAGCTCGCCGTAGGAGCCACGTGCTCCGCCTTCTTACCCCCCATCAGGACAACGGCGGCGCCGATGGCAGCGACAACGAGGATAATAACAATAATCGCTGCAATTATTTTCGTCATCGATCTCTTGCCGCCCTCCTCCTTAGGGAGTTCTTTGCCTTCACCTTCCATTTTTCTTTCCTCCTTCTCCCTAAAACTAATTCAAAACTGGGAGACTGGGTCTTTGGTAAGAGTTTGTTGCTATAAATAGGTTTTGAGAATTCAACAACATGCCTGAATACCATATGGTAAAAGAGTTCATAAAAAACGTTAACATACGGCTATTGAACAACATGATTCGCATCAGGCCCGTTGGTAATTCTGCATCGGAAACTCAATACTCAACGACGGCCTCCCTTTCGCGGCCTGATTAAGGTGTCGACAGTGCGACTCTGGGCGGATTCATATCATAAATGAGCTTTCGTGCCCATTCGAGCTTCTTCGCCTTGACGATAGCGTTCTTACCCGTCTGCGTCCTCGCTGTTGTGAAATCGAATCCGATCAGAAAGATCCTGTTCGCCCCGAAATGCCTGGCCAACATTACAGCTCTGTCCCCGTCGGTGAAGCCTCCGAAGTTGTAGACCCTGTCAAACGGTTTCGATTGCGTAGTTGGCGTAATTCTGCCGGGGAAAAAGGGGACGAACTCTTTTATCCGATTCAGATTATCCCCGTGCGCGTGAATCACGGCGACAGCCCCCTTGATGTTTGCAGCGATCTGCGCATCGATGTCTCCGTCCAAGTCTGTCGCCACTATGTCAGGGATAATTCCTCTCTTGATTAATTCCGTAGTCGCGCCGTCCGCCGAAACTATCGTGCCTGATGGCTCGACCTCATCCATCTCCTTTTCGAGGTTCGGCCCGAAACCGTATACGGTCACGGTTCGCCCGATTATTTCATTAAGACACTCGGGGCCGCAGACTCTCCTTCCACTTACTAGCGTTGCAAGCACGCGAGCGGAGTACTCGTCTTCCGTCCTCGAGTAGCCGAAGTCGTCCAGTATCCTGCAATAGATCGCTTCCCAATCTGGATATTTCACCGTTCCACCTAGTCGACGGATTCAGTCGTATCGGCCTTATCCAATGATTCACTAGCACCTAGTGCGGTAGACCGCATCGACGCGCTAAGCAGCCCGCCGAATACGGCGAGCAGGAATCCTGCAACAACTTCGAGCACGATCATCACTACTTTGAAGATGCCGTATCCGAGAAAGAACTGACTGGCATCCAGCGCCCCTTGGATTATGAATCCAATAGCGAAGACGGTCACTGAGACTACCAGGTAGCTCGAATATATCTTGCCCTGCGAAAGGAAGTAGTTCACGAGACGGCCCGTCTGGTACGAGATCAGTGCGAACACCCATGCCCACACCGCTCCGCTGAAAAAGAGCAGCGTCTGAATGAGCAGGCCCGCCTGAGGATCGGTTCCGGCAGCGTCCAGTCCATACACTATGCCCAAGAAGATGAGCACAATCGATAGGATCGCAAATGGGATCATCTGGCTTCCGGAGCGGACCGCCCTTCCAGCTTTGCGGGCGAACTCTCGAGACCTTTCGACGACCTTGTATGCGAAGATGAGGAGATACAATCCGAGAACCAGTGATATGGATCCGACAGCCATCTCCGAGACGACGGCGATATCCATTGTATTGGAGAGCTGGATGATCTTGGGTGCTAGCGAAAACAATCCAAACACGGCAAGCACGAGTCCAATCGGTGTGAACAGCCTCTTCCTTATCTTGTCGTCCCGGAGCATCTTCATGAGGATGTAGTAGGTGCCCTCGACCGTGGGCGCCTGCTTCACGAACACCCTCCTCACAGAATCGATTTTCACGCGCGAGGAGACCATTGGGTAGATGAACTCGTCCTCGGCCCCGTCGCTGACGAGGATGACCCTGTCCGGCTTCAGCATTTCGAGAACATTTTCTAACTGCGTCGCCAGCACCAAGTCGGACTCATATCCGACCTTGACGTCCCCGCAGATGGTCGCGATCTCCGCGTCCATGCTGCTCTTGAGCATTTCATCGTAGATGCTTATAGAAGCGAGCAGAGTGTTCGTGTCCGAGTCCTCTGAGTCCGTTAGTCCCAAGGCGAGCGCGGCTTTGAGGTTCTCCTCTCTTCCGATGAACGGACTGTTCAACCCAGTCTTCACCCCGAAATCGTCGTCGCGGTCGACGCAGAGAACCAGTATCTTCATCTGGTTCTCAATCCAGTTTCAACATATTAGTATTTTGTGCTCAACTGCTTCGACATTGAGATTGATGGCATTCGCTCGATTCCGAGAGATTCGAAGGCAACTGACCGAGTTTTGAGACTCTCGGGCGACCTGCCGCATGGAACCTGATACCAGAAGATGCCAGCAATGTTCACTCCCTATCGAAGCAATGGCTGCAAGTGGGAGAGTCTTTCAGATTCAGTCAATGAGATCAAGGTAAAAAGGATTATAAGATGGAATGGCAATCGTCAAGGAGGATGGAGAAACGGTCTGGACGTAAGGAGTGCCCTAGATGCGGACTCCGCAACAAACCATCCGTTGCGCAGTGCGACTTCTGCGGATGGCAGTTCGAGGAATCACAAGACGAGTGGATAGACCAAATCAAAGCACTAGAGAAGATCGGCACTGGCGAGAACACGGTCTCCGTCGATGAGGAGCTTTCTAAGAGAATCGAGGCGACAATCATCAAGCCGAATGAGATCTCTGTCGATGACTTCGTCGGCGAGAAGGACCTTCCGTTCATGTCTGCGAGCGAGCCGATCTCACCCAACCGACCGATATGGACTCTCCCGACACCAGAGGAAAGAAGGGAGTTACTAGAAGCTCCGCCGAAAGAGGTTTCCAGACCGGAGCCAGACCACGTGCCCGAGCCGGTTTCGGAGTCCGAGCCGCCAACGGCCAAGGCAGAGGCGGAAAGTGCCGAGGTCGCAGAGTTCGTGGAGTCCATGATAGAAGAGGTCGGTGTCGGAGCGATCAAGGAGCCAGAAGAGCCGGTGCCTCTGGAGGTTCCAGAGGAGATAGCGCCTGATGTCCCGGAGGTGCCCACCGCCATCTCGAAGGACGAGAAGGTCGTTGAAAAGGAGGCGATTCCGGAGGCGACCGCAGCGGGCCCCGACCTAAGGACGGCAGCCGTCCCGGCCGCGGTATTGGCGTCCGGCGCGGCTGCTTATGTCGGGATCCTTCTCTTCTCGGTTCTCCAACCGGTGAGTTGGACTATAGGATGGACTGTGTCAATCGCTGGGGCGATACTAGTGACGATCGGATGCGGCAGTCTGTATGACGTATGGAAGCATTCGACTGGGCCGAAGGAGGGTCCGGGGCATGAAGCTGTCTAGCCCAAGGTCATGTGGAGGGACAAGAGCGTCTAGATTTTCATCTGCCCCTTGTGCAACGAAGTGGTCTCCGTGGGCGATGGCCACTGCCCCAACTGCGGGGTGGAGTTCGAAAAGGAAAAGGGCTAGTCGATGCATCAGCCGGGTGATCGTATGAAGGTTGTGTGGCACGGCCATTCGTGCTTCGAAGTGAAGAACAACGTCACGGTCATAATGGATCCGCACGACGGGAAGTCTATAGGGATTAGGACGCCTGTCGTGAAGGCGGATGTGCTGCTAATCAGTCACGATCATTTCGACCACAATTGCTCGAGAGTTGTTAAGGGAGACTTCGTGACGGTAAAGGAGCCGGGAGAGCGTACTGAGAAAGGAGTGAAGATTCTCGGCCTTCCGACATTCCACGACGACAAGGAGGGGGGCAAGCGCGGCAGGAACATCATCTTCAAGTTCGAGATGGAAGGGGTTAGGTTCTGCCATTGTGGGGACGTCGGTCACATGCTGAGTGCCAAGCAATTGAAGGAGCTCTCGCCAGTCGATGTCATATTCGTGCCAGTCGGCGGTGTCTTCACGATAGATGGTACGCAGGCGCGGAAGATGGTGAATCAGCTGAAACCGAAGATAGCGGTCCCGATGCACTTCAGGGTCGGAGGCTTGTCTCTCTCGATACAGACCGCCGACCAGTTCCTCGAGGGTCTTTCTAAGAGCAAGGTCCTAAGGGTGGGGAACGAGGTCGACTTCGTCCCGGAGGAGCTGCCGTCGGAGACGGAATACTGGGTTTTCTCTCCGTGAAGCCATTCTGCTAAACGGCTGAAGTATCGTTACCCAAAATCCACAGCCAGAACAGCGAGTCTTAGATCAGCCCCAGGCTGTCCTCTACCCTTCCCAGTTCTATCGGCGTGCTCTTGAACCCCACCGCAGCGCCTTTCGAATTAGCAACCATGCAGGCACCGACCAGAGGAGCTCCGTAGTTGAGCGTGCCAATCGCGGTCGGGACCTTCATCACTGATCTTAACATCTCGAGTTCCTGTTCGCTAGTGGCGGGATGACAGAGAACCCCTTTGTTCGTCGCTGCACAGACCGATCCTATGGTCTTGTGACCGGCGACGCTGCCCTGCACGACCTCGACCTGAAGGACCTTCTCGATTTTTCTCAGCGTCTTCCTGCCGATATCGGGGTTGACCAGCGCTCCGTTGTCGTTCACCAGTATGTTGTTGCCCGACGCATTCAATCTGTCCTCGATTACGTAGACGGGCAATCGGCTCGCTATCAGCTCCGTTTCCTCCTTCGAGGGCATGCTTGTGATGACGGCCCCGTAGGAATTCATTGCTAGCAACGCACCGAGGAGGTTCGTGCTAGCGATAGTACACTTCACCGATTCCACTTCAAGGGCTTCCTCGACGTCCATTATCAAGGCCTTGGAGGAACCAACGGGTATGAAAGAAATGTTCTCGTTCGCGGTGCAATACACGCCTATGTAAGGATTCCCGTCGTAACTGGAGAGTCTCATCATGAATGAAGCACCGGTCGATCACTTCTCAGGAAGCGAGAGCTCGACAAGTCCGTCCTCGAACTTGACTGCCTTCACCCTGATGATCGATGGCGCGTTCCGAATCCCCTTGCTCCAGATCGCCTCGTTAAGTCGGCCGTCGATCCAAACGTCCTCTTCTTTTGCCTTGAGATGCCTGACGGCGTATGCTCTGACCGCGACAATCGCCCTCTCAGCCCTCTCCGTCCTAGGCGCCTTCCTCGCCTCCCTCAGAGGGATGTTGAAAATACTCTCCTCTTCAGCCATGATATCGCCTATCTCCTCAGTCTGCTGCTCCTCCAGCTCCTTCTCTTAGGGTGGCGGAGGAAGTTCCTGTTCGTTCTGAGCATGACCCAGGCCGGGACCCTCCGGTTCTGCTTGACCGCTTTCATGAGTCGTATCTTCATAGCACTCGGCTTGTTCCTCGTCATAGTCATTTCCTCTCGATATTGATCTCTCTCTTCTGCGGTGCCACTTTTCTTAGGATCTGCCTCAGGGTGGCATCGTCCACCTGTCGGTCGATCCTTCCAGACTGCGCCAGCCTGATGAGCTGGTCCTCGACCGCCTTCGCCAAATCGGGGTAGGCTATCCTGACCGTCCCGAGGCGCTCTCTCGCCTCCGGGGTGAGTATCTGGCGCATTATCGCCTGTCGACTCGCCTCGATTTGCTTCGACTGCTCCTCGGCCATCGCCTGCTGTTCCCGTTGCCTCTGGAGCTCGGCCATCTTCCGTCGACGCAGCTCCTCCAGTTCATCATCCATAATTCCACAGCCTCTTCATTTTTTCTTGGTGTCTTCATGAATATCCATTGCGACCTTGTCGAGCATTGCCCTGCCCTTAGCCGTGATGACCCTTCCCCTGTTCTTGTCCTTCGCGACGAGTCCGCTTGCCTCGAGTTGCATCAGACACTTCCTCGTGACGGACCGGCTTCCCTTGACTGCCTTGTTGGGCTTCGATCCTCTGTCGGCGAAACCGCCGTAGGTCGCGGCCAACCTCTCGGTCCCTATGGGTCCTTCAATGTAGACCTTCCTCAGAACTGATGCCGCCCTCGTGAACCACCAGCCTTCTTGGAACGGGGCCTTCTCTGTGTGCCTTCCTGTCTTGACGAAATCCGCCCATTCCGGCGGCTTGATCGTGTCCATATCCCTGAGCTTCCCTGCAAGGTTGGCGACCAGTTCACCAGGAGGAACGTCATAGATTGTAACCATCTCATTCTACCTCTGCAAATACATATAGTTCTCATCAGATTACTGATAATGCCGACGGCATTAATAGACTGCCTATATAAAAGCGTTTTGCAGACATAATGATTGTGTGGACGTGCGAGAAAGGATTGATATAGGGAAGTATGAATCTTCGTGCTGTGAAGACCGTCGTCGCGATCACGGGATGTTCTGGTGTTGTGTATGGCGCCCGCCTCATCGAGGTGCTGAGAGGGGAGAAGGCCCTCATCGTCTCGGAGACCGGCAAGCAGATTCTGGAGCAAGAGACCGGGCTGAGCGTCGCGAAGCTCGGCAAATCGGTCGATGAAATCTACGAGGATCGCGACCTTTTCGCCCCGATTTCGTCCGGCAGCCAATTGTTTGACGCGATGGTCATCGTCCCTTGCTCTCACTCCACTCTAGCTAAGATCGCAAGTGGCATCGCTGACAGGCTCATAACCCGGGTCGCTGCCGTCGCCCTGAAGGAAGGCAGGAAGCTCATCCTCGTTCCCAGGGAGACCCCCCTGAGCGCCATCATGTTGGAGAACGAGTTAAAGCTGAGCAGACTGGGGGTCACGATTCTACCGGCAAGCCCGGCTTTCTATCATTCTCCGAAGGAGATGGGAGACCTCGTGGACTTCGTCGTCGGTAAGGTATTGGATCAGCTCGGACAGCATCACCGACTATACAGAAGGTGGAACGAAAAGTAGTGAGCGAAGGTTTCCAGCGCGTCCTGGTATGCCGCTCGGCACTCACTAATTCTTCTCGTCCCTTCCACTCTCTGTAGACGGCCCGGTGCGTACCAGTTCCACTTGCCAGGCAGGGACATGATCGCCGGGACCAAATAGATCCTGACGATCGTCACGTCGAGGAGTATCGCGAACATCAGGGCGAAGCCGAACTTCTTCAGAAAAGCCCCATCGGACAGCAGCATCGTTCCGAAGACGCTTGCCATGATGATGCTGCAGGCGGTTATGACCTCGCCGGTGCGCTCGACAGCGTGGACAATCGCGTCCTTGTCGCTCATTCCATTCTGCGCCTCTTCCCTCATTTTTGTCGTCAGAAAGATATCATAGTCTATTCCGAGACCGAGGCAGACGACGAAGAGGATCATCGGCACCATCCAAAGGATTGGAAATCCGAGGATGAAGTTGAAGATGACCATCGTCGCGGCGATCATCCAGGTGATGCTCAGCAATATGGTCAGTATCGATCTCAAGGGGTGATGATTGTACCGAGCACGACCATCAGCACGATGTGAATGTCGATGAACAGGAGACCGCGCACGTGCTCTCACTCGATGAATATTGCGGGTCTGCGGGGGATTGATGCCTTTGCCTTTTTCTGTGGATCGTATGCATCCGGGTCGTCGGCAGAATGAACGGCGACATCGCAACCGATCTCCTCGGAGATGAAAGATGAGGCCTCCGTGAGATATCGGAACTCATTGATGGATCTAGCGATCCTGCTGACATCCGAAGCGGAACGCTTCATGAGGTCCTCGGCAGTCTTCCGTGCGAAATCCGCAGCCTCCTTTCCGTGCTTCTTCATATCGGGGTCTGACATCGTCGCCTTCGTGATAGCCGGGACGCTCAGCCCGTTCTCCTTTGCCATCTGTATCGCCTTCTCGAACACCCCCTGCTTCCAGGCGGGCGACGTATATAAGTTGACTCTCTTCGGAGATATTCTCGTGACCCTGATGATCTCGTTGATGTCTAGGATTACGCTCTTGAGGAACTCCTCGGCCTCTTCGACCTCGAGATCGAGGTTCTCCTCAACCGAAACAGGGTAGTCTGCAATGGAGACCATTTGATTCCTTCCCAGACCTTCCCAAATCTCCTCGGCGTTGTGGGGCGTGACAGGCGCCATCATCCGTACCCAGACTTCGAGCACGTTGCGGGCTATTTGTCCATTGTTTCCCCCCCTCCTAATATACCACCTAATATCGCTTAGCATTTCGAAGTAGACCTCGTTCGCCATATTCCTCAGGTCGTAGTTCTCCATGCCCTTCCTGATAGTCTTTATCCGACTGTTGAGGCGCGATCGTAGCCATTTGTCTATGCTTGTCATCTCGGCCTTATTTGGGAGCGATTTCAGTTCATCCACGGTCTTTGCTATCCGCTCTATGCGCGCCTTGTAGTTCTCTATCGCTTCTTCGTCCCACTCGACGTCCGCGAACGGAGAGGCGATGTGAGCGTAGTAAAGGCGCATCGGGTCCACGCCGAAGTGTTCAGCTGCCCCCGGGATCGGCTCCGCGCCTCCCTTCGACTTGGAAATCTTGCCGAGCTTCCCGATGACATACCAATTCACGAAGATGCCCCTAGGCCAGTACCTCTGAGGGAGCACGCCGACGTGGTTCATCAGGAAGGCCGGGAAGTGGACGGTCATGTGCTCCTTCCCGCCGAGATTGATGTTCAGTGGGTACCAGTAGGCCACGTCCTTCCTGATTCGTTCGAGAAGGCCCAGTTCCACCCCCGTGTGCTTTGACACCTCTTCAGGATTCCCTTTCTCCAGGAAAACGTAATCGAAGAACTCCTCTGTCAGGCTTTCAAGCTTGAGACTGCCCTCGTTGAAGTACTTCGAGACTAGGTAGTAGACAGGATAGAGTGTCGAGTCGGATATCGCCTCGATGATCCAATCGTTGTCGAAGGGGAATCTCGTTCCAAGCCAGTTCCCCTGTCTTACGCAAGCCCTTTCTCTGAACCAGTCGAGGACCCCCTGGATGTTTGTGTGGTACTCGGAAGGGAGGATATGCATCGACATAGCATGTTCCTTGCTTTTCCTAGTGAGTTGCTCGTTCGCATAGTCGATGAACCATTGGTCGGGAATCTTCTTTATCACGACGGGCTTGCCGCACCGACAGATCACTTCCTCCGAGAGATCGTAGAACATCTCGGCCTCTCCGTTGGAGATCATGAAGTCCCTTATCATCTCCTTGGCACGTTCGACTGGGAGACCGGCATACTCACCGCAGTTTTCGTTCATGCGACCTGTGTGGAAGCCATCCCTATAGATGATTTTCTTGGCATCCTCCAGCTTAGGGTCGCCAATCACACTTATACCCATTCTCTCCGTTATTTCCACGGCAGGGAGCGGCCCCCAGCCTTTCGTGTCGATGATAGGTATCGGTGAGATCCTTCGGATTTCATCAGGATCGAGACCGTATTCCCTCACGAGACACTTGTTTTCCTGGAGCATCCTCAGAGCAATCCAGTCATCGGGTGCATCAGATGGGACGCTCGTGACCAATCCCGTTCCGACAGCAGGATCGCAGAATGTCGCAGGCAGGACGGGGATCGCGCGGTGGATCACGGGGGCCAGGCACTTCTTTCCCACCAGCTCCCGCCCTATGATAGTACCGACGATCTCAAGGCCAGCCTTCTGATACCTCATCTTTTCGTATGAGGGCTTGCTGATGACCCATGTCTGGCCGTCCTTTCTGACCTTGATATACTCGACTTCTGGGTTCACCCAGAAATTGGTCTGGCCATAGACCGTTTCTGGCCTGAGGGTCGCGGCGACGAGGAACATATCCCCGCATCTGAACTTCAGGAGGGAATATTCGACAGTCTCCGCTTTGCCGCCCTTTTGCAAGTCGGTCTCGGACGGGTCTACTGCGACGGGGCCGCACTCTACGCAGGCGGTGGCGAAATATGGCTTCTGGATAAGAAGCCCCCCATCTTTCAGTTTGTGGAACTGCCATTGAATAAACTTCTGGTAGTCTGGATAGATTGTACACGTGAACCTGCGCCAGTCGGCGAGAAAACCGAATCGTTTCCAGTATTGGTTGACATAGACATTGTTGAAGAACTCGACGACCTTAACGGGGTCTCCCAGATTATCAAGCTCTCGCTCTGGACAACCGTTTGCCAACATGTATTCGACGGTCCCGGGGTCTCTCGCCCTTATTCGGTTCGCGAGGCTGATTGCGCCATTGCCGGTTGCGTGCGTTCCGACCGGGAAAAGGACATTGTAGCCAGTCATTCTGACGTATCGCGTAATGGCATCGACGTAAGTGTAACCACGCATGTGGCCCACATGAAGGTAACCCGTCACTCCGGGGTATGCGAAAATCATCATGAACTTCGGACGTGAGTCTGCTTCAGATTCATTGACGCCAGCATTGTACCAACGTTCCTGCCATTTCGCTTCGATCTCGGTCGACCGACCCGTCATGGAGGCACCTTCGGCACGGTATGTGGCAAGGCCATAAAGATGGTTTCGGTGTTCAGAAAATGCGACAATCGCCACTTGGATGTGCGCCGAAAATCGCATCGGAATCTGTCCTGCCTTTGTCGAATGTATGACTCCGTATGACAAATCGGCAAATATTTATATATCGAGTATGACATAGAGTATGACGTTCGATACAGGACTAAGGTGGGCACCGTAATGGACGGCGAAAGAATATCTCTGAGGCTTGGCAGAGAAGAACTCGAACTCCTCGATCGATTCATCGAAGAACATGCAGATTTCTCCAACAGGTCTCAGCTAGCAAGAGTCGCCCTCCATTCGTTCATTGAGGGAAAAGGGACTCAGGTTTCGGAGACGAATGCGAAGGGAATCTCAATCAAGATACCACGGGCAGCTCTCGGTATCATGGAGGGTATGGTGAGGGCCGGGATCTACAACTCGGTTAGTGGGGCCATCGAAGACTGCGTTCGAAAGGAATTCGTTCCGAAAGAATACCTGGAGGATGTGAAGAGGAAGATCTTCGAGACGAAGCGGGAAACTCTCGAAGTCGTGCCTGAGTGAGTCTTGTCACGGACGATGTGACTGTCGGACTGAGTGTCAAGGGCTTGCGGAAGGGATGGGATGCACGGTTTTGTCAAGCGCAAAGCCGCGTAGCTAGCCTGCTCCAACTTGGTCGCAACCTGGGGGTCAAATGAATATGGACAAAACCATGAAAACTGAGCAAATCGTCGAAATGCTCAGCAAGGGGATGATAGAACCGAAGATTTCGGTTGTAGGGTGCGGCGGCGCTGGGAACAACATAGTCAATGGCATCTACTGGAACTGCAAGAGCAACATTGAGACCATTGCGGTGAACACGGACGAGAAGAAGCTCGAGAAGGTCGATGCGCACAAGAAGATCCTCATCGGGAAGGACATAACGCACGGGGAAGGCGCAGGAGGATTCCCTGAGGTGGGGGAATACTGTGCGGACTGCGCAAGGCCGACATTGAAGGAGGTTCTCAAAGGGAGCGACATCGTCTTCGTGATTGCCGGCATGGGTGGAGGGACTGGTACTGGGGCTGCGCCAGTCGTCGCCGAGGTTGCGAAAGAGCTTGATGCCGTCACTTTCGCGATTGCGATCAATCCGTTCTCTTTCGAGAGAGACAACTTGAAGAGAGCGAGCGACGGACTGAAGAAGCTGCGCGGAGCGGCCGAGACGACGCTTGTCCTAGACAACGACAGGTTGCTCGAGATAGCCGGGGACATCCCGGTCAGGGACAGTTTCGCGATAATGGAGCGAAGCATCGTCAAGATCATAGAATCCGTCTGCGCAAAGATTAGCGAATCGTTCATAACCCAGATTGCCTCGGACGTCGAGGAGATGCTTCACGAGATAGACGAGGAAGAATCCGATGAAATGGCACAGATTCCTGCGCCCGAGGCGGAGCTGATTCATGCATCTATCGGTGAGATCGGAGGCGTGGAGTTCACCACCGGGTTAAGTCCTGATTTCGCAGCTCGCTGAGCCTCGTTTGAATCGATAGATAGGAGCAGGCTAGTCTATACGGCGGGAAATCCCCGCTCGTATATTTCTTATCACAACTCGGACTTGTTCGGAATTATGCTCGTTTGTTGAATCTTTGTCCCAAGTCCTTAGGGTCTTACTCAGTCCAATTGCGGCTATGGAATCGAAGACTTCATGAGGCCAGGCAGTGATGAAGTCGCGTGTTGGTCGGTCTCATCATCAACCCTATCGCAGGTATGGGTGGGCGAGTCGGTCTCAAGGGGACAGACGGGTAGAATGTCTTTCTCGAATCGCTGAAGAGAGGTGCTGAGCCGATAGCGAGGAGGAGGGCTCATGAGGCTTTGCGGGCCGCGGTCCTCCTCGATCAATTCGACTTTCTCACGGCCGGTAGAGGTATGGGAGAGGATTTGCTTAAAGATATGAAAGCGAGATTCGAAGTGATACATGCCCCTCAACCCCGACTTCCCGGAATGACACGGAGGAAGCTTGCAGGAAGATCGTCGAGGGGAATGCTCGCATGCTGGTCTTTGCCGGTGGAGATGGGACTGCAAGAGATGTACTGGACGCGGTCCACTAGAAGATGCCAGTGATCGGGATACCCTCCGGGGTCAAGATGCACTCCGGCGTGTCCTCGATGACGCCTGAGGCCTCAGGGAGAATCCTCAAGATCTTTGCAGTCGAATCGCTGCCGATACGCCGGGCTGAGGTGATGGATATCGACGAGGATGCTTTTCGAAAGGGGCGTCTGAACTCTTCACTATATGGTTACATGATTGTCCCTTATGACCAATCCCTTATCCAACAAACAAAAAGTGAGATCGTCGTGAGCTCAAGCGAAGATGAAAAGGACGAGATCGATCAGTATATGGCCGAAAATCTCGAGGACGGTGTCATCTACATTCTAGGCCCGGGAACGACGACCGAGGCGGTGGCAAAACACATTGGTGTGGAGAAGACCCTACTCGGGGTCGATGTGGTTATGGGCGGAAGACTAATCGTCAAAGACGCATCGGAGGACGACCTGCTCGCTGTGTTGAAGGGCAATCCCGACGCGAGAATCGTGGTCACGCCGATTGGCGCGCAGGGCTTCATATTCGGCAGGGGCAATCAAAGATATCGCCCAGGATCATAAGAAAAGTCGGACCCAAGAACATCACCGTGATCGCAGCCCCTTCGAAACTGAGAGAGACAGAACGCCTGCTAGTGGATACCGGGGACATGGATCTGGACGCAATGCTCAAGGGCTACTGGAAGGTCATCATCGGCTATGCCAGGAGATTCGTCGCCAAGGTCGAGTAAGATCTTCGCAAGCCTGGGTCCCGGTCCCTTTCGATCCGTTCCGGCTCATGACTGCCGTCGTAAGCTGTATGCCTTGGTCTGGTCATAGCCGTTCTCGAAGGCTTTTGCATTGACCTCAGCGTGTTGTCTTGGGACTCTCAGGAGGAGCGCACGGACAAGCGACTCGCGAGGGATCGGGAAGTCATCAACGGCACAGGACGCTCCGATGAGGACCGAGCTTACGGCCATACGGTACCCCGCTTCTGCGGCAATGGCGTCCGCGTCGATTGGGAAAAGTCTGTCATTCACTTCCCTGATCGCATCGAGAATCTCTTCCACTTCTGGATACTTCTCGAGTCCCATCGAGACCTGGATTGGGATTATCGGACGCACGTTCGTGATGATGTGCGTGGATTTGTTCGCGACCGGAAGGTAGCGATATGTCTCGGCGGGTTCGAATCCGAGAAGAACATTGGCACCTCCCTTTGGGATCAGGGAAGACTTCACGTCCCTCCCGATCCTTACGCTGGCCGTCACGCTCCCGCCCCTCTGTGCCATTCCGTGAAGCTCGCTCATGACCACTTCTGTCTCGTGTTCCATTGCGGCGTTGCCGATGACGGCCGATGCGAGAAGAACGCCTTGTCCCCCGACACCGACGAGCAGTATATTGTAGCTCAATCCACCACCCCTATGGCTTGCTTCGGGCAGACCTGGGAGCAGCAGCCGCATCCGATGCAAAGGGCCGCGTCGATGTGCACCTCTTCGCCCCTCTTAAAGAGGGCCGGGCATGACAGTTTGGATACGCAGGTATAGCAGTGAATGCACTTGTCCTGGTCGATGTTGTGCGACACCGGTCTCAGGCCCCCCTCCTTTCGCAGAAGGAGTGGACAAGCGCGCTTTGATATTACCACCGCAAGCCCGTCATGATGAAGCGCTTCCCTTATTACCTGGCTCGCCTCCTTGATTTCGTAAGGATCGATCGTTCTCACGTATTCCACACCGCATCCTCTCACGAGCTTCTCGATGTCGATACCCTCCGTCCTTCTGCCCCCGTAGTTCCTCCCGGTACCAGGATTCGGTTGGTGTCCCGTCATCGCGGTCGTGCTGTTGTCCAGTATTATCAGCAAGTACCTATGATTGTTGAAGACAGCATTGATTAGACCCGGGATTCCGGAATGAAAGAATGTTGAATCTCCAATGAACCCGATGACCTTCTGATCGGTTGCGGATGTGAACCCGCTCGCGGCTCCGACACTGCTCCCCATACATAGGAGGAAGTCTGTAGTCATTAGAGGAGGCTGGATGCCGAGGCTGTAGCAGCCCACGTCCGAGCTGAATATCGCTTCCTCCTTTCCGAGGGCGACTCTCGTTGCGTAGTATGTCCCTCGGTGAGGGCACCCTGCGCAAAGGACCGGAGGCCTGCCGGGCAATCCTATGTCTTTGGGTGCGAGCGGTTTCTCGGTCTCGACGATGGGCACGATACCTTTCAGACCCATCATCGTGTCGGGGGAGAACTCGAATGCTTGTGGAAGATGTCCGGTTCTCTTGCCTAATATTGGAACGTCAATCCCGCCCCCCTTGGCGATCCGGAGCACCTCATCTTCGAGGTATGGGTCCAACTCCTCAACGACGAGAACCTTCTCCTTTCCTTCGATGAATCTCCTCACCTTCTCTTCAGGGACCGGGTTCGTGAACCCCAGCTTCAGGATCTCGACTTCTCTGAGAAACTCTGACACGTATGTGTACGATACACCGCTCGTAACGACGCCGGTTCTGCCCTTCCCTGTGCGGAAATTCAACTCTGAGTTTTCTGAGAGCGTTAGCGCCCTGCTAAACCTGTCCAGAAGCTTCAATCGGTTGCCCCTCGCATGGGCAGGGACCATTACGAATCGTTCCGGATCCTTCTCGAACCTCCCGGGAGGTCTGGCCTCCGGTACCAGACCCAGGGGGACCACACCCTTCGCATGACTGACCCTGGTCGTGGTTCTCAGAAGAACAGGCAGCTCGAGCCGCTCGGAGATCCTGAAAGCCTCGAGGACCATCTCCTTCGCCTCGCGTGGTGTCGAGGGTTCCAACATTGGAACGTGCGCAAGTTTCGCAAAGAAGCGGTTGTCCTGCTCGTCCTGGCTGCTGTGGCAAGAGGGATCATCGGCGCTCAGGACGACCATGCCGCCCCCCACGCCCGCATAGGCAAGGGTCATGAAAGGGTCGCTAGCGACGTTCAGCCCGACGTGTTTCATGAAGGCGAAGGAACGGAGGCCCGAGGCCGATGCCGCCCCGCATACCTCCACCGCGACCTTCTCGTTTACCGAGTACTCGAAGTATAGACCAACGTCGTCAGCTACTCTCTCGAGCACCGTCCCGATCTCTGATGAGGGCGTCCCGGGGTACGTGGCGGCGACGCTGACGCCAGCCTCCAAGCATCCGCGGGCTATCGCTTCGTTCCCCAGCAGCAGAAGCTTCCCCTCGCTCGCGAGTATCCTTTCCGCGGGCTTACCCATTGGTGACCTTTACCATGTTGAGGAGCCTTTCGTACTCCTCGTCGACTAGTCTCTGGATGTCCACGATCGCTTCCTTTTGAAGATGTCTGAACCTTCCCTGTAGCTTCAGATACTCATCGATCGGCTTCCTCTTCTTTATCTCCTTGGTCAGGGAGTACTTGCCGTGGTCCACTTCGTAAAGCGGGAATGCGCCCGTCTGGGTTGCCAGCCTCCCGATCTCCACGCTCTTTGATGGGTCGATGCGCCATCCGGCCGTGCATGGCGCCAGGGCATGTATGAATTTCGTGCCCTTGATATCCTTGGCCTTCTGCATCCGCGCCACGAAATCCTCTGGATAGGCGACATTAACCGTCGCCCCGTAGGCAATGCCGTTGATGACCATCATGTCCATTATCCTCTTCTTGGGCGACAGGTTGTATCCCTTTCCGTTCGACACCGGGGTCGTTGTCGTCCATGCTCCGACCGGCGTGCAACCGCTCCTTTGAATGCCAGTGTTCATGTACGCCTCGTTATCAAGCATCACGTAGATGATGTTCGAGTTCCTATCGACTGCCGCCGAGAGAGCTTGTAGGCCGATGTCGACCGTGCCTCCGTCTCCCGCCCAGCCGACAACGTAAGCGTCCTCGACGCCCTTGACCTCGAACCCCGCCCTGAGTCCATTGGAGACCGCTGCGGTGCATTCGAAGGCATTATCGACGACCGGCACTTTCATCGCGTATCCGGGCCAGACGCCCAATATCACGCCGCCGCAACCAGCAGGGAAGTTGAGCACGGTCTTTGGACCCAATGCCTTCAGTGCATACCTGAGGGCCAGCGGCGTCCCGCAACCGGGGCACGCACTATGACCCTTGTAGACGTATTCTTCCTTCGGAATTGTGAACTTCGGCATTCAATACCACCTCCCCGTTCCGTCCCGTAGAGGAAGCCACTCGACCATTCTGTCGACCTTCTGCTCTTTCTTTATCTTCAAGAGATCCTCGAACACCCACTCCATGTGCTTCGGGGTGAAGTCCCTGCCGCCCATGCCTCCGACATAGTCCTTCATGAACGGGCCGCCGCCTGGTGAGTATATGCCGTTCCTTACCTCGCTGAAGATGCCCGCGCCGTGCCCGAAGTTGTAACTCCTATCGAAAACCCCGACCACAGGCACCATATCGTTCAGTTTCTTCAGTTCCTCTGCCGGCAATGGGCGGAGCGTCTTGATTTTGACGACCCCGACCTTCTTTCCGCGCTCTCTCATTCTGTCGGAGACTTCCTTTGCGGTGCCCACCGCCGATCCAGCGAGAGCGAGGACCACGTCCGCATCGTCGCAGTTGTAGAACTCGACCAGACCGCCGTAGCTCCTGTCGAACTTCTTCCCGAACTCTTTATCGACCTCGACGATCTTTTTCTTCGCGCCCTCCATGTCCTCCGAGATCCTGAATCGGAACTCGGACCACCAGTCGGGCATGACCAAGCCTCCGAAGCGCCTCGGGTCATTGAAGTCGATCTTTAACTCAGGATTGAACTTCGGAAGAAATTCATCGACATCGTCTTGACTTGGTAAGTCCACGGCCTCAAATGTATGGGACAAAATGAACCCATCCTCGATGACCATCGCAGGCAACATGACGGACCGGTCCTCCGCTATCTTGTAGGACATTATGATCGTGTCGAGCGTCTCCTGATTGTTCTCGCAGAAAAACTGCATCCATCCGGTGTCCCTCTCCCCTATAACGTCCATCTGGTCTCCCCAGATGTTCCACGGCGGGGCCATAGCTCGTGAGACGACGGTCATGACTATCGGTCTTCTTGCGCCCGTCGCCCAATAGAGCATTTCGTGCATCAGGGCGAGTCCTTGGGAGGAAGTGGCCGTGAAAGTCCTTGCTCCGACATACGACGCGCCAATCAAGAGTGACATAGCGCTGTGCTCGCTCTCCACGAGGATGTACTGGCCATGCAACTCACCCTTCACCGACATCTCTGCAAGCTTCTCGGCTATGCTGCTCGCCGGGGTGATGGGATATGCCGCTATGACCTCGACCTTGGAGAGTCGTGCCCCGTGCGCGGCGGCGTAGTTGGATGTCATTACTTCGATCATTTACGCGCCTCCTTCTCCATGACTATGGCCTCAGAAGGGCACTCGTTCGCGCAGATGCCGCATCCTTTGCAGTAATCGTAGTCGATCTTGGGGAAGTCGCCTTCGCTAGCTACTTCGACACTGAGATCTGGGCAGTACTTCCAGCAGATGTAGCATCTCGTGCACTTGCTTTCGTTGAAGACAGGTCGAATCGTCCTCCAAGTTCCGGTCTTGTTGCTTTCCGTGGAGCGGAAGGTGACCGGCGTGGAGGGCAGATCTTTGTACGTTTCGAGAACGACCATGTAGCTCAAACCTCCTCAGTTATCTCATAAGCGTCCTTGGCTGCAGCAGCATTGTCTTCTTTCTTCGCGGGGGCCGCCGCCTTCACGCTTTCTAGCAGCGAGCCTATCGAAATCTTCGGGAACATCTTGACGAAAGCTCCGATGATGGCCGTGTTGACTATCGGGGCCGTCTCGCTTCCGAGTCCGCGTTTGAGCGCAATTCCTGTAGCGTCGACGGTCACCATCTTGTTCGGGGGCTTTATCTTCAGCTCCTCTCTCGTCCTGGTAGTATTGATCAGGATCTTACCGTCTGGTTTCAGGCCCTGGAAGACATCGACCAGGCTCATGAGGCTTGGATCGAGCACGATCACATAGTCGGGCTCGTATATCCCAGCGTGGATTCTTATGGGCTTATCGTCGATTCTGCAGTATGCTGTAACGGGACAGCCACGCCTTTCTACTCCAAAAAACGGAAATGCTGAGGCGTGCATCCCATCTTTCACGGCGGCCCGAGCGAGCATTTCTGAGGCTACGACCGCTCCCTGGCCGCCTCGACCGTGCATCCTTATCTCAATCATGTACTTAACACCGCTCTTGAATCTCGTTTTTGATTATAAACCTTTGTTAGATGGAGTATCTGGCGTGCTAATAAATGTCAATACAATTTCGTAGAATGCCTTGGGTCAGAATCATTCATTCGTAGCTTCTTAGCAAGGGAAGCAAACCAGAGTCGCGAAATAGCAATATCTCACTCGGAAAGGAATATCTGACAATAAGAACATGATAGCTCAGATGTCATTCCACAACCTGAACTTCAGAGCCTTCGTCCATGCGACAGAGGATGAAGAGCGCGTCGTCAAGGCTCTGATCTTCGTTTCGGGCGCGAGCGATGTCTCAAGAATGAAGTCATCGGGGTATCATGGAAACCCGATCACAATCCTAGAAGTAGCAGTCAAGCGGAAAAAGGACATCGACGCATTCTTCGATAAACTGGGAAAGACCAACATCGCTGAGCTTCTGAGGACATTGGACCGAAGGATAGACGACGAGTGTTCTTTCTTTCTCAGATTGGACAAGCAGGAGGCGTACTTGGAGAGAATCGTTCTCTCTGGAAAAGACGACGTTATCGCTGTGAGAGGAAAGATCAAGGCATATTCGAGCAAGAAGTCAATCGCATTTGAGGTAGTAGCTCAGTATCTTATATTATATCTAGAGTAGTCACTGCGGCTTATCGTCTTCTGCGGCATAATTGATTCAAACACGATCTAAGCATAACCAGAACCGATCAGACGGTCGATTCGACTGTGGAGACTAAGAAAGGATTAATAATCTTGAAAACATCCTGCGAGTATCTGCAGGGGTAGCCAAGCTTGGCCAAAGGCGCAAGGCTTAGGACCTTGTCCCGAAGGGGTCCGTGCGTTCAAATCGCACCCCCTGCACCATCGAGCAAATCCAGAATTCTATTTTTCAATTTCAATCAAAAATGAAATCACATCGCCGCGCCTTCAAACGCTTTCCCTTTTTGTTTACCCCTCGGGGTCCCTTATCCGTCAGAACCATCAGAAGTGTAAGTCAGGAGTCTTCGCAGGCATCACCATGACTGAGTTACTTTTCTCGCTTAGCCCGATGATATTGAGAGCTCTTACATAGAATGAGTGGGGTTGATCGTTAACAAGACGACTGATCGTGTCTGACGTAACGGCCGAATTCCTGATAGCTCGTCCATCCATATAGATGACATAGTAGTATATCGGCGCGCCACCGTCGCTCGATGAAGCATTCCATTTGAGGAAAACAGATCCATCGCCTGGAACCGCCTGCAGATTCGTTGGCACACCTGGAACTGTGGCTGTATCCCGTTCCCATCGCGCTACTGCCAAGGCTGTTATCACGTAGATGATGAGGATGACAATCGTGCCTACGAGAGCATATTTCGTTCCCTTTTTCAACTCATCCCCGGTGTTGAGTTCTCTACATGCACAAAATTCTTTCTTCATATTCTCTGAGAACTATCATATCTAGATTCTGCCTCTCCTTATCTGCCTTCAGAACTGTGATAAGTGTCGGGGCATGGCACTGGACCTGGTGACGATGCACCGATCTCGTAATTAATGAACGAGTCTAACAAATGGAAAGATCCAGTCTGCTCTCAAGAAGGCAAGGACGAGTTATCAGTCGACCTGAGCATAGAGGATACGGGAACAATTGCGACGAGGGATGCCCTGTTTTCTGGTATGAACGGGAAGATTCTTAATTTGCGTTTGAGCATAATGAGACTGCTCTGATGAACATAAGAGGCATCGTCAAGGCATTTGCGATCATGGGGCCTGCCGTCCTGGTATCGGTGGAGCTATTCGACCCCGCCAGCATTGTCACGTCCACCGCCTCTGGAGCAATATTCGGATTTGAAATCCTGTGGGCCGCCCTGTATTCAGGCATACTACTGATTGGAATTCAAGAAATCAGCGCAAGACTTGGGGTTGTCACAGGGAAAACTCTTGCAGAGAACATATACGAGAGATACGGGAAGCACTATTCCTATCCGCTCTTTGCTACTTCGCTTTTTCTAGACTTTTCCACATTGACCGCCGAAGTCATGGGTCTTAGTCTTGCAATTTCCTTCCTATTCGGAGTAGCCTATTCTGTGGGTATAGCTGCTTCAGTAACGCTCATATCGATTCTGGTTTACTTCAGTTCGTATGGCAAACTAGAGAGAGTGCTAATGCTCCTGGTAACGACGATCTTCTTGGCTTACTTATACTTCCTTTTCGTTCTGAATGCTCCTCTTGGAACAATTGCGCTCGACTCATTGGTGCCATCCTTCAAAGCGAATTCCTTCTACTATGCAGAGGCCGTGATTGGAGCCTCGATCATGCCCACTTACGTTGTCTTGCACAGTGGACTGGTTCATGAGAAGGGGTGGGTTCACCATCATAGAGCAGTGTGGAAGAACTGGTTGAGCGCAGGAAATCAGTGACCAAAGCGAGGATAGACTCTGTTCTCAGCATTCTAACAGGTACGGTTCTGAATGTAGTCGTGATAGCAATTGCAACAATCCTGATCAAAGGGAAGCCTGTGAGCGGTTTCCTGGACATAGCTGCTCCATTCCACGATAGGTTTGGGAGCATTGGATTGACGTTGTTTGCTATTGCTTTCGCATGTGCAGGCATATCAGCCGTTGTTACTGTGGGCCTAGGTAGCGTCTACAACGCTTCTGGTTTTCTGGGATATCATGGAAGAATCACGAAGAGAGGATTCAGACTGGCATTCGTTTTGGCGCTCACTGTGGCGGGAGTCGCTTCACTCTTGCCAAACCAAATTCAGATAATGGTCTTCACACAGTATCTGAACGGGGCCCTACTTCCCTTCATTGTTATTCCACTGATGTTTCTCACCAAGGACAAGAGTGTCATGGGAGAACATAGGTTGGGAAAGGCAACACTTCTTCTGGCGAGCCTTGTCTCTTTTGTTTGAAGTATACGCGGACGCATCGAACTAGATTTCATAATCCAAGCCGGCAATGAAGTTCACTCGATGTCCATGCTCATATCCGGTGCTCAAACAATTTATGGCAAAGCAATCTATTTATAGCATCAGAGCAAGAGGAATGAGGCGACTATGACACGAAAGAACGAAGCGACGTTGAACCTTAGGACTCTATCCAAGGTTATCGAAAGCAAGGTCGGAATCAGCGGGAGCCCTGCTAAGGACTTGGCCCTCCGACTGCTGAACTACTTTGGATTCGGTGTGTCCGTCATAGACAACTGTCTTGATCAGGAAGACAGGAGGCTGTTTTACTTCCTACAGGACCTCAAGCTATTGAAAACTCATTGGGAGGAGGCGACCCTCCCGAGCGGAAGGACCTGGAGGATTTTCTATTGGGATCTGAATATGGACGAAATCGCCAGAGAGCTAAGTCGGTTATCCGGGGCGGAACCGGAGGAAGCCTGTTTGTATGACACCCTGCCCGAGGAGATATGGTCTAGGGACAAGTCTGCAGAGATCGCCTGATGACCAGTGAGCTTTTTCTACGCCCTCACCGATATAGTACATGATATAAATGAGTCAAGGAAGGAAGGTCCTCCTGCTGATCATGGACGGTCTGGGGGACAGAGCGATCAAGGATCTGGATTTCAGAACCCCCCTCCAAGCGGCCCACAGGCCCAACATGAACTGGTTCGCACAACGTGGATCAAGTGGGATCATGGACGTGATTGCGCCTGGGATCCGCCCCGGAAGCGACACATCCCATCTCGCCATCCTGGGCTACGATCCTTTTGAGGTGTATACAGGGCGAGGTCCGTTCGAGGCGGCGGGAGTCGGAATCGTTGGGAAGAAAGGGGATGTTGCATTTAGGTGTAATTTCGCCACCGTAGATGACAAGCTGAACGTCATTGATAGAAGGGCCGGAAGAATCAAGGAGCCTGAGACGACCGAGTTGGTTCAAGCACTTTCAGAGATTAGGATCGATGGCGTGAACGTCATCGTCCGAGAGGCCACGGAGCACCGCGCTGTCCTGCTGCTGAGGGGAAAAGGACTCTCGCCCTGCGTATCAGACGTTGATCCCCATGCTCTGGCCAAGGTTCGAAAATGCCGGCCATTGATCCCGGAGGCCAGAAATACCGCCAAGGCCGTGAACAATTTCGTCAAGGAATCATACCTGATGTTGAATGATCACCCAGTCAACCTTAAGAGAAGGGGGTCTGGCAAGCCCGTGGCTAATATCCTGCTCCCGCGAGGGGCTGGCATGTTTCCCGACATAGAATCGTTCAAGGACCGATACGGCCTTGAATCAGCATGCGTGGCGGGGGTTTCCTTGATCAGAGGCATTTGCAGAGTGTGCGGGATGGAGGTCGTTGAGGTGCACGGGGCGACAGGCGGGCTCGACACCGACATGATCGCGAAAGCGAATTCGGCACTGGGATTGCTGGAGTCGAAAGACTTCGTGCTTGTCAACATAAAGGCTGCCGACATCGCCTCCCACGACGGAGACTGCAGGAAGAAAATCGAAGTAATAGAACGGATCGACGAGATGCTCGGGCTTTTGCGGAGGAAAGTTTCGTCGGATACAGTCGTCGTTCTATTGGCCGACCATTGCACGCCGATAGAGGTGGGAGACCACAGCGGAGACCCCGTGCCCCTGGCCATATGCTCCGAGAGCACGGTGAGAGATGGAGTCGACGCCTTCGACGAGGTCTCGGCTTCAAAAGGCGGGTTGGGCAGGATACGAGGCAAGGACCTGATGCCGATACTGCTGGACAGAATAAACAGGTCTGAGAAGTTCGGCGCGTGAACACTTCTCGTATCTGCCTGGCTTTGTGCGCGCATCTTTCGTATCGAGTTCGTCATCCGAAAAGCAATATATCGGTTGAACCTGTCTCGTTGGCGTGAAGTTCTGCTATTGCCCTGAGTGCAAGACACTTCATCCGAAGAACTGGTATAGTAGAGGAAGATGCGAAATCTGCCACGAGAAATGCACAACAGTCACCGTCAGAAGGTCAGTCTATGGATGGCTGATGTATATTACAAGCATCGCTGCGCTCCTCTTCATTGCCTTGTATGTTGGACAATACCAGATGAATGTCGGATACTTCGAATTCATGAGTCCGCTGCCTTCCGAGGCGGTTCTTGTCCTAATGTTCGGCTCGATCATACTCGCATTCATCTTCCAGTTTATCGAACTGGACAAGGCTTCCAGGGAAGCAGAGAGGATCGTCAGGCGTCATTGAGACGGTGTGACAAAGAGATGACGATCGTTCCAGGATCCTCCACACGTTCAAAATCAGCACGATATTCCATTCGTTTATCGGCATCTTGAAGGTCAGCGTGGAGACATAGGTTGGAAAGTTTGACTGACCAGGGTGAAATCCACCAGACCGTCTTTGATGAACAGATCCTTGTTCGAGAGGACCTGGTCGAGCAGATCGTGGTTGGCCTCGTTCGGTAATTCCCCCCCCCTGTTGTTTTTCGATAGCCCACCCCTTGTCACTGAAACAGCCCTCGTCACAAGCATGATTCCTAACGTAACAATGATCATAACCAGGAACGAGTCGGAGAATCCCCCAACTCCATCGATCGATCTTGACCGCCTGAGTTCGCCACACACGATTGTTCGAGCGTCCATCTAAGGAGCAGGAATCGATCGCGGATCGCCCCGTATCTCGACAAGACCCGGTGGCGATCCCACCGATTCTCCTCCAGGACTGGCCATCTCACTTCAACAAGGCTAAGGCAGGAAGATATTATCCGGCGATACTACAGTCTTATCACCAGCGAACCTGCTCGAAGGGCGAATTGGGCAGTCGGAGCGATCGATTAGATGACTCCCCTTAGAAAATGTCCAGCCGTTATAGACCCGCATCTCTCCCTAATCTCATCCTTCAAGCTGCCGTTTCCTTCGTAGAATGCCTTTGCGACCAGTTCCGAAAGCTCGGCGCTCCTCCTCCTAAGGTCGATTCCGTATGACTCTATACCCATGCTTTCGACGACCTCCATGTTGTCCAGCAGTAACAGATCGGAAGAATTCAGTATGTGAGCGTATCCGGAGTTGTCGCGGTAGACGGGAAATTTCTTCCCCCTGCTGTCTATTAGGGTCCCCTCCTCGAGGGTCGGGTCCTTCGTCACCATTAGCTCTATTCTGCCGAATACCATCGCCTCCAACCTACCGGCGTAGTGTCTTGCCAGATCGAGAATGTCCATCTTCGACAGCTCCAATGATATAGTATATTGATAAAGGGCTGGCACTGTGAGACTGTTGAAGAGGTTTAAGGAATAATGCCCATATAGTCGCCTCTCGCCGAACTTTTGAACCTGACCGAGGGTGCTGACCATGATCGATTTTTCGTCCGTATCCGGCACTTCGGGCGATACCCTGGGCATCATGATTACGAATTCTAAGCCAGCGTTCTCGCACATCGACTTTGCATCCCCCTGATATCTGTTCCATTCGAAGTACACTCTCGTCGCGTACGGTATGACCTTCTCCAGTGACTTCAAAGAGGAAACGTAGAAGGACAACTCCCGCTTCGAAGCCCTCCTGTCTGAGAGGGGAAGCTTGAGCTCAAGCCTCCTTCTGCCACCCTCCTCCTTCGGGAACTCCATGCAATCTATCATCTGAGCGATCCGGTCGAACTCCGCATCTCTTGTCTTGTAGACGAGGTATTGTCCGTCATCGACTTTGAACGGCGCGGATATGACAGAAAAGTCTCCCTCCTTCTCGATGTCTCTGACCTCGAAACCGCCCTTTTTCACACCGAGACGGTAGAGAGTCACGCCGTCTCCTTTCCTCAAGTTCCCGGCAAGAATACGAGATCTCCCGTGCTGGAACTTGGCCTTCCCGAGCAACAATCCTCTCGAGTCCGCG
>JBEKKT010000003.1:0-74949 GCA_050010535.1 Methanomassiliicoccales archaeon | reverse complement strand
GCAGACGGCTATGGCGGCGATGCCATCCTGACCGTCGAACTCGTCGGGCAGCTAATGAAGGGCAATCAGGCTTATTTGGCGGCGAGCGAAGGCAGATCGTAGACCGATTGAAAGTGATTGAAATGAAGATGAGACTGAGTCCTAGAGAGAGGGTAATCGCTGCCCTACAGCACGAACCCGTGGACAGAGTACCAGTGAGTGGCATGGCGTGGACGATTGGCGCCATGGCAGGCAATTTCTCGACCAAAGATTATGCCCAAAGCGGTGCAAAGATGGCGAAGGGCCAGATTGCGTTTTGGAAGAAGACCGGTGTAGATCTGTTGCATCCGACCTCTGACATGGGCCAGACGGCCGAGGGTTGGGGCGTCAAAATGCGATACGAGGACGGTCTGACGCCCATGCTGGACGTGTTTGTCGTGAGGGAGCCTGAGGACTGGGACAAGTTGAAGATTCTGGACCCTATTAGAGACGGCAGAATGCATGTCACGATTCAAGCCATACGGGAGATACGGAAGAAGCTCGGGGATAAGGTAGCTCTGATGCCATATGTGCCGAGTCCATTGACGAGTGCAACGCATGTCTGCAACATGGAGCAGGTGATGATGGATATAGTCTTGAATCCCGAGCCTCTGCACAGAGGTCTTAGAACGATGTCCGAATCGATTGTGGCCTACATTGACGCGATCATTGATGCCGGTGCAGATGGCGTATTATTCGCCACGACGAGGGCCTCTGGAGAGATAACTACGGAAGAACAATACCTGGAGTTCGGTGCTCAATATGATCGCCAAATCCTGAACAAGGTGAAGAGTCAGGGCGGCAGCAACATATTGCATGTTTGCGGAGTCACACCTCACTTTGGACTCCTGTCGGAGTACCCGAACGCGAATGGAATAAATTGGTGGGACAGGGGTAGCAATCTCACCGTTGAGCAGGCAAAAAAGAGTTACGGCAGGAAGGTCTGCCTTGTTGGCGGACTCGATCAGACGACGACCCTGATTCTTGGCGGACCTGATGACGTCAAGAGAGAGGCGAAACAAGCGATTGAGGCCGGATTCACCGACGGGACAGGGATGATACTTGCGCCTGGCTGTGAAATCTCACCGAAGACGGTCTTCGAGAACATTGCGGCTGCGGTCACAGCGGCGGAGGATTTCGGCCAGGGGAGATGGAAAGAGGAGGTAATTTGGCATGAAGAGAAGTCTGCAGTTGGACGTCGCGATAATCAATGCTGACGTGATCACTGTCGATAGAAAGATGACGAGGGCTGAGGCTGTAGGTGTCCTTGGAGGCAAGATCTCCGTTATCGGTACGAATTCGACCGTCCAATCGATGGTCGGGAGCAATACCAATGTCATCGATGCAAAAGGCAAGACCGTCCTGCCAGGTATGCAGGATTCTCACATGCATCCGTTGCTGGTCGGGCACTTCGCAAACGGGATTCAGCTGAATGATGTTAAGAACATCCCGGAGTTCCTCGAGAAAGTGAAGGATAAGGCTAAGAAGTTGCCCAAAGGCCAGATGATCTTGGGATCCGGCTGGAATCAGGAGAGGATGGAGGAGCGGAGGTATCCGACGAGATGGGAGGTTGACGGGGTAGCGCCCGATCACCCAGTCTTCCTCATACACTGGAATGCCCACATTTGCCTGATAAACACGATGCTGATGAATGAGAAAGGCATCACCAAGGAGACTCCAGACCCCCCCGGAGGGAAGGTGGAGAAGAACGAGAAGGGAGAACCTACTGGTATCCTACTTGAGAACGGGATCGACCTCGTTGCACCAGGATTCCTTGAGACTGGAGCGGGTCTGTTCAGCTATGAGGAGACTAAGGCTGCGTTGAAGTACTGTGCCGACAGGGCGGTGGAGTGGGGGCTTACGTCGATGATCGACATTCTTGCGGGAGACGCTCAGGTTAGGGCTTACCAGGAGCTCGAGGCCGAAGGCAAACTGCCAATTCGGGTGAATTTCTACCTAGGCTATCAATACCTTGACAACGTGGTCAACATCGGTCTGAAGAGCGGGTTCGGGGACCACAAAGTGAGGTTCGCTGGTTCGAAGATGATAGTGGACGGATCGCTCAGCAGCCACACCGCTGCCCTGCGTGCACCTTATGTGGACATGCCCAGCACAAGCGGTGTGATGCGGGTGCCTCGAGACCAGATCAAGACCTTCGTCTCAAAGGCGACGAAAAACGGTGTTAGGGTGGACATACACGCCCTCGGGGACGGGGCAATCGAAACCGTCGTCCAGATATTCAAGGAAGTCTTGAAGGAATGCCCGACCAGTGATCCGAGATTCAAGATCAGCCATTGCATAATTCTGGGAAAGGACCTGATCGAAGATTTCAAGAAGTTGGATATCATCGCCAACGTGCAACCTGTCTTCTTGATGAAAGGTCAGAACTGGATCCCCAAGTTCGTCAGCCCTGAGAGGGAGAAGTTCGCGCACGCCTACAAGTCCTTGATGGATGCGGGCATCCATATGTGTTCCGGGACCGATGCTCCGATAGAGACACCGAATCCATTCATGAATGTGTACGCCGTCTCAGTCAGGAAGGATCCGAATGGTGTGCCTAGTGGAGGGTGGCACCCTGAGCAGAAGGTACCGATGGATGAAGCGATTCGGATGGTGACGATCGAAGGCGCCTACTCGACTGGCGAGGAAGATGTCAAGGGATCGATCGAGGTGGGGAAGTACGCGGACATGGTCGTTGTCTCGGACGACCCTTTCAAGATCCCGCCCGACGAAATCAAGAACATCAGCGTTCTCATGACGATGGTCGGGGGAAAGGTCGTTTACTCGAAGGAGTTCTAAACCCTTTCCTATTCTCTCCAATACTCTGGACCCTTTTGCCTCCGTCGCGCTTCCTCTGATGCCGTTCTTTTCCGTATTGAGTGAAGAAAAGGTTTATAGGACGCACTCGACGGTTAGACCCATTGAAATAACGGGGGAAATTGATGACCGCAGGAGAACTGACCAGAATCTCGATGAGGGTCGAGCCGCCCGGTCCAAAGGCGATGGAGATAATTGAGAGGGACAAGAAGTACTTGGCCACAACGAACAAGGTTATGCCGGTGGTGGCCAAACGTGGTCAGGGTATGTACGTAGAGGACGTTGATGGCAACGTATACCTTGACTTCCAATCGGGAATCGCTGTAAACAACACCGGCCACTGCCACCCGAAGGTGGTCGAAGCCGTTAGGAAGCAGGTCGGAGAGCTCATTCACTTTCCAGGGATCCTTCTGTCGCAGAATCTTGAAGGCGAGGTGGCAAAGAAGCTGAACGAAATCACTCCTGGCAATTTCGAGAAGAAAGTCTATTTCATGTGCAGCGGAGCCGGCGCAATCGACTCCGCCATCAAGGTTTCACGCTGGGCGACCGGCAGACCCCGCGAGATTGCTTTCATGGGCGCGTTCCACGGCAAGTCCATCGGTGCACTGAGCCTGACGGCGAGCAAGAATGCCTACCGCAAAGGATTCATGCCAGAAATGCCCGGTGTAGTTCATGTTCCATACGCATACTGCTACAGATGCCCGTACAAGATGGAATATCCTGAGTGCGACGTATACTGTGCCAAGACCATCGACGAGATGTACCTGGAGAAGTTCATCCCTCCGGAAGAGGTCGCCTCGATCTTCGTGGAGCCGATTCAGGGGGAGGGCGGATACATCGTTCCACCGAAGGCCTGGCACAAGGAGATCAAGAGGATCTGCGAAAAATACGGGATTCTCTTCGTGGCGGACGAGGTCCAGTCCGGATTCGGGAGGACCGGGAAATGGTTCGCGATTGAGAACTTCGATGTTGTTCCTGATATTGTTGTCGCAGCCAAAGGCATCGCCTCTGGTATGCCTATGAGCGCCTGCATCTTCAACGAGAAGTTCGATATCAAGCAGCCCGGAGCTCACGCGACTACATTCGGAGGCAACCCGGTCACTTGTGCTGCGGCCCTTGCGACGATCGAAGCGATGAAGGAGGAGAAGATGCTTGAAAACGCTGCTAAACAAGGAGATTATATGATCGGTCGCCTGAGCGAGATGAAACAGAAGTACGAGATCGTCGGAGATGTCCGAGGAATCGGTTTGATGACGGCTATCGAGATCGTCAAGGATAAGAAGTCGAAGGCACCAGATATGGTGACCAGGAACAAGATATGCATGGACGCGATGAAGCGTGGACTTCTCGTTCTCTTCTGTGGCGCGAGCAGCATCAGAATCATTCCCGCTCTGAATGTCACTCGTACCCAGATCGACACAGGAATGGAGCTCTTAGAGAAGGAGATCAAGGCGAATTGTAAAGCGTGATGTCTTTCTCCGAATCCATCGACCTTTTTTTCCTGAATATCATTCAATAATTTGGCAGATCCCCATATGCAGATCGTGTGGAGTGACTTTGACTCCTTATCTGAGGCCAACATGGAGACATGTCTCGCTTGATGGTCTTATGACTCTTATCAAGACCTGCTTCTTTCGAGGAGGTCAATCATATGTATGAACCATCACGATGATCATTTGCAGGACTCTTCCCGCATGTGATACGATGGACACCAGGATTAATTTGAGAATTGATGGTTGGGAGACATATGGAAAGCTGCCTCATATAGAGCCGATTGTGATAGTCACATCGATTAGTACGGATGGAGTTCCCGATGCAGCACTCAAATCCACGTTCACCTTTGTCAACATGAATCCACACATTGTTGATTTCAGCTGTACGATGCAACATCAAACCGCAAGAGACATTCTTACGACAAAGGAGTTCGTGATCAACTTCCCCTCGGAGAAGATTATAAAAGAGACACTCGCTACGTTAAATGAGTATCGTCCGAGTGTTGATGAGATTAAGGAATTTGGTCCTACTGCAAATTTGGCGAATAGGATCAGGCCACCCGTAATCAAGAGTGCAACGCTCACCTCGAACGCTCCCTCTGGTGGATGAAGACCTATAGGGAGGAGGTTGCCATTGCTGGCAGGGTGCTCCCGACCTCCGTTGAGAGGAAGATACTTGAGGCTCCTGTTGAGGAAAGATGTCGTTTTCACGGCCGATCGTCGTTGCGGCTGCTAGTGGGTATTGAGTAGTCGAGGATTCAGTACTATTTCCAAGGTAGAAAAGGTCGTTCCAGGTGCGAATCTGGTATCCAACTGCATGTTGTTCGACATGGCTAAAAACGGTTGAAGGGATATGGCTCAGGAGTCATTTGGCGGTATTCCGTCGCTCGTCCATCCCCTGGCTTGGTAGTACTCGTCGAGCATCTTCTCGAAGTCCGCCCTCACGACAACGTGAGCTCTAGATGAACCATCGGCGAATGGCGCCTCATGGAATAGTCTCGGCAATGCATCGTCCTTCCTGCTTATTCCCTCCCTCGTGCTGAAGCGTCTGGCAACGTCAACGGCTCTTGCTCCCGCTTCCTTGATCTGGACCGTACTCATATCTAAGCTGGTTGCGCAGGTGTAAAGCTTGGCAAGGTCCTCCCATTCATACGCGTCCCGAACGAAGCAGCAAATGATCATGGAGTCTATTACAGCCAGTTTGTCTTCCAATCCCTTCACGAAGGCGGCCTTGCCGCTCACCATGAACCTGTCGGAGACGTTCCTCATTTCGTACGCGTACGCAGTTGATCGCAGATGATCTGCGCCTCGGACGCCGACGGCATATGAAAGAGCCATTCCGTTGTATCCTCTTGGATCGTATCCGGGTGGTTCTAGTCCCTTGACATGCACGGCAAGATCATCAATACCCAGGCTCTTCGACGCCATCCTCACGCCATCAGCGAGCGTGTCGCCTAGCCCCTCCCTCTTTGCAATCATGTCAAGGAGCTTCAACGCGACCTCGTCATCCCCGAACTTGATGGGGAATGGAGATTGAATCCTTCCCAGTTCGTAGGCTCTCATGGCGAACGCGATGACGTTACCTGCCGTTATGGTGTCGAGGCCGAGCAGATCGCACACCTCGTTCACTTTCGCGATCGTTCTGATGTCAGCGAGCTCGCAGAGACCTCCGAACGCAAAGATGGTCTCGTACTCTGGTCCTTCGACGACGGTTCCTACGTACTTCCCATCCTTTACCGAGGACATCTTTCCGCACGCGACTGGACAATTCCAGCACGCCTTGTTCTTGTCCACTATCTCCTTCGCCATCGTTGGTGCATTGATGCTTCCATGAGCGTCGAAGAACCCCTTCTGCCAGTAGTGAGTTGGGAACACGCCGAGCGCATTCTGGACGTTGACCATGTTTGGCGTTCCGAACTTCGTCATCGGACCGTCTTTGGGGATGCGAGCGGAGACTTCTTTCACTACCTCATCGAATTTGTCCTCGTCGGCCAGCTCGACATGCCCCGTCCCAAGGAACGCTATCGCCTTCAAGTTCTTCGACCCCATCACTGCCCCCGCGCCCGCCCTTCCGAGCTGCCTGTAGTAGTCGTTGCAGACGCATGCGAACCGGACCATGTTCTCTCCGGCCGGTCCAATCGTCATCACTCTTGCCTTGTCCTCGCCGATATCTTTCCTCACGGCATCTTCGGCTTCCTTGGTGCTCGTCCCCCAAAGACCTGATGCATCGTGGAATGAGATGACATCATCCAGAATTGATAAGTAGGTCGGATGTTTCGAGCGACCGACTATCATAACAGCATCATAGCCAGCCTTCTTGATATGAGGGCCAAGGTGCCCACCAGCGTATGACTCCCCCCAGATCTTAGTCAGAGGGGATTTGAAGAACGCACCGAATCTGTTCGAGGTCGGAGCCCTCGTGCCGGTCAAGGGTCCGATTGCGAGCACGATCACGTTGTCCGGCGAAAGGGGATCGATTCCCACGGAGACGCTCTTGGTTATCAGATGACCGCCCAAGCCTTTCCCGCCGATGTACCTCTTTGCGATTTCCCGGTCCAGCAATTCGACCCTGGACGAGTGGTCATTCAGGTTCAGGGTCAGTATCTTGCCAGCATATCCCTTCATGGTAGCCATCTCTAGCTCTTTATCCCGTGGAATGGAACCTGCCCTAAATTACTTTTTCCTTCCGCATTTGCGTGGACCCGACCGATATCTCCAAAAAGCGGGTCAGATCGAGGAGATCTCGGACATTATCTCTGGGAAGGAAGACGTGTCGTAATTGGGAATATAGAGTGCGCGGAAGAATCTCTCCTCGAACTCCGATTGGGCGGCGAGTTCGACATACTCTACCATATTTGCGATCTTCACTGCCTGTTCTCGCACATCCTCGTTCAGGAGCGCCATCTTGGCGCCTGCGCCTGCGGCGTTCCCTATGCCAACTATTTTATGTCGGGGTATCTCCGGGAATAGTCCAATGATTCTAGCACTCCCTGGTCTAACGTAGTTGCCGAACGCTCCGGCGAGCATTATCGCATCCAGCTCTGAGGGCCCAATCCCCATTCTCTTCATGAGGATCGATGCGCCAGCATACATTGCAGCTTTGGCGTACTGGATCTGGACCACGTCATCTTGCGTTATTACAATCGGCTCACTGATTGCCGACTCCTCCTCCGTTGCGACGACGAATTCGGCCCCCTCGTTCCGAACCTGCACTCTCGGGATCTCCAGTTCTTCCTTGATCCTTCCGGTCTTGTCGATCACCCCGGTCTTGAACATCTCAGCGATTGCGTCCACCGCCCCTGAACCGCACACCCCCCTCGGCTGTAGTCCCTTTATGGTCGTGTACGAGACCTCGTAATCATCCGATATCTGGACGTGGTCGATCGCCCCATCAGCTCCTCTCATGCCGAATTTGAGGGTCGCCCCCTCAAAAGCGGGTCCAGCTGCGCACGAGGTGCTTAAGATCCTTTCGGAATCACCGAGGGAGATCTCCCCGTTTGTGCCAATATCCATAACGAGTCTAGGTTCATCCGACTCCCACAAGTGGGAGGCAAGAAGAACGGCGAGGTGGTCGGCGCCGACGAAACCTGCCACGTTCGGGAGCGAGTAGACGTATCCCTCCTCTGCGATATCGATGCCAATCTCTCTGGATTTGGATTCGAGTGAGTCTGCCACCGCCGGAACGTACGGGGAGAAAGCCAGTCCGGATGTGGGGAGACCGAAGAGCATGTGGTGCATCGCAGTGTTCCCGACAGCAATGACCTCGTAGATGTCATCCTTCGAGACACCAGCCGCGGCGCAGCATCTGTCGATTAGGTCGTTGATGCAACGAACAATCAGTGATTGAAGGACAGCTGGACCGTTCTCTCGCTCCATCGCGAACGTGATTCTAGAAACAACGTCATCCCCGTGCCCTATCTGGAGGTTCATGTCGGACTTAACCGCTATTTCCTCCCCGGACTTGAGGTCCATCAGGTAGGCGACCACGGTTGTCGTTCCGACGTCGACCGCCACGCCATATCTGCCTCTGCTCTCAACGGGGGTCATGCTCAGAAGCTCATTACCACGGAGGACTCCGAACATGCTATCTTCAAGTCGAACGAGCTCAGGTAGCGAGGCCATGACCGGCAGGGACACCAAGAGGCTTCTCCCCTCAAGTTCGTCCTCTAGCAGCTTTGAGAGACGTTCAAAGTCTCCGACCTGGTAATACTGGGAAGGTGGAGGAACATTCAGGGGCACCCTCCTGATCCTCGGCTTGATGTAAACGTTGATGGCCGAGTCCTCTAGGATTATCTGGCCTGCCCGCGCAAACTCATTCGGGATCTCGACCGCAAGATCGTGATCCGCCCTCATCCTGCACGCGAGTCTCATTCCACGCTCGAGATCCCTCGGGTGAATAGACTTCCTATCCTCTTCTGTTATTGGTGCGTCCTCGGAGGTGACGACGACTCTGCACCTGCCGCAAGTGCCTCTCCCCCCGCATACCGAATCCAGTGGCACACAAGCTCTTTCTGCCGCCTCAGCGACGGTCAGCCTTTCATCGGGGATGTCTACAACCCTTCCTGCGGGCTCGAATCGTATCTTGGCCATGTGACCATCAGGTTATTCACAAGTAGTGACGGTATATGCTGTATATCTCCGTTATCTGGCTGATCTCGTAGCTTTCAAAATCACTGCTGCTTATCACCATCTCTCTCATGAGCCTCTCCGCTTCTTTGGGGTTCTCAGCATGGATGAGAAGGATGAGGCTGAAGGAACCGATTGTAGAGAAAACCTGTATCGTCGCGGGATGGTTCTTCAGGTCCTGAATGACCTTCTCATGCCTCTCAGCAGAGATTCCAGTGTTGAATTTCAGGATCGCGGAATAGATGAGGTCACCGAGTCTGTCGTAGTAGATCAGGTTGGCTTTCTGAAGGACCTTCATTTCTCGGAGCCGCTCGATCCTGTAGCCGACGGATCGGCTTGTCATGCCCATCCTCTCAGCTATCTTTTCATACGTCCATTCCGGGTTGTTTGCCAGCATGATCAGCAGTTCCTTATCCTTTGCATCAAGCTTCTCCCTGGTCACGGTGTTGTCCTCCATTGTCAACTTAGGTTTGACTAGGCTAATTTGCGGTTGCGAATATAAGCATGTTGCTGACGAGATCATTCTGTCGTTCGATCGCGCTTCGCATTTCGTGGTTTCGTTGACTGAAGAAAAATCGCTTACGGTCGAGGGGGACAGTGATGAAGGTGATCCAGCTGACAAGACCAATTGTCTCTGTTGATGTCAGCGACTTCCGACATAACGGTCGGGAAGATGGTAGTGTCGCGGTGAGGGATATACAGCGCACAAAAGAATCTATCCTGGAATTCCGGTCTGGCCGCCAATTCAACGAACTTGATTCTTCTGGCAAGCTGTCTCACCTCTTCTCGCGCAATCTCATTTAGGAGAGCGATCTTCGCCCCGGAGCCGGCGGCATTCCCGATTTGCTTGACTTTCGACACCGGTACCTCCGGAAATATGCCCAGGCCCATGGCGCTCTTCGGGGAGATGTAGTTGCCGAATGCGCCCGCAAGCAAAATCGCATCCAGATCATCCTGATTCACTCCCATCTCTTCCATTAGGATCGTGGCCCCTGCGTACATGGCCGCCTTTGCTGACTGCACTTCTCCGATGTCTTTCTGGGTAATTGCCACGGCTTCTCCGTTTAGCGACTCCTCCCCGGTGGCGAGAACGAACTGCGTCTCGCCATTCACCACTCCGACTCTCTGGGATTCAATCTCCTTCCTTATCCTGCCGTTTGGTCTAATGATGCCCACCCTGAACATCTCCGAGATGGCGTCAACGACGGCAGAGCCGCACAAGCCGCGAGGCTTTCCGTTGTTTATTGTAGTATAGGATACTTCGAAGTCATCATCTATCGACAGGTGGTCTATCGCTCCCGTAGTGGCTCTCATCCCGAAACAGATGTTCGCCCCCTCAAACGCGGGTCCAGCTGCGCACGAGGTACTCGCCACACCTGAACCCCCTCCAACGGATATCTCTCCGTTGGTCCCGATGTCGATGGCCATTTGCGCTTCCTCGGACTCCCACAGACGGCAGGCAAGGAGGACGCCCATGTGGTCGGCTCCGACGAAGCCTGCGACGTTTGGGAGGGAGTAGACGTAGGCTTCATTCCCGACGGTGATTCCGAGTTCTGCGGACTTCACTTCAATAGGGCCGGCCACGACTGGAACGAAAGGCGAGCGCCCAAGATTTGAAGTATCGAGACCAAAGAACAAGTGGTGCATGGCAGTGTTTCCGACAACGACGATCTCGAACACTCTCTCCCTGCTAACGCTGGCGCTCGCACAGCATTCTCCAATCAATTCGTCAACGCAGTTTGTTATCTGACTCTGGAGTGTCTTCGCGCCCTCGCTGTTCCTCAGCCCGAATGTCATTCTGGAGATCACGTCGTCCCCGTGGGCTATCTGTGGGTTCATCCTCGAATGCACGGCAACGCAATCTCCTGTGCCAAGGTCGATCAAGTAAGCAACTGCAGTTGTCGTACCTATGTCAACCGCCACGCCATACAGACTTTCATCAGAATCCGCGACAATGTCGAGTACCTCATCTCCCCTTGTCACAAGGCGGACCTGCCCACATGACCTGAGCAAGGCAGGGAATCGTCTCAATGTCCGTATGGACACCTGGAAATCGATCTGCGTCAGCTTGGAAAGCGCATGTTGCAGGCGCTCCAGGTCACCAACCTGGAAATCAAGGGAAGGAGGCGGAACAGAGAGCACGAAGCTCCTGATTCTCGGACTGAGCGTCGTTCTAGCGATTGCATCCTCCAGGATCACCTGTTCGTTTCTAGCGTTTTCCTTCGGTATCTCTATCACCATGTCGGAATGCACTCTCATGCCGCAAGCGAGCCGCGATCCCTTTTCAAGATCATCTTTCGATATCGCTTTTCTGTCCTCATCGGTCGGAGGAGTAGTTCCCTCTCGGACAATCACTCGGCATCGTCCGCATTTTCCTCTGCCGCCGCAAACGGTCTCAACCGATATTCCCGCTCTCTCCAGGACATCGAACAAACGTTCCTCTCCTTGTCGGGTTTCAGCGACAATTCCTAGCGGCTCGAATCTGATTCTCGCCATGTTTTTCAGACCTCTGGTATGCCTTGGAGTTCCCTAGTTCATTTTGATCTTGTTTGATTGTCTTGGTATATCGCGTCCTTCAATGGAGTAGGTCCTCTCCCTCAAGTACATATGGCCCCCATTTGTGTTGTCCTTACCATCAAATCTTTTAATGGGTGCCGAAGTCGTTTTTTCGTAGGCAACATTCCTCGCGCGATCCTCTGAATCAAATCCAGTCCGTGTGATGGAATTGGTCGCCTTTCTATTGGACGATCTGCCAGACCAGACTCTGGAGGAAAGTGCATAATATATATGCTTGGGGGAATTTGGGGACTACATAGAATAAAGGTGAGGGTTCATTAAGACAATCACAAGCCCCTCAGTGGCCAATGCCAGTGAATCGTCTGGCCGATCATCTCTGGACCCGGCCTACACATGTGCCATCTGGTGGGGGGGGGAAGGAAAGGGATAATATGGTGAATTACAGAGACCTGGCTAATGCGGTTATTGTTGGCAATGTCAAAGTTGTAACATCAATCGTCGACAAGGCCCTGAATGCCGAGAAGAAGTCTCCAATCGAAATTATCGAGAAAGGACTCGCCCCGGGAATGGACGTAATTGGAGAGAGATTCGCGAAAGGCGAGGCCTTCTTGGTCGACGTAATCGTTGCTGCGAACGCTTTCAAGAAAGCGATGGAAATGGTGAGGCCTCACTTCAAAGCGACTGATAAGAAGATCGGGACGGCAGTCATGGGCACTGTCGAAGGGGACATCCACGATCTTGGAAAGAATCTTGCGTGTGTGGCGTTAGAGGTTAGCGGCTTCAACGTTGTCGACCTAGGCAACGATGTCAAGCCCTCGACCTTCTCATCAGCGGCGAAGTCGTCCGGTGCGGACGTCATCGGCATGTCCACACTCATCACGACTACGATGGTAAACTTGAAGAAAGTGATCGACCGGCTTGTAGAGGACGGGATTCGAGGGGAAGTGAAGGTAATTTGCGGTGGAGCTCCGGTCGACAAGACTTATGTCAAGGAGATCGGAGGAGACCTGTACGGCAAGAATGCCTTTGAAGGCGCTGATGTCATAAAGAGAGCTCTGGGGGTGCAGTAGATGGCTGAGATGACTCAGCAGGAAATTGTTGGGACGGTCCGTAGCTTTGTGAAACCGGATAGAATGCTCATTGAACTCTGAATCCGATTTCGAACTTCCTCGGTGCCAGACAGTACGACTGTCGGGCGCTCACTAAGCATCAGACCGCTCTGGATCCGATTTTGAAGTTCCGAAAATGCGGCAATGGTCGGATCTGAGGAGAACTAGCTTTATGTATACGGAGTGCAAATTGCCTCCACCACGACTCGTTCCTCGATGCTGCAGGTGTTGCCATGGACGTATTGGTGATTGCAGGATTCCTAGGCTCTGGAAAAACAACGATGATTCTTTCGACAATAGGAAAGCTTATTGGGAAATCAAACAAGAAGGTCGCCATAATAGTCAACGATTTTGGGAAGATTGGCATTGATGGCAAGGTGATGGATAAGTACGGCCTGAAGGTGCAGGAGCTCTCCAGCGGCTGCATCTGTTGCACTCTTGGTCCAGATTTCATCCAGACTTTGAAACAGGTCGCAGAGAATTTCAAGCCGGACATCGTCATCGTCGAGCCTACTGGGATAGCGGATCCCCAGAGCATCTTGAACTCTCTGGGCTACTACACGGGCCCCCCGGTAGCGAAGACGAAGACAGTCGTAATAGTAGATTCTGTTCGGTTCTCAGTACTCGTGAAGGCGCTGGAAAGACCTCTGAAGGCACAGGTTAAGGCCGCGGATGTCGTAATAATTAACAAGATCGATGAGGTCGACGACCTCGCTGTCAAGGATATTGAGAGAGCTCTCAGGAATCTTCACGTGTCTGGTAGCATAGTCGCGGCCTCGGCGACTGAGGGAACGAACCTCGACAAGGTTGTCGACTTGCTGGTGAAATGATGTACACGCCTGACTTCGCCGCGTATGCCGGTCGGATTCATGCCCGCTTCAAGAGGCCAAGAAGCGCGACCGAACTCCGGCAGCTGGCGCAGGACTTCATGTCAACGACGGCCATAGGTTGTGGTGAGGCAGGGGCGACTCTGGTCGGCCACATAAAGTGCATCGCGGAAGCTGGCAAGGGAGGGTTTGTCACCTGCAGCGCTACTGATTCGAGCGGGAAGGTGAGATGCAAGGGCGAATTTGGAGGAGAGGCCCGCCGTCTGGACCTTGTGCTCAATGTGTTGGTCTATGGGCTTGATAGGTCTAAGATTGAGGATGTCGTGGTACGGGCTTCGGATACCGTTCTGGCGGGCACAGATTCCTTCGTCGAGATCGAAGATCTGGCCGTCGAGCATGAGCACGAACATGAGCATGTGCGCGAACATGCTCATGAAGATCAGCATGAGACTCATTGACGTCACTGGACGTCTGGGCACTTGCGGCAGTGAGTCCAGAATGCGGTCTCTTTGCTTTCACGTCAGAATGTCATTCAATGTATTCTGAGATCGTCTTTTCAGCAGTGCCAGTTGTTCATATTTATCCTGTACGCCCAAAAGTAATATATAGAAAACTGAAGGTATTCTCACCGCTGCCAAACGGCTGAGTTCATGTCTAATAAATGGATTGCAGGGAAGACTCATGGTCCTAATCGCTTGCGTGGGGATGTGAAATCAGATGAAGACTGGCACAAGTGTACAGGTCCTAAAAACGATGATCGGGAACCCTGTCACTCGTAAGGTGCTTTCGGGGATGAGCAAGTATTGCGAGACCGATAAGAAGAACCGACTGGAGGTCGCCCTTGAGCTCTATGTTGGCGAGAGGGATGACGCTTGCACGTATTGCAAGATCGCCAAGAAACCTCTGGCATCGATCCTGAAAAGGGGCGCGAAGTCCTTTGGGGTGACCGAAGAGGAGATGAAGAAGACTTTCAAGAATCCCTACTGGCGCAAAGGTCTTTCTTGCGTGGTCAAAGGAATAGCGGACTTCGGGGTCAAAAAGCCGTTCGTTCCTGGTGCCCCATTCCAGGTCGTATGGGATGTAACCAATGCGTGCAACCTCAAATGCCAGCACTGTTACGCCCAGGCAGGAAAGGTCAGCGGGGACGAGCTAACGCACGAAGAGGCCTTGAGAGTCGTCGACAAACTCGCTACTATGGGCATTCCAGTACTCGCTTTGTCTGGTGGTGAGCCCCTGGTCCGCCCTGACATACTAGATATAGCCAGGCGCGGCGCAGACCATGGTATGTACGTCTCGATTGCGACCAACGGGACGCTCATAACGAAGGAGAAGGCACGGCGGATGAAAGAAGCCGGCGTGTCTTATCTGCAGATAAGCGTCGATGGCGCAGATGCGGCTACTCACGACAATTTCAGAGGGATACCTGGTGCCTTCGACAAGACCATCCAGGGTGTCAAGAATGCTGTTGCTGAGGGGTTCTTTGTTAGCGTTGCAACGACGGCGACGAAGAAGAACCTGACCCAGATCCCGAAGATAATCGACCTGTGCGACTCTCTAGGAGTCAATTGGTTCATGGTCTACAACTTCGTCCCAACCGGACGTGGGAAATTGATCATCGAGAACGATCTTTCCCCGCAGGAGAGGGAGGACCTCCTGGTCATGTTGTTCAATAAGCTCAAGGAGACCGACGTTGAGATACTCACGACCGCGCCCCAGTATGCTAGGATCGCTCTCCAGAATTGCGGAGAAGGCGGACCGTTGGTCGTTCCGACTCACTTCTCGAACCCCCAGGTCGACGGGAGCCTCTTCAGTCTCACGGAGTTCATAGGAGGATGTGGCGCAGGCCGCTTCTACATGGCGATACGTGCGAATGGGAACATCGAGCCGTGCGTCTTCTTCCCGCTGAGGGTCGGAAACGTCCGCACAGACGACATCGAGGACATCTGGAGGAACAACAAGGTGTTCGCGGAACTTCGCAACAAGGACATCCTCGAGGACAACTGTAGGAGTTGCGACTACCGCTACCATTGCGGAGGTTGCAGGGCCCGTGCTTACGGTTACTTCGGAAACTACAAGGCTCCGGACCCGGGATGCATCAACAACGTCGCGTACTACAACGAAATCATCAAGGACGTAGAGGAAAAATCGTCGTGAGCATCATGTCCTGCAACGTCAAGGTGGAAGTCGTTGAAATAAATGGGTCAGGCAAGTGCCCCATGGGAATTAAGATAGGGGACACATTCGAGTTCGGCGCCTTCCCGCCTACCGACCTTTGCGTTTGGGCGACGTATGTCATATTTCCTTTTGTGACGGCCCTGAGGTTCGGAGGGGACTTCAAGGAGTTCGAGGAGGAAGAAGGGGTCGTCCATTGCTGTTGCATCGATCCGAGGAATCCGGTCGTCTTCAGGCTGTCGAGGATCGAAGCCTGACACTACTTCTGACTCTTCCCGGTCCTTGCTGTCCCATTCTTCTTCGAAGCACATTCCATGTCGACGCACAGTCGCCAGGAACGCCCGCCATTCCTCACCTCGATCATCGGGGCCCCGCACGCATTGCAGGATTCGTTCAAGACGCTAATCCTTCCTCTCTGCGGAAGCGGGTATGTTTTCCTGCATTTTGGATAGTTCGAGCATCCGATAAACCGCTTCCCCGCCTTGGAATAAATTATGCGCAGTTCGCTCCCGCATTTCGGGCACTTCCCTATCGAGGTCATCCTCTTGTTGCTCTCACAGTCAGGGTCTACGCAGTGAATGAGTGGGGGCTGCCCCCTCCTGATGACCCTCAGCTTCGGAGAACCGCACACCTCGCACTTTTCTTCGGTCGGCTGGACAAGAGCGCCGCGTGGCTTCGGATAGGCCTTCTTGCAATCTGGGTAGTTGGAGCAACCGATGAACTCGCCACCTTTCCGCGACCGCATCATCCTAAGCCTTCCGCCGCAGTCTGGGCATATGCCAACGTATTGTTGCTCTTCAAGTGCTTTTCTGATTTCCTTTCCAATCTCATCCTTGTGCTGTCCCATCGTCTCGATTACGTCTGAAAGCATGTCCTGGGATTCCCTCACGACGTCCCCTAGCGTACTCTCGCCCTTGGCTATGTCATCCATGTCTTTCTCCAGGTGGGCGGTCATCTTGCTGTCCGTTATCATGTTGGCGTGCTTCTCTAGTGAGCTCGCGACGGCGACCCCGCTCGGAGTTGGAATGAGATTGCCGCCCTGGACGTAGTTGCGATCATAGAGTTTCTGGACAATCTCGTGCCTTGTGCTCTTGGTGCCGAGACCAAGGTTCTCCATCTCTTGAATCAACGTGCCCTGGGAGTATCTGGAGGGAGGCTGGGTTTCTCTCTTGTCGAGGGACACGTCTAAGACCGTGACCTCGTCTCCGTCCTGAAGCTGAGGCACGATGATCTCCAAGACTCGATAGTATGGATAGTAGCTCCGCCATCCTTGCGACAGAATCCTGTAACCCTTCGAATCAAAAGGTTGATCTTCGACCGACACTGAGCAATTCGTGTGCTCGATACGGGCAGAAGGGGCGACCGTGGCCATAAATCGTCTCGCGATCAATTCATATAGCGTCCATCTGTCCCCCTTCAACAGCTTCTTTGTTGCCCCCTCCACAGGGTAAATCGGAGGATGATCCGTCGCCCTCACTCTTCCTCTCGATGGACGCAACTGCTTCTGCGAGAGCAGCTCCTCCGCTTCCTTGCTGAACTCAGACTTCTTGAGTTGCTCAAGGACTCCTCGGAGAGATAGGGATCTCGGGTAGACCGTATTATCTGTCCTCGGATAGGATGTGAATCCAGATGTGTATAGGTCCTCGGCCACGCTCATTGCCCTGCTTGCCGAGAATCCGAGTTTGTTCGCCTCAGCGAGCATCATCGTCGTGTTGAACGGTGGCGGAGGATACTCGTCTCTCGCATCCCTGCTGAATGACACGACCTTCCCTGTCTTCGATTCTTCACATGTCGAGACAACCTTCTCAGCCGCCTTCAATTCCCAAAAAGGATTCCCTCGATGCTGACCGCTGAACTGGCCGTTCTTCTCAAATCTGGCTTGTACTTCCCAGTATGGTTTCTTGATGAACTCGGCGATCTCCTTGTTCCTGTCCACGATGAGACTCAGAGTGGGGCTTTGGACCCTCCCTACTGATAGGAAGTTCGTGCCGACCTGTCTTGAGGCGATCGAAATGAATCTCGTCAGGGATGCTCCCCAGGCGAGATCGACTATCTGCCTGCATTCCGCGGACTCAGCGAGCTTCTTGTCTGGCTCGGTCAGGGAGGAGAACGCGATGTCAATCTCCTGCTTGGTCAACGCACTAAACCTGGCCCTACTGACCTTCGAAAGGTCCACGCCCAGTTGATCGACGGTCTCAAGTCCGATTAGTTCCCCCTCTCTGTCGTAGTCGGTGGCGATGATGACCTGGTCACACTCGCTTGCAAGCTTCTTCAGTGTGCTTATTATGTTCTTTGCCACGACTCGCTTCTCTGGGACGGCGTAAACGAGATCGGCGGGATCGACCTTGTGCCAGTCGTTCAGATTCTCGGGGTAGTCGAGCTCCAGGATGTGGCCGCGCAAACCTACCACGTCCACCTCATCGTCGCCGGACTCTAAATGGAATACCGGGACACCGCCAAGATTCCTCCGTTTTAGAGATCCATTTGAGAGCATCGTGGCGATGCGCACCGCGGCATTGACCTTCTCGCTTATGACAAGCTTCTTCATTCAGCCCCGTCCAAAGCGACCTGTGTATAAATAGGATATGATAATCCTGCTCCCTGATGGCATTTCTTCTGGTTTACTTAAAGCTGATATGCCTCCTAGATGTTTCTCAATCTGTTACCTCATGCACATGCGTGCCCGTTGCCCCGGCGGTCATGGTCAGCTTGCCGTGGAGGACCCCGCGCACGCTGCGGAGCTCATCGGACAGCCGCTTCATGTCCCCTGCCTTGCCTGAGACGACGAGGACCTCCAGGCACTGCTCGGTGTTCAAATGGATGTGCATGGAGGATGATATCTGCGAATGGTGGAGGTGCTGTATTTCAATAAGCCTCTCCCTCACATCCCCCTTCTCGTACTCGTACAACAGCGTGATCGTTCCCACCACATTCGATTCCTCATTCTCCCAAGTCTCCTCCGCGAGTGCATCCCGAATAAGGTCTCTTATCGCTTCGGACCGCGCAGAATACCTTTTTTCAGCAATGAGGTCGTCGAATTCCTTCAGAAGCCTTGGTTCGAGCGAAACTCCTATCCTCGTGACCTTGTCCATAGGGTTCGTCCCGATAGCTGCATGCTCCGCTTAAGACACTTTCTGTGCGTTCTCTACTCGTTGAGTGCGCCGACTCTCTTGAGGTACTTTCCCCTGTCGTAGAGGGCTCTGAGGGACCATATGGCGCGTTTGAGCGAACTATATGCAGGTATCCCCTTCTGTTCGAATCTCTTCAGCATCGGCCTTGGGAAGCTGCCGCCGATCGCGCAGACAATCGCGGGCTTGCCGCCTTCGTTGACTATCCTTGCCACGATGTCCGCAAGGCCCTCCGTGAGTTGAGGCGCCTGAAGCTGGAGTAGTATGAGAATAGCGTCGATGTCCTCTTCCTTCTGAAGAATCTCGAGCGCATCACCGTACGTCTCGTCGGTGACGCTTCCAGTAAGGTCCACAGGGTTCTGGGCGGAGGCGAAGTACTGGGTCTTGCTCATGATCTCCTTCTTCGCGTGGTCGCTTATCGTTGCCATCCGCAACCCAACGCCATTATCTTTCGATTCGATGTAGTCGGTCGCTATGACCGCGAAACCGCCGGTGTTGCTGAGAACAGCGATCCTGTCACCGTCTATATGGTCGAGGTACGCAAGCACTTTCGCGTGGTCGAGAAGTTCCTGCTCGTCGTAGGCTCTCTCAATACCGAACTGCTTGAAAACACCATTTATCAATGCATCCGAACCTCTCGCAAGGGCGCCAGTGTGGGAGGATGCGGCCTTCGCTCCTCTCTCGGTCCTTCCGACCTTGATCGCAACGACCGGTTTGTCTGGCGTCACTTCCTTGCATAACTCGAGGAATCTCTTGCCGTCTGTGAAGGATTCCAGATAGAGGACTATGCATCGCGTCAGGTCATCATCCTTGAAGTATTCCATGAAGTCATTCTCATTCAGATCGACCTTGTTGCCGAGGCCGATGGCCGTCGAGAGTCCGACCCCGGTGTCCTCCGCTCCCTCATAGACTCCGCAGAGAACAGAACCGCTCTGCGAGATTACGGATATGACTCCATCTCCGGGTCTTGGGCTTCTGTCCCTGGGAGTGAAGAAGGTATCGAGGTCGGACCTCGGAGCGATGATCCCCATTGTGTTAGGCCCGATTATTCTCGTTCCGCTGCCCCTTATGGCCTCTCTCAAACGCTCTTCCATCGCCTTCCCTTCCTCGCCTATCTCACCGAATCCGGCTGCGATGCATATCACATAGGGTACGCCGGCCTCAGCGCACTCTCTTGCGACGCCGACCGTTAGCTTCGCAGGCACCGCGAGGACTGCCAAGTCCACGACCTCCGGCAGGCTCTTGACGCTAGGATAGCACTTTAGACCCAGTACTTCTGTTTCGTTCGGGTTGACGGGATAGAGCTTTCTAGCGCTGCCCTGCAGAAGATTGAAGACGACCGTGTTGCCGATCTTTCCAGGATGGTCAGAGGCTCCGACTATCGCAACGCTTGCCGGATTGAAGAGTAGGTCCAGATGCATCACCATCTTCCACCGGAACTGCTAGTACCTTTATAGAGTTTTCATTCGAGACTCAGGGGAATTTGGCGCGGATATGAAATTCGGATGGTGAGAACCCGTTAAGGCATCAGGTCGACCCGAGAGGAAGACTAAATACCCAGGAAGGGATTGAGTCGACAGATGAACAGGACCCGGAACATACTGGATGCGCTCACTTTCGCTGTGAATGAGCAGGTCGCGCGAAGGGGGGCGGGGCTGCTCTTCTCTGGAGGATTGGATAGCAGCGTACTTGCAGCAGTTATCGCCGATCGCTCCACTCCGACGCTTTACACGGTTGGCATCGAAGGGTCTCACGACCTTGTTGCAGCGGAACACGCGGCAGCGTCAATGGGATTGCCGTGGGTCGGTTTGGTCATCGATGAGGAGGACATCATGCAAGCAGTCATTCTCGTTTCAAGACTGATTTCCACTAGAAACCCGCTGACGATTTCATTTGAAATGCCGCTGTATTTCGTCTCCAAGAGCTCGAAAGAGGATGTGCTTGTGAGCGGCCAGGGAGCCGACGAGCTCTTTGGAGGATACGCGAGATACATAAGAATGCCTCTCGACGAGCTGCGAGAGAGCATGAGAAAAGACCTTGCTCGTCTGTTGGACGTCGGTCTGAGGAACGAGAGACGAATCGCTGAGTATTGCGGCAGGGCTGTGCTGCACCCCTATCTCCATCCCGGGGTAATCGATGCCGTGGAAGCGGTTCCAGTTGCAGAACACATCAGGAATGGCGTCCGAAAAGCCGTGCTCAGGGATGTTGGTATCTCTCTCGGTCTCGGAGAGATTGCGACAAGGGAGAAGAAGGCGGCGCAGTACGGCTCGGGCATTATGAAGGTGATGAAAGCCGCGGCGAGACGCAAAGGCAAGACGCTGGGGTCCTTTGTTGAGAACCTTGTCAATAAAGGGGAAAGTCCTTAAACACCATCATGCATCCGAGGGGTTGATGGGCTACCGTGAAACGCTCGACTGGCTCTATGGTCTTGAGACGGTGGGAATAAAGTTTGGCCTCAGGAATGTGAGCGAGCTCCTCGAACATCTTGGAAATCCTCATAAGGAGTTCAGGTCGGTCCATGTCGCGGGCACCAACGGCAAGGGTTCGGTGTGCGCAATGACCTCTTCGGTGCTTAAAGAGGCGGGTTACAAGGTCGGTCTATACACGTCCCCTCACATCCTCGATTTTCGGGAAAGGATCCAAGTGGATGGAGTGAAGATCCCAGATTCCAAATTGCTGGCGCTGGTCGAAGACGTCAGGCCGTTCGTCGAAGAGATGGCCCTTTCGGGTTCGGATAGACGTCTCACGTTCTTTGAGATCACAACAGCAATAGCGTTCGCCTACTTCGTCGACATGGAGGTCGAGGAAGCCGTCGTGGAGGTCGGCATGGGCGGAAGACTGGATGCGACGAATGTGATAGCACCGGACTGCACGGTGATAACGAGGATAGGCCTTGAGCACACAGGATACCTAGGGGACACGATAACGAAGATCGCTGGCGAGAAAGCGGGAATCATAAAACCTGAGGTGCCAGTAATAACTGCCGAAGACAAGGAGGACGCGCTCGCGGTGCTCCGTTCGGTGTCAAAGAACAAGAGGTCTCCTCTCAGAATCGTGGGCAAGGACATCAAGTACCAGCTTATCTCGTCGACCCTGGACGATACAACGGTTCTTCTTCACGGTCTTTCCAGCGAGGTTCACGTCCCTCTTCCCGGATCGTATCAGGCGTCCAATATCGCATTGTCGTATGGTTGCCTTCTTGAGCTTAGGGGAAGGGGAGTCGATGTGCCAGATGATGCGATAGTCGAAGGTCTCAGTAAGGTCGATTGGCCGGGGAGAATCGAGGTGCTGTCCAAAGCCCCACACGTCATTCTTGACGCAAGTCACACTCCGGATGGAGCAGCTGTCGTTGCCGCCGACATCAAGAGACTGGCAAAGGGAAGATTAATCCTTGTGCTCGGGGTGCTGAACGACAAGGACCTCAGCGGGATTTCAAAGCATTTTGGGAGTATCGCCTCAATGGCGATTGCGACATCGCCAGATACTAAACGCGCCTTCCCTGCGGCGACAGTACGTGACGCTCTGAGAGAACACTGCTCTCACGTGGAGATGATCGGCGACGTCGGGGAGGCGTTTGCGAGAGCAATGACAGTCTCGACCAAGAACGACACGGTCCTTGTGACTGGTTCTCTCTATACTATAGGCGAGGGAAAGAGGTGGTGGGATTCGCACGAAACCCGTTAGGAAGATTGTCCAGGTGATCGCAAGAAGCTTCCCAACTGGTGCTTTTCCTGGGAAGGGCGACGAGGGGGAGGTAAGCTGGAAGACAGATCCTTTTCACGTGCTCATTTCCACGGTTCTGTCACAACGGACGAAGGACAAGAATACTCATGTAGCGTCAACCCAGCTGTTCTCAAGATTCGACACACCAAAGGCGCTGGCTGACGCCCCATTGGATGTGATACGTTCTTTGATCCGCCCCGCTGGTTTCCCTGCGGTCAAGTCGAAGGCGATCAAGGATATTGCCAGGATAATTCATGAGGACTATGGCGATGAGGTGCCTGTCGACATGGAATCGCTCCTCGCCCTTCCGCTCGTAGGAAGGAAGACGGCCAACTGCGTCCTAGTCTATGGATTCGGTCTGGATGCGATACCCGTCGACACTCACGTCCATCGTGTCTCGAACAGGATCGGGCTCGTCAAGACGAAGGGCCCGGAAGAAACGGAACGTGAATTTGTCCAGATTGTTCCCAGGGACCTCTGGAAGGTCGTCAACACGCTTTTCGTTTCATTCGGAAAGACGGTCTGCAGGCCGGTCGGACCGAAATGCAGCGGCTGCCCAGTCAACAGATACTGCGACTACTACTCAAAGGTCTTTCAGAAGAATTGATATCGAGAGGTGACGCCGGTCGCGACTATATGCCGAGCGTTTCGTCGATCTTCTTGCTCATCTCCTTTTCCATTTGGATCTCCGCCTCCCACTGGTCCAAGGTCTCAAGGACTTCCTTCAGGTTGCGCAGGCAGTCGATGCAGATCCACTTCGAGCCGACGTTCTTCATCGCCTTCTTCTTGTAGCCTATCGTTCCACAGATCCAGCAGGAGTGCATGTCCTTCGTCCTATGCTCGACGTAGGCCTCCATCTTCTTACCTTCAACGATGGACTCGAGGGTCAGTTCTTTCCTGGATTTCCTCTCACCTGTTGCCATGCCGCACCTTTCGCTCGTATCTTGATAAGCGTATAAGAATATTGCCACATTGTTCCTGGCGACGCTGGAAAGAGAGAGCCTCGGATTCTAGGATGAGCGCCTTTGGAGCCGGTATGGAAGTCTGCCTCTGCCCCGAAGGGCGGTCTCAAAGGGTCGTTTCGAAGAGATAATTAATAGATGTGATCCCGTTGAGGAGCTGGATGCATGAAGTCTCGGTAATGTCAGGAATCATCGACGCCGTTCTCTCCGAGCTCAGCAAGCATGACGTCGAGAAAGTGGAAGAGGTCGTTCTCGCGGTCGGGAGACTCACCTTCCTTGGGCACGGGCAACTTCAGTTTGCGTTCGAGGTCCTCTCAAAGGACACAATGCTCGAAGGGGCAGGGCTGAGAATCGAGGAAGAGGAAGTGATGGTCAGGTGCCCCTTTTGTAGCTATGAAGGGAGAATTGACTATGTGGAGGACGAATCATTTCATCTCTCCGTCCCCATACTCCGATGCCCGTCGTGTGGACAGAAGATCGAAGTCAAGAAGGGCGCAAGTTGCCGAGTGGTTTCCGTGAAGGTGGTTGAGAAATAGATGTTCCATTTCAGAGGCGAGTCGACTGCCAGGGGAATCATTGACAAGATCAAGAAGTTCGATGTCAACTTGAGGTTCATGCACGTCTGCGGGACGCATCAGGACACTCTCGTGAGGTTCGGATTGCAGGGACTCCTCAAGGAAGCGGGGATCGAGATTCGGCAGGGTCCAGGCTGTCCCGTGTGCGTGACGACTTCTAGGGAGATCTGCGAAGCTATCGCCTTGGTCGATTCCGGGGTGACTTTGGCGGTCTTTGGCGACATGCTTGCAGTCCCGACGCCGAGGGGGTCCCTGGCGGACGCAAGAGCCAGAGGCGGCGACGTGAGGGTCGTCTACTCTGTCGACGACGCCGTTCGTCTTGCGAAGGATGGAAGCAGGATCGTGTTCTTGGCTATCGGCTTCGAGACGACAAGCCCCACGACTGCGTCCGCCCTTGCGGACGGAGTTCCAGATTCATTCTCGGTGCTGAGCTGTCACAGGCTCCTGTCACCGGCCCTAGATACTATTTTCGAGATGGGAGAGGTGAAGGTTGATGGGCTCATCGAACCGGGTCACGTTTCCACAATCATCGGTATTGGTCCCTATCGCGAAATATCAGAGAAGAGGCATATTCCACAGGTTGTCGCGGGATTCGAGCCTTTGGACCTTCTTGTTGCGGTCTACATGCTCGTGAGGCAGGTGGCCGAGGGAAGGGCAGAGGTCGAGAACGAATACACGAGGGTTGTCAAACCCGAAGGGAACCCCCGTGCACTCGCCCTTGTCAAGCGGGTCTTCACACCCGTGGACAAAGCATGGAGGGGCTTGCCTGTCATCAAGAAGAGCGCCCTTGAGTTGAGCGATGAGTTCCGATTCCAAGATGCGAGGCTGCGCTATACGAAGACTCTCAAGGATTTGCCAAGCATCCAAGACGAGCTGGAGGGGTGTAGATGCGGAGAGGTGCTTCGGGGTCTGATCGCGTCCGAAGAGTGCCCAGCGTTTGGAGCGACATGCTCGCCAGGCAATCCCATCGGCCCCTGCATGGTCAGCAGAGAGGGCAGCTGCAATATCAGCTACAGGTACAGAACGAAGAAACCCACTAGATGAGACCGATTTCTAGCGGGACGCTCCTCTAGGTCCTGATCGAAATCGTGTTTTTCCTCAGCATCATTGCAGAAAGGAGCGATGACCACGCAAGGAGACAAATGACCCCTACCGCCTCGGTTAGCGCGATGGTCGCAAAAGAAAGGAACGCTATGGACAGGATGACAGCGCCCAGGGTCACGATCCCAGCCACTGGACCGAAGTCTCCGTCGGTCCACAGTGGATGAATCAAAAGAAGAATCGCAACGAGCGTTAATCCGAAGAACGCGTAGCTCGCGATGCCATGGAGCAGTCCTGTTGTTATCGGAAAGATGCCGACCAGTATCAGGGCGCATGAGGCGAAAAGGAGGAGGATATTCCCGATCCTCTGCAGGGTCGTTTTCTCCATCGCGTGCCACAATCCGAATGTGAAGACGAGCGCAAGCGTACCCTCAAGGATCACGCCCGAATTGAAGAAAAACAATCCGGGTCTATTTCCTCCAAGTTCGCTGAGCGTTTGCTCGCCCAGTATCCAATGACCATCTTTCACAGCCGCAATGACCCACATAGCCGAGAAAAGTGTCGCTCCAACGATACCCGCAACCGCCCCGAACCTGACCCATGAACTTGGGCTCATCCTCACAGATCTGCAATTGAGAAGCGACCTAATAAGAATCGGGATGCCTTGGTGCGAGGCCCTTCTGAGACGTTTTGACCGAAACATCCGCAAACGCAGAAGATGTCCCTCGTGGCGAGTGTAAGCTTACTTCTTTCCGGTTGACTGAGACCGAGCAGGTCCGCTTGCGATCGGGGGCTTCTTGGCGACTGACATCCCAGTGGCTAACAGTTGCCGTTCCGAATTCCAAAAGGTTTATTAGCCTTCAGTCGGAATAGCAATATAGACCTGCGCAATGGCAGGCTGAGACAGGAGGAATTTGTTTGACATCACAGAAGCTAAAGGACTTGCTGAACAAGGCAATCGCAAGCGAGATTCAGGTTTCTGTCCAGTACATGTGGCAACACGTGCAATGGGCCGGGCCGGAGCACTTCGCGGTTTCTGACGAGTTTCAGGACATCGCGGTTGCGGAAATGAAGCACGCGGAGAAGATTGCCGAGCGACTCTGGTATCTTGGTGGTCTTCCGACGACAAAACCAGCCACGATAGAGGTCGGTGGAGATCTTTGGGAGATGGTGGACAACGACATCAAGGCAGAAATGGGAGCGATTGTCATGTATAAAGGGATCCAGAAAGTTGCTGCGGCCGAGGGGGATCCGACCACCGAGTTCATATTCAAGGAAATCCTCGAGGAAGAGGAAGAGCACCACGATTTCTTCACATCGGTGAAGGAAGGCAAGAGGAAGAAGTGAGGTCCTGATCGGGGCGAGATGCTCTAGACAGCCACACTACTTAGCACCAGAGACGGGGAGATACTGCTTGAGCTGGGCCGTTACGTCTGGCCAGCGCCGATCGGCAAACCATTTCCTTCCTCGATATTCCACCCTTCTGGGCGTCTTTCTTTCTGGTCCGAATCATGTCGAACCGTGAGAGTGTCGATTTTCCAAGTGATGTGTTCAAGAGATGACGAGGGGACTCCAACCTTCATCCAGCTTTCTTGATTCTGCCTCAAAAGATCGAAGGAGGTTTCCCGGTTGTTAAATATCTAAAAGTATTATCAAAAAGCGATGCCCCCTTTGGTCGAAGTCAGAACGGGGGAAGAACTGGCAAGCTTCTTGAAGAAGGCGCTCGAGATCGAAGCAGGTTTTGAGTCAGTCTCCCAGTGGGAAGGTTACATAAACGTCAAGAAGGACGAGTTTCGGGATGTCATTTTCGAGCTCATCTACGAGTCGGAGAAGCATAGAACCCTGGTCGAAAAGATGATATCGAAGATTAGTATCTCACTTGGGCCCGAGGCCTTGCCGCTTCAGCCGCATGCCTTCAACTTCAAGAACAAGACGGAATTCGAGATCATGATGGACCTTTCGAAATATGAGAAGCTGGCGTATGATACTTACGTTAACATCAGGGAAGCACTCAAGCACTCCGACGTGGACCGTTTTATCAAGACTGAGGACTTGCCGTTCTTCTTCTCTACGATCGACCTGCTGATACGGGAAGAGGCAGAGCACTCTGACCACATAGCCAGCTACGTCGGGAACGTCGAGAGAATCCGTTAGATGGGTCCGCGGTCCAGAGCCTATAGCTTCTGCTGGAGATTGAGGACTAAACTGTATGTGCCCTCTTCCACGGTCGTTTCGACCTTGACTCCTGACTGGTAGAAGACGTCAAGCATCGGCCTGTTTTCTGCGAGCACCTCTGCAGAGAAGGTCCTTATTCCTCTTTCCTTGGCTATACGTATCAGATAACCTAGAAGGAATGTGCCGATACCTTTGTTCTGCCAGTCATCGTGTACGGCGAACGCCACTTCCGCGTCGTTAGTCTTCTTGTCCAGTACGTATCTCCCAACCGCGATGATCTTCAACCTTTCCTTCTCGCGCACGACGCCGACGATTGCCATTGCGGTGTCGTAATCGATGTTGACAAATGACTGCAACTCCCTGTGTGGCATCCTGATCTTCGGCCCCATGAAACGGAGGTATATTGACCTCTGAGAGAACGAATAGAAAAGATCCTTCAGGGGTTCTTCGTCGGTCGGCCTGATCGGCCTGAAGAAAACCTGCGAGTCGCCGAAGGTTCTGTACGTCTCATATTCCTGCGGATATGGAAGTCCGCGATAAGGGACATCGGATTGATCGAGGAAGACGTATCGAAGGAACTTCGCCGCTGCCAGCAGGTCCTCCCTGAACTTCGGATGAGCGATGTTGATCATTGCCAGGGCCCGCTGCATTATGCTCTTTCCATGCAGCTCCGCAACTCCATACTCGGTGACGACATAGTGGACGTCGCCCCTAGTCGTCGTTACACCAGCACCGTCGGAAAGTCTTGGGGCTATTCTGGAGACCTGCCCGCCCTGGGCGGTCGAAGGGAGTGCGATAATCGGTTTTCCGCCTTTGGAACGGGCAGCGCCCCTCACGAAATCCACCTGTCCTCCCAGTCCGGAATAGAACATGTAACCGATCTGGTCTGCGCAGACCTGGCCTGTGAGATCCACCTCGAGGGCGGAGTTGATGGCTACCATCTTCTCGTTCCTGCCGATCAGACAAGGGTCGTTTGTGTAGTTGGATGGATGGAACTCGATCGCAGGGTTATTGTGGACGAAGTCGAACAGGCTCTTGCTGCCGATGCAGAAGGATGCGATTATCTTGTCTTTGTGGACGGTCTTCCTCTTGCCATTCACGACTCCGGACTCGACAAGGTCAACGATACCGTCCGAGAACATCTCCGTGTGGACCCCAAGGTCCCTCTTGTCCTTCAAATTCTTCAGCACGGAGTTCGGGATCGCTCCATATCCTATCTGGATTGTGGAGCCGTCTTCGACAAGGTCTGCAACGAACCGCCCAATGCTGTCCGCCTCTATTTGCGTGCCGGGATCGACGCTCGGCCACTCCAGCAACGGCTCATTGCCCTCCACCAGGTAGTCGATGTCGGAGATGTGGATGAAGCTGTCCCCCAATACCCTGGGCATGTTCTGATTGATCTGGGCGATGACGACATCAGCCGCCTCAGTGGCAGTCTTCGTTATGTCCACCGAGACGCCGAAGCTGCAGTAACCGTGTTCATCCGGCGGAGAGACCTGGATTAACGCCACGTCGATTGGAATCCTACCCTACTCCAGCAGGTTCCCGATCTCGGACAGGTAGACGGGGGTATAATCAGCACGTCCTTCGTTGACGGAGGTCCGTACGTTGGGTCCGATGAAGAAGGCATTGACTCTGAACTGATCCGTGAACTTCTCTTCAGAGTAAGGGGTGAGGCCTAGGGATAGTGTGTGGATTATCTCGTTGTCGGCGAGCGAATCTGCCTTGGCGACGAGCGCCTTCACGAGCATCTGCGGCTCTCCGCAGGCAGTGCCGATGAAGACCCGTTGTCCTCTCTCAATCACATCGACGGCGTCCTTGGCCGTCCTTAGCTTCAGCCTCAAGTCTTCCTTACAATCCTTTGCCACTGGCTTCCCCTCTAAAGTGTAACATGATGGCGGATATTTCAAGGTGTCTGTCAATACCAAAGGTTGGAACAGCAATGGAATGAAAGAAAAAGGAAGACGGCCGAGCGGCATTCAGCCTCTCCGACCGATTGTCACTCCGTTCCAATCGTCAGTTCCGCGTTCACTTGTTGGCTTTAGCCAAGGCCCTCTTGACCTCGTCGATCGCCGTGGGATCTTCCATTGTGGAGTAGTCGCCTAGTGGTTGCTTCGCAACGACCGCCTTAATCACCCTTCTCATTATCTTGCCGCTCCTCGTCTTGGGCAGTTTATTTACGAAAGCCATATCTCCAATTACCACGAGAGCGCCCATCGATTTCCTTACTTGGGCCTTGAGTTCAGCCTTCATCTTGTCCGAGGCCTCGTAGCCAGGCTTCAGGACGACAATGGCGAAAGCCACCTCCCCTCTCAGCTCGTCTGGCATTCCCACAACCGCCGCCTCGGCGACCGCTGGGTGATAGAGCAGGGCGGACTCGATCTCTATCGTCCCGACCCGGTGCGCGGCTATCTTGATGATCTCATCGAATCTGCCGACGAAGGTTATGTACCCGTTCTGGTCTCTTGATGCACCATCGCCTGTGTAGTAACAGCCCGGTATCCTCGTCCAATAATCCCTGACATACCTCTCCGGGTCCCTCCAGATGGTCGGGGTCAGCCCGGGGAACGGCCTGCGAATGACGAAGTTACCTTCGACTCCCGGCGGAAGCGTTTCTCCCTTATCGTTGACTATGTCCGCCTCAATCCCAGGCAGTGCTATTGTAGCGCAACCCGGTATGATCGGCAGCATAGATATTCCCACGGGGTTGCCGACAATTGGGCCGCTCGTCTCCGTCTGCCACATATGGTCCACAACCGGGATCCTGCCGTGGAATACCTTCTTCGAGAGCCATTCATACGCTGGCGGGTTTAACACCTCGCCGGCGCAAACGACCAGCCTGACGGAGCTCATGTCGTGCTTGTTCGGGTAGTCATCGCCATACTGCATCAGGCCCCTCACGCCAGTTGGTGAGATCCACATCTGAGTGACCTTGTATCTCTCCACGATTTTCCACCACACGTCGGGCGTCGGGAAGTCCGGTGATCCTTCGTACATGATAGTCGAGCAGCCTACCAGCAGAGGGCCGTACACAACGTAGCTGTGACCGACTATCCATCCAACATCTGAGGTCGACCACCAGGTATCGGTTTCCCTCAAATCGTACACCCATTTGCCCATGGCATAGACGTACACCTGATAGCTCCCGTGAGGCTGCACCGTGCCTTTCGGCTTGGCCATTGTCCCAGAGGTGTATAGGATGAATGCCAGTTCGTCCGCCTTCATCGGAACTGCATCCGTGTCCTGGCCAGCACCTTTCTCAATGGCATCGTTCCAGTAAACGTCCCTCTCTGCCGTCATCGGTGGCTCTTTCGTCCCCCTTTTCAGGACGATGACCTTCCTGACCCCCTTTGCCATGTTGAGTGCCTGGTCAACGACCTCCTTAAGCTGGATCGGCTTGCCTCTTCGCAATCCGATGTCCGCTGTCACGACGACTTCAGACCCAGCATCGTCGATCCTGTCGGCCAGGGCACCTTCTCCGAACCCTCCGAAAACGACGGAGTGCACGGCGCCGATCCTCACCGTCGCCAGCATCGCGATCGCGGCTTCAGGGATCATGGGCATGTAAATCGTGACTCTGTCACCTTTCTTCACGCCTTGTGCTTTCAGGGCGCCTGCGAAACGCTTTACTTCGAAGAGCAACTCGTTATAAGTTAGGACCCTTGGTCGCTCGTTCTCGCCGTTTTCCCAGATGATGGCAGCCCTGTTACCCTTACCCCTCTTGACGTGATAGTCGAGGCAGTTGTAGCAGAGGTTCGTCTCGCCGCCTACGAACCACTTGAAGTTAGGGCCGCTCCCCTCGAAGATGTTGTTCCATCGCTTGAACCAGTGAAGTTCCTCAGCAATCTCACCCCAAAATCCCTTCGGATCGTCCAAAGCTCTGTCCAAGATCCATCGGAGATGGGGCGGATATTGTATCAGTTGCTTCTCCTCCATATGACAGAACCCCCTTTTCTGGTGTGGGCAATCGTGCTTTGTTCTTAAAAATGTATCCGAGAATCTCAGATAGATAAGCCTGAATACGGCACATTACTTCGGGTAGAATGGCAATACTTCATTATGAAGGGTAAAACCATCAAGAATTGAAGGATTTGCATCGATTATCGTGCACGTATTATTAATAATGCTTCGACTTTTCGCCCCCATCGTCCGAGTCGCCTCCGACGAAAACATAAGGACTGCTCCGTGTCTCGTATGAGCGACCTCTGAAACCGTTGACGGACCGATCAATCCAGCCACGGAATTTGTATCCTCGGTCTTGCAGTTTGCTTGCGATCTATGTCTCAATGCCGCAGACTCTTTGTCAGCCGACGAATATCGATGAGCTTCCGATTCCGTTCGCTCCAGCGTTTGATGATCTAGCTGACCTGGAGTGGCGTGATCCAGGGGTCAAATCATCGGCATACAGGACAAGCCAGGCCCCCCGGCTTGTACAATTGCAGAGTAATAACAAAAAAGATTTTTGGAGCTAAAAAATCCGCTCACTAGGCATTCTTAATGCCTTGATGTTTAGTACCTGCTTCGCCTCGGTGGGCGATGCTTCTGGTAGCAATCGCGGCAATATACTGGTCTGCCGTCTGTGGGCTTGAAAGGAACTTCGCATTCCTTGCCGCAATCGGAGCAAACCGCCTTGTGCATTTCGCGCGGTGGCCTGTCGTACACTTCTATTCACCTCCATCTGACTCTTGACTAAATCTAACGCCTCATCCTGGTGGAACTTGTCGGTTTTGCATCCGTGCCAGTTACCAAGCCCAGCTTGGCTATTCAATTTAGCCTAATACCGGGACAGATCAGTCAAGTATAAGGGACTTTCGCCTAAAGTGAGCAAATCCATTAGATTGAAAAGCTTCGGCACGTTGCGGTCCTCTGCCTAAGCTTCGATTGTCTCGCGAATCGCCGTCAGTCTCAAAGGTCCTTTTTCTTTGTATCCTTTGCCGGAATCACATACATATCCCCAATTGAGAGTGCGGGCGTCGGGATTTGAACCCGAGTTTTAAGCTTGGCAAGCTTAAGTGATAACCAGTCTACACTACGCCCGCGTGGCCCTGCCCATCTGAACGTCCTTGCTTCATATAAACTTTGTTTCATTTGCGTGTCCAGTCGGTGACATCCACTGAACCCCCCCCGATAGAGGCAAAGGTTATAGAACATAAGTGTCATCGGACTCCTCGTTAGCGTGATGAATCATGAGCGATGGTTTTGAATCACTGAACATTGACTCTCGAATAATGAGATCTATAGAGGAAATGGGGTTCACCGAACCTACGCCTGTGCAGCTGGCAGCGATACCATTGATGGCACAGGGAAGAGATGTCATATCGCAGGCACAAACCGGCACCGGGAAGACTGCTGCGTTCGCGATCCCCATCCTTCAGAAGATGCGCCACGGGATGAAGCCGAGTGCGCTCGTGCTTGTGCCGACCCGTGAGCTCGCCATTCAAGTCTCTGAAGAGATAAAGAAGCTCGGAGCGCACTTGGACATCAAGACGATTCCAGTATACGGTGGACAGGCGATATCCGTCCAGTTCGAGGCCCTGAAGAGAGGGGTCGATATCGTGTCAGGCACTCCGGGAAGAGTCATAGACCATATAAAGCGTAAGACCCTGGACCTGAGCGGCATTCGCTTCCTGGTTCTCGACGAGGCAGACCGGATGCTTGACATGGGTTTCATTGAGGACATTGACTACATCATCAGGCAAATTCCGAAGGAGCGGAACACGTACCTCTTCTCGGCCACGATCCCTGAGGGGGTCAGAAGGCTCGGCGCGGACCACATGAAGAATCCGGAAATGGTTATCATCAGCGAGGAAGAGCTCGTCCTTCCGTCGACCAAACAGATATACTTCAAGGTCGGCAGGAAGAACAAGATATGGGCCCTCTGCAGGGTCCTTGACAAGGAGAAGCCCAAAGCGATTGTCTTCTGCTCCACGAAACGGATGGTGGACATCCTGGAGCAGCGATTGAAATCCTATGGCTATCCGGCCGAGGCGCTGCACGGTGATCTTTCACAGGCTCAGAGGGAGCGGGTCCTGACCGATTTCCGCAAGGGCAAGGTGAAGGTGCTCATCGCGACGGACGTGGCCGCGAGGGGCTTGGACATCGAGGATGTAACCATCGTCATCAACTACGACATACCTGAGAGTCCCGAGTGGTATGTGCACCGCATCGGGCGGACAGGCAGGGCTGGCAAGGAAGGAAAGGCCATCACTTTCGTCAGCTCTGACGAGGAGCATCTTCTCGAGGGAATCAAGGAATTCGGAGGAGCGGGGATCGAGCAAGCGGAGGTCCCGACGACCGGGGAAAGGGATGTTGTCAGGAAGGTGTGGGACTTCGACGAGTATGTGGACATATTCGGCATGGTGAAGTTCAGAATCAACCTCGGGAAGGCGGACAAGGTTGGAATGAACGACATCGTCGAGTTCGTTCGGAAAAGGGGGGACATCAGCGAGATAGCCATCGGTCATGTTGAACTGGGGGAGAAGTCTAGCGAGTTCGAGGTTCACAAGGACGTGGCTTACAACGCGATGAAGGGCCTTGATCAGGCGGACTATCGTGGTAAGAGGATCAGAGCCGATCCGGTGCCGCGCCGTTCGGCCAGCTAGTTATCGGATCTTGCGGGCGCTCAGGTCGTGGTGCTGGATCATCTCTGCACCGCGACCAGCACTTTCCTGACCTGGAATGTCTTCACTTCTTCGCCGTGCAGAACGAGCTTCCTCTTGAAAGTCACAAGATCCTTGTCCACTTGAACTGTTGACCCATCCGACAATCCGATTTCGACTGGAGTAGCATCGATCGAAGCAGCGACCTCGGCGGGGTCAAGTGCCTGCAACCTGTCGATGATCTCATTCGCCTTCTGTTTGAACATCGGCCCAATCCTCGACATCACGGGCTTCAGCGCGACTATCTTCTCTTCTAGCTCGACCTGTCTTTCTATCTTGAGCTCTTTCGCCCTGATCGTCTGAGCAATGTCCCTCTCGCAGCCGAACAGCCGCTCCGCTCCCTCCCCGATGAGTTCGATCAGGGCTATCTCCTCGTTTAGGGGAATCCCATTCTCGGCCTTCCATGATCTCAGGGCGCCAATGACCTCTTTCACCAACTCTCCGCGCCCCTCCTCCTTTTCGTCAACAAGAACTGGCACGGGCCACTTGCTCACGTGTATGCTCTTGTTCCCCTCGATCGCCCGGAAGCTGGTTTGGTACACTTCCTCAGTGACGTGAGGTAGTAGAGGAGCGAGCATTTTCAAAATCCCGAGACAGACGGTATAGAGCGTGAACTTGACGCCTTCATCGCTTGGGTCTCTGGTCCTGAACTTGATCATTTCCAAGTAGTGGTCGGCGAACTCGTGCCACACAAAGTCTTCTATCGCCCTCATCGCCTTGTCGAAAGAGTAGTTGTCATAGTGCCCCGTGGCGGACTCGACCACTCTGCTGTATCTGCTAAGTATCCACTTGTCGGTGGGGCGCAGCCCCTCCATGTTCGGTTGCTCCGTGACGACGCTCCCGACGAACTTGCCAATGTTCCACAGCTTCGTGCAGAGTCTGCCGCCATGCACGACGTCCTTCTCCCTAAACGCGTTGTCCTCGCCGAGCGAGCAGGTGCATGCATAATATCGGAGTGCATCTGCTCCGTTCTTCTCCAGGATCGGCATCGGGTCGATCACGTTCCCCAGGGATGAGTGCATTGGGGTGCCATCCGCGGCCATGATGAATCCGTGAATCATGATGTCGTTCCAGGGCTTCTGTGCCACGAGCAAATGCTCTCTAAGAAGCGTGTAGAATGCCCAGGTCCGGATGATGTCGTGCGACTGCGGGCGAAGGGACATCGGATAGAGTCTCTTGAACTTCTCCAGGTCTCGGAGCCAGTAGGTATTGTAGAGGGGCGAGATGCTTGAGTCCATCCAGGTGTCGAACACATCCTCGCAACCCTTGAGCTTGCCCCCGCATTTCGGGCACTTCTCGACAATGGGGGGGTCCACGGTGGGATCGACATAACAGTCCTCTTCCCTCGCCGGAACTACCTGGCCGCACTCCACGCACTCCCATATGGGGATCGGGGTTGCAAAGTACCGTTGTCTTGATATTACCCAGTCCCATTCGAGGGATTCCACCCAATCGCGCAGGCGGACCTTCATGAAGTCTGGGAACCACCTCAGTTCATTTGATTTCGCCAGGACATCGTCCTTGAAGTCGAGGGTCTTCAGGAACCACTGGGGCACCTGGAGGAACTCGATCGGTTCGTGACAGCGCCAGCAGGTGCTGACGTTCTGTTCCGTGTCCTCCTGTTTGACCAGAAGCCCGGCTTCCTTAAGATCCTCGATCACCCTCTTCCTCGCCTCTCTCACTGGCAGCCCTGAATACTTTCCTGCGACCTCGGTCATCCTCCCCTGCTCGTCGATTCCTTTCTCGAATGGAAGATCATATTTCATGACCCATTCCAGGTCATCCTTGTCCCCGATCGTGCAGATCATGACGATTCCCGATCCGAACTTCGGGTCGACCTTCGGATCCGCGATGATCTTGACCTCTCTGTCGTAAATAGGGGTGAGAAGGGTCCCACTGACCAATGCCTTCTTGGCCTTGTCATCAGGATGGACCGCCACGAGCTGGCACGTGCAGATGAGCTCCGGCCTCGTGGTAGCAATGATGGCGCATTCGTCCGTACCCTTCACGCGGAACTTGACGAAATTGAGCTTAGTGACGTTCTGCTGGTACTCGATTTCAGCATCTGCCAGGGCGGTGATGCACCTCGGGCACCAGTTGACGGGGTAAGTCCCTTTGTAAACGATGCCCTTTTCGAGCATCCTCAGAAACGATATCTGGGTGATTCTTCTGTAGTAGGGCGCGTCGGTCTGATAGTAGATGCTCGGGTCCATCGATTCCCCGAGGATCTCGAACTGGTGAGTCATCTCATCTATGAAGCTATTCGCGTATTCGCTACAGAGCTTGATGTACTCCTGCCTCGGTATCGACAGCTTCGTGATCCCGTACTTCTTTTCGACCCTGACCTCCGTGGGCGTCCCGTTCACGTCGAAGCAAAGGGGGAAGAAGACGTTGTACCCTCTCATTCGGTGATATCTCGCAGCGAAATCAATCAAGGAATATCCAGTGGCATGTCCCAAGTGCAGGGAGCCGGATGTGTACCTCGGCGGGTTGTCAACGCTATAAACGGGAGTCGAGGACGACTGATCGAACCTGTAAAGATCCCACTCCTTCCACTTCTTCTGCCACTTCCTCTCGGTAGGCACGGCTTCGTATTGAGTCATGAGGAGGGGGAATACCATTGGCCCGCTTTAAAAAGTTGCTGAGGGGCCAAGGGCTCAACCCTTCGCCTTTCTCCGCTGGTCCAACCTAGACTCCTTCATTTCCTTCACCATGTTCTGGAGCCGTTCCATCGTCGCGATCGTGGCTTTGATAAGGTTCCATTCGATCGCCTTAGCGACAAAGATCTTGTCCTCGGTTATCAGCCGGCCGTGGAGACTGTACTTGGCCACGTTGCCGGCGGGATTGTGCTTCGCGACGTGCAGCGTAAACAGAAGAGGCTTCGACAGCCTGGCGATCTTCTTCAATTCTGCCTCAATCTCCCGGTCCATCACATCCAGGGAGTGGCGGTCCTCCTCTTCTAGACCGGTGATCTGGACGTAGACCATGTCCCTCGCTCTGAATGAGGCTATCAGCTCGACGACATCGTAGGTGGTCAATATCCCTTTGATCTGGTCCTTCTCCACCACCGGCAGAGTGGATATCTTCCTATCAAGCATCATGCCCGCTGCCTGCCCGATGGAGCTCTCGGGCCCTACAGTGACTGGGTTATCCACTGAAAGGGATCCCACTTCTACTTCGACCGGCTTACTTCTGCCTGAAATCTCCCCTACCGTCTCGCTGGTTCGACTGGCCCAGCCGTAATTCACAATGTCCTTCACTCCGATGATCCCGACGAGCCGGTTCATTTCATCGACTACCGGCAACGCTTTTACGTCTAGCTTTCCCATGAGCTCAATTGCACGCTTCAGCGAGTCCCCAGACGTAACCGTCTGGACCTCGGTGGTCATCACCTCCTTGACCGGGATGCTCTTCAGGTCTTTGATATCCAGGACCATCTTCACGATGTGCTCCCTCGAGATTACACCGAGGATCTTCTTCCCGCGCACCACGGGGATCTGGCGGTATCCCGTAGAGACAATCTTCTCCGCGACCTCCGTGATCGCGGTCTCCTCCTTGATTTCCGGCGGGTTCTCCATCACTGATTTAGCCTTCGTGCTGATCGGCAGGTTCTTCCTCTTCAACAACGAACCGTAGCTGATTATGCCCATCAGCTTGTTGCTGTCTGCGACCACTGGTATCTCGTGTAGGTCCATCGCTCGCATCCTTGCGACGACGTCCGAAATCGTCATTTCTGGATCCGCGGTCTCGTACTGTTTGGCCATCAGGTCCTCGGTCTTGTGTGACTCGATCATGGACCTGAGCTTTTCTCGTGCCTTCACAGTTTCCAAACCCTCGCCATTCACTTCCTCTCACCCCGTTCCTGCATATTGGAGCCAAAGTTACTTAAACAGCATCTACCGGTCTATCGAGTCGGGTTTACATCAGGATCGATGCGCATCGGAGCTGCATTCCTGCCTCCAATCCCACCGATTCCAGCCCATTCATTTCTTAAGGTCGTTGAACGGGCTTCCGCAAATCAATGCGTTCACTATTGAAACCACGCTCTCGGCCGGTATCCGGATCTGCTTAGTCGTATTTCTGTCCCGAATCGTGACCGACCCATCCTTTGGAGTGTCATAGTCCACAGTGATGCACCAGGGGGTTCCCGCTTCATCCATCCTCGCATATCGCCTGCCGATTGATCCCGAGTCGTCGAAGTAAGTCGTTATGCCGCTCATCCTGAGCCTCTCGTCGATCTCGGCCGCCTTCGTGTCAAGATTATCCTTTGACATGAGTGGAAAAACGCCCACCTTGATCGGCGCGACAATCGGCTTGAGGCGAAGCACGATGTATCCGTCGGCCGACGGACTGTATGCGTGCTCAAGGCAGGTGTACAATATCCGGTCCAGACCGTGGGAGGGCTCGATCACGTGCGGAACGACCTTCTTCCCGCTGATCTTCTCCTTGACTTTCGCAACCTCGAAGTACTTGCTTTCGAGGGTGATGGGCTCCCCATCGACTTCGATGGTGATGTGCCCCACCCTCGCTTCAGATGGGTCCGCCGCCTCGAGCGTTTTCCCGATCTTTGCGGACTTGCCCTTGAAAACTGGACCTAGTGTATCGTACCTGGCCTTGATCACCTCGCGCTCGACCTCCTGCGGTTCGTCGAAGCGCTTGAAAGCCGTCATGTCCGCATTCGAGAACTGGATGTGCCTGGACAGGTCCCAAGCTCCCCTATCCGCAATGCCGACGATCTCCGTCCAGCCGTAGCTGAGCAGCGCCTCGACGTCCCAGCAGTCGATCGCGTAGTGTGCCATCTCCGTCTTGAGATGTTGGCGGAACCTCATTCTCTCCGGATCGACTCCGACCGTCTTCAGGAATTCTTGAGTGAAACACATGAAGTACCCGAGTGTCGCGTGCGCGATGACGCCCTTGTCAACGGCCTCTCCGACTGTCATCTCCACCTCGGATCCGTCGTTCGGGACGAGCTTCATCATCTCGTTCCTCACCTTGTCGAAGCGAGGCCAGGTCTTGTTCTCAGGGTCCACGAACAGCTCCGCCTCCATCATGTTGAATTCCCTCAGCCTGATGACGCCCTGGCGGGGAGAGATCTCATTCCTATACCCCCTCCCTATTTGTATGGCTCCGAAAGGCAATCTCTCCCTCACGTATCGATACAAAGGGACGTAATCCACGAAGATTCCCTGCGCGGTCTCCGGCCTAAGATACCCCTTCCTGCCGAAACCCGGGCCTATCGTAGTCTTGAACATTAGATTGAAATCCTCGACATTTGAAAGGTCTCCTCCGCACTGTGGGCACTTGACCCCGTTCGCTTTCAGAAGGTCCTCGAGTTCCTTAATCGGAAGAGCGCCGGACTTTGGGCTGAGGTCCTTCGCCAGGTGGTCCGCTCTGAACGACTCCTTGCAAGAGAGGCAAGAGACAATCTTGTCCGAGAACGCGTCGACGTGACCCGAGGCCTTGAAAACGATCTCAGGTCCGATCGTGTCGCCGTCGATCTCGATGAAGCCCTCGCCCAGCGTGTATGCATTCCGCCAAACGTCGATGATGTTGTTCTTCAGTATCACACCAAGCGGGCCGTAATCATACATGCCCGCCACACCGCCATATATCTCATAAGCCGGCCAAATGAATCCTCTTCGCTTGCACAGCGAAAGGACGTCCGCAGCTTCCATCACAAATCCCCAGCAAGAAACGATATGACGTCAAAATCATAAATCATGGCAAGCAGGTTGTCCTTCGAATCTCTGACCGGCAGCTGTCCGAAATCGTTCTTCCTCATGATCCTGGCCGCTTCGGATATGCTCGTCTTCCTGAAAACCGTGACCGGGGAGCGGACCATAATATCCCTGACTGGTAAACCAGGGAGTTCTATCTTCGACACCTCGTACCAAAGCTTCATGACGTTCCGAAGACCCTCCCAGGTCCACTCGTCCTCGTCTTGCCCTATCCCCAGGTCCGCCATCGCAACGGAGCCGTTGACGTACGATTTGTTGAAAATGTCCCTGTCCGTCAGTATGCCAGACAGTCTGCCGGTGTCGTCGAGGACCGGCAGCGCATTCGCCTTCGTGACTTTGAATGTCACAAGGGCGACAGCCAAGGGGGCGTCCTGATAAATCGGGACGCACGGGGAGCGGATCACGCTCTCGACCGGGACGTTCGTCGCAATCTTCTCCACGACGGATAGGAGGTCGGTTGGTGTGACGATCCCCACGAGCTTCTTTGCTTCCACCACGGGAAGATGGCGGGTCTGCCTCGTGCAGAATATCTGGGCCGCCTTCTTCACGTTGTCCTTCGGGCCGATGGATGGTGGGTCCCTGTTCATTATCAACGCCAACTGATCCTCGTCTGGCTTTTCGAATATGTCCTGCCTGGTTATCAACCCTGCCAAAGAACCATCGTTCCTCCTAACGACGGGCAGTCCGGTCAGATTGTGTTTGACCATTGTCTTTAGCACATCGTTTCTGTTGCCCGGTACCTGGGCGACTATCGGATTCGGGGTCATCACTTCCTCTACCATTGTCATGAAGATTCCTCCCTGGTCGCCCTGACGACGAGAACGGGGCAATGAGCGTATCTCACGACGCGCTCGGCAACGCTGCCCAGAAGGATTTTGGACATGCCGGTTCGGCCGAGCGTTCCCATGACGATGAGATCATGAGCTCGAGAGGCCTCAACGATCTTTCTCACTGGCGAGCCCTCCTCCACGATCGCGTCCACCTTGACGCCGGTCTTCGCGCCCTCCGTCTTCACGAAATCCACAGCATCCTTGCCCTCCTTCTCCAGAAGCGAATAGACGCTGACTATCGTTGAATCCATCGGGAAATTGATGAATGAGGTCTGGTCGACGACGTAAAGGGCCGTGACCTGAGCGTCCATGAGTTTGGCAAGTTCGAGGCCCTTGCCTATGGCCGCTTTCGTGTACTCACTTCCATCAGTCGGTATCAGTATCTTCTTGAACAGACTCATCGGTTCACTCTCCAGACCTTTTTACCCATGCAGATTAGCTTAGGATCGTCCGCAGTGGAGCGCAGTACTAGATCCGTCGCGGCATCACCGTTCTTTGTGCCCACTACCATGAAGTCACATGGCGTGTCGGGCTCAATACCTATTGCAACCTTCTGATTTAATATCTTTCGCCCATTGCTCACAGCCATATCGACCGCATGATCGACTTTCTTCACGCCCTGACAACGGAGCAACCTGCCCGCGAATTCCATCTCGATGAACATGTCCGGCACCGAGAACATCGCGTTGTCGGTCCCGAGAGCTAGTGTAACCCCGGCCTCGATCATCTCTTTCAAGGGGGGCATCTTCCCGAAGAAAAGGTTTGATCGGGGGCAGACGACGATCGGGATGCCCTCCTGCGCGCAGATAGCGATATCATCATGCGTGGCCATCGTCATATGTACGAGGAAAGATGGCCTCAGGTCGAGAATCTGATCGAGGTTCTCTCTAACCCTCTCGCTGGCGTGAATCGCGAACATCTTCCCCTTTGACCTGACGAACGATGCGAGCCTGGCGATCGTGTCCGGGTTCCAGTCGGAAACGCTCGATAACCCCACTCCGTCGACAACTTTCAGGAGCTGGGTCATCTCCTCTTTGTCGAAATCGAGGTCCTCAGGCCTGCCAAGTATGACAGGTCTGCACCGACCCTCCCGTTGCGAAGACAGTTGATAAGTACCTCTAATTCCACCTTCTCTGAAATCGACGAATCTGGACGTACCCCGGCGAAACATCCGCTGGGATAGCATCCTCATCGATCGGCTAAGGACCTCTGGCGGCGTCTCTTTCAAGATTCTGTGCTTCAAACCGGAGGGGGGTGCAACGATTTCTTCGAGACTAAGGGCCAGATCAACCGGAACGACATAGTCAGCAAGGTGTGTGTGGGAATTCACGAAGGTGGGGAGGACGATCCCTTTCGCCAAGGGAGAATCAACACGCCCCCTTTCTACCTCTTTGATGAGCCCGGCCTCGAAACCAACGTATCCATTAATGAAACCACAGTCGGTGAAAACGGACCCCTCCACGTACCGCATCAGCGATGAATAGAGGGCTGAATACTTTAATTTGTGCGCACTCTCCCTTACTAGTTCTTCAAAAACATTTTATATCCCATTTCATGTAAGGGGCGGAGAGGTATCACTATGGTTGCCAAGGTCAATGTTGACGAATGTGTTGGGTGCGGCGCGTGCGCGGATGTCTGTCCTCGAGAGGCTATTGCGGTCGATGATGTCGCTGTCGTCAACGAAGGAGAATGTGTGGACTGCGGCGCATGCGCGGATGAGTGTCCGAACAACGCCGTCACTGTTGTCAAAAAGTAGAGCATCTGGTTCGGTCACCGAGTGGATTCGAGTCGCATACGGATTCCAACCATCGCTGGGATTCTTTCTTTTCTATGAGGGTCTTTCGGGTCTTGTTCTGGAATCCTAGTCGCACGCCTTGACCACGTGACTCAGGGGCGAACCATCAATACTGAAGTGCAGCATTTCCAACTGGATGGTCCCGACCAGTGCCGGCACGCTATTGATCATAACCCATGCCTCCTTTGTCCAAGCAATGATATTCCTGGCTTGGATCATGTCTGGGGCAAGGGGAAGAAAGCAGCCATCGTTCCAGCTTTCAATCGCGTTTCTATTCGGGGTCTTTGTCGCCATCGTAATCTCGATCACGCTCGAGCTTCTTGCGACCGCGCTTCTGTCGTTTCCGATTGTCAAAGAGGATGATCTATTCGTAAAGGACACGTCAATGATGACGTTCCTGATGGTTGTCATCGTCGCCTCATTCATCAAGGAGTTCGCCAAGCTCTTATGACTCTTCCGAACATGAGGGTTCATCGATCACTCGAATAGCGGGCTCATTTTCGGGGCGGCGGTCGGCCTGGAATTCATAGCTACCGAGAACATGCATAACGAAGGATCAGGTTATCTCAGTGGAGTGGTCGTGCTTTTCCTGACAACCACATTCACAGGGGCTTCTCGTCCGCTCTGATTCATGGCTGCGCAACGTGGATGAGCAGATACGGCCTGGCGAGGAGCAGAATCGGGGGAAGGTCATAGGTACCCTAGTACCTTTTGGCGGTCCTCATGCACGCGATCTTCAATCTGTTCCTTTCTTTCGGCGGCCTGTTTGATTCGAAGATTGGCCCTATCGCGGACTTCGTAGGTCTGGCATTGCGTTTATCTTGGTTGCACTCTCCGTGAAGGCGGTCAAGGCCAAGATAGGTTCGGAGAAGTGATTCTTCCGGGAAGGAGTCTTCTTATGCCCAGTACGGCTTCATGATGTACTTGTACGCGCTGTTGGCAGCGGTAGCTGCCTCCCCGCACACCGTCACAATCTGCTCGTACTCCCCTTTGTAAGTAACGATGTCCCCGCATGCGAAAACACCCTGTCTAGAGGTTCGCATGTCTGTATCGACCTTGATCTGGTTGTCCTCAATCTCGACCCCCCATCTTTCAAGATGCTCGATTTCAGGGGTGAATCCGATGTTGATGATGACAAGATCGACATCGATTTTCATTCTCTCAGGGGGATTCCCTGTCCTAACCCACACATGCTCGACAGTGTCCCCACCGCAAATCTCCTCGACCTCGGCACTCATGATCGCCCTGATCCTGGCGGCGTTGACACGCTCCACGATGCTCTCATCTGCTCTGAACTTGTCGCGTCGATGGACGATATATACCTTCGCCACATCCTTCGCGATGAGTGCCATCTCGAGAGCACTGTTGCCTCCGCCGACGAACAGCACACGCTTGTCGACCAGTCGTTCCTTGTCTGGAAGCTTGTAGAAGACTCCGCCGTCAACGAACTTCTCCTCTCCCGGTGCATCGAGCTTCTTTGGTTTGAAGAGACCGATGCCTATGGCGATCATCACGCCCTTTGCCTCATACTCTCCATGGTCCGACCTGACGGCTAGGTTCCCATCCCTATCGATTATGTCGAGGACATTCTCATTCTCGCAGATTTCGCAACCCATGCTCTGGGCGTGGGTCCTCAGTCTCTGGGCGAGCTTCGCTGCCTGGGTGATCACACAGCCTGGGTAATTCTCTACCCCTTTGTCTGGATAAAGGGTCACGAGCTGCCCACCCGAAACACCCGCACCAGAATGAGCGTACTGAGCTTCCTGGATCTGGCGAACACTCCCGCGGTAAGGCCGCCCGGTCCGGCGCCGATTATGATCAAATCGTAAATCATTGATTTTCCAACGTCACTCCATTTGGATAACCATTTCTTTAAGGTTTGCCCGAGACATCGTCGATGACATAATGGACAATGCTTGAAAGGGAGAATGGGTAATGGCGACGAGGAGGATCATCGGAGGAGTGGGTTTCGAAGTCATGAAGGGAGACATAGCCGAGATGGATACTGATGCGATCGTGAACGCCGCGAACAACAGGCTTTGGATGGGGGCGGGCGTGGCGGGGGCCATAAAGATGAGAGGAGGGGCCTCGATCGAGGCAGAGGCAGTGTCCAAAGGTCCAATCCCAATCGGCGAAGCAGTCGTTACGTCTGCTGGCCGACTCAAGGCAAAATACGTCGTTCACGCCGCTGGAATGGGAAAAGACCTAGCCACCGATGCCAGAAAGATTGCCTCCTGCACGAAAGCGAGCCTCCGGAGGGCAGACGACGTGGAGGCGAAGAGCATATCGTTTCCTGCGATTGGCACTGGCGTCGGCGGGTTCCCTCTGGATGAGGCGGCATCGGTGATGATCGGTGCGGCAATCGACTATGTCCAGAAGGGCACGCACATCAGGCTCATAAGGTTCACGCTATTTGATGATGAAGCGAGGAAGGCATTCGAGGTCGCCTTGGAAAGGGTGGGGGATCGCAGTTGAGCTTCAGGGCTTTCATCTCGATGGACGTTGCCGTCCATCCGAAAATCGTCGAGTTCTCCAAGGAGCTAAGACGCCGCGGATCAATGCTCAAGGTCGTCGACCCCAATATCATTCATCTGACTTTCAAGTTCCTGGGCGAGACGGACGAGGTCCTCATACCAAGAATAAGGGAAGCGATGGAGAGATCTGTTGAAGGCGTGGCACCGATGTCCGTGAGATTCAAAGGTGTCGGGGCCTTCCCCAGCATTTCGAGAATTAAGGTGGTCTGGATTGGCGTTGAAGGTGGGGAGAACATGAGCCTAATAGCAAGACGGCTCGACGATGAGCTCTCGTTTCATGGATTCAAGAGAGAGGAAAGACCTTTCGCGCCGCACATTACGCTTGCAAGGATGAGAGAAGGAGGTTCTGCGGGATTCGTCAGGGAGTTACTCGATGCTTCAATGAACGAGGAGTTCGGTGTGCAGTTGATGGACGCTCTCAGTCTGAAGAAGAGTGTACTGAGTCCCAAAGGACCGACTTATTCCACTGTGGAGGAAGTCAGATTGAAAGGCGTCTGATATCCCGCAATTTGGGTGGCTGGACACCCGACGTCTTGCTACATGTCAGTAGGTATAGCATCGAGTCGTTCTGCCCTTCTCTGATCGACGTTTGAATGCTAACCGTAGTTGAATCGAGTGTCCGAGAGGATGAAATGACGCTGTCAGTTTACATGGAGAACTTGTCGACTAGCACTCTGACCGCTTTCACGAACCTCTCACACTCTGATATCATGTTGTAGACGTAGAAGGATGCCCTGGCGCATCCGTCGATACCTCTTGATATGAAGAATGGGTGCGTGCAGTGCATTCCGGACCGTATCATTACCTTGTCAACTTCGTCAAGAATCATTGCCACATCATGCGATCCCAACCCTTTCACATTGAATGGAAATATGCTCCCGCGCTTTCTTGGATCGAGGGGCTCCAGGACCTTGACAAGATCGATGTCCTTCAACTCCTTCGTCACATATGAGTTCAAGGCAGTCTCGTGTTCCCTTATCTCATCCATCCCAAGGGCCGAGAGGTAATCGACGGCGGCGGCCGACCCAATAACTCCAGAGTAGTTCATGAGTCCTGCCTCGAATCGGTCCGGCATTGGCAGATAAGTCGCGCTATCGTATTCTGCGAGGCTCACCCCACCTCCCCCTGTGATCAACGGTTCGATGTCTTTGGCGATCTCCTCCTTCGCGTACAGCACACCGACCCCTGAAGGACCGAGCATTTTGTGCATCGAGAACACGTAGAAATCGACTTCGAGCTTCTTCATATCGATTCTCATATGAGGGGCTGCCTGAGCTCCGTCCAGCATTACTACGGCGCCTTGATCGTGGGCAATCTCGACGACATCCTTTGCCGGGATCGTCGTTCCCGTGACGTTATTTGTGTGAACTAGGCTTACGATTCTGACTTCCTTTGCCATGGCTTCCTTGAAAGCCTCGACATTGAAGACACCAGTTGAAGGGGTCTTGACATACTTCCTTCTGATGCCGACCGTTTTGGTCAATTGTATCCAAGGAACGTGGTTGCTATTGTGTTCCATATCCGTTGTCAGCACGACGTCTCCTTTCTTGTACTTCATCCCTTTCGCGACTAGATTCAGACCCTCTGTGCAGTTCTTCGTGAACACGATCTCATTGGGGTTCGGACATCCAATGAACCGCGCGATCTTCTCTCTCGCCTCATCGATTCTTATCGAGACCTGGGTCGCGAGTCGATGGATGCTCCTTCCTCCACACGCCGGGAAGTCAAAATAGTAGTCGTTGCTCGCTTCGATCACCTGTCGGGGCCTGAAGGTCTGACAGGCGTTGTCGAAGTAGACGATATCGCCTCTTGCGGAGGAGTAGATCGGGAAATCCCCGCGAACTCTCTCAACGTCCATTCTATCCCTCGGGAGAGGGAAATAGGCCGTATATATCTGCTTCCACTTGCTCGACATGACGAGATAAAACAGTCTGGGGACTTTGCGACAGAGGTGGTCCGCTCGGCTCGGTCTATGCGCTGATTTCATTCCATGAAAGAATCGTCACAGAGCCAACAAGTCAGGAATATTAATATTACCTATAGAGATTATGTGCCGGTACCATGACATCCTTGAGGGTGAGCCTGGCCGGAATCATTCTCGAGAACCCGACCATCCTCGCTTCAGGCATCATCGGGGAGACTGGTGGATCTCTTCTGAGCGCGATCAAGGCGGGAGCGGGTGCCGTCGTTACAAAGTCGATCGGAATAGAAGTGCGCAAGGGCTGCGCCAATCCAACGGTCGTCGAACTGCCCTACGGTTACATAAATGCAATGGGCCTGCCGAACCCAGGGATCGAAGCGTTCGGCGAAGAGATGTCCGCTGCGGTTCTTGGCGGTCGGCCCGTGATCGGTAGCGTATTCGCCCCGAACTCTGAGAACTTCGCAATGCTGTGCTCGAAGATGGAGAAATATGGGGCGTCGGCCGTTGAGCTGAACCTCAGTTGCCCCCATGCATCGGGATACGGCATGGAGATCGGGGTCGACCCTGACCAGGTGCGTCGGATCGTTAGGGCGGTCAAGAAGACAATCCATATACCTGTCTTCGCGAAGCTCACGCCGAACACGCACGGAATCGTGGAAGTTGGCCGAGCGGTTCAGGAGGCGGGCGGGGATGGGGTCGTTGCGATAAACACCTTGAGAGCGATGGCGATCTCGGTCGAGATGGGAGGACCTATCCTCTCGAACAAGTTCGGAGGTCTCTCGGGACCTGCGGTGAAGCCTGTTGGCCTCAGATGCGTGTACGAACTCTACGAGGCGCTAGGAATACCGATTATTGGAACGGGGGGCGTCGAGACCTGGCGGGATGCGATGGAGTACATTATGGCGGGAGCGAGGGCGGTCCAGATCGGAAGCGCCGTCGGAAGGAAAGGGCTGAAGGTGTTCGGTGAAATAAGTTCGGGGTTGAGAAGGTACTTGGAGTCAAGAGAGCTGGATGATCTCGGAGAGCTCGTGGGAGTGGCCCATGAGTAATCAGGTCTTCACTAGGGTACGGGAAGTGCAGGTCGAGGGCAAGGAGCTCACGACCCTTAGATTCAGGTTCGGCAGACGTGCGCTACCGGGGCAATTCGTGATGGTCTGGTTGCCAGGCGTCGATGAAATCCCGATGTCACTTTCCTATGTCGACGGTCTCAAGGGGATTACAATCAAAGACGTGGGGGAGGCCACGAGAGCCTTGTCTTCGCTTCATGTCGGCGATTCGATAGCTCTCAGGGGTCCCTTCGGAAGGTATTTCGAGCTCTCTTCTGGCAGGAGTCTGTTCGTTTGCGGTGGCATTGGGGCGGCATCGGTCATGCCCGCGGCGGAGGCAGTCCGCGACACGGGGAAGGTCGATATCGCGATCGGAGCTAGGACCAAGGATGAGGTGATCTTCGAAGAGAGAGCCAAACGCTGCTCAGCGGATGTGAGGACCTCGACCGACGACGGAACCTGCGGCATGAGGGGTACAGCTGTCGATCTTGCCCGGCTCATGATGGAGGAAAAGAAGTACGGCACGATACTCGCCTGTGGTCCGGAGATTATGTTAAACAGTCTCCTGGAGCTTGGCAAGGCGCACGGGGTCAAATGCCAGTTCTCTCTGGAGAGGCTGATGAAGTGCGGTGTCGGTCTATGCGGCTCATGCGTCTTGGACGACAGAAGGGTTTGCACGGACGGACCTGTATTCTGGGGACACGAGCTTGAATCAATGTCCGAGTTCGGGAAATGCAAAAGGGACGAGGCTGGATTAAAGGTCAGACTGTAGCCTATTTGGCATTCATCGCTTCATGGACGATCCTCTCGAATTCTTTGTCGCTGACCCTTCCGCTGCTTTGATTCATCAACCTTTCGTAGATTGTTTCCATAGGGGAGGGTGAAGTCGGATTGGATGCGATTCCCAATGGTTCCGACTTCTCACCAGGATTCCACGAGAGGGCGATCTCAGGACTGGTATGATGAATTAGACCAATCTTCCCGCCAGAAGGGGAGAAGATAATTCAATGTGGCGAGCAATGACAGCGGACAGTGGCGATCGAGAAAGGTGAAATGAAGAATCGAGACTTCATCTAGATGATCCACACGAAGATGATCATGAACGTTCCTCTTAGACTCTTTAAGCGAAGGTCTTCAATAGAGCAATCACAAGCGGATGATTTCAAGCACAAGCTTGTGGGCAGATACCCGTGGCTTTCCCCAGACGCCATAGACACTAATCATAGCGGAGGCAAGTCTGACCTGGGCGAAGCAGATAGAGAAAGAGAAGACACCGGTTCGGAAGGGCAGGGAACTCGTTTCGACTGGAAGATACAACGAGGCGATCAGACTGTTCGACAAGCACCTTAAGTTTCATCCCAATGATGCCGACGCTTGGCAGGTGAGGGGATAGGCATTGTGCAAGATAGGAAGGAACGAAGAAGGCTATCGTTCCATATCGATCGGGCGCAGGAGACCGCCCAAAGCTAGGCTCCGCTAGAAGTGCTCCGATTGAGCAGCGCTCGCACTGCCTCGGCAACCTCCTTTACGGTCGCCCCCCAAGGCACGATCGCTGTGCTCCCATCCAGCTCGTATCCCTCTTTGATCTTGCAGCACTTCACAATCCTCGGAAATCCATCCTTCGGCGCCAGATCTCTGGGACACATGTTAACCTGGACGATCTCCTTTCGGTACGTCGAAGAGAAGATTCTCCTCGAGAGGTCGCATCCGACAAGAGTGCATTCCTCTACGATCTGCGGTGTTTCGTCTAGAAAGTGGACAGACTTGCCGGTGGTGATTCCGGAAGCTCTGCAGGGAAAGATAATACCTGGTGTCTCGATATTCTTGGCAAAATCGTTCAGGTCGATATGCTCGACCATCGGGACGACGGGAAACTCGATCAGGAAGGAGTCGAGCGCCTTCTCCACCAGGACAGCAAGTTTCGAAGGGTACGGTGGAACCACGTCCATCACTCTGAGCTCGAGCCCACGCTCATCCTTCACAAAAGATACGTGGTTGAACATCCCCGAAACCACGACGGTTTTCTGCTCGTGCTCCCGGCTCAGTTTCGCCATCTGTGACGCGTTCAGAACATCTATGCTCTGGTCCTCCACATAGATCGTGTCCGGGGGCAGCGAGACGATCTCAAAATGAGTGATGGGACGGAACAGCGGCACGCCGTTCTCTTTCTCGATCCTGATTACAGCAAGGTCTTCTCCGTTTCTCAGAATCAGGTACTCCGTCCTCGTGTATGCCTTCTTTCCCTCGACATGTTTCCCGATATCGTCAACGGTCAGTGGAAAAGCAACGTTCCTGATCGAAACGCTCTTGCAGTGTCCGGGGATCATTGGATACCTCAACATGCGAGGGCGCTTAAATTCCTTGTGCTGGGTTGAGCATCGTCAGCTTGTTCTTGATTGCGCCGAAGAGTCGTACCGGATCGCTTAATAGTGCTATTAATCATGTCACTTCTCCCCCCTTGGGTTGTCGAATTGTTTGGAGGCTGCGTGGGAGAACGTACGCTCGATCGCTCTCATCTCATCCGCTGATCGATTTCGAGTATCGACTCAAGAATGCCAGCGACTGCACAAAGTAAATATATAAAGGAACAGAATAATCCGGGGCACGCCGGGGTGACAGAGCGGCCATGTGGCGGACTGCAGTCCCATGGTAGGAATCCGCATACCCGAGTTCAAATCTCGGTCCCGGCTCTATACTTCTGCACACTTGATCGCGCCCTTTTCATCCACTGCCAAACTGAGTTGGATAAATGAACGAGATCTCAGCATTACACGGGTATCCCAGCAGTTACTTCACTTAGATCGTCTCCTGACGTTTGGGCGGATTGAAATGACTATTCAGAGATTACACATCTGATCGTCGGTGCGTTGTTCGTCGTCGCGGTTCTCAGTGTAATTTGTCTCCACAAGAGGCGATGGGAATGGGTCGCTAGTCCACTCTCTCCACGAACCTTGATAATGACGTATGGTCATTCATAGAGAAACCTCCAATGGTCGCAACATTGATGAAGCCGCGCCCTCCTTAACGATGGTGAACGCAATGCTCTATGACAGTATTCTCGAAACGATAGGCAGGACTCCTATTGTGAAGCTCCAAAGGCTGCCAGACGAGCGGTCTGCGCATATCTACTGCAAGTTAGAATCATTCAATCCCATGTCCTCGGTCAAGGACAGGATAGCACTGGCAATGATCGAGAAGGCCGAGAGAGGTGGGAAGTTGAGGAAGGGCATGTGCGTTGTCGAGCCGACCTCCGGCAACACAGGTATAGGTCTCGCCATGGTGTGTGCATCCAAGGGATATCGCCTCATACTGACCATGCCTGAGAGCATGAGTGTGGAAAGGAGAAGGCTCCTTAATGCTCTCGGAGCGGAACTTGTGTTGACGCCGGTGACAAGCGGCATGGCTGGTGCGATCGAATACGCAACGGATATCTGCCGTGGCAAGAATAACATGTTCATGCCGCAACAGTTCGAGAATCCTGCCAATCCTGAGGTCCACATGAGGACTACCGCAAGGGAGATCCTTGTGGATACGCCAGATCTCGATGCATTCGTTGCAGGAGTCGGAACCGGTGGGACGATCACTGGTGTGGGGAATGTTTTGAAAGCCGAGCAACCGAAAACATTGATAGTCGCCGTCGAGCCAGCGACTTCTCCCGTGCTTTCGGGAGGGAAGGCCGGTTCTCACGGTATACAAGGCATTGGAGCCGGATTCATTCCAAAGGTCATGGACATGTCGGTGATCGACCGTGTTGTGAGAGTTTCCGATGGGGATGCTAAGCGAACTGCGAGGCAACTTGCGAAGAAGGAGGGCATATTGGCAGGAATCTCATCGGGAGCGGCGTTGTATGCAGGGCTCGAGATCGGAAGAGAGCTGGGCCCCCGGAAGAAGGTTGTTGTTCTGCTTCCAGACAGCGGGGAAAGGTATTTGAGTACAGACTTGTTCCTAGAGTGAGCATTTCGATGAGTTGGAAAGACGACGTTTACACTGTTCTCGAACGAGACCCTGCGCCAAGATCGTTTAGAGAGGCACTTCTTTTCAGCCCTGGACTGCACGCGATACTACTTCATCGGATGTCGCACCGTATTTATCTCAAGGGACAGTTCTTGCTGGCTAGAGGGGTGAACTACTTCTCGAGGGTCCTGACTGGGGCCGACATCCATCCAGGCGCGATCATTGGAAAGGGATTTTTCATAGACCACGCAACTGGTGTGGTCATCGGTGAGACGTCGGAAATCGGAGACAACGTTTGCATCTTTCAGGGAGTGACCCTTGGAGGCGTGAGCACGCAGAAGGGCAAGCGTCACCCGACTCTTGGCAATAACGTTGTGGTTGGGGCGAACTCCACCGTCCTTGGAAACATCCACATCGGCGACAACGTCAAAATCGGAGCTGGGTCGGTCGTGGTCAGGGACGTTCCTCCCAATTCGACGGTCGTCGGGGTGCCTGGCAAGGTCGTGAAGAGAGATGGTGAGATGAAGATCGATTTCAGGCACGACCTGTTGCCAGACCCGCTGGTGGATGCCTTCATGAATGTTTTCAATAACATCGCCGAGCTGGAGAATCGCGTGGCGGAACTCGAGAAGCTTGTGAAAAAGGAAAAATAACCAGACCTTCATTGGTGTCTGAGGCCTTTGCGATGGCTCTTCAAGTACACAACACCCTGACGAAGAGGAAGGAGGAATTCAAGCCGATCGACGACATGAAGGTCAAGATGTACGTCTGCGGCGTCACCGTATATGACGACATCCACATGGGCCATGCAAGGCACATCGTCGTATTCGATATGATCGTCCGATACCTCCGGTACAGGGGCTATGACGTGACCCATATCACCAACTTCACGGACGTGGATGACAAGATAATAAACCGGGCGAACGAGCTTGGCGTGCCGCCCTTGCAGTTGTCGAGAACATACGTTGATCGATATTTCAGTGAGATCGAGCTGCTTGGCGTTAAGAGGGCGGACGTCTACCCGAAAGCGAGCGAGTTCATTCCGCAGATCGTCGACATGGTGAAGAAGATCAAAGCGGCGGGCTATGCGTATCAGGTCAGGGATGGGAGCGTCTATTTCAGCATGGACAATGTGAAGGACTACGGGAAGCTCTCAGGAATCAAGCTAGAGGAGCTCATCGCTGGTGCGAGGGTCGGTGTTGACGAGGGCAAGCGAAACCCTATGGATTTCGCTCTTTGGAAGGCAGCGAGACCCGGCGAGATTTCTTGGCCGAGCCCATGGGGGCCGGGGCGACCTGGATGGCACATAGAGTGCTCAGCGATGTGCATGAATCTGCTAGGGGAGACGATCGACATCCACGGCGGCGGCAGCGATCTCATCTTCCCGCATCATGAGAACGAGATACTCCAATCTTGGTCGGTAACGCACAAACCACTCGCCAATTATTGGATACACAATGGCATGCTGCAAATCCAGGAGGAGAAGATGTCGAAGTCCTTGAAGAATTTCTTCACTGTGAGGCAAGTTCTGGAGGACTTCACAAGAGAGGACATCCGATTCTTCATCCTGAACACGCACTATCGGGGACCATTGAACTTCAGCGAGGCCGCGATGGAGGAGGCTGCTGCCAGTTTGAAGAGACTTGACAATGCGTATTCTGCTCTGAAGAGAGCCGTTCAGACGGCAGGCGGGAGCAACGACGCCGTCCCACTGGTAGAGAATGCGAGACAGGCGTTCATCGAGTCAATGGATGACGATTTCAACACCCGAGCGGCAATCTCCGGGATTTTCGATATGGCAAGAGAGACTAATCATCTATTGGCGGAGGGCGGCCTCAGCATGAAGGGTGCGGCAAACATCATCGGGTTCTTCGATGAGGTCGATCAGGTCCTTGGAATCCTCTCGAGGGAAGAAGAGAGGAAGGATGTGTCGTTCGAGATGATTCAGATCCTGGCGGAAGTGAGGGAGGAGCTGAGGATGCGGAAGCTGTTCGACCTCGCTGACATCATCAGGGACAAGCTTCTTCAGAAAGGCATCGAGCTAGAAGATACGGCTGAGGGCGTGAAATGGAAGAGGAAATAGGAAGTCCGGTGATGAAGAAAGCGATACTCATCACCGGCGGATCAGTGAAGGTTGGAGCTGACGTCAAACTGCCATTCTATCCGAGCAGGTCGACAGCGGGGCCTGGGGCCGGCGCCGCATCAATCGTACTCTCGTTCGAAGGGATGAGGGTCAAGAAGGCGATTTCCAAGAAGGTCGGAGAATTCGAGTTGGTACGGAAGGATGGTGGCTTCAGACTTCTGAGGGATGGCAGCCCGTTCGTCTCTGTCGTTGAAATAGAGCCAACGATATTCCATTCCCCTGAGCAGGCTTTCTTCAATCTCGACACCGATTGCATATATGACTGCAAATTCTGCGCGACGAGAAAACTCGACAAGCGAATAACGAAGAACCTCGATCTCGACAGGATCGTGGATCTTGTGATGGAAGCGTCAAAGAGGGACGACTTCAAGGCAGTCGCCTTCACAAGCGCTGTGGTGGATTCTCCTTCAATGACCGTTGGAAGGCTCGCGTACGTGATAAGCCGGGTGAGGGAAGAGCTCGACCCCACCATCTCAATAGGCGTTGAGCCCTATGTCGAAAGTCACGACGATATCGACCGCCTGAGGGCCGCTGGTGCCGATGAGATCAAGATAAATATCGAAACGTACGACCGAGACATATTCGGGAGAGTCTGCGGAAAGCGTGATCTTGACTGGCTTCTGAAGACAATCAAGTACGCGGTCGGTGTATTTGGTACGGGTAGAGTCTGCTCGAATATCATAGTTGGTCTGGGCGAGACGGACGAGAACGTGATAGAAGGTATCGATCATCTCGCGAAGATGGGGTGCTTGGCGACGCTGAGGCCCCTCAGGATAAACAACATGAATAGGAAAGCGCTGGAGGATGCTTTAGGCCATCTCGAAGCTGTCACGCCAGAGCGGATCATCGGGCTCGCAGAGGAGCAACGGTCGATCTTCGAGCTCTACGACCTTGATCCCAGATCGTTCAGGACAATGTGCCATGCGTGCACTTGCTGCGACATAGTACCATTCAGAGACATCTGACCCAATCCCAAAGCGGTCCTGGAGTCCGTGGCAGGCTCCATTGCTTAAAGGGGTTCGACTTCTTCAGAGTGATTTAGGAGTGCCGAAACATCGCCCTTGTCTTTGGTATCCTTTAGAAAAGAAATGTCCATCCAGATGCTCGTCCTTTTGTTCGGAACGACGGAATTGTCCGTCGTCCTCATGGCAGACCAGCTTTTCGTTTTCCCCTCATTATGGCGACCTACGTTCCGTGCATAGCAGCCTTCACCGTGATGGTCAAAGAATTCTTTCTAAAGGACGCCCTCAAGGTCACAACCGGATTGATCATCCTCTCATTCGCCCCGGGAGGTGTGGCTCACTTCATCCTTAGCGGAATCTAGTCCAGTTCACTAGTTCTGAGTGAAGACAGCCCTAAGGACTGGATGCGTCTCTTCGATCCTGGCGAATCCGAATCTCTCGAACTGGACGACCTTCCCGATCTCAGAATTTGGTACAGGTTCGACCAGCCCTTTTCTGTTCTCACCGTCGGGCATCATCACTACGGCCTCCATTGAGGCTTCAGGCACCCAGTGGATTATGCGCACTCGGTCCTTGTCCTTCAGTATCGACAAGTCATTGCCAATGAATGTGGCCTTGCCGCCTACCATCTCGAGATTGCACAGGTCCTTCAGGCGGATCTTGCATCGCTCCCTGAAGGTGTTGAAATCATCCCGATTGACCATGATCCGTATTGGGCTACCGAGGAGTCTCAACCTCCTGACACCCCTCTCTGGGTGGTCTGGGTGTAAGGGAGCATACGATTCCAGTTCCTCGATGCCGTAGATGTAGATTGGGACGGGGTCACACACAAAGAAGTATCTGTCCGCCTCGGAGTCGATCTGTCGCTTGTTGAAGGCGTACAGAGTATCCCAGGAAAATTGTATATCCACCTCTTTCATACCAACGTCGACCCAGTACTCGCGTATTGCCTCAGGGGTGATGCCCCTTCTCTTCATCGTCCTGACGGTACCTAGACGGACGTCGTCCCAACCAGAGTACTCGCCGCTTTTGATACCTTTGCCGACGATTGAGGTCTTGAGAATCGTGTCAGGTATGGTAACGAGACCGTAGTGATGATACCATGGTCTCTTCCAGCCGAAGTAGTTGAAGATGTATTCTTGTCTAATGGTGTTGTTCAGGTGGTCCTTTCCCCTGAGCACGTGGGTCAGCCCGAGGAAGTGATCGTCGATAGCGACACTGAAGTTCATCATCGGATAGGCACAATACCTCGTTCCAGTTCTGGGGTGCGGAACCGAGCTCACGATCCTCAGACCAACGAAATCCCTGATGGCAGGGTTCGGATGGTCAAGATCTGTCTTGATGACCAGCACTGCCTCCTCATCCTTGTAGACGCCCGCAAGCATCTTGTCGAGCTCGTCTTGTTGTTCCTCAATGCTCCTGTCGCGGTGAGGGCAAGCCCGGCTCTCTTCTTTCATCCTTCTCCAGTCATCGACGGCACACTTGCAGACGTACGCCTTCCCCATGTCGACAAGTTGGCGGGCGATGTCGTAGTAGAGTTGGAATCGGTCCGTCTGGATGACCAACCTGTGGACCTTGACACCAAGCCACGTCAGGTCCTCCGGGATTGTGCGATATGCATCGGGGTCTATCCTCTCAGGATTTGTATCCTCAATTCTGTTGACGAACTCCCCGTCGTATCTCTTGACATACTCATCGTTTAGGATCGCTACCCTCGTATGCCCTATATGGAGAGGACCTGATGGTCCTGGAGCAAATCGCATCACGACCTCACCTTTCACGACATCCGGAAGGTCCGGGAGAACGTGGGTTCTCTCGACCTTGTCCTTTTTCAGCATGGATGCATCGATGTTCTCAAGCATCTTGCGCTGCTCTTCCGCGGGAATGGCGTTGATCCGTTTCACGATATCGTCGGCCATTGAAGTGATCTCTCTGCCCTTGGGCCTCATTTCCGGGTCTTCTGCCAGAACCTTGCCTACTACGGCCTTCGCGTTCGCCTTTCCTCCATAGAGAACAGCGTTCTGGAGGGCGTACTTCTTGATTACCTCCTCCATGTGTCCGCCGGACATTGCATGGCCATCGCCTATCTCATTATATTAGCTTTCTTCTCGACCATTGTCCGACAGGTGTGCGCCTTCGTTGTCTTGCAGCCTGTCTGTGCAGGGTTAATATATCCGCCTCGGCGATTACATTCGCATGTCTGTGAGGAGCATTGTCTCGAGCATGAAAGGCGTCTCCATAGTAGATAAAGAGGTCCCGCTGGAGTATGGCGTGGCAAGAATTCTGTCCGAGCGTCCTACCACGCCGTTCATGTTCATGAATTTGAACGGCTACGAGGCCGTGGGGAATCTCTGGAGCGACAGGGAACGAATTTCATCTTACTTTCACATAGCGAAGAATGAGATTGCCAAGAAGATGCTCCATGCAATTTCGCATCCCACCAAGCCGACGGAGATCGATAGACCTCAGTTCCTCGATCATGTGAAAGAGGACTTTGATCTGAGAGAACTACCGATTCCCAGACTGTTCAAAGGAGACGCCGGCAGGTATGTCACGTCAGCAGTAGCGGCCTCAGAATTCGGAGGTAAGAGGAATCTCTCGCTCCACCGACTAATGCTGCTTGACGACTGCAGATTCGCCATCCGCCTCGTTCCAAGGCATCTTTACATGATGTACAGGTCCAGCATCGCTGAAGGTAAGGATCTCCCCGTCGCGTTCTGCATAGGTGTGTGTCCGTCGATTCTTCTTGCCGCGGCAACTTCCCTTGAGTACAACCAGGATGAGATGGAAATCGCCAGCTCGTTGAGGCAGTCGACATTGGGGGAACCGGTCCAGGTGGCGAGGACAAGGAGCGGCATCTTCGTTCCAGCCTATTCCGAGTTCGTCCTGGAGGGAAGGATCACTTCGAGCATGGTGGAGGAGGGCCCCTTCGTCGACATCACGGGAACCTACGATAAGAAAAGAATGCAGCCCGTGGTGGAAATCGATAGGATCTATCATGCACAGGATCCGGTCTTTCACATAGTGCTCCCGGGAAGTGTCGAACACTACTTGCTGATGGGGCTTCCTCGAGAGCCGCTTATCTACAGAACGGTCAGTCAGGTCGTTCCTGCCGTTCACAATGTCAGACTGACCGAAGGCGGATGTTGCTGGTTGCACGGCGTGGTGTCGATAACGAAGAACAAGGAGGGGGACGGGATCAACGCGATCATGGCTGCGTTCACAGGTCACCCATCGATGAAGAAGGTGACTATCGTTGACAAGGATATCGATGTGTACAATGACCAGGATGTGGAGTGGGCCGTTGCGACCAGATTCCAGGCCAGCAGAGGTCTCGTGGTGATCGAAAACGCTGCTGGATCGTCTCTGGACCCGAGCTCGAACGAACTGACCTCGAAAGTGGGCATGGACGCCACGAAGCCAATCGGGGCGGAGGGCTTCGAGAAGGCCTCATTGCCTTAGCTCTTCCACTTCTTCTTTCTGAGGTCTATCGTCTCTTCTCGTTTCGGTCCAATGCTGACTATGCTGACAGGAACTCCGACGTTCAAGGAGATGAACCTCAAGTACTTCTTCATCCTGGCAGGAAGCGCCTTGTACCCATCGCTGATGACCTTGGCGACATCCTCCTCGCTCCAGTCGTTCCACCCATCGAACTCCTGGTAGATCGGTCTCGCCCTATTCAGCTTCGATATGCTCGCCGGGAAATCCTTGATTCTTTCTCCGTCGATCTCATATTCCGTAGCGGTCTTCACAGTCCTCATGCCGTTCAGCACATCGATCTTCGTGATCGCAAGCGAAGTGATCCCACTCAGGCGCAAGGCGTGCCTGACAACGACGAGGTCTAGCCAACCGCATCTCCTGGCTCTTCCAGTGGTCGTGCCGTACTCTCCACCATTCCTCTGGAGGTGCTCGCCAATCTCATCATGGAGCTCGGTCACAAAAGGCCCGCTTCCGACCCTTGTGGTGTAGGCTTTCATCACTCCGATTACTTCTCTTATCGACGAAGGCGGCACTCCGGCCCCTGTGCAGATTCCACCAGCGACGCAGTTAGACGATGTCACGTAAGGATAGGTTCCAAAGTCGATGTCGAGCATTGTGCCCTGAGCGCCTTCGAAAAGAACATTCTTGCCGTTCTTGATGGCATCGTTCACTAGGACTACCGTGTCTGTCACGTATTGCCCGAGCACGGAGCCGTAGTACGTCAACTTCTCGATGATTCTGTCGATTGTGTCCTGAGTGGTGCCTCCGAAAGCCGTGATTAATCCTTCTTTTATCGGGTATATCATTTTGACCTTCTCTTCTAACGCCACTTTGTCGACGATATCGCCGATGCGCACGCCGTACCTTGAAATCTTGTCAGAGTAGCAGGGTCCTATTCCGCGCCTCGTGGTTCCCACTCCTTTTGCTCCTCGGTATTTCTCCTCGGCCCCATCCAGGGTCTTGTGATAGGGCATGATGACATTCGCTCTGTCGGAGATTCTCAGACCCCCTACAGATCTTCCGCTTGCCTCCACGGTTTTGATTTCTTCCAGAAGCTCTTCGAGATCGACCACAACGCCGTTCCCAATGACCGCTATTGTCTCTCGCCGCAGGATTCCCGACGGTAGGAGATGGAGTTTGAAGACCTCGTTGCCTATGCAGATGGTGTGCCCTGCGTTCGTGCCGCCCTGGAACCTCACCACGACGTCTGCATCCTCCGCGAGAAAGTCGGTGATCTTACCCTTCCCTTCGTCACCCCACTGAGTGCCGATGATCGCGAGTGTTGGCAAAGTCACACCAGACCTTCGGATGATGTGAGAAATAGATAAACTGTTTGGTCGCCGTTTAGACGATCTCTGACATGATTTCCATCAATTCCGCAAGAGTGAGGTCGGTCTTGAAACCTGTCGGGGAGAAGTGCGTCCTCGACGCTCGCCCTACCTCCCTGATCTTCTCGAGTAGCCTTTCCATCGTCGGAGGGGACGCGTGAAGCAGCGAAGCGATTTCGTCATTGTCGTAGAAATATGGAACGTCCACCTCCTCCTTCCACAGAGAAAGGTACTTCTCACATCGCGCCCTTCTAGCTAATCCCTCGCTGGCATTCATCGAACTTAGAAGTGATCGGTCATAGAGCGGTCCGGCCCAAATCGGACCAAAGGACATGCTATGGTATTGATCAAGGGAGCAGCTTCGAATGCCTGTCTCGGGGTCATACTGAACGTACCCGAGCTGATGGAGGGATTTGTCTGCCTCCCCTGCGCCCTCCTGTAGGCGCAGATACATACGGAAGTAGTGGTCTGCGTAGAAGCAAAGCATCGGTCTGACACCTTTGTCGAATTCGGCAGCCTTGCGCACAACGTATCCAATCAATATCCTAAGCCCGAGTTCGTGGCCAAAAGAGCACCTGACCGGTCTGGCACCATATCTCCTGATGCATTTCTTAGGATGAGTACCCGCCAGCGGAGCCGTGTCTGTCGCCGTTATTCCAAGGATTCCTCTCCTTTTGCACCCCTGGACTGCGGCGGAGACGTACGGAACAGGCGTGCCGAAAGGGTCGACGTCTATGTAGTCGAACGCGTGTTCAGAAAGCAGGCACTTCATGTCGGAGTTCACAGCCAGGCAGTTGTCCAAATCGTTCAGTTCTATGTTCTTCTGGATGTAGCGGAAGGCTTCCACGTCCTTATCGTTGACGTAGAACTTGAAATCCTCTCCCACTTCATTCGAAACCCTGACTCCTCTCGCTCCAGTACCTGCCATGCTGTCGAGAGCCTTTCTTCCTGCGAAATCAAGGGCTCTGAACACCATGATAGTCAGATCGCGGTTAAACGCCATCTGCTCGTTGTAGAACACTCGGCCGATTCTCTTTCCCGGACCTCTAGCCGAATGAACGAGCGGGACAACCAGGTTCGTTGAGCCTTCCACGATTTGTATGGAGTCGGGAATCTTGCTCACAAGAGCTCTCCTTTCATGAGCTTCATTATCTTGTACGGCAAGAGGTTTCTGTTGATCGGAGTGACCTCAAGGATCCGTATGTCATCTCTGCGTCTTATGTCCTGGAGCAAAGGGTTCCGAGATTTCTTGTGAAGTGTGAGAATGATTGGCTTGTCGACGTCTAGGGCTGCCTTGACCGCGACGACGAACTTCTCGCTCTCAACCTCCATCTTCCCCACCTCATCGATAACGACGACGTCCGCCTGCTCGCAGGCTCTCGTGAGGGCGGCCACGCCAATGTCGTCAAGCGCGTTAAGGTCAACGCCGAACTTCCCAACCATGAACTTGCTTTGGATGGTGACGTCAGCGAGGACCGCCTTCTTCTTCGTCTGCCAGTCAATGACATAGAAGCCAATCCGCTTGTTGTCCTCGATGATAGGTTCAGTGATCATTCCTCCGACCTTGAGATCGTCGGTCTCTAGCATCTCGACGACTTTGAGGAGTGCGTGGGTCTTCCCGGCGCCAGGAAGACCAGTTATACCAATCTTAATCCCCCTATTCATCTTCGCCACCAAAGCACAAATAAGCCGTGCAATATTCCCGACCGCGGAAATTGTAAAAAGATATATGGCGTTTCTGTCTAATTATCTTTGTGGCTTTTTAAAAAACACCCAGTCGAGACTCGGATATCTTCTCGACGAACATAAGAGGGTAGTTCAGCTCCTCGACGTATCTCATTCGGGCCACGACGCGGACGTTCTCGACCCGAATCCTGACTCTCACGTCCAACATCGCGCCTGTCAGAGACTGGTAGTCGAATTCGTTTCGCTTCTTCCTCAGAGACTTCCGATCGATTTTCACTTTCACGTCATCAACGAACGGCTGGACCTTGACGCCTTCCTCGATCGCCTTCTCCAGGCTTCCGACGTTGGAGGCGCTGACAGGCGTTCCGATGAACTGATGATATACTGTACCGAGCTTGATGCCCGCTTCGAAAACTGCTCGCTCTCTTTTTGTGCATTTGAAATACTCTATTGCCAGCTCGTCCCGGGTCGCCATGTGATCAACCGTCTCACGTGTATGCTCTCATTGTTGTTTGATGTAAATAAAAGTCATCGTGGCAAAGACCACGAGGGCTCTAGAATCAGTTTTGCATCCACTACCACGCAATCGGCATCTCTCACGAAGACGGGGTTGAGATCTAATTGGTTTATGTGGTCTCTGACCTCGTTTCCGAGTGAGGATACCTCAACCAGCAATTCGAGCAGGGCGTCCCGATCTGCTATCATCCCCCTGAACCCGCGGAACACTCTCTCGGCCTTGATCTCACTGACCATCTCGTCCGCATCTAGCCTGCTGATTGGCACTAGGCGGAAAGAGACATCCTTATAAAGCTCTGTCAGCACACCACCCATGCCGAACATCATGCTGAGACCGAAATTTGGGTCCTTGAATAGCCCTATTATCACCTCGATGCCGGGTTTCTCCATTGGTTCGATGAGCACCGATGCTTTGGGAAACTTAGACTTGATTTCGTCGTACCTAGCGATCATCTCTTTTCTGTCCTTTACGTTGAGGAAGACTCCGCCGAGTTCGGTCTTGTGAAGGATATCTGGGGAACACACTTTGACCGCGACAGGGAACTTGACGTCAAGCGATTCGAGCTCCCTCCTCTCCGGTACTCTGAAGTCTGTCGTCTTGACCCCGCGACTCCTCAGAAGGCTCTTGACCTCGCTCTCAGAGAGCCCCTTTCTCCCTTGTCTTCTTGCTGAACTTAGGTCCAATGGCGTCCCTCCAACGGAATTGCAATGGCATTGCGGATTTAACCTTTTCTCCTCGAGGATGAGAGTTCGGTCACTAGATTCGCAGCCAGGGATCGTGATTTCGGACTGTTCGTCGGCTCCGGTTATTTCTAACTAGTCTTCCTTAATTGCTGATTTGCCAAGCGAAGAGCCGAGTTCGAACGCCTTCTTGTTGAGAGTCTCGGTACCTTTCGGGGCGATGTCAGCGAGAGCCCTGAGTACGGATTTCTTGCTCACAAGCCTGCTGATCTCGATGAAGGCGCCAAGCATCACCACATTCGCGACAATTCTTTTGCCCATCTCCTCTGCTTTTCTCGTAGCTGGTATCTCATAGTAGAGCAGATCGGGCCTCCCCTCCACGGCGTCCTCGTCAAGGACGACCAACGTATCCTTGTGCGAGACGCCGATGAACCTGTCGTACGCCGGTTGGGACATCAGAAGAAGATAATCAGGGACGGTGACAAAAGGATAGAAGTCCCGATTCTCAGATATCTTGACATCGCATTTAGACGATCCACCCCTGGCCTCGGGACCATATGACTGAGTCTGAACAGCAAAGAGTTCCTTCCCTCCTCTCCTTTCGTAGAGAGAGACAGCCCGCGCGAGTGCGATTCCCGAGAATAAGATCCCTTGCCCACCCATACCAGCAAAACGCACCGAAATGGTCATCTCATACCACTAATGCGACTCCTATCCAGATTCAACTAAATCTCCTTTTCTATTCTCGTCCCTTGTCAGCATCACCTCCAAAATCAAGCCATACGCGGAACTCAGGTGTTTTGTCAGAGGTGATCAAATGAAAACGACGAAGTCCCACTCGCTTCCAAAACTGAGATACGGGTACAAGGGCTTGGAGCCGATCATTTCGGAGGAACCACTGACGACACACCACGACAAACACCATCTCGTCTGTTTGAATGGCGCCAACGCGATATTGGAGAAAATGGAGAAGGCAAGGAAAGACGGTTTGGATTTCGATGTGAAGTCCACGCTAAAGGAATTATCATTCCACATCGGAGGACATCTTCTTCATTCATTGTTCTGGAGAACATGGCTCCTGCTGGAGAAAGTGGAGGCGCCCCCCCCCGGCGGTTACTTGGGAGATGAGATAGGCGGAGAGTTCGGGAGTTTTGACAGATTCAAGAAGGAGTTTAATCAAGTCGCTAACAGCGTCGAGGGATGTGGTTGGGCTGCCTTGGCATACTGCAGGCAGACGAAACCCCTGCTTATAATGCAGATCGAGAAACACAACGTGAATGTCTATCCTGCTGGTCTTGGATGTCTGGGAGCATGCATACTACATTGATTACAGGAATCTGCGGCCCAAGTTCGTCGACGCCTTCTGGAACATTGTTAACTAGAGGACCGTCAGCTATAGACTGGACGAAGCGATGAGGCCAGACTGGAAAGCCACATTGTCTTTGAGGTGGGACATAATAGATCCTGCTCAGATCCTATTCCGTGAGCTGCCCCGCATCAGGCAGGTCATGAGGGTGAGTGCCATGCGGGCACTCTGACAAGATAGTTATGGACATGCTTCGATCAGTCTTCATTCTCATGTCGATCCTCATTCATCATCGATCTGAGCATCGAGCCAAGAGATGGCCTACTTCTATCGACAAACTCCCCTATCGTGATCTGTCCCCTGATATTCAAATCGACTGGATCCATCTTCCACAGCTCGGACTTCTCCTTCCTGACGGACTTTATCTTCAACCATTCGTACATCTGTCTAGGATCGCCCATCTTGTTCTTCCTGCCGAAACCTGTCGGGCAGGGGGAGGCCACCTCCACAAAGCTGAATCCGTCCTTGACGAGGGCCTTCTTCATTGATCCTATTAGTTCCTTCACGTTCCGAACGGTCCATCGAGCGACGTAATTCGCTCCAGCGGTAACGGCCAACTCAGCGAGATCGAAAGGGAATTCCATGTTGCCGTAGGGTGTCGTTGTGCTGAACGCTTTGTGGGGCGTGGTCGTCGAAGCCTGACCCCCGGTCATCCCGTAAATGTTATTGTTTACGCAGAACACCGTCATATCAGCGTTTCTCCTGCTTGAGTGGATGAAGTGATTGCCCCCGATCGCTCCGAGGTCTCCATCCCCCGTGAAGACGATCACCTTCAGGTCAGGATTCGACAGACTGAGGCCTGTCGCCACTGCAAGTGCCCTACCATGCGTCGTGTGTATCGAATCTGCACGGATGTACCCCGGTATTCTCGAGCTGCATCCGACTCCCGACACGAACACGACCTTGTCCTGGTCCATGCCGAGCTCCGAGAACGCCCTGTAGAAGCAGTTCATGACCGTCCCGATGCCGCAACCGGGGCAGAATATCGTCGGCCATCTGTCCTTTCTGTAGAGGTCGAAGAAGTCGTTCATATCAGACTCTCCCAAGAAACTGGACGATCTCTGCGGGAGCGTGTACCTCGCCCCCGACTTTCGAGAGAAGCCGGACCTTCTTGCACCCTTCCATGCACGCCAGCCTCTCAACTTCCCTGAAGACCTGTCCCATATTCATCTCAAGAACAACGATCTCCCTAGCATCCTTCGCGATCGTCCTGATTGCCTCCTCTGGGACCGGCCAGATAGTCTTCAACTGCAGCAACCCGATAGACGGATCGTTAGCTATAACCTCCATCGCGGACAACGTCGGGGAACCATACGCAACGATGAAACGGTCTGCATTCTCATTGTATCTTTCGGTAATGGAGATCTTGTTTCGGTGCCTGAGCACCTTCTCGGTCAGGCGTCTCACGAGCTCCTCATGAACCTCCGGCTCGTTTCTCGGATAGCCTGCGATGTCATGGGATATGCCAGTCACGTGAACTCGAAATCCTTTGCCGAATACGGGAAACCGTGGAACAAGAGACTCGTCATACGCGAATCCGTCATGCCAGACCTTATCGGTCCTCATCTTCCTTTCCAAAACCTCAATGTCCTTCGGCACGGTAAACTTCCCTCTCATGTGCCCCACTTCTGCATCCGAAAGGACGATCGCTGGGATTCTATAAGTCTCGCTGAAATTGAATGCCTTGATCGTGAGATCGAACATGTCCTGTACAGTGGCCGGTGCCAGCGCGACGACCTGATAATCGCCGTGAGAGCCGAACTTCGCTTGCATCACATCGCCCTGGGAAGGCAAAGTCGGGAGACCGGTCGAAGGACCTCCCCTCATGACATCTATGATCACTAGAGGTGTCTCGGTCATTGCAGCATATCCGATATTCTCTTGCATGAGGCTGAATCCGGGACCCGATGTCGCGGTCATCGCCTTCGCTCCCACCCAGGAGGAGCCGATGACTGCCGCGATCGAGGCTATTTCGTCCTCCATCTGAATGAAGATGCCGCCCTCTTGTGGCAACCGTTCTGCTAACCCCTCTGCTATTTCCGTGGATGGTGTGATCGGGTAACCTGCGAAGAAACGAATTCCGGCTGCTATCGCACCTTCGACGCAAGCCTCGTTTCCCTGCATGAAGTAGTTGCCAGCCCTCAGTCTCATTCCTCAACAGCCTCCGCCTTTGTCCCCGCCTTCTCGTCCCACTCAAGAGCATGATCCGGGCAGGTGAGGATGCACATCTCGCACACGGCCTTCCTCTTATCTGTCCTCTTCCAGTTGGCACACTTCTCTGGGTGCGAGACGATTGGAGGAATATATCCTTTCTCACTCAGCTCGGTGCCCTCCTCGATGACTCTGTGAGGACATACGATCACACAGAGACGGCATCCTTTGCAGTACTCGGGGTTGACTCGGACCTCCATGGTGACAGCTCTGTCGCCTCATCTATCTCTGATAATTTATAGGTTTATGAGTGCAAGGTCGACCAGATGACAGTAGTCAGAGGTCTGTCGTCCAGGGGTCGATGCGGAAGGCGTGGTCCGCCCGTGCAACTCTCTTATACTCAAAGGGAAATGCTCTTGTCGTGGAATATAGGAAGCTCGGGAGAAGCGACTTGGTCGTCTCCTCCATCGGTCTTGGAGCCTGGCAGTGGGGATCTGGAACTTATTGGGGCTATGGCAAGAGATATGGAAGGGACGAGGTCATCAGAATCTGGGACAAGGCGGTTGAGGGAGGCATTAATTTCATAGACACGGCCGAGCTATACGGCCGAGGGATGTCAGAGCGGATGATCGGAGAAATCATTCAGAAAGACAAGCGCCCCATCATCGCGTCGAAATACTGGCCTTTCAAGCTTTCCTCCGATTTCGTTTTCAGGTCCGTGAGGAAATCACTTGACCGATTGAAAGTCGACTCAATCGACTTATATCAAGTGCACTTTCCGAATCCGACTAATTCCTTGAGGAAGCTGATGAGGAACTTGGAAAGGCTTGTCAAGGATGGCAAGGTCAGATACATAGGCCTGAGCAATTTCGGTGTCAAGGGCCTCGAAGAGGCTCGGTCAGCCCTCTCTTTCTGCGATGTGGTCTCGGATCAGGTTCACTACAGTCTGATGGCAAGGAAGCCGGAATTCGACGGCACTATCGAGTATTGCAGGAAGAACAACATTGGGATCATAGCTTGGAGTCCGCTTGAGCAGGGTCTTTTGACCGGCAAGTACTTGCCGGGCGTGAAAGCGGGCGGTATCCGACGCTTCAGACCAGCGTTCTCGAGGAGGAGCCTGAGGAGGCTCAAGCCGTCGCTGGATGACCTTGAAGCTGTGTCCTTGAGGCACTCGAAGACACCAGCTCAAAGCGCTCTTAATTGGGTTCTCCGATGGGACAATATGGTGGCGATACCCGGGGCAAGTGGGCCAAAGCAGGTCGAGGACAATTGTGGCGCGGTTGGATGGAGGCTGTCGGTAGAGGAGAACCAGCGGCTTGAAAATGCCTTCAAGCCCTACATCGGACATGCTTGATTGCCCGCAGTCTCCCTTCATCAGATTCTTATATATGCCCAGTCATCCGGGGGTTCGATGTCAGAGAGAGAGAGAATTCTGGAGCTCAAGAAGGAGAAGAACGCTGTCATACTGGCGCACAACTACCAGCGTCCGGAGATCCAGGATCTAGCGGACTTCGTCGGGGATTCTCTCGGCCTCTCTATTCAGGCTACGAAGGTCGATGCAAAGGTCATCATCTTCTGCGGAGTCGACTTCATGGCCGAGAGCGCCAAGATTCTCAATCCTGAGAAACGAGTGGTGCACCCGGTGCCTGGTGCGAAGTGCCCGATGGCGGCTATGTGCGATTCTACGGGTCTGGTCGAGCTGATTCGAAAGCATCCTGACGCCAAGGTAGTCGGCTATGTGAACACAACCGCAGCCTGTAAAGCTCAGATGGACATTTGTTGCACTTCTTCCAATGCGGTCAAGGTTGTGCAGTCAGTCGATTCGAAGAAGGTCATTTTCGTACCCGACGAGAATCTTGGCAAGTATGTGCAGAGGTTCGTCAAAGACAAGGAAATTATTCTCTGGCCAGGGTTCTGCCCCACTCATGATCGTATCAGTCCCGAGAAGATCCTGAAGGCCAAGGAAGAACACCCCGAGGCCGTCGTGATCGTTCATCCAGAATGCAGGCCTGGGGTCATCGACCTTGCGGACGCGGTCAAATCGACCGAAGGCATCGTCAAATTCGTGAAGTCGTCTGATATGCGCGAGTTCATCATCGGGACCGAGAAGGAGCTCATCTATCGTCTGAAGAAGGAGAACCCCGGAAAGTTGTTCTATTCCATTCCTGGAGCGGTCTGCCCTACGATGAAAATGATAACGATGAGATCGGTGCTCAAAGCACTCCAGACGCTCGAACCCACCGTCGAGATTGACCCGGAGACCATGGAACGGGCCAGAACCCCACTGCGAAGGATGATGGATATCGGAAGAGGGGATTAGTCGGCGGGCTTCCTCGGTAGAATGCGACAGCCGTGCCAGCCGTTCGGATGGAATGAGAGAAAAAAAGAAAAGGTACCGAAGAAAAGAGTCCCTAACGCATGCGGTATTCCGTAGGCATCCAGTACTCGACCTTGCCCTGGCCATTTGGGATTCTGACGTGTATCGAGGCGTGTATGCTTATTGGCTTCTCAGATCAGACCGAGGACCGAGCTAGCGATGAAGTAGATTGCGAAGAACAGCATTATGACCCCGGAGATCACGAAGAGATAGTGGTGTCTCCTCTCGTTCCAAAGTCCCTTGGATTTGAAGACAGTGACGGAAACGAAGTGGTTCCAGCCGAAGTCGCACGAGATGTGGACGATGGCGAAGACCGGGAGCATTATCAGCCCGAACTGCACGGCACCGGTGATCAACACGGCTCCGACAGTCGCCCACCAAAGAAGGAAATAAGGATTGGCGATGGTCGTAATGATACCAGCCGTGAAAGAGCTGTATCTCATCTCATCGTTCCCTCGAGCGAGTTTCTCTCTCGACCTTACCATCTCGGCCCCCATGTAGAAGAGAAGAAGGCCTCCGAGGATGCCCACGACGGCGAAGACGTAGCGGTCATTCAAGACCGTGTCGAAACCGAGGAATATCGCCGCAATCAACGGAACCTCCACCACGGCATGTCCCGCTGCTGTCTTTAGCCCCGCCTTCAGGTCGCCGTAACCTTTCGCAACCGTCGCTGCGAACACTGGACCAGGCATGATTACCCCGGACAAGGAAACAAATGCCACCATCGCTAGAAACAACAGAGGAGAATCGGGCAGGGTCATGATCTGACCCACCAAAGAGCAGCCCGTATAAAGACTCTCATATCATTCGTGATCGTTGGGATTCTTCACACGCCCCACTGCGCACACCGTTTCAAGTAGTCGCCGGGATCCGTCTCCCTGACAACCATGTTCTCGACATCGATGACGTGGACGCTGTGGATCCTTGAATTCAGAATCTCCTCCTTCGACACTGGCGGATTGGAGTAGTACATATCGCAATATGATTTGATCATCTTGATCTCTTCCTCGGTTCTGTACCTCGGTGGCTTCGTCAGACACTTCGGTATCGGGAGCAAGTAGTGGGGAGGCGCGCCAAGCGCGAACTTATTGGAGTAGTTGCTGTACCTAGCTATCTTGCTTGCAATCCTGGCCCGGATGTAGTTGGTGGGATCGAGGGCGTGAGCGGGAGGAACATAGCCGGTCTCTATCTCGACTATCATCGTCCCCATGCCCTTGATGGCCAGCACATCGCATGCGAGACTGTTCCCCACAGTGCACTCAAGGTTCACGTCGTACCCGCTAACGATGAGGTTCTTCGCAACGATCATCTCCAAGACCGAGTGATTGATCTTGAGCAGGTTCATATCGCGAAGCTCGACAAGCCGCCCGGCGAGCCCAGCAATCTTCTTCTCCACCTCTGGACTAGTGCCCACTTTCAACCTGTCAATAAGCGTCTCAATGTCTCTGTCGAACTCGTTCAATGAGTCATCCTCTCTGTATCACCTGGTCTGTCACTGGTCTCGCCTTCTCAAACCAAGTCCAATGATCATCCAAGGGTTGGTGTTTCACTCTCATTTCTCTTGCCTGCTGACGATTAGGGTGAGTGTGGAACGAATTGATGGTATCTGTCTTACCTTCTGGGTAATGACGCTTTCGAGTCTCTCCATCGTGTCCGAATTGACCTTGGCCACGATGTCGTATACGCCGTAGACAAGATAAGCTTCCTCGACCTCTTCGTACTTGGCCAACGCATCGATGATGTCGGATTCCTTCCCAACCTCGGAATTGACGAGGACTATCGCGTTAGGCATGTATATTGAATTGTCGTTGAGGTCTTTTAACCTAATCGCATCCGTTGGAATCTGGGTCCTTGCGCGCTCTCAACGTCTCGATTCCTGCACAGTCACAGACTATGATCTTGACCCGTATCGAAATACAAAATGTTGAAGTATCTCTTGCTGCCATCGATTTCAAATGAAGACGGGCCGGAGGGAACATTGTGAACATCATCCTCTCTGGCCAAACGTGATCCTGGTTGTAGTTGTAATGGGGGAATGGTTGTGAGCGGGGAATCTAAGGGGCCTAAGGAGCGAGTCAGGGAATTGATCGAAGCGCTGCGCGCGGGGGCGAGTCCCGAGAAGGTTAAGACCGATTTCGAAGACATTCTTGGCGGGATGGAGTCGGCTGACATAACAGAGATTGAGGATGAGCTCGTAAGAGAGGGCCTTCCGCCCCAGGAGATACAAAGGCTTTGCGATGTGCACCTTGCCATATTCAAGGAGGCAGCGGACAAAGCCAAGATCGAGATTTCGGCCGGGCATCCCATCTACATCCTCGTCGAAGAGCACAGGTTCGTGAGAGACGTCGCGGACGAGATATCGAGGCTCTTGCCGATCATTGAGAAGGTCAAAGGATTCCCGGAGATCAAGGAGACCATGGTGCGACTCGATCAACTGCTGGGACACTTGAGAGAGTATGACAAGCACAAGGTGAGAGAAGAAAACGCTCTTTTCCCGTTGATGGAGAAGCACGGTGTGATTCAGCCACCGGCGGTGATGTGGTCCGAACACGATCAGCAGAGGAAGCTCATTAAGGATGCCACGAAAACGCTGAAGAGAAGTGAGGAGCTTGGCATTTCGAAGTTCAAGGAGAGAGCCCTTCCAGTTTTGCGTGCTCTTGCTGAGCAGATACCGTCACACTTCTACAAGGAGGAGAACATACTCTATCCTACTGCCTTGAAGATCATCAGGGAGAAAGAATGGAAGGAGATCAAAGCGTCGATGGACGATCTCGGGTACTGCTACTTCACCCCGAAAGACGCGGTGGGAGAGATCAAGACGACTGCCGCGAAGGCAAAGAAACTTGGGAGCGAAATCGTGCTCGAGTCTGGCGTGTTCAAGGTGAATCAGCTGGAATGCGTTCTCAACTCACTTCCAGTCGACATCACCTTCGTCGATGACGAAGACACGGTCCGATACTTCAACCAGGCGAAGGACAGGATATTCCCGCGCACGAAAGCGATCATTGGGCGAAAGGTTCAGAAGTGCCACCCTCAGAAGAGCGTGGACGTCGTCGACAGAATTCTTAAGGATTTCAGAGCAGGGCGAAGGGACTTGGCGAAATTCTGGCTGCATTTGGGAGAGAAGTTTGTCGTCATACAGTATGTAGCTATGAGAGATAGGAACGGCAAGTATGTCGGATGCCTGGAGGTTTCTCAGGACATAGCACGCATCCAGAAGATCCAGGGAGAGAAGAGGCTGCTTGACTGAGCCTGCACAGGCAGGTCTAAATACGATTCCTCCGTTGGTGGAATGGTAGATGAGTCGGTATCGGGGCCGATGATGATCATAGAAGTCTCTAGATGAAGAGAAGAGGATCAGCTGATCCGTAAGGAGATGATGAACCCTATGAGTGCAGATTCCATCGGCCAACCCCCTCCCTCGTTTCCGACGCGCGCCGACATTCGGGAGCAATCAGCGCTCGCTCTGATGTCGCAGAAGAGAATTCTTATATCTGCTTATCTCAAGCAATCGTCTGATGTCGGTCATTGGAGTCTGCGGGAAACTCTGCGATAAGTTTCCCCTCTACGTCGTCGAGTGCGAAGGATGCCTTCAGGAAATGAAGATGTATTCTAGATACTATTGCGAAGTCTACCGATGCGCAGTCTCGAAATGACTCGCGAGTTTCACCGACTGCGATGAATATGACTGTCTAATAACTGCAAGGCATCGCTCCTTTGCCCCCTTATGGTTGAGAAGGCGATGCAGCCTGTGACGAGAAGGGTCCAATCGCCGGACAGTCCTTTGCAGTCAGGGTTAGAGTCTTCCACGCCATGACGACGGGGACGATCAAAGTCTGGCATCGAAACTTTCTTCGAGTATCCAATGAATCAGAGCCCTAATTCACTCTGACAACCTTCACCAATACGCCTGGGTTTTCATCGTCAACGGTATAGCGCTTGCTGGCGACTATCGAAACGACCTGAGCATCGTCCGGGAGAATGATCTTAGCGAGGCCGTCAAGGACAGTCCTGATCAGCTTGTCGAGATCAGGCCTCTTGGTGTTCAGACGTCTCTTCCTCGGGAGGCTCTTCGGTCGGGGAAGCACGAAGTTCGTCGTAACCTCGTAACCGCAGCAAACGTCCCCGGAATAGAAGGATCGCGCTCGCTTCTCGTTCGCACGTTGAGCTTCCATCGCGATGCGTAGTTGCCATCTCTTCGTGTTCTTGTTACCATGGGTCGTGACGACTTTGTCAATCTTCTTTACATAGAACGATTTCGTGCTGCCCTGTGGTTTGGGATCGCCAGAAACGAAGAACTGAATCACATCTTCGTGTTCATCGTAGGGTCTCTCTTGCTCGATTATGAACTCGGCGTCATCGATCGGGCTGATATCGTACGTATCTGCATCCCGATGCTTCTCTCCCCTCGGTTCTCCCATCGCCTTTGGCACTCCCTTTCAGAACTCATTAAGCTTTCGGAACAGAGTCGACACCGATTGGTCGTCTCTCCTTTTCAGCTATTTGATTGCGCGCAGTGAACGGGGTCTTCTTAAGCGCGGTCAATGTCGTCTCAATAAGCAAAGCGGATCCAAGGATTGAAAAGAGAACCCCGGCGGCCCACCCCCATGGGACGTTAATCACCGGGACGCCGAGCACGTTGCTCTTGCTGAAAAACACGCATGCGCCGAAAGGAACGTACATGACAAAGCAGCGGATCGCGATGCCCGTGTACTCAGAGCCCCAGAGAAGCAGCAGAGTGACGGGCAGCGTGTAATAGACCAGGGCTGTCCGGGGGTACGAGATGAGCACTGCAACGAGCACAACCAGCATCCCCTCCCAGAATCCAAGTTTCTTCCTATAGACTATCCACAAAGAAGCCACGAAGGCGCAGGCGACGATGACTAGGAGCAAAGTCCCCGGGATGCTGATTCCTCCCATCGCCAGGAAATCCCATATGCTGATGCCGCCAGTTGGCCCCGACCCGCCTCCAAGGAAGTAGTAACTTGGAAAAGCCAAGAACTCGTTCGGAGCAACCGCCAAGAAGGGCGCGGCGACAAACAGCGACACTAGAACAATGATGCCGATCTGCACGAAACGTTCTTTCCACAACCTCGTATTCAGGAAGAGCACGGGATAGAAGAACACATTAAATATCTTTGTCCAGAGACCCACTGCGATGGTCAGGGCCGAAAGCCTTAGACGACGATGCAATGCGAGCACAAGAGGTATCATGAAGAGGAAAACGACGATGGCCTCGTCCTGGATTCCGAAGGTAGATTCGACCGTGCCAAACGGGAGAAATAAGAAGAGAATTGCGAAAATGAAAGCTCTGAAGTCATCCCATTTCCTAAGTCCAATATACAAGAACAAGGCTGTTATGATCGTGAAGGCCGAGAAGTAGACCTCGTACGTCCAATCTTGGCCACCAAGCAATTGTGCCGGCAGCATGAAATAGACGATGAGCGGCGGCGACTCGCATGGGATATCCCGGTACAGCCACCCGCCGTTCAGCACCGTCTGGGTCCTTGCCCTGTAGTAAGGCACGTCCGGAGTGAGACCTGCGATCTTGTCAAGGTGATTCCTGAGGACAAGCCGATCCACGGCGATAAGGGAGCCTAGGAGTACGATTCCCACGATGAGAATGACCAGTGCCCTCCTCTCGGGTGGTATCTTCCTCAGTCTCTTTTCCTGGCGCCGCAGCCACTCATCAAACGAAGTCGTGAAGTCTTTCTTGTTCCACTTCCACAGCCAGCGCATGCATCCTCCAAAGCGCCCTCATTGCCCCTGCCCAGAGAATCAGGGCGTCAGTCGGTATCTATCTCTCGGAAAGAGGATAGCTTCCCTGATGTTCGGAAGGTCCAGCATCTTTTGCACGAGCCTTTCCACTCCAAGCCCCCAACCGCCGTGCGGAGGTATGCCGTACATGAAGGCATCCAGATAGGATTTGAAGGAGGAGATGTCCAGACCCTTTTTCTCCATTCTGCTGATTAGCATATCATAGCGGTGTTCTCTCTGACCGCCGGATGCGATCTCCTGCCCTAAGTAGTCTAGATCAAAAGAGTGAGAAAAGGGCGTAGCGTTTTTCTCCATTATGTAGAACGGCTTGGATGCCTCCGGGTACTCAACTATCCAGTACATGTCGTGACCTTTCGACTTCATGACATCGCCGAGGGCTTTCTCCTCCTCAGTCCCGAGATCCTCTCCCTCCCTGATCGACCTGCCCTCTGAGATGAGAATCTCGACAACATTTGAGTAGGTCAAGACCGGGAATGGGGTCCTAGGGAGTGCAAGGTTCACGCCGAGGGTTTCTAGGTGCTTGGATCCCCTCTCCATGACGCCTTTGATGACGCTTAGCATGCAGCTCTCGATCGCATCCATAACATCCCGCTGGGAGGAAATGAAAGCCATCTCTCCGTCGAAACTGATGAACTCTGATACGTGCCTTATGGTGTCGAACGGTTCCGCCCTGAAGGCTGGACCAATCTCGTACACCTTGTCAAGCCCTGTCGACATGAGCATCTGCTTGTACAGCTGGGGACTCTGTGCAAGGTAGGCGACCCTGTCGAAGTACTTGATCTCGAACAGCGAAGCTCCTCCCTCGGCTCCCGACGCCACGA
>JBEKKT010000002.1:0-77197 GCA_050010535.1 Methanomassiliicoccales archaeon | reverse complement strand
TGGAGGGGGACCCGCAGGTGCGACAGCCGCCTACGAGTGCGCCACCCGGGGTTTGGACACGGTCCTTCTTGAGAAAGGCGCGATACCTAGGAAGAAATGTTGCGCAGGTGGGTTTCTCAGAAGAGGGATCATCTCGTTGCCCTTCGAGTTGCCCTCCAGCGTTATTCAGAAAGAGATCAGAGGGTTCACGATAGATCTGCAGGACTACCGAAAGGAATTTGACTTCTCAAAAAGTGCAGGCATCGTACTCAGTCGGGACTCTTTTGATGCGTTTCTGATCAGGAAGGCTGAGAGCGTCGGGGCAAAGGTCCTCGAAGATACAAAGGTCCTCGGAGTGCAAGAGACTTCAGAAAAGGTGAGAATCAAATCTACAAGAGGGCAAGTCGAAGGAAAGCTTCTCATTGTGGCCGAGGGAGCCGTGAGCACGACCGCCAACTCCCTCCTCGGCCCGTACCCTCGTACCACAACTGCAATTGGCAGAGCAGTGAACGTGCGCACTGAACGCGATTCCGGAGACCGAATTGAGATCCATCTTTTTGGTACCCCGACCAGACGCTTGAGACTCAAGAAGGACTTCCCACTCAATGGATGGATGTTCCCGCACAGAGACGGAGCTAACATCGGGGTTGTGGGAATGGGGGTCAACAAGGACGGGCTCGACTCGACCTTGTCGACGATGCGGAAGAAGGTGGCGAGCCGCTGCGGTCTGCTCGAAGGAGAGGAGGACCTAGGAGCTCATAACTTGCCTTTCTATCCGAGAAATGTTTTGCATAGCCGAAGATCTATGATGGTTGGGGATTCTGCTGGCCTGGTGAATCCGATCACTGGCGAGGGATTGAGCTATGCCCTCGCCAGTGGCAGACTTGCTGCCAGGACGGCAACTGAAGCGATCAAGGGTGGTATGGGGTTGAAGCACCTATCGACTTACGATTCACGATGCGCGGACTCCATAGTCAGGGACATCAAGGTTGCGGCACTCCTCTCGCCGCTATTGCATAGGATGGTGGGAGTTGTAGATACGCGGCGCTTCTTTGACAGCTTTCATGAAGAGAAGGCGTTAGTGCAAATCTGTTTGGGCATCGCACGTGGAGAAGATGACTGGCGTTCCCTTCTTCTGCAAACCATCCCCAGATTTCCCCGTTTGTTCTTCGCGTCTCTAGGAAATCAGAAGAGGGCAAGGTAGCGCAAGGCCGCATACAGTAGGCCCAACAGAGCGACGAGTAGTACTGGCCGGGCCCTTTTGTTTGTCTCGAACAGAATGGCTGCAATGACCCCCAGGACTGGGAAGACAATAATATCCATCGGATTCCTGAAGATGGCCACGGGGGTAAGGGCCATCAGGAATATGAGTATCGCTACAATCCTCACCCCTCTCCTCATACCCAGAGAGGTGTAGATCGTCCGAACTCCAGCGCGGCGATCCTCCTCGTACCCTTCCACGTCCGTCACCATGCTCCCGACCGTCAGTCCCAAGAACATGAAGAAACCGATGATGAAGCTCTCGGTTGTCAGTTGCGGCAAGAATACATTCCCTGTCAGGGACGACCAGCGTGTGCTTCCCGAGGTGTAGTAGGCAATCTCGCTGTAGGGGGTCGAATGGCCGTATAGGAATGCCAGGAAGGTTCCCAGACCTATCAGTGCTGGGCTGAGGATGTGGTCCTTGAATCTGATTGGCCTGAAAGAGTAGACCCAGGAGAATGCGAGTATGACAAGAATGATAATCCCCTGCTGAATTGAAAGCAGGAATCCTGTTGCGATCGAGACAGTTGCCAGGATCATGGAGATCTGCTTGAGCGTGCCGACATCGATTAGCCCGGAAGCCAGAGCTCGGTCCTTCCTTCTGGGCTCGTCATGAGAGCGGTCGCTTATGTCGTTCCAGATAGTGCCCACCTGCCAGGCAAGTAACGCGGCGAGTATCGCTGGCGCTGCGAACGCTAGATTGACGTAGAAGGGGGTCTCAAGGATTTTTGTGGTCAATTCTAGACTAGAATCCAAACGCCATCCAGTGACCAAGCCTGCAGCAACGACTGCTCCGAAGAATACTGTCTGTGCAGGTCGCATGCTCCTCAGTACACTGCCGAAGTCTTTCCTCAGGACGAAGTATGTTATGACCAGAGCCAGAACAATCCCGGCAAAAAGGTAGTAGGAGTAGAGAAAAAGGTGGAACTGGTAGTATCGGGTAAGATCGAACGCTGGGAACTGCGGGACGCCACCAAGAGTCCCAACAGGAAGAAACGCGGCAGGTGTGGCCATGATGAACATGAAGACAAACGTGAACAAGACCAGAAACCCGAATCTCAAAAGGGTGGTCCCACGGCCAGCGATACTCCGTAGCACGTTCCTCTGCGTCCATATAGTGTAGGCAAACAATGCGAAAAGAATCACAACGACTTCCATCGCTTGGCCTACGTGGAACCCCTCTCCGCTGAAGTGGAATATGGCGTTGAGGAAATCATTGACCGAGAAGTAGGCGTAGTTACGATTCAGCCCGCCGACATAGTGATCCAAGATCGGGGGCAGGATGATGATCCAGTAGAAACTGGATACGAAGTTGATGGAACGCTTCACCCCTCGTCCCGAAAATGCCGAAAGGAGCAAGATTAGGCCCATGAACACAATGACGTAGAAGGCGACGTGGTGGGCGATGCTGAATACCCAGGGATGGGGGGTGTTGACGAATTCCGCGTCCAAGAGAAAATATTCCAGGAGATCCCGGACCAATGCCGCGAAGATGACATAGAGGAACACTCCCAACAAGGGCAAACGAGTCTTTTCAAGGAACGCAACAAATCCGTCGATCTTGCGTGAAAGAAGTCCCTCCAGCCGCTCTGCCTCGGGGCCCCCATCCATATAATTCTCATCGTTTACTGGCTATTTAAATTCTATCTGCTTGCGTTGGCGCCTGCATGTTCTCCAGGACACCCTCGACTCTTTCGACTTCCACTACCGCAAGGATTCTCTTATAGGATCGCGCGGCATCGGTCAAGGCCTCGGCCATGTGTTTTTCTCTTGCGCGCTCGAGTTCCTTGAATCCACCAGCTTTGTTGACCTTCCTGTCCCAGTCGATCACGAAGCTCTCCGGAGACGAGAGATCGAACCTCTTCTTCCAGGCCTTCTTCGCGAAAAGCGACTCTCTGAGCAGATCAAGACCGCCTACACTGTCGCAGAACGTGTCAGAGAAGCGCTCTTCGTCCATGTCTATCGCAATGATCGGCACGCTGTCCTTGCCGCACAACTCCAGACTCTTGACGAAACACGGAGGAGGGATCACGACCTTGCCGAAGATCGACAGGGTCTCGGCGTATGCGATCTCGAGCGAGCTTGGCTCGTATTTATCGTAGTCCTCCTTCCTTCTAAGCCCTTCCAGCTCCTCCTTGGAGATCGATACGGCAACGGCATCCGGACTGATATGAGCGAAAGCATCCGCAACGGACTCCTCCTCCGAGACCAGCCCCTTCACGACGGGGAGGATGCTGATGACCGACCCATTCACTTCAACGTTTCTCATCCGACCTACTTCTCGAGATCACAAGATCGAACAGCTTGTCTGACTCATCCATCTTCTTGAGCTCGTCCTTCCCGACGAGCGGGGTGCCGCCGATGCTGCGCTCGCTCTTCAGGCGCTCTATGAAAATCACTGAGCTATGCTCCGTTATCTTTGAGATATCCCCGACGATGCGTGCTTTCTCGGCGAGCTTGCTCTCGTCCTTTCCCAACCCCGTCAAGATCATGGCGCGTTCGTCGCTCGTGAGCGCCTCGAAGGGGCACTTAACCGTCGGCACTATCGAGCAACCAAGGCGGTCAAGTATCCCGAATACCTCCTGACCGAAGACATCCAGCTTGTCCAGTTCCACCAGTCGCCGCTCTGTCTCCGGTGTGTAGGCGAAAGGGTCCAAAGGAACGACCAGCAGTTCCTTCAGAAACTCCTCGAGTTTTGTCGCCACATCGATCATGGCGCCCATGCCGGACTCATACATCTGTATGGTCCTTCTAGACACACCGGCAACCTTCGCCAGTGTGCCTAGACTGATGCTCTTCTCCTCTCTCAACTTCCTGAGCATCTCGCTGTCGAGCTTTACGTACAATCCGCCTGGTGCTGCGAAGATGAACGGAGGAACGCCCTCCAAGACATAGTCTGAAAGCGTATCGACCGATATTATCGGGATCCCGAACCTAGAGTAGACGATTCCCTCCTTGATGTCTCCTGAACCAGACCTCTCTCCGATGGCCAGGGGCGAAGCTTCCAGCGCCTCCGCGAGCACCTTGAGCTCCTCTGCGTTTTCCTTCGAGAAGGCATCCACATTGCTGAGGACCTTCAATATGAGCAGTGCCCGGTCCCTCCTTGCGACAATGTCGAAACTCACGCTGCGCATGACAAGGGGTCTCGAGACGTAGAATCCCGCCCTTGCGAGTATGTCCCTGGCTTCCTCCATGAGCTGTTCCCTGTGCACGCCTATTAACAAGTTGAGCTTCTATATAATCCTTGTCAGCACTGGATCTCTGATGGCTAGTGAATCAAGAGGGGGGGCGTTTCGGTGCGAGAGGGTTTCGGCATGTTCCAGAATCGTCAGATCGGCGATACGTTAAAAACAAGATAGAGGAAACGAGCTACGCAGGGGTGATAAGGCCGTCTTTTCACTCGATTCCGATATCTTTCTTTTTCTTCCTTCTAGAAGACCGTTCGAGTAGTATCTGGAGCACTCCGTTCTTGTAAGTGGCCTTCGCATTGTCCCCCTTGATCTCGCAGGGCAGGTCCAGGTGTTTGCTGAATTTGCGATCTTGGCCATCCACTTCAATATCTAAGGCCCTTGCCGTCGCGTGGAGGTGTATCTCCTCCTTCTCGACACCTGGCAGCTCAACGACTACCCTCATCTTGTCCTTTTCCTCGATTACGTCGGTGAGGGGCTCCCTGATCGATGACGCCTCATCTTTCACCGCCGTATTTCGGAACTGCTGGATGAGAGGCTTTTCGTCTGAGCCGACCCTCATCGAAAAGCTGTAGATCATCGGCTCACTGTCGAGCGAGGCGGCTCCGGTCGTCAGCTGTTCCATGAGTCTGTCCATTCTTTCTCTCATTCCTTCAAACTCCTCGTCAAAGCTGCCGAAGACGTCGTCCCACGGTCTGCACTTCTTGTCGTCCTCATTCTTCCTTATGTTCATCACCTGACGTACTCGAAGTCCTTCATGATCTTGTCATACCTGGTCAGATCTGTACGAGAGGTAGGCCTTACCTTCTCCATCCCGTCGAGGAAGTCTCTCATGTTCACCTTCTCCTTGTGCAGAGACTCCTGCGATAGATCTCCGCCTTTTGCAACGATCCTGCGGATCGAGAGCATGACCGCTTCGTTCGCGAGCGCGGATAGGTCGGCACCGCTGTATCCTTCGGTCTTCTTGGCGATATCCGCGATGTCCACGTCCTCGGCCAGCGGCTTATTCTTCATGTGGATCCCCAATATCCTCTTTCTGCCCTCTAGATCGGGCATTGGGATGTGGACCAAGCGATCGAACCTTCCGGGTCTGAGGAGCGCGGGATCAATCATGTCCGGCCTGTTCGTCGCCGCTATGACGACGACGTTATGCAGGCTTTCAAGTCCGTCCATCTCGGTCAGTAACTGGCTTATCACTCTCTCGGTCACGTGACCGTCGAAACTCCCGCCCCTTACGGGGGCTATAGAATCGACCTCGTCCATGAACACTATGCACGGGGCAGCCTGCCGCGCCTTCCTGAAAGTCTCTCTGACGGCCTTCTCGCTCTCTCCGACCCACTTGCTTAGAAACTCAGGTCCTTTGACGTTGATGAAGTTCGCCTCGCTCTCTGTAGCCACAGCCTTGGCGAGCATGGTCTTCCCCGTTCCGGGTGCTCCGTAAAGGAGTATTCCCTTGGGTGGGGTTGCATTCATGTAGTCGAACAACTGGCCATACTTCAGAGGCCATTCGACGGCCTCCTGTAGTTCCCTCTTCGCATCCTCCAGACCGCCGATCTCCTCCCACCTCAGATTGGGGGACTCGATCAAGACCTCCCTGAGGCTCGACGGCTGCATCTCTCTGAGAGCTGCGAAGAAGTCGTCCCTCTTGACATTTATTTTGTTCAGTATCTCCACTGGGATGCTTTCCATCTCGAGGTCCATCTCCGGAATTATCCTTCGAAGAGAGTGCATCGCGGCCTCTTTACATAGGGCGGCCAGGTCCGCCCCTGCGTAGCCGTGCGTGAGGTCAGCCAACTTCTCCAGATTGACGTCCGTGTCAAGGGGCATGCCCCTTGTGTGTATCTGAAGTATCTCGAGCCTCCCGTTGCGGTTCGGTATGCTGATCTCTATCTCCCTGTCGAACCTGCCTGGTCTCCTTATCGCTGGGTCGAGGGCGTTCGGTCTGTTTGTAGCGCCTATTACAACGACCTTCCCTCTTGATTCCAATCCGTCCATAAGGGCAAGGAGCTGCGCGACCACCCTTCTCTCGGTCTCTCCAGTTACCTCGTCCCGCTTCGGGGCGATCGAATCTATCTCATCGATGAATATGATGCTGGGGGCGTTCTCTTCCGCCTCCTTGAATATCTCCCTGAGTCTCTCCTCACTCTCGCCGTAGAACTTGCTCATAATCTCCGGCCCGCCGATGGAAATGAAGTTGGCGCTAGTCTCGCCGGCCACAGCCTTTGCCAGGAGAGTCTTGCCGGTTCCCGGAGGTCCGTGCAAGAGGACGCCCTTCGGGGCCTCCACGCCCAGGCGTTCGAAGAGCTCGGGATGCCTCAGAGGCAGCTCGATCATCTCCCTAACCTTCTTGACCTCATCGCTCAAGCCGCCGATGTCTTCGTAGGTGACCTTCGGTATGTTCGCCGTTCCTTCTTTCACCGGCTTCTCGCCGATCTTGACTTCTGTGTCACGCTGCACGATGACTGCGTCCGACGACGGAGCGAAGGAAACGACAACAAGGTCGATTCTTCTTCCCATGACATTGATCTCTATGACATCGCCCCTCGTGACGGCTCTGCCTTCCAAGGCCTGGCTCAGGTACTCCTCTCCTCCCATTATCCTTAATGGTTCTGTCGGAGCAAAAGTGATCTTCTGAGCCTCCTTCACGATGACCTTCTTGATTGCCACCTTCTCGTCTATGCTCGTTTGGGCGTTCCTCCTGATTGTGCCGTCTATTCTAATTGTGCCCCGATTCGCATCCTCAGGGTATCCTGGCCAGACTATGGCCACCGTCCGCTTCTTTCCTTCGATTTGAATGACGTCGCCTGCCGTCAGCCCGAGAGCGCTGAGCACCTCGGAATCGACGCGGGCGATGCCTTTGCCCGCATCCTTTGACTTAGCTTCAACAACCTTCAGAACCTTCTCTGACGAATCCATCGCTCAACTCACTTCCTTGTCTTCCATGCGCGAAGCTCTCATTTGATATCCACTTTTCTCTTCTTGTCTTCAGGCTTATTTACTTTCGGGATTGAGATCTTCAGGATGCCATCCTCCATCTTCGCTTCGATGAGATCTCTGTTCGCATCCTCGGGAAGCGGAAGTCTCCTGTAGAAGCTGAGAGAACCTCTCTCCTTGCAGATGTAACCTTCCGCGGTCTCTTCCTTCTCTTCTTCCTTCTTCGCCTTGATCTCGAGGCTGTCCTCGCCCAGCTCGATCTCGACATTCTCCTTGGTCATGCCCGGTACTTCTGCTTCGACCAGGTAGTGATTGTCCTCGTCCTTGACGTCGACCATCGGGACTCTGGCCCCACTGACCGAAATCGACGGGAACCAGAAGTCTTCGATCCCAAATCTGAGACGATCGAACATCCCGTTCATCTCACCCAGCATGGTCTGCGGATTCAGGCAGATCATAGGTACTACGTCCTTTTCGTCCTGTTTCTTCGGATCCATATCATCAAGCCTCTGTTGTTTCCCAACATTACAACCTTATGTTATCAACCTAAGGCTAAATACGGTAATGTAAAGCGCTTCTATATAAATATTTCTTAGAGCAAATCATCTAGCGCTTTCTCAAGTGCCTCTACCCGCTTCCTGATTCTTTGTTCTATCTGCTCAAGGTCCTTGCGTATGCCAGGAAGTTCCTTCTTTATCTGGTTCAGCGCCTCCATCGTGACATTCCGTGCCTCCCTTCTGGAGGTTCTCGTCTCCTTTTCTGCGATGTAGTATACCTTCTTGCTGAGCTGCTCGGCGGTCTCGAGTGCCTTCGCCAGGTTCTGTTGCGTTTCCCTGGCAGCCTTCTCAAGCTCCATTCCGCATTGCTCTGCAAACTGCTTCAGCTTACTCCTCTCTTCCATTGTGCTTGCCCCTGTGTCTGTCCAGTTCGTCCATCACGTCCTGCACCATCTCATCACGGATGCCGAGCTCTCGTCCTATCTGCTGCGAACTGAGAGAAGGCTTCTTTATCGACTCGTAGACGATCCTCCTCACCTGGTAATTGTCCACGCTGTTCTCGACGAACTTCCTAGCCATTTCAATGGTCTGCTCCTTCAGCCTGATAAGCGAGGCCCTCTTCGCGTGCAAGTCCTCGAGCTCTTTGTCGATGTTGAGAATCGAACCTCTCAGACTGTCCACCTCCTCTTTGAAACCTCTCTCAATCGGCTGTCCCTGTGGCTCGCTCAGAGTTCCATTCTGGTCGATCAACCGGTCAGAATCCTCTGGCATGACAATCTCGGCATTGAAAAGGCCGGGACCGACATCCACGATGATTGTAAATTCCGACGTCGGGACGTAGAGCTTCCTGTTCGGACCTCCGCGATCGCTCTCCTCAGGATGGCTTCTCACGAGTTCGCTATCTTCCAAGACCTTTAGGTGTTTCATTATCGTTTGCTGGCTCATCTGAAGTTCCTTCGAGAGCTTGAGAGGGTAATTCGGTTCCCTGACCAAGGCCTCAAGGATCTTGCGCCTGGTAGGGTTCTCGATTATCGACAGTAGCATGTCGAGGTCATTCATGTTAACACCGACTAGTTAACCTTAAGTTGTTAACATTAGATATTAACCTTTCCCCTGCACTTTTCGGAACGGGACGCATCGGAATCTACTGTGGCGGTACCGAGGTCTGACCGAGGTGGAGCGAGGAAACAACTATAACTACGAAGACGGAGTTCCGAGAGATATGCCCGGAGAACTGGTCGATGACGCCGTGATAGTCAGAGACGAGAAGGAGGCGAGCCAGGTCTACAACAAGGGGTTTTACGGCTACCCGCTCTCCGGGGGGGCACTCGAACTCGACGTGCTCGAGGCCTGCTATCTTCTGGAGACGTGTAGGTTGGAGATCCTCCGAGATCGGAAACCTCTGACCTTCTCCGACATGATCAAGCTCAGCGCTTCGTCGTGCGACGGTTTCGAGATCCACTACATCGTCTATCGAGATCTAAGGCAGAGAGGATACGTTGTGAAGCCAGATTCCGGAGAATTCGACTTCAGGGTTTTCCCGAGGGGCGGGACGCCGACGACATCGCAGACGAAGTACTGGGTCTTGGCGGTGGCGGAAAGATCTCTCTTCGATATGACTGGTTTCTTAGAGGAGATGGTGAAATCCGAGAGGACTAGGAAGGAGCTTCTATTGGCAATCGTCGACGAGGAGGGCGACATCACATACTACAAGGCGTCAAGATCGGGCCCTGGTGGGCACCCCGCGGACGACGTTATCCCGGCGACCGAGGCGACCCTTTTTGAGGATAGAGTGCTCGTCCTTGATGAGAACCAAGCCGAAGGGCTCTACCGGCACGGATTCTACGGGAAGAAGCTGGGGAAGGCGCTTCAGCTCTCGTTGATAGAAACGGCCTACCTCATGGTTGAAGGCAAGATAACGGTGAGGGGACCCGGCTCGAACCGAAAGGTCAACCTTGGCGGACTGGTCAGGAAGGCAATGAAGATCCAGCCAGATTTCGAATTGAGGCTGAAGGCATATGGCGACATGCGAAAGCGGGGCTTGATCGTAAAGACCGGGTTCAAGTACGGAGCGCACTTCAGGGTGTACGAAGCGGATCCGGAGAAGCATCACGCGAAGTACTTGGTGCATGCTGTTCCCGAGGATTACAAAGCTATGTGGCCGGAAATCTCTCGTGCGGTAAGACTCGCTCACGGAGTGAAGAAGGACATCCTCTTCGGGAGGGTGTCGGGTAAGGACGTGCAGTATCTCAGGTTCAGGCGGGTCAGACCGTAGGGAATCATCAGGTCGCCTGCGGGACCTTGCAGGCGTCGGCCGGCTTGCCGGTGCCACCAAGTATCTCATTCTTCAGTTTGGCCGCGCCAGCGTAGTCTGCTGGATCCGTTTCGATCGCTTCGTCCAGAAGGGTAATCGCTTCGTCTGTTCTCCCGGTGTTCTTCAGGATCGTCGCCATTTTCACCATGAAGTGGCAGCGCTTCCGGTCAAATCCTGTGTTCTCGATCGCCTTGTCGTATGAGTCCAGTGCCTGTGCGATTTCTCCGCCTTTCAGCAGCCCCTCGGCCAGCTTCGCATATCTGCTCGATTTCGTCTCCGGAGGGACATCCTCTTCGGCGGATGTCCGTAGCGTCCCTATCATCTTCAGCAGAGCCGCGGACTTTTCTACCTCTGCCCCGCAGCACGGACACTTCGCTACCCCCTTACCCAGCGGTTCCCCGCATTTCGCGCAGAACTTCGAAAGGGAAGCGCCGCAGTCAGGGCAGGACTCCCATTCGGGTTCCACAATCGCATGGCAGTTCGGACACTCAGCGAATGTCTTGACAGAAGAAGCCTCTATCTTCCCCATCACCGCAGCTCGCTCCTCCTCCGATGGAAGGAAGAGCCCCCGGTTGATGTAAAGCGAAAGGAATATGAGGAATTCTCCGACGCCGACAACAGCTCCGATCCAGAAGAGATAGAGGTCTCTTGAGTAGTAGACCATCATCGCGCGGAACAGGATGGAGAGACCGAGGGAGGTCATTATCCCCTTCCAGCCTCCGACCTCCGCCCGCCAGACTGGCCTCGCGGAGGAGATCTCCAGACCTCCGATCAGGAAAAGGAGCAGGATTAGTAGAGTGCCGATGGTGGTTCCGAACACACCCTCCACGATGAAGATCCAGACGGAGGCCCCGAATGTCAGGAGTCCTCCTATGACAAGCCAAATCCCGGCAGGCTTGAGCATTAACTTGCCGCGTGACAAATTCTCGACCAAGCCGGTTAATAGCGAGGTCTAGTAAATAACCTTTCGGAGATTCGCCACGCAGGTGGACTCTAGGTCGGCATCCCTTCAGAGTTGGATTTCTATTCCCAGTTTCTCAGTGAGTTCCTTGTACCTGTTCCGAATCGTCACTTCCGTGACGCCAGCGATATCCGCGACCTCCCTCTGCGTTCTGCGCTCATTGCACAGAATGGACGCTATGTAGATTGCGGCGGCGGCCACACCGGTCGGACCGCGCCCGGAAGTCAGCTCCTTCTTCGCGGCATCCTTCAGGATCTCGCCCGCCTTCGACTGCACCTCTCCGCTAAGCTTTAGTTCGCTGCAGAACCTCTGCACGTAGTCCTGAGGTCTGGTGGGCATGAGCTTCAGCTTAAGCTCCCTGGTCATGAAACGGTAGGTCCTGCCGATCTCCTTTCTTCCGACTCTACTCGAGTTCGCGACCTCATCCAGGGTCCTCGGGACGCCACATTGCCTGCACGCAGCGTACAGCGACGCCGCCACGACACCTTCGATGCTCCTTCCTCTAATGAGGTTCTTGTTGACCGCTTTCCTATAGACCATGGCTGCGGTCTCCCTAACATTCCTCGGCAGTCCCATGGCAGAGGCCATGCGGTCGAGTTCGCTCAGGGCGAACGCCAGGTTGCGCTCGGTGGCGTTCGAGACCCTTATCCTTCTCTGCCACTTCCGCAGTCTGTAGAGCTGCGCCCTGTTTCTCGTCGGTATGCTCTTTCCATAGCTGTCCTTGTTCTTCCAGGATATTTCGGTCGATAGGCCCTTGTCGTGGATAGTGTATGTCATCGGGGCGCCAGTCCTTGCGCGCTTCTCACCCTGTTCCACGTCGAATGCTCTCCACTCAGGTCCCTGGTCAATGAACTGATCATCTATGACCAGCCCGCAGTCCTCGCAAATCAGTTCGCCGCGTTCATAGTCTCTAACAAGGTGTCCACTGTTGCACTCGGGGCATCGTTCTATCTCATCGGTCCCTTCTTTTGTCCTTGCCATAGTTTCCGACCTCCTCCACGTATACCTGCTTGCCCAAGGTCGCAAGCAGGTTCAGGCCGCCGGACGGGTCGATCGAGACATATGGGGCGGCGATGGGTCCGAAAACTCTTCTGACGGTTCCCATTGTCCTTTTCCTGTTGTCGACGATCCTCGCCCTAAGTTGCGGAGCAAAAGCCGCCTTGATGACAAGCTTCCCATCAAAAGTGACTTCTTGGACGGTTCCAAGGACCTTCATTTGCTCACCTGGCGTCACCTGACGTAATCCGGCGCTCGCCAACTACATTCTAGATGTTGTATTTAAACATTTCGTAAAGTTTTAATGACGTTCGCCAATCCGACTCAAACGTCGTCTCGAACTGGGACAATGCCAGCAATCGGCGGAGGCGTCATCGCAGATCGTCATCCGACCGAGCAGAGCAGTCAGAATGATTTAAGATTGTGCAAGCAATCCCACATTCCGTGGAATTGTCGAAGGATCATCCGAGGTACCGTTCGTTGATCGTCAGGGAGAGGCTCGCCGAGTTGAACAGGGCAGGGATTGTCTCTACGACTGGCCTCATCGCTCACGGGAGGGGGGAGGCGTTCAACTACCTGCTTGGGGAGAGGACGACACCTGATGCTTTGCTCGCCGAAAAAGTGGCAGTCGCTTACCTACTGGAGGCCGAGAACCCCGTCATTTCCGTTAACGGCAATGTCGCGGCACTCTGTCCCGAGGAGGTCATAGCCCTTTCTGAGGGAATACCAGCGAAGATCGAGGTTAATCTGTTCCATAGCGTTGAAGGAAGGATGGAGAAGGTCGTCAGCCACATGGAGGCGGCCGGGGCGAAGATGGTTCTGGGAAGAAATCTCGACGCGAGGCTGAAGGGCATATCCTCCGACCGCGCCCTTTGCGCGAAGGAAGGCATCTTCTCTGCCGATGTCGTCCTGGTTCCGCTCGAGGACGGCGACAGGGCAGAGGCATTGGTGCGCGCTGGCAAGATTGTGCTGGCTGTGGATCTCAATCCTCTTTCGAGGACGGCAGGGGCAGCGACGGTCACGATCGTCGACGAGGTGACAAGGGCGTTGCCGAACATGATCGGAGCCGTCAGAGGCCTCAGGGAGGACGGACCGGAAAGGAAACGACTGATATCGTCGTTCGACAATGGGATGAACCTGAAGAGGATTGTCCAGGCGATATGCGATCACCTCCAGATTAATTGAACGAAGGCAAAGAATAAACTCTCAGGATAGCATTTTGTGCTGGTGGTCTTTTGAAGGATGAGGTCGAGAAGGGGATCAGGAGACTCGAGTGGGCCAGTACTCACATGAAAGTCTTGGCCGAGATCAGACGACGAATGGTCAAGGAACGCCCTCTCGACGGCCTGAATATTGGAATGGCGCTTCACGTGGAGGCGAAGACCGGAATGCTGGCGATCGCACTTGCCGAAGCGGGCGCGAAGATCCGTCTCGCCAGCTGCAATCCTCTCTCGACCGACGACTCGGTCTCCTTGGCGCTCCGGGAACACTATGGTCTGGAGGTACACGCCAAGAAGTGGGAGACAACCGAGGAGTACTACGGCAATCTGAATTCGGTCCTCGACCTCGGACCGGATTTCCTGATCGATGATGGCGCCGATCTTATCACAATGGCCCATACCGATAGGAAGAACCTGCTTTCCAGTGTCAAGGGTGCGAACGAGGAGACGACGACGGGGGTCGTGAGGCTTAGGTCCATGGCCAAGCACGGTGAGCTCAAGTTTCCTATCATTTCCGTAAACGACGCGCACATGAAGTATCTCTTCGACAATCGATATGGCACAGGGCAATCGACCTTCGACGGCTGGATGACCGCTACGAACCTACTCGTTGCCGGCAAGAAGCTGGTCGTGGCAGGCTACGGATGGTGTGGGCGCGGCATCGCCATGAGAGCGAGGGGCTTGGGGGCGCTAGTGATTGTGACCGAGGTCGATCCCGTCAGGGCTATCGAGGCGACTATGGACGGGTTCGAGATCATGCCGATGACCGAGGCGGTAAAGGAAGCGGACATCATCATCTCCGCGACTGGATGCAAGGACGTTGTTAGACGCGAACATTTCGTGGCTCTGAAGGACGGATGTGTTCTCGGCAACTCCGGTCATTTCGACACCGAGATCTCGAAGCGGTCGTTGGAGGAGTATGCAGGGAAGCCCCGGAAGGTCAGGGAGTTCATAGACGAGTATGGCTTTCCGGACGGGAGGAAAGCGTACCTGCTCTGCGAGGGCAGATTGATGAACCTTGGAGCCGGTCAAGGACACCCGGTCGAGATCATGGACATGAGCTTCTCGATCCAGGCCCTGTCCGTCGAGTACCTAGCTAAGCACTACCGGGAGATGAAGCCGGGGGTTTATAACGTCCCGGCTGAGATCGACGACCTTGTTGCTCGCCTGAAGCTGAGTACTATGGGAACGAAGATCGATACTTTGACGCAGGAGCAAGCGAAGTATCTCGCAGGATGGCACGAGGGGACCTGATGGCACGTCCGTATCTCTGCGTCTACGGTCATACGGCGCTCGACTACATTATCACTCTCGAACTTTTACCTGAACCGAACACTTCCGTCGACGTGAAAGAGAAGAAACGGTTCTTCGGTGGGACTGGGGCGAATATGGCCTCCATCGCCGCGAGGCTCGGGGTCCCAACAGCGCTCTGTTCCTTCGTCGGTGGGGACATGCCGGTCGACTTCCGTGAGTTCATGGAAGGAAAGGGCGTCGACCTGAAGGAACTCATTTCCGTTGAGGGATACGAGACCTCGACAGTCTGGATAGTCTCGGACCATTTGCACAATCAGATCGCCTACGTCTATCAGGGCCCGATGCGGGAGATGGACATATTCGAGCCGAGGATGGACGGCGCGAAGAAGGCGGAGGTGGTGCACATCTGCACTGGCCGGCCGAGCTACTACGTCAAGGTCATGAGTCATTGCAGGCAGCTGAAGAAGCACATTTCATTCGACCCTTCGCAGGAAATACACCACATCTGGAATCGAGAGACATTTAGGAAGGCGCTCCCCCTCTGCGACACTTTCTTCGCGAACGAGAACGAGCTCCGAATCGCGATGGAATACATGGGCGTGACGAGGCCGGAAGAACTGTTGAAGACGGTGGGTCTGTTGATCAATACGCGGGGGTCGAAGGGCAGCGTCGTCTACTGTCCTGACGGAGTCTATGAGATCCCGGCAGTCGCCCCTGCTAAGATAGTCGACACGACGGGGGCCGGGGATGCGTTCAGGGCGGGTTTCTATGCGGGCAGGTTCAGGGGTTACTCTGTAAGAGAATGCGCGGTGCTAGGGAGTTCAGCCGCATCGTTCGTCATCGAGTCGGTGGGATCGCTGACGAACATCCCTGCTTGGGACGCTGTCCTGGAGAGGGCGGAGCGGGTCTTCCGACGCCTTTGAATCCCATTCGTACCAGCACGATCTCTCATGCACGATGTTGCACGTCAGTAATTGCTGTCCAACGAAAGGTTTAAGACCGAAAAAACCGTAATGGGGCCACAAGGTGAATGTATGGCTGTGGGGTTTGTCCTGATTAGCACTGCACCCGCCAAGGAGCACGAGGTCTACAACGAGCTGCTAAAGGTGAAGGAGGTCGTCGAGCTTCACCCGCTGTTCGGAGAGTATGATCTCATCGCGAAGATTGAGGCAGAGGACTTCAATCTTCTGGGGCAGGTCGTCGTGGACAAGATCCGGTCAATCCCCGGAGTCATAGATACGAAAACACTAACTGGTATCAAGTTCTGAGGAAAAAAATGAGACACGGGTGATAAAAAATGGATTTGGAAAGTTTCCTGACGGTGCTCTTGTTGACCTTCGGCCTATTCATGGTTCTGGCGGGGGCCTTTACTGCGTACTTCGGAAGCGGTAAGAGCAGGACGATAGGCGTGGTGCTGCTTATCATCGGTCTCGTGGTTGGAATACTTTGGGTGTACCTAGCCGGATTCACGAACACGGTCCACGTGGAGGTCGGCGATGTGGTCTGGACAGCATTTATAAACATACTGGCTGCGGTCATTGGAGCTCTCATCGCCGTGGGTGCTTTCCTACTGGCGATAATGAAATCTTGATCACAAATCCCTTCTATTTTCTTCTTCTGCGAAATTCTTTTATCCTGGCAACATGGTCAGTGGCATGATGCCCGACGTCCTTGTCATTCTAGGGAGCAGGAGCGATGCCCCCGTCGGCGAGAAAGCGGTTCAATTGCTGCGCAGGTTCGGCGTCTCGGTCGAGATGCTGGTCGCTTCCGCGCACAGGACACCTGACCGCGTGAAGAATCTTGTCCTGGGGAGCAAAGCGAAGATTTTCGTTGCCATCGCTGGACTGTCCGCCGCCCTGCCTGGGGTTGTCGCTTCGATTACAACGAAACCAGTGATCGGCGTACCGGTGAGTGGCAAGGTGAACATCGATTCCATCCTTTCCATCGTCCAGATGCCTCCTGGCATACCGGTCGCCGCGGTGGGTCTTGACATGGGTGATAACGCCGCCTTGCTCGCCCTCGAGATGCTTGCGATAGGGGACGAAAGGATTCGCGACGAACTTGTGGAGTATAGGAAGGAGATGGCGGAGCAGGTGGAGTGCGATTCTGAGGAGGTGCACTAGCAATGTTCGACGCTGGAGCGTTCGTGAGGGAGGCGGGGGCGAATCTGAGGAATTCGATACCGGGAAAGGCCATAATCGCCTGCTCAGGCGGCGTGGACAGCACGACCGCAGCCGTCTTGGCGAGCAGGGCGATCGGGAACAGACTCCTTGCTGTCTATGTTGATACGGGCCTCATGAGGAAGGGCGAGACCGAAGTGGTCTCTGAGACGCTAAGAACGCTCGGCGTCAACTTCACCTTAATAGATGCCTCGGACGAGTTCTTCGAGGCACTGGAAGGCTTCGTCGAACCTGAGAGGAAGAGGAAGGTCATCGGGGAGAAATTCATCAGGATCTTTGAAAGGGTCGCAAGGGAGTTCAATGCGGAGTACCTCGTTCAAGGGACGATCGCTCCCGACTGGATCGAGAGCGGGGACAAGCTAAGGGACACGATCAAGAGTCATCATAACGTCGGCGGTTTGCCGAGGGACATGAAGCTGAAGCTCGTCGAACCGATGCGCGACCTGTACAAAGATGAGGTCAGGACGGTCGCCAGGTACCTCGGGGTCGATGTCTCGGAGCGTCAACCGTTCCCGGGGCCGGCTCTGGCCATAAGGATAATGGGTGAGGTCACCCGAGAGTCCGCGGAGATCGTCAGAACTGCCTGTGCCATTGTCGAGGAGGAATTGGAGAAGGCGTCAGACCAGGGCAAGATGGAGAGGCCGTGGCAATACTTTGCAGTCCTCCTGCCGGTCAAGTCTGTCGGGGTACAGGGTGATAGGAGAGCTTACGGACGGACGATCGCGGTCAGGGCGGTTGACTCGATCGACGGGATGAGCGCCGCCTATTCGAAGATACCGCATGAGGTCCTGGAGATGATCTCTGTCAGGATAACGAACGAGATGAAGGACAAGGTGAACAGGGTGGTATACGACATCACCAACAAGCCGCCGGCGACGATCGAGTGGGAGTAGAGTCGATCAGTCGCTGTGGCCGTCAAGCAACAAGTCTATCTCCGACCAGTCTGCTACCCTGCCATCCGGGATGACGTTGTCATCGTGCTGGTAATACTTCGATTCCTTCAGCACCGCCAACATCCCGACGCCCTTAGCGCCTTTGATGTCCGCTTGGAGCGAGTTCCCGATGAACGCCGAATCTGCCGACTTGACGTCGAGGTTCCAAAGAGCGATCTTGAAAATCCTCGGGTTCGGCTTCCTCAGTCCCACATACTTGGAGAACACCATATCGTCGAAATACCCATCGAGCTGGAAGTATCTCAAGTCATTGAGCGGATACTCAGACGGCAGCCCCCAGGCAACGTCGGAGACAAGGCCTACAAGCAGACCGCGGTCTCTGATCCTCTCGAGCATCTCGACCGCTCCCGGGACCAGCTTCCTCGTGTCGAGAAGGGTCTGGTAGAACGCGTTCAGCGAATCGACCATGAGGTTCTCGCCGGGATCCCCAGCCGAATCTGCGGAAGCAGGTTTCGAGCGTCTCAGAAAGAGGGACATCGACCATTCTTGCGGTCTTGCGCTCCCTAGCTTCCTCGAGAAAGCGGGATAGGCAGGCAGTGAATTCCGTCTCGTCGAGAGCGGGGTCGCAGGCGTCCGTTATGATATGAAAGACCCGATCAATGGCCCAAGCCTCGGGACCTTTCCACTCGTGATAGTAATCCACTAGAGTGTGACCCAGGTCGAATAGTACTGCCTTCATCTGAGATTTCGGATGTCTGCGAACGACTTAAGCCTTGCCGTCGGATTCCGGAGGGGCGATGATAGAACTGGCCGACGTCTCAGAGTCATAGTCTCATCTCTCGCAATCTTTTAAATAAGCACCCTCCATTTATCGACGCAATGAAGGTCTACGTCATCGACAACGGGGGTCAGTGGACACATCGGGAATGGAGGGTACTGAGGTACCTTGAGGTCGACACGAAGGTCGTTCCAAACACCACCCCGTTCGACGAACTTGGCGAAGTGGATGCGCTCGTTCTGTCGGGAGGAGCGCCTCGTGTGGCTCTTGACGTCGACAGGATGGGCAGGAACGGGGAATACATCGAAAGGGCGGCCTTCCCGATATTGGGGATATGCGCCGGGATGCAATTCACCTGTACCAGATTCGGCGGCAAGACCGAGCCGGCGAAGCTACCCGAGTTTGGCAAGACCCAGCTCTTCGTGGATGAGGAGGATGACATGTTCCGGGGGCTGCCCAGGCAATTCTCCGTCTGGGAATCGCACAACGATGAGGTAACTGTCGTGCCCGAATCGTTCCAAACGCTCGCCCACTCCAAGAACTGTCCGCACGAGGCTGTCAAGATGAAGACCAGGCCGATTTATGGGCTGCAGTTCCATCCCGAGGTCGAGAACACGGAGCATGGATACGAGATCTTCAAGAACTTCTTGAGGGTTGTCGAGGAATGGCGCCGCTGAGTCAGCAGGACAAAGAGATCATCGAAGAGGCCCTCTCCCAAACAAGGAAGACGATGACATTCGAGCAGACCTTGGGCAAGACGATGCGAAAGCGCGGCATGGACTTCGACGTTTACATCAGACTGATGGGCGAGATACGGGATCTGGCGAGGAGGCATGAGACCTCGGTCGAGGAGGCTGCGGAGTCGCTTGCCAAGGGTCTAGAGCAGGAATAGGAGCATCATGCCGACAAGCAGGATGGCGAGGACTATCGCCGTGATCGCCATCCTCCAATCCGACCCGAAGATTATGGGGACAGGACCAATAAGAACGACGCCCCCGGATTTCATCTTTGGCTTGCGCCTTTCTTCGGCTTCAGCCAGGTCGAGAGGCCCGTCGTTAGGACGCGATCTCGCGTCGCTAGGGGTCATAGATACGAAGAACGAAAGGAACAGCCCGACGATGCCGATGAACAGCAGCGCTGTCCCGATAGCAGGGAGCACCTCTTCCGCGTAGAAGACCGGGAAGATAAGGAACAATATGACCTGCATCTGGCCCTGAACTATCGATACGATTGAGATGACAACTCCGACTATGATCATCAGCAGTGAGGCCGGTCTCAGGAGTCTTGCCGACGCCATCATTTCGTCCTAGCAATACGCGAATATTCAATCTTTCCTTTGATCGCGATACACGGGCGTGCTCTGACCTTCAATACGATGAAAAAAGGGAAGGTGACAATATTGGAAAGGAGCGGGCCTAATAGGCCCGGCTCTTTTCTCTTGATTTCGTACCGCTCTACTTCTCGGAGTGCAGGTTCCACGCGGCTACAAAGGACAATCCTTTCTTCGTCAGCGCTTTCGCGGTGAGGTTTACGGACTCATGCTTGTCCAGATAATTCTCTTCGAGGTATTCCATGTCTCCCGCTGCGATCACTTCCTCTTTGTCTCTGAAGTAGTCCAGGATGTCAGACGGGTGCTTGCGTTTCTCCTCCACATCGACCTCTCCTCCCTCGTGCTTCGCGGCGATGTTCTTGACGTGATTGGACAACTTCACGAGGTCGTCGCGGCGGTTGTACGGCTGCCTCACGATGCTCTTCCAGGTCTCGGTGATGTGATGCTCGATGCGAACGTTTTCCTCCAGGCCGAACTGCTTTCGGATGTAGGCGCCCTTCTCGATTGTCTTCACGTCCACCGAGTTGCTGAGGTTGAACCCAATTAGCGGCACTGAGCCATCATTTCTTGAGAACAACCTAGCCGCCATCAGTGTCCACAGTATCGAATACGGGTTGTCATTGCCCATGAACACCGATATCTTGAACTCCATGTCGATCCCGAGCTTGTAGATGATGTACCCGAGCAGGACCGTTCCGGGGTTGATGTTAAGGACCTGCTGAACGCCGTACTCAGTGTAGTAGTGGAGGAACTCGTCGATGTACTGCAGAGCGTGATCGTTCGGCTGGCCCACTCCACCGAAATAGCCTGTGATCGTCGCCGGACCTCCGAGGTGCACGTTCGATCCGTCCGTCCCTTTTGTGTCCAGTGTCTCGACGTATGATGCGCCGACAATCTGCATGGCCGCAGCGACGGCCAGGATGTCTCCCTGGTCCTTCTCCTGCTCCTTCATCTTGCGGACCCTGATGTATCGACCCGGCATGATCTCTTTGTTCTTGATCGCCTGTTTTGCCTCTGTGATCAGCCATGGAAAGTACTGAAGCGCGCTTATCTCTAAGGTGATAGCATGTTTCTTGTCGAATTTCATTTTGTCCGCTTTCGTTCCCAGGACCTGGCGGCGAAACCCCGGAATCGAGATGAACGCCTCCTTGTCTCTCTGAGCTTCGAGCCATTCCAAGCCCTTCAAGTATGGAGAACGGATCTTGCGCAGTCTCTTCGTGAGATTCGAAAGCCGTCTTGCTTCCCGCGCCTTTGCGTTGATCTCGTCAGGGGAACCATATTTGTCCACTACCTGAAGGATGTCATTGATCACCGGATTCTTTGGATCAAGAAGAAAATCATTGACCTCTTCCATGGCGGCCTGGCGGATTTTCAGTTGCTCTCTCAACTCGCTTTTCATGGACACTGTCTCCTAAACTGGAACGACCTGGATTGCGCACTGTTTACGACGGGTTAACGGGCGTGTAGAATATAAAGCAATTTCTTTCTCGCTGGGAGACTCAGTTTACCGAACAAATGCTTTTATGAGAAAGACCTGATGATGTGTCCGGTGCGCTCTTGACCTCTCTGACTAGTGTTATCACGGAGATCCTCGAGGCAAGAGATTTTGAGGTATCCGAGCGTAATGGCTATTTAGTCGGGAAGAAGGGTGAGAACGAGGTCGTCTTCTGCCTGATCTCGCCGGAGGATGACAAATCCATCAAGGCTTTTCTTGGCCAGCTCAGGGACTTTAAGGGCAGGAAGGTTATCGCGACGCTGAAAGACTTGCCGGATTCCTCTAAGGAAGCACTGGATGCAGGAGTCTTCGTGTGGGATAGGGAGGCTATCGAACGCGAGATTGGCAGGACTAGGATCGAGAGGATCGTTGGCGAACGGGACCACGGTCTTGTGGACGAGCTCTTAGCCGACGACTACCCGAAGATGGTCTCACCAGAGGAACTCGAGAAGGTGCAGACCGCTGATTTGGGGGAGCGTATAGTCAAGCCGACGATCACGATCAATGATGTCAGGGAAATCGCTAGGCAGACTGTGGGCGGTTTCAGGTACGGACTGGAGCTTGTCCCCTTCTACGTATACAAGTATTCCTGCGACCTGTACGTGGAGGACAAGAAGATCGGAAGTGAGGGTGGCCAGCTGTCTGTGAACGCCCTGACGAAGAAGGTGGAGAAGTGGAACGACAAGGTCGAGATCGTCTTCTCATTGGAACAGAGCTACAGGCGCCTCGAGCCGATGCTGGACGCAGAAGAGGCGAAAGGACTTGTTAAAGATGAAGTGGTCCGGATGTATTCTTATGAGAAGGAGGTCATCAAGGACAGTGGACAGGTGACGGTCGTAGAAAAGAAGAGGGTCTCGCCGCGGGCGGAGGATGTCAATCTGGAGGGGCAGGGCATCTTCTACTCTCCTATTTGGTGCGTCGAAGGCATACACGGCGTCATGATCGTCAATGCCGGGACGGGAAAGATCATCAGCGAGGACTACTACCAACTGTGAGCGGATTTCTCCGGCAGGAAGTTACCGCTCTTTTCCACTCTCATTTGCTTCTGTCGGAATTGAGAGCCCCCAGTCTGTTGAGTATGTTGTCCCAGTGAGAGCCCTTCCAGTAGATCTTTCCGCACTTCGTGCAGCGGTAGAATTCGTCGTTGTTATCAAGCGCTCCGACCGGGACATCGTCCTTGACCTCGTTTGGCTGAACAATCACGAGATCTCCGTTGCACACGGTGCAGCGGGTTAGCGCCTCATACGTGCTGAGATCGAACGCCTCGAAGACCTGACTCAACTGCTCGGAGAGTTCGTCACTCTCGACATACAGGCCTCTTCCTTTTGCTCTCCGGACCAGGTCCTTGTCTCTCGTCAGCAGAATCCTGTCCTCTGCACTCGCCAGTCGGAGGATGTCCGCATCCTCCATATTCTTCTCATAGGTGGTGTCGTAGCCCATTATGCGAAGCCAGCGAGATAGAGATCCGAGCATCTCGTCAGCGGAGAATTTCGGTCTCTCGTCAGTCATCCCGGACGACCTCGTAGCTCAGCAGGACCCCATCACCGAGCCTGGTGACCTCGACCAGCTCGAGGGGAATCGTCTCCTCATCAGGGAATCCCTCGCCGTCCGCAGGCGTGGGGGAAGTGCTTCCGCCGATTATCATCTTTCCAACGAAGACGCAATAGCGATCGACGAAGCCGCCGGCGAAGAATGACCATATGACCTCTCCCCCTCCTTCGACTAGGAGGCGCCTCACGCCTTGCCTGTAGAGCTCAGTCAGCAAGATGCGGAGGTCCACGCGCCCAATTCCGCAGCGAAGTACCTCCACTCTCTTCCAGGTCTTCGAACACTCCTCCGTGGTGACGATTAGGGTCGGCGCGCTGCCGTCAAGCACCCTGGCATTCTCTGGTGTCCTACCCTTGGAATCCAGGACAACTCTAAGCAGGGTCTTGGTAGGTGCGGCGCCCTTTACCGTGAGATGCGGGTCGTCGGCGAGTATCGTCCCTACACCGACAAGGATGGCGTCCGAGGACGTGCGGAGTGATTGAACCCTTTCCGCATCTTCCCGGGACGATATCCTGACCTGCCTCCGGCTCCTGCCTGCTATCTTGCCGTCTGGCGTCATTGCGCAGTTGACGATGACGAAAGGCCTCATCGTGGCCAAGTATACTCATGAAAGCACAATAATACTTCCGGAGATTGAACCCGAACGCCGTCGATTCCCAACCGTCCATTAGCTCAAAGCAGATATGAATCCAGATGGAAGGAATCGAGATAATCGAGAGGAAGAAGAGGGATATCCAGGGCGCACACGTGATCGATGGTTTCCCGAGCGTGGGTCTCGTGGGCGATCTCGGCGAATGACGTCGTTAGCTTCCTCGAGCTGGAAGATATCGTGGTGATGGATTCGGTCAGTTTCCCAGCGGCTTCTCTGGTCAAGGGCGGGAGACATTACAGCCACGCAAGAATTTATGCGGGTCAGAAGGGGAATTACAAGGTTGTAGCCTTCGTCTCGGAGTCCCCCCCGCCTTACAGCCTAGCAAAGCCTTTGGCGAAGACGAGGATTGATTGGTGAGAGGATAACGGGTGCCAGATGCTCATATCGCCCGAGGGGTTGGTCATTGAGGCAGGGGAGGCGGCTCAAAAGGTCTGATAGGCGCCTCCTAAGAATCAGGTCAATGGCATCGGCGCGACGCCGAACGCAATGGGCATTCCTAGGAGGAATGAAATACCGCTGATAGACAACGGTGTCATCGTTGGCCTAGCTGGTGTCTTGCTTAATGAAGAGGTGAGCAGGAGCTCTGACGTGGTGATTCTCGTCTCGGAGGCGCACTGGAAGTATCCGGACGCAGGGCGGCCGCGGCGGTGACAGCCGCGATTAACAAGATACTTACTCACGCAAAGCTCGATACGGAACCTTTTCTGTCCGAGGCAGCAGGCACCGAGGAGAGGCTCAAAGAAGTCTAAAAGAAGGCTGGCAAGAAGGACGAACTTAAGAAGACGTGGTCGATAATTTACGGCTAGGGAGCGACGGCAATCTCATATCCGCCGGCGAGGCTCCTTACATCGAACGTTGCATCGAGAAACTTGCCTATCAGCCACATCTGTGTCCTCAAGTGCTCGGTCATCTCCCTGACCCTGAACACCGATCTGCCCTTCGCGAGGGCCATGTAGGGAACGAGTTGGTCCGCCGAGTGGACGTCGAGCGTTCCGATCCCGCTCATCTCCCTCCTCAGCGCCTCGGCGGCATCCGCCCCCACCTTCTCGGCCGGGATTCCCCTATAACCGAGCGCGTCAGCGCCGAGAACGGTCCTTTTGTATTCCGCGAACAGACATATGCCAGCTCCTGTGGATCTGCCACTGGACAAATCGGCTCTCACAACCAATTCGCCTTCGTCTATGAATGCCTTCTTCGCTGAGTGCGATATTCGCTTGCAAACATGAACGGGCAGATTCTGAGAGAAGCACACGCCCCGTAGCCCCTTCAATTCGCCCCTCTCGCTCAAGTCGAGCGGGAAGATGTCCGTCGATGGTCCAATCGTGACCACCACCTTCCCTCCACCCTCCGGGTAGAACCCTCTGGCATCCACGTGCATGCGGATCTCCACACCCATTCTCCTCAGCATCGGAAACAGCAGATCCAGATAGTAGTCTATCGGGGGAGACCATCTGACGTTCGTTCCTCCGGAGATCTCGAGTGTCGTCACCTTGCCGGATTTAAGCGCTGGAAGCATGCATGCCTGGAGCACGAGGGAGATGCTACCGGCGGTGCCGACATCGAGTCTTCTCCCGTCTCCGGAGACCGGTCCGGGGTGGAAGCTAAGCTCCGTGCTCCCCACGACGGCACCATCCGCCTTCGCGTCGCAGAGTGAAGCTACCCCTCTGACTGCGGTCAGGTGCTGAGGCGTGAGACCGGGATTCGGGCGCCCCGCTCGTACGTTGAATACCCTTACGTCCTTTCCTGTCAGAGCTGACATTGCTACCGCGCAACGCAGCAACTGTCCTCCGCCCTCTCCCTCGGAGCCGTCGATCTCTATCAAGTGAAGTCTATTCCTCCCTTGGACGCATCAATCATGGTGTTGAAGATTCATTCCTGTTTCCCCTGAACCCGTAGGCCTTCCAGAGCTCGTTCAGGACGAAAGGACGAACCTTGGGGCGGTCGGGCAGCTTCGTTCGTAGACCCAGATAAGAACATATTTACGTTTGTTCAGTTCAAGTGACGAAGGAATGAGCATATAACGACATCTGCCCGGAGAGGATGTAGTCAAGAATTATAGGATGGAACGTCTAGTCATAGAGGGGCGAGGCTATTGAAAGCCGTCGAGAAGCATCGCGAATTTCTGAAGCAATTGATTCTGGTTGACGTGCAGGGCTTAAGGTCGGACCAGCAGAGAGGGGTCCCGCCGCCGCCTCTTCAGAAACCGTGCCCAGAGAATCTTGAACTGGTCGATCTGGTTCCACCAGATGAACTGTCTGTTGGCAACATGCCTCTAATAGATGTTGTCAGGAAACGGAGGAGTCACAGGCAATACTCTGAGGAATCCCTGACGAAGGAGGAACTTTCATTCTTACTCTGGGCTACTCAGGGAGTGAGGAGCGTGTCCAAAGAAAATGTTCATACGTTGCGAACGGTTCCATCTGCTGGGGCGCGCCATCCCCTGGAGACGTACATCGTTGTGAACCATGTGTACGGGCTTCGGCCAGGACTCTATCGACACTTACCCTTGTATCACAAGTTGTGCTTCCTGTCTGAGTTCGACCCGGGATTCAAAGAAAGGCTTATAGAAGCAACAATGGGGCAAAGCTTCGTGGCCGGGGGCGCCGTCGTCTTCATCTGGACTGTAATCCCGTACAGATCTGAATGGCGTTACCTCACTCGAGCACACAAAGTCTCTGCATTGGATGCTGGTCATGTTTGTCAGAATCTCTATCTTGCATCCGAATCGATCGGGGCCGGAACTTGCGCCGTTGCAGCTTATGATCAGGGAAAGATGGATGTTTTGTTGGGAGTGGATGGAAATGAAGAATTCACTATTTACCTTGCCCCGGTTGGAAAAATCAAACAAGGAAAAAAGAACAACGATTCATGACCGGTTTGAATTGCAAATTCGAGTGCGGCTGCCGGGCCGCACACCCGAGCATATCCAGACATTCTTTTTCTGATTTCAATACAATAGGAAAGTCAAACAAAGAGGTGTGTCCCGAATCAAAGTTCGAGATTTCTCGTTTTCAGCGATGAAACAGTCTCCTTTCCTCTTCCATTCGCACGGGTTCGATAACCCAGGAAATTAGGTAGAGTATAATCGGCCAATTCACTTCGTCCGAACCTTAGTGGTTGCTTGCTGGTCGAGGTCTGTTATTATGTCAAAGTCTTTGAGGTATTGTCTTCTGTCATAAGCACCTCTTATTACGAATGACGGATGAATCATTGGCAAGAATGTTACTCCATCTTGCAGGATAGGTATTCCATGAAGGTCAGAAAGGTTGGCGATTCTCCTCGATAGCAGGGACTCCGTCACAGTCTTGCCAAAGCTTATTATCACCCTGGGACTGACAAGGCGTTTTTCAGATTCAAAATACTCAGAGCATGCTACTATTTCTTCGACAGAAGGCGCCCTATTGTTACCATCAATGTCTTTCGGGTTGCATTTGACAATGTTTGTGACAAAGGCTCCCCTCAATCTCGGACGGATGACTCTAGGACTCTCTTCTAGTGAAAATCCCACTCTTATAAGTGCCTCCTGAAACAGAACACCAGAAGGATCCTTGGTGAATGGAACACCAGTAATGTCCGCCCCATTTCTTCCTGGAGCCAAGCCCACAAACATGAAATCGGCAGGTATCTCACCATATCCTGGGACGACCCTATCTCTTGAATCTACTAAGTGTGGGCACTTTCTGCATCCTGTAAGGACGGCAAGAATCCCGTCATTTTTGATATTTGGATCTATGGACTTTCTTCTCATGCTTTCTGATGATTTCCTGGAGGCTCTTCTGTTTTACATGACCTAGCCACAATTCTGGCACCAACTTTTTTTCGCCCTTCAATGGTTGCTTCAAAACAAAGCGATAATGAGATTCTTTGCCTTTCATAGGACTTCTATTTTTTACTGAAAAAGTGAAATTTATATTTCTTAGGTCACCACCGACTGCACTCCTTAGTACCTTTATGTATTTCTTCGTCTTCGTGATAAAGTATTCTTCAATCGTCAACATCATTTTCGTAGCCTCTCTGGTATCCGCATTCTTGCTTGTGAAAATCACTTCATACGAAACCTCGGACTGCCCATTCGGAAGATTGATGAGGTTTAGTATCATGACCTTTTTGTCTTCTTGGTCTGGAATCCTCTCTTTGAATATCTCCTCCATTCTAGGCCTTCCCCATTCCTGGAGTTCGTCACAAATCATCAACATGAACGGGAAGTCATTGACACGGAGATGGTATATGTCCGGACAGTTATGCGATGCGATTGCTCTTAGAATATTCTGCCTTATCAGGAACTGCCTTGCGTTCTTGTGATTGAGTGTCGCAAACTGATCCAACAGGAAATCAGACTCAAGGAAAAAAACCAACTCCCTCATTAAGACAGTGCAACTTATGATGCCGTGATCGAATTTCTCGTAGGCTCTGTAGAATTTCATAAAGTATTTTGTTTGAATGTGGGTGTGGAACTGGATTTTTTCGTAATTTGAACCTGGCTCGATTTCTTCATCATTTGAACGGGGAACTAGATTCGATGATATTCTTTCATTATTTGAACCTGGCTCGATTTCTTCATCATTTGAACGGGGAACTAGATTCGATGATATGAATCTCAAAACAAAATCGTCAATGGCATGTCTCTGAGGAGGGAACATATAAGTAAGCTCTTGGACGCTTGCCTTTCCATATTCCTTTATCATATCTCTGATTTTCTGGTTTATGGTGTCGATGTCCTCCAAGGCATATCCTATGTCATGGGTCAATGACATGATGCACCACATTGCCTCCTTCTCTTCGGGAGATACTTTCTCGGGCAGAAGATCGTCACCTACCGAGATCTCGGCAAACTGAACATAATTCCTTATCAGGAATTCACCAGTGAGAAAAACCCTGAACACATGAGCGATATGATCTCTGTATGAGTATTTTGCTCCATATAGCAGTCTCTCAAATTCCTTGAATTCCGTCATTATGCTTGCAAGGACGTCCATACCGAAGATTTCACCATCATGGAAAAGCTCTCTATCATCTTTGGACTTCAAGAATATTATAGCATCTCCGATCAGGGTCTTCCATAGGTCAATCAGAATCTTCATGTTTTCTGGCATGTGAAGGTATTTCTCTTCATCCAATCCCTTTATGAGTTGTCCCGTCTCGTTATCTAGTCTGGTAACCTGGGTTGGAAACTCCAAGCCACTGTCGATGAAATCAATTTTCTGACTATTCTTCTTGAACCACTTTAGGAGTATTTTGTCATTGATTTCTTGAGGTACGGATAGCATAACCACTCATCTCACTGGGATGGCGTGCGAGCTCCGACGAAAGGCAGAACACTCGATATGGTCCTGCAGTTTTACTGGGCAGTACGGGTCGGTTGCTTCTGCTAGACCGGAAATTAGTTTCTGAGACAGACAGCCTCCTCCACAATCTGACAAATGTTCACACCCAGAGCATGTGCCATTAACAAAGGCGGTGCTCAATCTCTCTCTGACATACGCAAATATCTCTGACCTGGCCCAAACCTCTGGTAGACTGAGGTTCCCAAGATCGTTTCCATTGTTTTCATAGGGCAGGTTCTTCATGCTTACGCAAGGATACACCAATCCGTCAGCTCTAATTGTCGCTTTGTCGATTCCTGCCGTGCATGGTGTCGGACCGTCCAGATTGAAGCAATTGAATGGAGCGCCGACTCTAAACTCGAAACTCGAACAGTCGGACCTGATCCTATGCATGATTGCTCTCAATTCAATGATTGCATTCTTATCGAGCTCCAAGATAGCCCTGTTTTGCCATCCTCTCCCCTGTGGGACGAATCTAAGAACACTCAACCTGTTTATTCCGATTTCAACCTTCAACTTCATTATGTTGGATAATGTCCGGTAGTTCAGTCTCGTTGGTACAAAATGCAACTCTGCGTTCAGTCCTATTTCCTTTGAGAGAGAAATAGACCTCAACAGGTTTGCATAGCTTCCCTTCCTGTTTGTGATTTGATCATGGATTTCTGGCCTGTCGCCATGGATGCTGAAAATCAGTCTTCCGATTGCTGCCCTCTTCAGACGAAGCAATGTCTCATCATCAATCGGGACTATCTGGCCGTTCGGATCCCTTTGATTGCCACATGTGTATACATCAACTTCCAAACCCCTATCCTTTATGAAATTACATATCTCAATTACGCCAATGTGCGCCAGGGGTTCTCCTCCCGATAGCACAATCCTCCGTGTCCCTAGCCGAACGGACTCATCAATGATTGCTTTGATTCTTTCTGTATGGAACTCAGTAGGGTAGGGCACACCCCCATCCGAGGAACATATAAGGCAACCTAGAGGGCATTTTCTCGTTATCTCGAATGTCAATTCTCCTAGTCTATACTCATTTTCCCCAGTCTTTTCCATTCTTGAGCTCCCAGTACATATAGGGTGGCTGAGAGTCGTCTTTCTTGACCTTCCCCTTTGCTTCCAACGTCATCAGATATTTGGATGCGGTTTGTTGGCTCATTTTTGCTTTTTTCGCAATCTCCTTTGTGAACGCTCTTTTCCCCAATTGCCTTAGAGTCTCAATTATCCTTTCTTCCGAGTTTTCCGACCCTTTCATGTAGACTCTACCCACCCAGTGCAATAGGTTTTCATCTTTGTGTTAAATAATACACTTAAATGATGTACTATGCACTAATAGTAAGCATTTAGATATAATTTATAGTTTGTGTTGATGTCAAGGCAGCAATGAGACACAAGCGATACGCCTCCGATTCACTCGCACGTATTGAGATGAAATCGAGCGGAGCAGAAGCAAACCAGGAGGCATGGCTCTTCAGCTTGTCACTCCTCACTCTGTGGATGTCCAAGCGATTCAAACTTCTTGACAAGAATCGCATAGATGTCGATTAATCTTGCGGTATCCTGGTATTCAGGAATCTCAAGAATTCTAGAGAGTTCCATATCCATGTGGAGTCTCACCTGATTGACATCCTTCAGTTGTCGCAGCAGTGGTGGCAATGCCTGACCACTCACATACCGAAACAAGCTAAGCAATTCATCCTTCTTCTCAGAGGGAAGATTCCTGATATCTGGTACGAACAGCTTTAGCAGGTCAGGTTTCAGCCATCCGATATAGACCCCCGTACCCGTTATCTTACAATCGTACAAGTTGGATAGACAGTAGACTGAATTCAACCAGAGACAGAGGATTCTTGCATCGTTAGCGTTATCCAACTTCACTGACCAGAAGCTCCATGTCGGTACTATTTCCTTCTCGGAGCAAAAAGCTATGAAATACGTGCCTCCGCTGGTGATGTTGATATGATTTCTTCCCGCAATAAGCAATCTCCCCTCTCTGCTCTTGAGATGCGACTTCCTCTTGGCAACAACAGCATCTGGGTTAGGCTCATCCCAGAAGAAATCGTCATTGAGGAATCGGTCTTCGACAGCATAGTCGAGTGGTGTGGTGATTTCCATCACTGACATTCCTGATGGTGTACGTGCAGCAGGTTTCAAGACATTCCAAGGCACCTTCACTCCTGCGCCACTCCTTGTGTTGACCGCTTTCACGCCTTCCTCGGATTCTTCCATGATTTCCCAGTTCATCCTCGTTCTTTCCTCTCTCTTTCTGGAGATGATGGTGTTCTTGACGTTGACGTAGTCGCTAGATCCTTCAAATCTTATCCCCTGGATTATTCCATCTTCTTGGATTATGTCTACGAGTCTCGTGAATCCAACACATCTTGACACGTCCACTCCGATTAGCTCCTCACCAGGCAGCAACGCCAGCCAGTCAGCGTTCATTAGGTCCGCTCTCAAACCAACCTTGATGTCAAGCTCATCAGATTTCAAAACATCATGTTTCAACGGCAAACCAGATTCAGCCATCGAGTAGGCATCTTTCAACTTGCCAACAAAGGACCCAACATTGTCCAGAGACGGTTTCTCCTTTATTGTGGCGAGTATGAAGGTCTCCTTAGGCTTACTGGAAGGCTTGCGTTTCCTTGCAACCAACAAAATCTCACTGAATGAGGCGTCCTCGGAAAATGCCATTCGATGGCCACTCAGTATCAGATACTCCAGGTCATATTTTCTCCTAATGAGATCTCTCATACCTTCCGAACTTGTCTGTCGAATGGACGATGATGGTAGGACGAACCCCATCCTCCCACCAACTTTCAGAAATCGGTCGGCCAAGAACACGAAGTAACCAAACAGAGACTGCTCTTTGCTCTCGTATTCGGAATACTCTGGGAAACGGTCTGTGAGGATTCTCCGATACTCCTTACCAATGAGTTGCTTCCTCGTGAACGGAGGATTCATCAGGACGGCATCCAGATTGTCTATCCTGAAGACGTGCCCTTCGCCACGACCCGATATCGCACCCTTTCTTATCATGTACTTCTGTCTATCTTCGTCGTCAAAGAACACGAGGCTTGTCTGACCTGTGGGCATCGAAGACTCCAGAGGTGCTATAACGACACCTGGCAGCAGGGAGGTGGAGTCCTGCACTGCAATTCTCACCTTGTCGGTCAGGAAAGAATGGTGTCTCAACGCCAGTTGGACCACGGCCAAGTGGGCGGCAAAGGGCATTATGTCGCAACCCGTGATCTCATTCTCTAAGAACCTCTTGTGGTCGACCTCTGTCAACTCCCCATTCAAAAGCTCAGCCTTCCTGTCATAGGCCGCCATTAGGAGTGTCCCAGAACCACAAGCGAAGTCCGCCACCTCAGCATCATTTTTCTCAATTGTCAGTTTCGCCAGAAGGCGTGCAGCCTCTGGATTTGTGTAGTAGGCTGCCACGGACTTCCTCACAATCGGCGGTATCAACTCATGGAAGATGCTTCCTAGAAGGTCTCGGGTGAACGACTCAGGTTGAATTGCGTTCACATAGGTGATCATGTCCTTGATGAACGGTAGAGCCTTGTCAGGGAACAAGGAAGAAATATCACTCTGGAACACCGCAGCGTAGTTGTCTTCGAGAACCCTCTTGAAGTAAATTCTGTGTAAGTCCGATGGAATTTCTATGCTGTCTGGTTCGAGTTGCTCGTATCTCGCCTGGCCCATTATTCGATAGAAGACAATCTGATTCAGAAGGAGATACGCCGCTGCCCGTTTAGCCGTGTCTAATTCTCCAGCATCCTTTGGCATTGTGGCAATGATGTGCTCGAAAAAGGTAGGATAGTCGCCAGAGGTTGGCAGGTATCCTGATAGACTTTCTACGATGTCTCTCATTAAAGACACAAAGGCTCCAGCATCTTCTTTCCAGGGCTTGTGCATGATGCCATTCCTGAGCCAGTCAAAAACCTCATCGATTTCCCCTTTGAAGAGCACAGCCTTGGCATCCTTCATGAATAGGAGACCCCGCAACTTGACTCCTCTGAGTAACGTTGCTGGCGTTGCTGAGTCCTTGAGTCGCCTGTTGATGATTTCTTTTGCACTGTCAGGATATGATATCACAAATGATCCGCTTGCGCCACCGAGCGAGCCGAAATCATACGCTTGTTTCAGGCCTTTCATGAAGGAAGACTCCCACTCCCCCTCTCCGAAGACGAGGCCCGAGTCCTGAACAACGAAATCGGGTTGACTCCTGCCTTGGAGGGTTCTCCCCGTGTACTGAGTTACTATGTGGAGTCCTTTCTCACGCAGAAATTGTGCTAATAGGTCATTTACCGTGTTCTCGGTGACTGCCCCCATCTCCTTCTCCCTTCAATACGCTGGATAAATGCGCCTTCCTTGTCATTATCTTTTGGTAGGTGGGGGCATAGGCGATTTTTGAATTTGGTCGTCTGCGAATAGGATGTGGATTGTCGCAAGCGTGTCGACTAATCAGGATGTCGCCCTCATACCTTCCGATGAGATTCGCAATCCAATGGCAGATGGATGGCACTGGTCACAAACCAAAATCCAGCGTCCGGTGTGGGGCCACGAATGATTCCCGTGTTTGTTGAGGTCCCCATATCCTTTTCCAGTCCTGGGGTCAACTGGTGCGAAATATCTCTTATGAACTCCTTCAGTCTTGCAGAGATAGCATTTGTCACACCCGAAATGTCGGTCAAAATGCTGCGATGGTGTCAGATTAATAGTCCGATTTTCCCTGTATGAAACATGGTGCTTCACTGGACTGTGAATTAGGGCGCACTCCCCTTCGTCTGGACACTCCCGACAGTCCTCACTACTATGGTACATGCGGCTTTTGGCTATGTTGACACACCGCAATTTGCTTGGATCCTTGTACTTCTTTCTCCTTGGCACAGTCGTATCCCTCCTGGCAAATAGACTAGGCAATCGACACAATACATTACGGGGTGGCAGATTTGAACCTGTCTAGATATGATCATCGGGTTAGGAATCACTATAGAAACAGTCATTCGCTCGTCTCCACAGCAGGAAACCTTACTCTTGCGGGTTGCTGGATGTTCAGACCTGTTGAGACAACATAGGCTTCGCCCACGCTCAACTCAGATGCAGAACGAGCGAATCCTGAACCACCGAGGGTCATTTTGAGCCAATCTATTGGCCCACTCATCTTGAAGACGATTTTGGTATCGCATAGCTCAACAACCTCTTTGGAAACGTCAGAAGGATACTGCGTTGCCAGGACAACACCGTATCTCCTTCTTCGCCCACGGTGGACTATACCACTTACAAATCTGGCGAGTCTGTGCGCATAGTCTTTCTTGAGGTCTCCCCTGTGCGGGAACAGCTTCTGAGCTTCGTCCATCACTAGCAGGAGCCCAGTAGAGTCTTGAGACCTGGTCTTGTAGGTCGCAAATGTTGACAAGAGATACAGTGCGACAACTCTTTGCTGGTCGTCCGTCAGAGAGCTCACGTCAATAATCGACACTCTCCCAGGTTTGACGAGATCTTCGGGAAGCAGAGGTGGCAGGTTCTCCTGGTCGAACATTGAAAAAAGACCAGACATAGTTACTCGCACGATTGCCTCCCTTTGAGAGGTGTGTATGCCTGGTTGACGCCATGCGGCCTCCCGAATATCCTTTAGAACGTCCTCGGCACGGCGAACGATCCCCCTTTCCCGATATGAGAACAGCAGTTGTTTGTAGATTGATTCGAGAGCGGTAAGCGATGGCAATGGCAAGTCAGGAGCGAAATATGCAAAGTGTTCATAGTGCACTTGAGGAAGACTGAGAGTCGATGTTGCCATGCCCGGGTCTGTTGAGATGATGCGAAGATTCGTCTCAGCTCCAGCATCTACAAACCTCTTTACGATTGATTGTTGCGAAAATTCGCCCTCAACGTCCAAAATCACGATGGAGGGGTTGGAAATGTTACCGCTATCTTTACAAACGAAGTTCGGTAATAGTGACCGAAGGCAAGTGGTCTTGCCGCTCCCCTTCGCTCCGCAAATGAAGAGGCTGCGATACAACAGCTCACTCGGGACCCTGTATGGTATCACTGGAGTGTCCTGGTCAGCCATGAGGTCTCCGCAGAGAAGACCTTCTGTGGGCACCCCATAGCAGACTCTTAATTCGTCTGGACTCGCCCACCTTAGTTTATAATTGTGGAAATCATGATTTGGCATTGGGCTGATGCCAAGACTGGTTATCTGTCCAATTGGCTCCAACTCAAGCCTTGTGACGAACTCGGACTGGGCCCTGAAGATTATGCTCGACGCTTTAGGAAAGCTTTCAATCCTCTTAACACGGCACAGTAGCACGGGGCCGCCATCTTCTCCCTCGGCAACAAGAAACGAGCTCTCCCCGACCCTTTCTTTCAGCGACTCTGCAACATAGGCAGTGAGCCGCTTAATGTTGGGAGTTATAATCAAAGGCTCATGCTCAGTTTGGACAATTCTTCCGAGGGTTGCTGAAGGCATATCTGCTCCCTCCATCATATCTCGAAACCCCCCATGCCAATGACTAATTCAGACGAACCTGTGCATGTCGTGAGGAATTTGTCCCTAATCTCCAAGACCTCGTCTTTTGCCTTGTCGGATATGAAGACGGGAACCCTGCGGAAGTATCTTGTGTAGTAGATCTCTCCGTAGTGGCAGACGGTCTGAAGGTTTTCTTCGAGCAGCATGCAATATGCGGTCAATTGTAGCTCGTGGGAGAGCCTTGGTTTTCCGTCTGGCACCCTCCCAGTCTTATACTCCACTGGAAAGTAGGCACTCCCTGTGAAGCATAGTGCATCCAATCTGCCCTCAAGTCCGTATGATTCCGACCGAAGCGGTAGCTCGACCTGTTGAGGTAGCAATTGGCACACTAGATTCAATCCCCTGACCCCATCCCGCATCAGGTTCGTTGCAGCTACAACTCTGATGTCTTCCTCGATTCGAAGGCGGTTAAGGATTTCGCCACTCATAGGCTCAATATCATAGCCGAGGTAGCTGTATTTCCTCTCGCATTCCACTATGGCTCGCTGAACCGAATCGCTTATGATAGCATAGGTGTTCCTCAGCTCGTCCTCATTCTTGGCCGTGAAGTACGTTTTTTGAAGATCTTCTGTCGCAAAATAACGGGACATGTGCTCTAGGTCGCCCTGAATCATTGCGGATGTAGGGAGCGGCCTTTTGCAAAGTACGTACCTATCGTATGCTTCTTCCCGGTTTTCCAGATATGTGCATAGGGCACTAACGGGGACAATAGCCCTGGGGGTTAGTGATGACAAGGTCACGCACTTCCCTTCATTGGATGGCAACGTATCCTCGGCAGGACGGTGATGCCGAGACACTTTGCCTGCTCAAGTATGAGGACAAGCCTTCCCCCTCCATCCACATCAAGAAAGTAAGACTCGGGTCTTCTGTCGCTAACCGTCCAGAGCAAGTCCTTCTGTCCTTCATCTAGAACTTTGATGGCGTTCACATTCTCTTGACCTCGATTTGTGTTGGTTACGTCGGATTGGTGTTTCGTTCTATCACCTTCCTTTCTTGAATGGAGGGGGTAATAGAAGATGCAGGTTGGAATCCGATTCTAGAGATATCGACTAATAATCCGAAGCGTTTGAACGGCGTTCCAACAGCCTCCTTATACCACATTCTGTATCGTAAGATTCGATGATGTGGGATGAACCCAAAGAACGCCACTTCGACTGAGTCAATGGAACAAGATCAAACCGAAGCCCTGGAACTTGCCAAGAAAGTGTTCGATGTGGTCGACACTTTCAGATTCACGCTCTGGTGGGTTATGATAATGGTTGGTTTGGCAATCATCTATGCAGCTTTTCTCGCATTCGGTGGATCGCATTGGAGTTACTTCTACGAGATCTTCATCTTGACTTTCATTGTCATGATAGTATTGGCCATTTTTTCTGGGAGAAGAATCATTCGGGCCGCTCAGGCTCTGAAAGACTGGAACGAAAGATATGTATCATATGCCTTCCTCACGGTGTTTGAGTTTTCGCCTCGTTCAAAGGATAGCTTATTGGATGATGTCGTGTGGAAACTGCGGAGGATTTTTCCATCAATAGATCGAGCCGTAAACAAGAACCCAGAGATAGTTGATTTCGACCACAGCATCAAGGGCAAGAAGGGTACTTACACGTTTGATGCAGTGATCAACATGCGAGATTCTCTTGTACTGATTGAGCTGGTCAGAAACAAGACGGAGATGGTTAATGCCGAGTATGTAAGGACGTTCATGGAGAATCTCTCAAAACTGGTAAAAGACGCAGGATCTAACCTCTTTGAGGTCCTACTAATCTCGGACGTCGGTTTTGCCGATGATGCACTCAACTACGTAGCTGACGAGGAGCATTGGGTGAGTCTTGAGTCGGGATGGATTGCTCCGACACTCATCAAGACAACTCAGAGTGGTTATCAGATCGAATGGATGCAAGCTAGACACCACCTAGCGAGGCCAGAGTAAGATCGTAGATAGGATTCCTCTGCTTTTTTGAAACTCCTCAAAGCCTTTTTCGCTTATACGATAGGCAACGCCGTATCCAACTGGGTGTGTCTCGAGTAATTCTTTATCCGCAAGAAAGGTAACACATACCTTTATGTCATCATCACGGAGAGTGACGTCCATCATTCTCTGAACCGATTGACATACATCATGGACAAAGACAGGCTTCTCTCTAGGCTCCTCATTATATCGGTTCACGAAGAATCGCAGAATCCAGAATGACCTCACCTGTTGGTGAGGCGTTTGTGGCTGAGACGAGGGCGTCATGTTATATGGCCACAAGTATGCTTTATTGGCTTCCCTTGTATTAAAGATGCCCAGACTCTCAATTCGAACTAAGTCTTGGTCGATGACGTCTTCGGCTCCTCCCGATGATGGCGTCACATCCTTTGCACGTCCCTGAAAATAAAGAATCTCGCCTCGCTTTTGAGTTGCCAAACTCCTCAAGCACAACTATTATCGTGCAAAGGCATCCACAACTAGTGGTGGTGATGATGCTTGGAAAGAACAAATGAGAAGGAAGACGACGGGGCATTCTTGCTGATGTCCGATATTGACAAGGTCATCCATCCGTTGGTCAAGCAGATACAGAAAATGACGAAGCATATTCAATTGATCTCTCAGAATTTGAGAACGCCAGAGTTCGGACTTACTAATATCGAACCGCCAGACTTCTCCCTAGCATCGAGCATCCTCAAAGGAATTGCCAGCCCTGGGTTCCTTAAGGAATTTGAAAGGATGAATGACCCTGAGTTCGAGATGTTTATTAAGGAATTTGATTGGATGGGTCCGCTATCACTAGCCGCCCTCTTTGCATGCTATGACAGGTACAAACCAGATGAAAACCTTGAGGCTGCATGGGACGAGCTCAAAGCCGTATTTAGAAGACTCGACATGCTGAATGACGTAGAGAAGTTGTTCCGTCAATCAAGAATTCCACGGAATCGACTTGATATCCTCACCAAGGGACTAGAGCATCATAAGAACAGGGATTATGTCTCATCAGTCTCTGTGTTGCTCCCACAAGCCGAGGGTCTGGTCTGGGACATAGGTGTCGCAAAGGGAATCGTTGATCCGTTATACAATAGCAGGGTCAAATTGGTGAGTGGTAAACCAGTCTTAGGCAAGAAGGGCAAACCTGTCCAATGGACGTCGGCTGCCCTAGCCGGGGAGATTTGGGGATTCTCCGACAGGAGCCACAAGGCTTTCAATCGGAAATATGGCGGCGAAATATATAGCAAGGACTTCAGGCATCCTATCCTGCATGGCAGGGACACAAGCAAGTTTACTGAAAAGGACTCTCTCACAGTCATTATGTGCCTGATGTGCATCGGAGAGATGGCGGGGAAATACTTACCGTAGGGTTCACTTTTCAGGCAGGGGAAATGGCTCTCAAGCTTGTCACTCCTCACTCTGTGGATGTCCAAGCGATTCAAACTCCTGACAAGAGTCGCATAGAGATCGAGTAATTTGCGGTATCCTGGTATTCAGGAATCTCAAGAATCCTAGAGAGTTCCATATCCATGTGGAGTCTGGGTCAATCTTCAAGCACAACTATTATCCTGCAAAGGCACCTACTAATTCTCAGCAGGTCAGAGGTGGGGTTCATTGACGGTACTAATGAAGGATGGAGTGCGATACAGCCCATACCAGTACAAAGATGAAAGCGAGCTCCAGGATCTTGTGGAGATTAATGCCGAGGGAATATTCGGCAATGATGCGGTCTTCTTTCCTGGGAGAAGAATAGGCGTTCCCCGTGGCCAGAAGGGCGCAAAAGGCATACCAGATGGCTTTGTCGTTCTCCTATCCAGGAAGAAGTGGGTGATTGTGGAGGTTGAACTTTCGTCACATTCCATTCATGACCATGTGATTTCACAGGTGAGTCGGTTCAGCCAGGCTTGGCGAGATATTTCATCGAGGAAGACCCTCGTCGACAGTTTCTATGACGAATACAAGTCATCCCATCAGATCATGGACAAATTCGAGAAGAATGGTGTGAAAGAGGAGGTCTACCGTTTCATTTCCAGTGTCGTCGAGAATGAACCTATCCTCTCCATCATAATAGACGAGTATACCCCCGAACTTAACGAGGTGGAGCAGACGGTGAAATTCGAGACGGTCTCATCGGTATTCCGAACCTATATTATAGACGGCGTATCTGGACCCGTATCCATCTTCGAGTTTGAACCCCTCTTCACTGAAGTCGTGCCCCCTCCTCCACTCCCCAGGCCAAAGAAGAGTCTCTTCTTCTTGGGTAAGACAGTCGGATACACCCACTCCAAGGAGATTCCTGTAATAGTTGCTGAAGAACTCATTAGGACTGGCAGGCTGAAGGAGAGCATGATACCCTGGGGGCCTGGTAAGAAACGTTATCTTATTAGCAAGACGCCAAGACATCCCAGTGGAAAGGACTTCTTTGCGGCCATGAAACTCAGCAACGGGTGGTGGGTCGAGACTCATGCCAGTGAAGGCAATAACGTTAGCCTCGTCTCGAGGCTGATTGCGCATTGCGGGTTGGGAGACACCCAGGTTAGAGTAGAATAATTGTTCACGACTAAGTGGATTGTGCTCGGACTCCCATATGATAGTCGTTCTGATTCGCCCCAACGTCCTTCTTTGCTTAGGTGGTGTTGGGGTCAGAACCTAATTTATCTAATCCCCGTCGACTCAGATATTTAATGGAGCTTCCTTTCATGTCTGAGGAGTGGCCCATACCCCTCCATAAGGGGAGTGTTACTCGGCCCGTGCTTCCCCAGGTCACTTTGGGCTTGTTCAGAATGTCCTGGTGAATGGACTCATTAGGGTCAATGACCAAGGGCTCCTTGCCGAGTGGGCAACGAATTGTGAGAACATAAACAGCTCTGAGCGGCGATATCGCAAATCCGAGAACTTTCGAGATTGCCCGACATAAGTGACTTCGCATCAGGATAAGCCTCTTGGAATTGTCCGAGGCATCTTGAACTCTCTAGTTGACCACGCAGAAACTAAGGTCTGTAGCTATTCCGTCGTTGCATTTTGGCTTTCTTTGAGCATAGTCAGACTACACCACGGAAAAATCGGAGCCGTATGCAGGCCCTGCATTTCTTAGGCAGAATCTTTTGCAGAACGGCAAGCTTCCTTGAGTGCTGCCTTTGACGGAACATTTTCGAAATCTTGACGATCCCTCTCGAGGTGCTTCTCGCACCGTTTGAAGGAAGGCGTTCCCTCGGGACTTACTTTTTCGGGCTTTGAAATCGATCAGAAAGCCTTTAGAAACCAATCCTCGTTCAAGGCTCTCGAACCTCCTTCTAGATCTCGTGGAATCGTTTCTGATTCATTATCGGACACTTGCTGACTGCTAACTGCATCTTCGACATGCTTACCAATCTCTGCCTTTTTCATAGAAGACCGGAACGGATTGGAGAACGACCCTTATCATTCTAAGAGAATCGAGCGGTGCACAGACTTGATTCAGAGTCCTGATCAATCTCTGCATCCTTTTGGGTGGAATCCGTAGGCGATGGTGTTTTCTCTCAAGTGAGAGTGCGGTCCTTATCTTCCTTCTCAACCGCCCGTTCTCTATGAAATCTGTCCCGCCATCCTTGGTGAGCTTCTCAACAAGTTCATACAGCTCCAACTCCGTGAGCTTCTGTTCTGAGAACTTCCCCAATTCCTTTAGTTTGCTCCCCGAGATTCCTACAACCTTCCCCTGACTCTTGGCAGTTTCAGGGAAGATATTCGACTGCTCCAATGCACTCACCAGGCGTGTTTCCGCCACCCCTAGCATGTACGCCTTCTCTTCAGGGCTAAAGACTTCGCTTTCGATTATGTTCTTGTTGAGGCCCTCTGCGTAACTCAGTACTGCCTCTCGTAGTGATTCGTCCTTGATCGTTGTACTGAGCTTATTCGCACTCCTGGATATCTTGTCCTCGGCATCCTTTCTCCTATTGAAGTGTCCCCAGATAATCAGATGTCTCTCGGAATCTATTGTAACAAAATCAGTGTCTTCCATTCGCTCAAGGAGACCATCTATCGCAATATAGTCCAGCAAGGCATTTGTCGGAGCAAAGAAATCCCGTCCCTCTTTCCTGACTAAACCAGCTTGAATTAGATCACGCATTATTCTCGATAATCCCGATTTCTTCAGAGTCCTTCCTGCTTCCTTTCTCGACGGAATCCCAAGCTCTACTAGGTCTGCCAAGGTCACAGGGATATGTTTGCGAGGGTCTGAGTCAATTATCCGCCATACCGCAACCATGTATGTCAGTATCATCCGTTCTGTTGGCGATTTCAGCAAATGTCTGATGTGTGCGGTCACTACCCCGCCCGTTCCAGATGGTTTGCCATTCCGTTTCGTTGCCATAAACAGGAGATATTCGCAATAACTATTATATTATTTGCTATTAGTAGGGTTTTGCGGAGTGATTCACACGGGAAAGAAAATCTCGATTCCGGATCCGCTTTTCGAGCGGCTCGTGAGCGTGGCAAGAGCTGAGCAGACCAAGGTCAACCAGCTGGCTGATTATGCGATTCGCATCTTCGTAGATGGGTACGATGATTCAGAGAGCTGGTCATCTGGCCAGGAAGATGAGGAAGAGCCCGGGATAGATGCTGAAGAAGAAGGCGATGAGGCTGACGAAGATCAGAACTCTGGGGATGAGAGCGATGAGTGAGAATCCGAACCCCGAGAGACTTCCTGGCAAATCTGCCAAGAAACTGGTGCTCGTGAGAAAGAGTGCGGGAGCCGACAAGCACGAGAGCCCTCTGATTGATGGGTTCAAGCCAGAGGTCTATGAGAGACTCGTTGCGAAGGCTGGCTATCCTGTCAATAGGAAGAGGCGAATAGACATAGAACTGGCATGCAAGATGCTCAAGGCTGGTTGGTCTCTCAATCAAATTGGAAAACTCTGGGGAGTGTCAGGGGCAACCGTAAAGAACAGGCTGACGGAAGCTGGAAGATACTGAAGCTGTGGAGGGAGTGGGATGCCGGAATTAACTGAAGAAGGAAGGGGCAGAAAGTCATTTGCTCTTGTCGTGAGAGGGTATCCAGATGACTTCTCTTGGCTCATTGAGCAGGCGAAAATCGTTGGGCTCTATATTGTGTTCTCGAAAAGCAGCACTCAGCGATTGATTGTGGAGGAGGTGTCGTGGTGACAACAGACAAGAGTGACCCAGACACCACATGCGGACCCTCAGAATCTGTTGAGGAAGACAAGAATGTCTTAAAGGAGAGCTTTGAGAGGTTGACGAATCCGGACCTTATCGAGAATCTCGTGAATGACCTGGGGGGGTCTGGTATCGTTGGGGAACCTGGGAATGTAGTCTCCATAATACTTGTATTCAACAGCCGACTTTGCTCCGAGCCGCTCAACCTAGCCCCTCAGGGGGAATCGAGCATAGGCAAGTCCCACCTTGTGTGCAAGGTCAGCGATGTCTTCGCAAGGGATACGCTCGTTGCTGGCTACCTCTCCCGAACCTCCTTGATTCATGGCACGGAATGGGCGACGGAGATCGACAAGAACACCTATCTCATTGACTTGAAGGGCAAGACAATTGTCCTCCTGGAGGCGAAAAGCAACCGGGACTTCCTCGACCTTATGAAGCCGATAAGGTCCCACGACAAGAACCAGATTTCTTATCGAATAACCGAGGGACAAGGGAAACATTCCACTAAGAAGGTTATCATAGAAGGATGGCCCGTCTTCGTAGCAGTCAGCGTCAATCCATCTGGAAGCGATGAGGATTCCACCCGTGACCTCTCCCTTACGCCTGCGTGGAGCGAAAAGAAGGGAAAGGCCGTCAACTTGAACCGGGGGAGAAGAGCCGCCTTCCCTTGGAGGTCCCGACCCGACAAAGATGTCGCCGAGGCCCTCCGGTCCTGGGAGTTCGCACTCAGAACATATCTGAAGCCGGCTAAGGTCGTGAACCTCTGGGGTGAAAGAATGGCAGCCCATTTCGAGGCCACGAACCCCCGGTCTATGCGGGACTTCAAGAAGTTGCTTTCCATCTTCGAGTCGTCGACTCTTCTGCACCAGCTCCAACGCCCCGTTATTGAGTGTTCCGATGGAGAGAGATATGCCATAGGCTCTGTTGACGACCTCAGGATCACCGCCAAGGTCGCTCAGTTGATAATCGAGCCAACAGCAAAGGGTCTCGGAAGCGATGTAATAAGCGCATATTACGAATTCTTCAGTCCGTTCTGTGCGGAGCCGAAGACGATAAGAGAGATCATGGAGGCGTGGAGGTCACACTTCGGAAAGACGATAAAGAGGACGGTGCTCAGCGAGCATTATCTTTATGCTCTCAGGGACTCGGGTCTCGTATACCAGGACGATTCTGAAAAAGCCCACAAATGGTCGACCACATCTGTCGGACTGTCGGAATCAGTCGGAGTTGATTTCGACAGATTGATGGAAGACGCAAAGCAGGTCCTGGCTACAGAGAGAATCATCGAAATGCTGTCATCTGTCGATGTGTCGCAGGTCAAATACGGAGACACCGTGCTTGGGAATGCGGACATCAGGAAGCTTGCAGACGACATCGTGGCCTATATACGAACGCCGACAGTACGACAGGAGTTCCTAGACAAATTGGGAAATCCCCTATCCAGTTGTCTCCGGTTCGAGAAAGAAATATCTGCCGGAGAAGATGCGACAGATGGCCACAGGTCTGACAGGATTCGTTCAGCCAACCGGACTTCTATCGAAGGAGGGGTATGACGAAAGTTGCGCTTTACGCCCGAGTGTCCCGTCATGACAAGGACCAGGACCCAGAGAATCAGCTCATCAAGCTTCGGGAGTTTGTTAAACGCCGTGGCTGGGACATCTACGCCGAATTCAAGGACTTCGCCAGTGGCGCAGCACCCTCAAGGCCTCAATTCGACAAAATGATTGGAGAAGGCAGAGCCCGGCACTACGACGCAATCCTTGTCGTTCGAATAGACCGTCTTGCCCGGTCAACGAGAAACCTCCTCAACTTACTAGAAGAGATGCAGCGTTACGGCGTGGATTTGGTGTGCACGGACCAGGAAATCGACACTAAGAGCCCAGCAGGCAAGCTCCTATTCACTGTTCTTGGAGCGGTTGCGGAACTTGAGCTCGAGCTAATCAGGGATCGCACAAAGGACGGGCTAGCGAGGGCTAGGGCGCAAGGAAAGAAACTCGGGAGACCTCCGAGCCCTGCAACAACGGACGAGATTCTAGGCCTCAGGGCGCAGGGCCTCAGCCTCCGGGATATTGGGGCAAAGGTCGGCCTAAGTCGTCAGGCTGTCAAGCAACGCTTGCGAAGGGCGAGAGTACAAAATGGGGAGCAATCTCGGGAATGAAGCCAGAAGTTTCGACCTCGGATGCCCAAGGCGGGGCTTCGGAAACGGTCGATAAGTTTACGTTATGCGTCAACAATGTATCTTCGAGGCTTGCCGATGCACCGAGTACAATCGGCAATAGGGCCTCTGTGGTCAAGAAGCGCAACAGAGGAAGGCCAAGGGAGGGAAGGTCAATGGGACGCTATCCTTTCCTGACTTGGGCCACGAAGTACCTCGACAGAATCGGAAACCTCTATGCGGAAGAGACCTTGAAAGAGCGAAGAAGGAGAATGCGGAGAATGGCTAAGGATTTCCAGTCATTGAAGGAAGGGGGTCTGATTGACACGACAGACCCAACTAGAATGACTGAAAAAGAGATTTCAGCCTACCTTCGTCTTCAGAGGTCGAGAGGACTGAGTGAAAGCGGACAGGCACACAACATTTCAGCTTTGAGGTCTATTCTGCGATTCTGCGGGAATCCTGTTCTGGACAAGATGAGAATGGAATACGGCAGTATGCTGCCAAAGATGAGGAGCAAACGTCAATCTCCATTGGAGGTGCCGGATTTAGAAACAATATACCGAACCGCCTCCAATGTTAGCGACTGGAGAAGATTGCAGGCATACGCCTTGGTCATTCTTGCTCTGAACACAGGTCTGAGAACCAAGGAGCTGAGAACGGCGAAGGTTGGAGATATCGACAAGGACTCTTGGAGCCTGACTGTGAAGCATCCTAAGGGAGAGGGAACATACGGTGAAGAAAGGAAAGTGCCAATCCTTCCACCAGCCAAGACGATAATCCGGCGTTACCTGGTGGCTAGAGCTGAGATCGTGTCTTCCTATGCGCCACTCAATGAGGCACTTTTCCCGGCTATGAAGGACAAAGGGGATGGCTACTACACTGGCAATGGCCTAAGGAAATTGAAGTCCATTGTGGAGCGAGAAACTAGAGTGGATCTTGATTTCAGGGCCTGCAGAAGGACTTTCGGCCAGACCTGTGTAGATAAAGGGGTTCAGATTGAGTCTGTCTCGATTGCGTTAGGGCATAGCTCAACCAAGACCACAGAGGGCTATTATTGCCGGAAGAGAGAGGACACGGCACTTAGGGAGATTTACTCGGCATGGAAGGAAGAAATCCCTACAAGTGCAATAAAACCTTTAATTGAAAAAGACAAATATTTCTCTGGATATGCTTGATGGTGCGGCTGCCGGGATTCGAACCCGAGTTTGAAGCTTGGGAAGCTCCAGTCCTAACCACTAGACTACAGCCGCTTCCGCACTAAATCCGCACTCGGCGTTTTAAACTTTTTTGACTGGAAGAAACAGAGACTAGAATATCGGGAGGTCTTCAGACCGATCGTTCGCCTGTGTACTTACCGGGCCGTTATATCAGCCGACCGTTTCCAGCTGGCTGATTATGTTCCAGATGAGCGTCCTGCCGTGCAACGGGATGTTCGGGTCGTTCGCCAGCTCATCTAGAATGAAAATGGCGCTCGCGGCCCTTACGTCCAAGTCCTCGTTCTGGTTGAGCAATCGGTCCTTAGCGTCGGTTGCACCCCTTCTTATGTTCCTCGGCACCGACGTATCCTCGGCGAGCTGGTCGAGCACGTCGATGATCTGTTTGAGTTTGACGCTATCTTTCATCTTACCACCTTTCTTCATGCAATTGCTACGGGTGCTTGGTGCCCCCTTAGTCCTCCTCGTTGATCTTCTCAGCGACCGACTCCACCTTGAGCTCGCCTCTCTCCTTGAAGGTCATCACGACCATCAATGTTTTGATGTCCTTAACTCCTTGAATGTTCGCCACCTTCTCGACAAGGAACCTCTTCAACTGATTGTAGTTCTGGAACTTCGCCTTGGCCACAACGTCTGTGTCCCCAGTGACCAGGAAGACGTCCTCGACTACGTCGTAGTCCGATATCCTTTCGGCCACCGACTCAGCATCCTTCGTATCTATCTTGAGTGTGATGAGTGCGGTGACCTGGTCATCTCCATAGTAGTGGACCATCACGGTCTCATATTCTGACTTATCTTTTTCCTGCACGCGAAACCCCCCCAAATCATGTCATCGAAGTCGGAACGGATCCAATCGTCGGGAGGCCCTGCTTCCTCAGAACTTTGGCAGCAAAGTCAATCAAGGTTCAGAAAATGGATTACGCTGCGGTCTCGAACTCCTCTTGCAGATCGATGATGACCTGTTCGAGGACCTCTTCGAGACTAGAGCTCCTGTATTCTCTCACTCCGCCGAGATCGCTCTGGACTCTTGCCACATAGGTCGAGTTGCTCTTCAGGAATTCGACATTGCACAGGGTCTCTTCCATTTTTCACACACCTCGAGCCAACATCCCGCGAGTGTTGACACCACTCGGCGAATACATGGTTTGATATTTAATGATTTTCGTATACCTGCGGCTCAGATCGTGAGATACTGGCTATATATTAACGCCACACCAGATTCTCAGTCTGTCTGGTTCCAGGCGGCGTCGCCGGAAATCCTTGCCGGTTTCGAATCGCGTTCCCTACTTCAGCATCTCTTTTGCTATGACGATCTTCTGTACCTCGCTCGTTCCCTCGTATATCTCCGTGATTTTGGCGTCCCTGAATAGCCTCTCGACGTTCGACCCTTTCATGTAGCCATGCCCGCCGTGCACCTGGACAGCCTCTCTGGTCACTCTCATTGCCACGTCCGAAGCATAGAGCTTCGCCATCGAGGCATCCGCCGAAAACCTCTCTCCTTTGTCCTTCTTCCAGGCGGCCCTGTAAGTCAAGAACCTAGCGGCGTTCGTCAAGGTGGCCATCTCAGCGATCTTCCATTGGATTGCTTGGAATTCGCCGATTGGCTTTCCGAACTGCTGCCGTTCCTTCGCGTATTTCACCGAGTCGTCCAATGCGGACTGAGCTATGCCCACTGCCTGGGCCGCGATTCCGATGCGGCCGCAGTCTATGGCTGACATCGCGATCTTGAACCCTTCCCCCTCCTTCCCGAGCAGGTTCTCCGCCGGAACGGCGAGATTCTCGAAGAATATCTGGGCCTGCTGCGAGCCCCTTATCCCCATCTTGTCCTCGATCTTCCCCACCACATAGCCCTCAGAGGATGTGTCGACGATGAACGAGGTGATCCCCTTTACGCCCTTCCCTCTGTCCGTCATGGCGAAAATGAGGGCAGTCTTGCTCTTCCCAGCGTTTGTGATGAATATCTTAGTCCCATTCAGTATATAGAAGTCCCCTTCCTTCTTCGCGGTCGTCTGCATGGAGCCGGCATCCGTCCCTGCGGTCGGCTCCGTCACGGCAAAGCTACCTATCCTGCTGCCGTTCGCGAGAGGCACGAGGAACGTCTTCTTCTGCACCTCGTTTCCGAACTTGTCCAGAGTGTAGCACACGAGCGAATTGTTTACTGACACTGCCGCAGACACCGAGGCGGAAGCCTTGGAAAGCTCCTCCACGACCATCACGTAGGTCACTGTATCGAGCCCCATCCCGCCGAGCTGCTTCGAGACGATCATGCCGTTCAAACCCATGCTGCCGATCTTCTGGATCACGTCATCTGGGAATATGCCTTTGATGTCGATTTCGCCGGCTATAGGCTCGACTTCCTCCTTTGAGAACTTCTTCACTTTCTCCAACAGAATCCTTTGCTCATCTGTGATTCCGAAGTCCATTAGCTCTCCCCCTTTGGGCCGTATATCGCTGCGGGATGTAATAAAAAATACCTTCCATTGAAAGGATCCTAACCATCAATTGCCAATCATGTTACTTTCGTTGCCTTGCTTCCAGTCTCTTCTCCATGTAGAACGCGCCTTTCTCCGGTCCATAGTAGTCCGGCATCTCGCATACGACCATGAATCCGTGCCTGTTGTACAGGTTGATGGCAGGAACGTTGGCCTTAGCAACCTCGAGGGCGAGTCTCTCCGTCGACGCTGAGATCGCGTACTCCTCGAGCGCTTCAAGGAGATCTTCAGCGATGCCTTGCCTTCTGAACTTTGGAAGAACGGCTATGGAGACGATCCTGGCGGAGTGGCACCCACTCCTGCAGAAGACCGTCGCGTATCCGACGACCAGATCCTTCTCCTCGGCGATGATCGTCATGAAGTCCTTATCCGTCAGGAGCAGCGTTAGCACCTCCTTCTCGTATCTCTCCCTGTCGAAGGATCCCTTCTCGATGATCTCGATGTTCTCAAGGTCCGAGAAAAACGCTGTCCTCAGCTTCATGAGTAGCGAATCGATCGGCGGAGATAAATCGTTGTTGCGGTACGCATCGATTGGGCGAGATGGACATCTAGATGCGGCCTCCTTGACAAACCGAAAGGAAAAGATAGTTGAATGCAGTTCGTTGCACTTGATGAGGTCTCCAGTGCGGACAAAAGAGATATTCGACTATCCTCTGATAGGAGATGAGGTGACCTTGAGGGGTTGGGTCTACCGGACGCGGAGCAGCGGTTCAATCGTGTTCTCCGTGATACGCGACGCGTCAGGCATAGTCCAGGTAACGGTCAAGAAGGGGAATCTGCCTGACGCCGACTTTGAGAGTGCGATCGCTGCATCCATTGAATCCTCTGTCATCGTGACTGGCACGGTGCACGAGGATAAGCGTGCACCGGGCGGATTCGAGATACGGGCAAACGGCTTCAAGATCGTCGGGACTGCTGTGCCATTCCCTATCACCGAGTACCAGAGCGAGGAGCTCCTCCTCGACAACAGGCATCTCTGGATCAGATCTCGCGAGCAGAACGCCGTGATGAAAATAAAGGCGACCGCCATGGAAGGAGCGAGAGACTGGTTGAGGAAGAACGACTTCATCGAGGTGACGCCGCCGATCTTCACAACCAATGCGTGCGAGGGGGGCGTGACGTTGTTTAAACTGGACTACTTCGGCAGGGAAGCATATCTAAGTCAGAGTGCTCAGATGTATTTGGAAGCGCTCATCTTCGCCCTGGAGAGGGTTTATTCCCTTACACCTTCCTTCAGAGCCGAGAAGTCCAGGACCCCCAGGCATCTGACGGAGTACTGGCATCTGGAGCTCGAGGAAGCCTGGGTGGAGAACGAGGGCAACATGGAGATCCAGGAACAGCTCACGACGGCAATGGTAAAGAGGGTTCTCGACGACAGGAAGGAGGAGCTTGAGCTTCTGAAGAGGGACATCGATCCCCTGAGGTCCGTGATCCCTCCGTTCAAGCGGATGAGGTACTCCCAGGTGATAGACCAGCTTAAATCCCAGGGCTTCGAGATCGAGTACGGTTCCGATCTCGGCGCAGCGGAGGAGAGGGCGGTTACCGCGAGCGAGACCGTCCCGGTGTTCGTCACTAACTTCTCGAAAGAGTGCAAGGCGTTCTACATGAAGGAGGACCCAGAGGACTCCAAAACGTACAAGTGTGCGGATCTTCTTGCCCCGGAAGGCTACGGCGAGATCATCGGTGGGAGCGAGAGAGAGACGGACCTGAACTTGCTCGTAGAGAGACTGGAGGCGCAGGGCATCCCGATGGAATCATACCAATGGTATCTTGACCTGCGCAGGTACGGATCAGTTCCGCACTCGGGTTTCGGTCTCGGTCTCGAAAGGGTCGTCAGGTGGATCTGCGGGTTCGAGCACATAAGGGATGTCATTCCGTTCCCGAGAACCGTCGCGAGGACCTATCCCTGAGCTGCCTTCTTGACCAGACGGACGAGCATTTCGTATGTCTTTTCCAGCTTACAGATCTCCACGCACTCATCCGCGACGTGAGCCATGGTCGGCTCCCCGGGGCCGCAGATGTAGATCAAGTTGTTTGCCCTCGCGTATCTCGGGGCCTCGGTAGCGTAGGGAACGTTTATGATTTTGGTACCCAGAAAGCGCTTGATCTCGGCGACGACCCAGGATTCCGGGTCTGTGTCGAACGCATCCAGTCCGTAGATGACTTCGATATTATATCCATTTCTTCCGAGTCTCTTGTCCAGAAGTTCAGCGATGTCATCGGGGGTCTGAGGCGCGGGGAACCTCACATCGATTTCGAATTCGCATCTGTCCGGAACAACATTGTTTTTTGATCCACCCTTTATCGTGGCAAAGCACATCGTCAGGCCGTCGGTAGGGCCCCGCAGTGTCCTGGTCAGGTTCGACAGTCTCCCGATCAGGGAGTGCATCTTCAGAATCGCATTCTCTCCGAGCCAGCTCTGGCTCGAGTGCGCGGCCTTCCCATGCGTGACCAATCTGACTCGATAGACTCCTTTCTCCTTGCAAGCGATGCCTAATCCCGTCGGCTCGCAGATGATGATTGCGGGTGCTTTTCTCAGTGTTCGTATGTTGCTCAGTTCGAGAGCGCCTAGCATCCTCTCCTCTTCGTCCGTCGTGAGCATGACTGAACACGGGACGCCATCTTCGATCAGGGTCTCCGCTGCGTGAAGAATCGAAGCGACGGCGCCCTTCATGTCCGCCGTGCCTCGACTATATATTCTCCCTTTCGCGATCTCCCCTTGCTTTTTCTTCCACCCATTCCCGATCGGGATCGTGTCCAGATGACCTGAGAATACGACACCCTCTGCGTCATTCGTCGCGAAAATCGCGGGCGCCTCCGTATTCCCAACGATCTTGACCTTCATTCCGAATTCGCGCAATTTCTCGGTGGCATATCTGACGATATCGGATTTGTCCGCCTTGTTGGTACTGTCGATCTGTAAGAGTTCCGGGAGGATCCTGGTCGTCTTGTCGATCACTCGGTCCTGAGACGATTGTCGTATGATTATCATCCTCACTTCTTGAGGAACGGAGGTTTGACTATTCTCGCTGCCACGCTCATATCCCGTATCTGTATCCTAACATCCGTCCCAATCGCGTCGTATGGAGGGCTGACATATCCCAGGCCTATGCCCTTCTTCAGCGAGGGGGACATCGTTCCGCTAGTGATTCTGCCAACTGCACCCCCGTTCTTCGTGATCGCATAACTATGGCGCGGTATTCCCCTGTCGAGGACCTCGATTCCCACCAGCCTCTGGTAGTCATGCGCCTTCTTCTGATCGAGGAGGGCCGAACGCCCGATGAAGTCGTGGTTCCCCACTTCGTCGCCCAGCCTGGGCCGGTCTGCAGGGTTGTTTGCGTACCGTCGAAATCAGTTCCTGACAGGAGGTAGCCCATCTCTAAGCGGAGAGTGTCCCTAGCCCCGAGTTCCTGCGGGGAGGAGGCCGTACTCCTTTCCTATATGCAGGAGTATGTTCCAGAGGACCTTTGCAGACTCATTCTCTAACAGTATCTCGAAACCGTCCTCGCCGGTGTATCCGATTCGGGAGATGTAACACTTCTCGGAGAATTCGACGTGGCTCTTCGCGGGCTTGATCGGTCGCTGCTTCATCTCGAAAGAGAAGACCTCCGTTAGGAAGCCCTGCGGTCTGAAGTCTTGAGGTATGACCGGGATCGGGTTGCCTTCAATGGACACGTCGACGAAATCCCCGTGAACCTCTTCATCGCTGAGAGGTTGTAGGTAGTCATCTTCTGAAGTATCTCCTGCGCCTTTGGCCCCTGAGTGCGATGCATGAGAGGCGGTCGCTGCGTCGACGATCTCCTGCTTGTCGGTATGCTCGAGTACCCACGAGATGATCCTGGGGGTCGTGGCGGCATTCGGGACCATGAGATATTCTCCGTTCCGGATGCGGGTCACAATCGTGTCGTCCATGATCCTGCCCTTCTCGTCAAGGATATGGGCGTACATAGCCTGACTGACGGACATCCCTTTCACATCGTTGGTTAGGAGCCTCCTGAGCAGGTCCTCCGCCCCCACTCCCCGGATGATGATATCCCCCATATGAGAGACATCGAACATCCCTGCGGCATTCCTGACCGCGAGATGCTCTTCCGTTACGTTCGTGTACTGGACCGGCATCTCCCACCCTGCGAATTCGATCATTCTCGCGCCCATTTTGACATGGAAGTCGTGCAAGGGGGTCACTTTCATTTGCTCGATTCCTCCGCTTTGCAACCATGCGTCGGACTAATTTACCTTTGTGATGGAAGGCAAGGAGGGCTCCCACATGCTGGCTGCTGACCGAAGCATGACTAGATATCTCAGCGCCCTTCAAGTATCTCTTCCAGCTTCTGTCTGAGGACCTTTGCCGGTATGTCTGGTAAGGAGATGTATGTGGTCCTTCCACCTGCAGCATCGCTCGAGACCTTCGTCTCGATGAGTCCCTCATTCGAGATGTCCTGTATGTAGGCCCAGAACTGCGTGTGTCCTCTCGGTCTTTCTCCATACTCCTCTGCCGCAACAGCGTACGATCTCTCCACGTCACCAGTCGTTACGTACGCCCGGTCCTTCATCGCCTTCGTTATGGCTAGGAGTACAAGTCGCCGCTGGGCGTCGAGCCCTTCGATCCTTGATTCAGTCACGACGCTGTACGTGAGCGCCTTCGCCGCCCTGACGTGCTCCGGCGTCACGTTGTCCATGCTCTCCTCTTCAGCTAGCATGCCGGACCTCTCGAGGAGCTCAATGGCGAATCTGGCGTCGCCCCAGTCGGCAGATATGTCGGCCATGAGCTCCACCGCGTCGCTCCTCACGATGTTCGGGTAGAATGCGAGCCCGATCCTGCTGTTGATGATATCTCTCAGCTCCTCGCATGCGTACCTGTCGAAGGTGATCGCGTTCGCTCTCTTGAAGGTCGACAGGGAGGCGGGGTCCAGCATGTCGAGCACGTACTTCTGGGAGACGAGAATGAGGGAGATCGAAGCGCGTCCTCCCACTTTTTCCTCGTCGAACCTCGATAGGTGGTAGATGAGATCGCCCGCGCCTTTCTTCAGAAGGACGTCCGCCTCGTCGAGGATGATCACGAGGTGCAGCTTCCTCTTCTCCAGGTGCTTCCGGAGAGAGCTGAGCATCTCGGCCGAGGAGAATCCTCTGTCCGGGTAGCCTTCGTCGAAATGCGACACCAGCCTCAGCAGAACACTTGTCTCGGTGTTCCTCTGACGGCAGTTTACGACGATGAAATCGATTGCCCGCTTCCTGTCCTGCGCCGCCCTCACCAGGTCGAGGCAGAAACGTTTTGATAACGCCGTTTTGCCGGTGCCGACGCCTCCGATGAGGAACGCGGTCTGGGACGCGCCGCTTTCGAGCACCGGCCGGAAGAGCATCCACAACTTCTCCATTTGTATTTCTCTGTGGACGAGCTTCTCGGGGACGTAGTCGAAAGACAGCTTGGAGATGTCCTTGAATATCTTCGACTGGACGCCGGGCTGAGGTATCATTCTCAACTTCTCTTCACCCTTATGTATCCTGAGAACGGGGTGATTGCTATCCCCTCTTTCTCGACCCTGTCTGCCAAGATGTTAATGCCGAGAGAGTCGGACGCCATATGACCTGATATGACGACATTGATGTGGTACTTCTTCGCCTCTTCGATGTGGTTCTCCGGGACGTGCATGCAAATCACCGTTCCGACGCCGGCCCGCACCAATTGCTCGTACATCTCCTTCGGTCCGGCCGTGCCCCCTGTCATCTTCACGGCAATCTTGCCGGCCCTCCTGTTCTTGTCGCCGACGAAAAGCTCCGGTCCTGCGTTGTGCCTTAGCGCGAATTCGTATTCCGGTATGTCCGAAAGGATGTCCATTGCATCCTTTACTCTGTCTGGTTTCTTCGAGTCCATGAGGTCCTGCAGGTACTTCTGGACTAGGTTGTCGGTCGGCGAGTGGATACACATCAGAGGTATGTTGAGCATTCTGCACGCATCGACCGGTTGATTGAAGTTCTGAGAGTGCACACCCCGCTGCACTTCCTTGATCCTCGGGGAAAGGATGTCCTCGGCTACGGTTATCGGGACGCCGAACCTCTGCAGCATGTACTCTTGGACGTGCATGACGTCGTAGAAGTTCGCCGCCGCCTTCCCCCTCGGGTGGTGGCTTATGATCGCGTCGATCGTCGCGCCCTTTTCTTTGAGCCTATCCGCGAGGAGGGCCTCGGCGGGCGTGACGTCGATGCCCCAGATCACGCTCCTTATCTCAGTGTCTAGGTCTCCACAAAGGACTCTTGTGTCGGCGTAAGGGTTCCACAACGTGTCGGGGTCGAACCACTTCTTCTCTCTTTCCTCGAGTTTGTTCATCTTCTCCTCGGCGCGCTTGAGTTCGGCCTCGATTTCTTCCGCAGTCCTAGGGTCTGCCTTGATACCAGTCTCGACAGCCATCCGGTAGAGGTCCTTCAGTTTCATGGTAACCGGGCAAAGTAGTCAGTGTGATTATTTAATGTTTCTTTGCATGAGGGATCGAACACATCCAGCGACATGTTAGGAAGGTGCCGTGGAGTCGGTGCTGGGTGAACGCCAAGACACTTAGGAGGAATGAGCTCTAGAAAATAGTTATATGCGTGACAACATGCTTTCTTTGTTTAGTATGCCTGAAGAGAACATCGCATCGATGGTTAGAAGCCAACTCGGAGCATTTCACACCGAGGACCTGTTGGTGGAAGCCCTCAGGGACATGATCAAGGATGAAATAAAGAAGTACGTCCGCCAGAGACTGGATGAGAATCTAGAGCTCAAAAGGGAGATGAAGGCCGCCGTGGGTGAGTTAGTCTCCGCGAAGATGAACGAGACCTACGCATTACTGAAGCTGACGAAGTGCGGGGCGGAACTCGGTCTGACCATGATTCCGAACGACATGAGAGAAAAGCTCGGGAAGGATATCGCCTCACTGCTCGAGAAAGAGGTTTCGCAGGTCATTGATAAGATGTAGTACGCCACCTGCTACCGCCCCTTCGCCTCTGTTTCCAGAGACGACCAATAGGGATCGCGCTCAGCTCCGGCTTCAGCCGAATAAAGCGCTAAGGCCTGCAGCGGCCTCTTCCTCAGAGACTGCCTCTTCCTTCTTCTTCTCTTCTTTCTTCTCTTCCTTCTTCGGCTCTCCGGCTGGCGCAGCTGCTGCGGCTGGGGCGGAGACTGCTACTGCCGCGCTCTTGATCGCCTCGTCGATGTTGACTCCATCGAGGGAGGCGGTCAGCGCCTTTATCCTCGCGACGTCGGGCTCGACGCCCGCGCTCTTAAGGATCCCGGCAATAGAATCCTCCGTTACCTGCTTTCCAGCGGCATGAAGAACCAATGCGCTGTATATGTATTCCATTCTTCTACCTCCTTTTTCATCCGAATAGAGCACTGAGGCCGGCGGCGGCTTCTTCCTCGCTGACCTCTTTCTCTTTCTCTTTCTTCTCTTCTTTTTTCTCTTTGCCGTCCCCTGTCTTCTGCGCCACAGCTTGCTGTGGTGCCGGCGCTGAGGTCATCATCCTCTTCAGCCTGTCGTCTTCGAAGCCCGGCATGCGGGAGGCGACGGCGAGCATGTCGGCATCCGCCTTCACCAAGAGCGCTTTGATGTTGTCCTTCGTCGGGAATGCTGCCGCAACGCTCAGCGCAGACGCTTCGCGATATGCCTTTCCAAGGAGCGGTGCAATCGTCTGCGGCGTCGCGTATACTATCGAGACGCCGAGGCTCATCGCATTCCTTGCCGCCGTTGCCAACATCGATGGATAGTACTCTGGTGGGATCTGGAGCAGTTCCCGATTGAATATGATGCCGTCTTCGTACACTGCCTTTAGGTCCAGACCGACGGTCATCGGGAATATTTCGAGTCGCGGCAGAATCTTGGCTATCTCGTCAGGGATCTTGTCGCCTTTCTTCACGAGGACCTTGTCCTTCTTGAACACGACCTTGCCGCTCTCGATGCCCGCTGGGATGCCAGCCTTCTGAAGCTCGCCGACAATCGGTCCAGGCTTGAAAGGTGTCTCGCCCTCTTTGACATCGATGTCTTCTGGGGCGATGTCCCCAGCTTTCGCCGGGGCCTTCGTTTTCGTCTTCTCCATTTCGTTGAAGAGCTTGAACGGGTTCATCGTGGTGGCGATGACCGCGCACTGACCGGCGACGATGTCCTTGAGTGAATCGAGGCCAGGCTTATCCTTTGCCGCCTCGTCAATCGCGATGCTCATGAGGGTGTTCCTTGTCATCATCATCGTGGCCTTCCCCCTCAGCCTCAGCCTCATCTGCTGCATTTGGGGGGCGGGAATGCCGCGTATGTCGACGACCGCCACGACGGGGCTCTTCTTCATCATCTCGGCCAGCTCAACGACCTTTTCCTTCTTCCACTGCGCGACGTGTGCCATATCTACCCTCCTACTTCACCCTCTCGGAGGGGCCCATCGTCGTCTTCACGTAGACTGAGGCAATGTTCATCATTCCCCTTTCCATCTTGGACGCCACCCTCTTGATGATGGAATCCACGTTCTCCGCTATCTGCTCGACAGGCATGTCGGCAGAACCGACCGTTGCATGGAACGTTCTCTTGTCCCGGCTCCTGACCGTGATCGTCTTGCGCATGTTTTCGATCATTGACTTAGGATCCGCTCCTGGCGGTATGGGTTTCGGCATCTTTCCGCGCGGTGCGAGCACAACGCCCAACCTCTTACCGATCGTGGGCATCAGTGGCGCCTCGGCGATGAAGTAGTCGAATTGTGCCGCTACCTTCTTCGCCTCCTTCTTGTCGTCTGCGATGGTCGCAAGCTCGTCCGGAGTCACGACCCTGTCGGCAACAGCCCTCGATTTCTGAGCGAGCTCGCTGCTACCAATCACGCATATCCTGACGCTCCTCCCGCGTCCGTACGGCAAAATGATATCGTCCTGGATCCTGTTCTTAGGGACGGAAAGATCGATATCCTTCAAATTGATTGATAAGTCGACCGTCTCCTTAAAGTTGCGCTTCTTCGCTTTCTCGAGCGCCTTTTTGACGGCTTGCATCGTTGCCTTCTCTGCCAATTCAATTCCTCCTGTAGTGCTAACGAGCTATGCTCTCCTACAGCGGTGGAGTCCCTTAAACACCCCTTCCATTTATAAGCTTTGTGGGACTCACTTGACTAGCTTGTCGTCGAACTTCCCGGCGATTATGTCCTTCTGGATGTCCTTCGGTTCGTGGCCCTCGACGGTCACTCCGATCGAGACGCAGGCTCCTGTGACCTCTAGCACCCTCTTCTTCAGGGTCTTGCCGAGAAGGGACTCTTCCTTCATCTTCGCTATCTTGATCGCCTGGTCGATAGTGATGTTGCCCGCTTTGGTGATCTTCGCCGCACCCGACCCCTTCTCAGCGCCGATCTCCTTCAGAACGAGCGCGGATGTCGGAGGCGTGCCCACCTTGATGTCGAACCCCTTCGTCTTGGGGTCGACCGTGACCTTCACCGGGACCTTCATCCCCTCGAAGTTCTTCGTCTTCTCGTTTATCGCGCTCACTATTTGGACGACGTTCACTCCCAATGGACCCAATGCCGGACCCAGGGGAGGGCCTGGCGTGGCCTTTCCTCCATCAACAAGAACTTCAATAGTCTCCGCCATTCAATCACCTATCTTTCTCGAGGACTCTAACGTGGTCCCCCCTGACTGTAACGGGGATCGGGACCATGGCCTCGAACAGCTCGACAGTGATCTCTTCCTTGCTCTCGTCGATCTTCTGTACCCTGGCCTTCTCTCCCTTGAACGGGCCGGCGATAAGCTCGATGACGTCACCTTCCATGATTCCCGAGACCAAGGGCTTTGGCGTCAGGAAGTGGTCTATCTCATCAAAGCTTGTCTCGCCGTCGACGAGCCCCCTCGTCCTCCTTATCCCTCTGACGTTCTCACGCAATAAGTCTGTGTTCATACCCTCGATCAGAACGTAACCGCGCAACGACGTCGGCGCAAGGATTGCGAATATCCCTGTCTTGCCGGACTTAGCCTTGCTCGCGACGCTGTCGGCGACGTTCCTCTCGTGGCCTATGGATGTCTTCAACGCAAGGATAGACTGCCTCGCCGCGGCCGAGAACTCGATCCAGGCAACCTCGGTCGGAGAATCAGTGTCGGATGCTTGCAGAGCGACCTTGACCTGGTCCCCGAAGCGCCCTCCCTTTGGTGCCTCGAGGTCGAGCGTCAACTCCTTCGCCTTCCCGCCCTCGAGTGTGATCTCAACCTCGGGCGGGAGCTGGGCCGCGCTCTCCCAGAGCACCGACCGAGCATCGCTTAACGTCACACCCCACTCCGGGGCTTCTTCAACCTCGCCTTGCAGGGCAACCTCGATTTTGATCTTGACCTTTTTCTTCCTGTTCTCGCTCGGCATCAGCTGGATTTTCCAGCTCGTCCGTCCGCCGGCCGGGAGCTTCCTCTCTGTACTCTCACCTTGGAATGCGAGCCTGCCACTCACAGTCGTCTGAGGCTGGGCGGGCCCTTTACTACCTTCACTAATTCCAGATAGTTCCAAATGCAACCTCTCCTTTAGCTGAAGAAACCCGGCAGATAAACCATGAGCCAGTAGATCAGGAAGCCGAGGCCCCCGATGAGAATAAGACCGAGGCCTGTGATTTCGACCGTCCGGACGTACTCCTCGTTGTTCGGCTTCCGGGCCATCTTCAACACTCTGCCATACTTGCCCTTGCCGACGTGTTTGACTCGGTCCTCTATGTCCTTCTGGACTTCCCAGGATTTCCCGACTACGTCCATTTTGATGCACTCTTGTTTCAGCTTAGCGTGAGGGGGTGAAGCACCTCTACCTTATAAAATCGACGTCCATGGTCTTCGCGGTCTGAGTCTCTTTGGGGCCAAGGATGTACTTCGACTTCACACCAGTGATGACAACCATCACCCTGACCTTGTCGTTGAGGGTCGGGTCTATTACAGCGCCCCAGATGATCCTCGCGTTCGGGCTGACCCTCGACTGGATGATCTCCGCGACCTTCTCCGCCTCCGTGACGGTCATGTTCTCTCCGCCGGTCACGTTGACCAACGCCCCGGACGCTCCGCTTATGTCAACGTCTATCAACGGTGAATTGATCGCTTGATCCACGGCTTGGTCAATGCGGTCGTCGTCCTCGCCCTCACCAAGTCCGATCATCGCGACGCCTCCGCCCTTCATGATCGTTCTGAGGTCGTTGAAGTCCAGGTTGACCAGTCCTGGCTTCGTGATCAGTTCTGTGATGCCCTTTATCGCCCGCATGAGGACCTCATCCGCGACCTTGAACGCGGCGTTCAGGGACAGCCTCGGAACAAGCTCCAGCAGCTTGTCGTTCGGGATAACTATGACGGTATCAGCAACGTTTCTCAGCCGCTCCAGACCCCACTCGGCGTTCTCCATTCTGATCGCGCCTTCCGCCTTGAACGGCGAAGTGCAGATAGCGACGGTCAACGCCCCAGCATCCTTGGCTATCTGGGCGATGAACGGCGCAGAGCCCGTCCCGGTTCCGCCTCCGAGCCCGGCTGTTATGAAAACGATGTCCGCTCCTGTCAGTATCTTCCTGATATCCTCTTCGGCTTCGCGTGCAGCTTCCTCTCCGACCTGTGGCAACGATCCAGCCCCAAGCCCCCTTGTGCTCCTTCTTCCGAGTAGGACCTTGTGCGGCGCCCTTACAACCAAAAGGTGCTGAGCGTCGGTATTCGCGGCGTACAGGTCCGCACCGATGATGCCGGACTCGACGAGGCGGTCTATCGTGTTCGATCCTCCGCCGCCGCAACCTATGATCTTGATGTTGGTCTTCAGGCTGGCAAGTATCTTCTCGAGTTCTTCGTCCTCTGCAGAGTATCCCTCAAACGGTGGCGTCATCGCCAGAGGCGCCATTTCTGCGGCATTTGTTTCGGCACGAGACAATGCGTCACTGATGAACGATTTCACGACAAGACCTCCCTGGAGCGTCATTCAGCAAGTCAATACTGAATCGATTCACTCTGTTTACAGCCTTACGTGCATTTGTGTTCTAATATGTTTCGGTGAATCAGCATCGGTGAATCACGTCTGGGATGGCGAAACATCGACGTGCTCGACGTCCTCGTCACTTCGCGTTGGACGTCGGGTGCATCGGAACGGGATTCCCGGGGGCGGGTCAATGGGAAGGCTAGTCCGTCCTTTCGAACGTGCTCGCAACGTTGCTTCTCTACTTTATCAGATCGATGTCCACGCCCTTCACGCGCGTGTAGTCCTCTGCTCTTCCAAGTATTTGCTTCGACTGGACGCCAGTCATCACGAGGAGTACCCTCATCTTGTGCTCAAGCGTCGGGTCTATCGCGGCTCCCCACAGGATTCTTGCGCTGGCGCTGACCTTCTTCTGGACCTCCTCGGCGACTTTCTCCGCCTCTGAGATCGTCATGTCAGGTCCGCCGACGACGTTTATCAGCACGCCCGTTGCGTTGCTGATGTCGACCTCGAGCAGCGGCGAGCTCAGCGCCTGCTCCAATGCCTCCTCGGCACGCTCGTCGATGTGACCAGAGGATTCCCCGAGGCCTATCATCGCCACTCCTGCCCCTTTCATGATCGTCTTCACATCGTTGAAGTCCAGGTTAACGAGGCCAGGTTTCGTGATCAGCTCGGTTATTCCCTTGATCGCTCTCATGAGCACTTCGTCAGCCACTTTGAATGCGGAGTTCAGCGAAAGCCTTGGCACGAGTTGAAGTAGCCGGTCGTTCGGGATCACGATGACCGTGTCAGCGACGTTTCTCAGCCGCTCCAAACCCCACTCTGCGTTCTCCATTCTGAGGCGCCCCTCGCCTCTGAACGGAATCGTCGTGATTGCGACTGTCAACGCTCCGATCTCCTTTGCGATTTCGGCGACAACGGCAGCTCCTCCGGTGCCGGTCCCTCCACCCATGCCCGCGGTGACGAACACCATGTTAGCACCAGTGAGCGCCTTCCTGAGCTCCTCTTCGGCTTCGCGCGCGGCCTCCTCCCCCACCTGCGGGAGTGCCCCGGCTCCGAGTCCACGTGTGCTCCTCCGGCCCAGCAGTATCTTGTTCGGCGACTTGAGTGTGAGAAGGTGCTGAGCGTCGGTGTTCGCGGCGTAGAGATTGACGCCTGCGATGCCCTCCTCGCATATCCTTGCAATCGTGTTGCACCCCCCGCCGCCGATTCCGACGATCGTGATGTTCGTCCTCAGTTTCTGTAGGATATCGATCAATTCGGCGTCCGATGCGGTCTCGCCCGGAGCATCTGTCGCCGGTACCCCAGTCCCTCCACCGATTCCTTTAGTGAGGGACTCTGCCAATGAAGATTTCATCCTCCTTCACCATCCTTGACCCAATGCCCGCTCCCATCCCAGAAACGTGCATCCCGGAGAGTTATTATGTCGCAATCAAGCATATAAGGTTTACCGATTCCACGCGGCTGGGAGGGACATGCTATGGCTGCCCGGGAAGGGGGTTTCCGTCCCTCTCGACAATGCGAAGTCCTTTTCTGCAGAGAAACGATGCACCATTCGATGAGGATCAGGGCGGAAGCGAAGTTCACTGGCAATGTTCAGGGTGTGTATTTCAGGGACTACACGAGACGCTTCGCCACTGAGATCGGAATCGTCGGTTGGGTGATGAACATGCCCGACGGCTCGGTCCGGGCAGTATTCGAAGGGGAGAGAGAGGACATCGAGAGAATCGTAAGAAAGTTGAGGACCGAGCACCCCGCTGCGAGGATCGACAGCGTCGAGATTGATTGGGTCGAGTGCATTGGCGAATTCGACGGCTTCGAGATTCGATATTGTGACTAGAGGGCGGAGATCTGGAATTCAGTCAATTTCGACCTCGTATACCTTCTCAGGATTGTCTTTGTGAATTCTCGATGTGACTTCCTCTGAGATCGACCCAGAGCTCATGAGCGCCTTCGTCCTTTTCGGCACCGTCGTAATCGACATGACCGCTCCGGGCCTGGAGAGGTCGTCGAGGTAGTCCGTCTCCATCATGAACCTTGTACCCTTTCGAAGAGCCTCTGCAATCGAGGTCCTGCCTGCGAGCACGGAGGGAAAGAGGCCATGGTTTTCCTCTTCAAGGACCATTGGAGGACAGTAGTGCTTCACGACCTTTCCCCTATCCAGCCCAGCAGAATCGGCCATGCCAGCTATCTCCCTCATGGATTCGGGCGTCGCGCTCTCCGTATGGAGTACCACCGCGCATCCGAAGTCCGAAGCGACCTCCATGCCATAACGCATGATCTCGTTTGAGGCCTGGAGCATCTCCGGCGACACGGGGAAATGGGGTCTGCCGATCTCGCCTATCGCGATGGCCTTTCCCTCCTGCACGAGCTCGCCGGCGATGTCCATCCCTCCTTTCATGATCTCGATCGCCCTTCCGAGTCCGTATCCTTCTGCCAGGCCAAGGAGGAGAACTGGATATGGTCCGACGGACACGAAGACTCCAACGTCTGTTTCCTTCCTCGCCCTCTCCGCGATATCTATAGTAATCTGATATGACGCTCTGAAGTCTTTCTCTTCTCTGATCTGGACCTCTTCGTACGGAAGCTGTGAGAGGACGACGTGCGTCCCTCCTGCTCTGGAGAACTCTTTCAAAGCCTCGACATTCTTGCCTGAAGGTTGAAGATGAATGTGGTTGTCCAGTATCGGGAGGCTCATGGCTCAGTGCAATAGTCCGGCCGCCTTTAGCTCCTCAGTGATCTTGTTCACCGCGGCCTCGACGTCCTGGGGCTTTCTTGCGCCTGTGCAAACGAGCTTGCCGGAACCGAACAGGAGAACGACGACCTTGGGCTCGTCGATCCTGTACACAAGACCGGGGAACTGCTCGGGCTCGTACTCGACCTTCTCCAGGCCAAGCGAGATTGCGATGGCGTTCAAGTTGATCTCGGTGCCGAGATCCGAGGAAGCAACGATGTTCTGGACCTCGATCTTCGGCTCCATCTTGACCTTGATGCCTGCGCGCTCGATCTGCTTCGCGACCTTGTTGATCGCAACCTTGACATGCTCCAGGCTCTTCGCGCCTGTGCAAACGACCTTCCCGCTTCTGAAAAGCAATGTCGCGGTCTTAGGATCTTTCAGTCTGTAGATCAGGCCTGGAAACTGCTCGGGCTCATATTCAGCACCATCGAGTGCGAGCGCGATGGATTGCAGATCCAGCTCTTCGCCCAGTGATGTAGAAGCCACAACATTCTCGATCTTTATCTTGGCCATTGGGTCACCTGAGCCCGGTTATTTAAATGCTTCTTTATATAGGTTCTTATACTCGCGTTGTTGCAGAATGAGAATCGGACTAGCAAAGACCAACACTCCTGGCACATTTCCTGACGAATACGAAATGTCCCTCGGAGTACGGCAGCTTCAAGGGGGGCGATGAACATGTTGGACGGGTTTGTGATTGGACAGATTATTGGAGGAAGTTCAGAGGAGAATCCCAAATTCGGCAGAATCCGCCTTTCTGTCAGCGAATCGTTAGTCAGCCAGTATTCAAAAACCAACACTAAGTTAACAGTTCATCAGCCCCGCCAACCTTAAATACTGCAATCAACATAATGACATTTGTCCGACGATATTGCCCAAATTGTCGGACAAATAAGGGCAAAAGGGTCTGTGCCATGAACGGTACCGAGCGGATTACGGTAAGGATTCCTGCTGAGAAAGTCAAGGCCCTGCAGGCGTTGGTGGAAAGCGGGACTTTCCCGACGATATCGGATGCGATACGAACTGCTATAGACACCTTCGTCGAGAAGCATTTCACTCCTGAGTATATAGAAAGGGTAACGGTCGAGCTGCCGAAGGGGAACGTCGTGGAGCTGGAAGCGCTTGTCAAGGACGGAGATTCGGTGTCGATCGACGATGCGATCAGGAACGCGGTTCGGGAATACGTTCGGAAAAGGATCTCGAAGGCAATGAACGAGATGCAGTGACCTAATCCGGTTGGGATGGGCCGGGGTGTGAAGGTGGGATCGGAGTACATCGAGGATTACGACCTCGAACAGGAAGCCCAGCAGCTGAAGATCCGTGTGATAGGATGTGGCGGAGGCGGCTGCAACAGTATCAATCGACTGAGCGGTCTCGGCCTTAGAGGGGCCGAGACCGTCGCGATCAACACTGACCGAAGGCACCTGACCAACATAAGGGCTGATAAGAGGCTTCTGATAGGGGCTGGCGTCACGAGGGGTTTCGGGGCCGGAGGGGACCCGGACATCGGCAGAGTGTGTGCTGAGAACGCCTGGGAGCCGCTGAACGCGATAATCCATGATTCAGACTTAACCTTCGTTTTGGTCGGGATGGGTGGAGGGACCGGCACCGGCACGGCGCCGGTAGTCGCCGAGACGGCTAGACGGTACGGCTCCGTCGTCATCTCCATCGCCACTACCCCGTTCGATTTTGAGAAATCCAGAAAGGAATACGCCGCGAGAGGTGTCCGAAGATTGGGGTCGGTCTCGGACACTCTTCTGCTGCTCGACAACAACCGCCTGCTAGACATGGTTCCGAACCTGCCAATAGAACAGGCCTTCGGAGTTATGGACCAGTTGATCTCCGAGGTCGTCAAGGGACTGATCGAAGCCATAACCGAGCCTTCGCTCATCAATCTCGATTTCGCGGATCTGAAGACGATCATGAGCCACGGCGGGATATCCACCGTGCTCTACGGAGAGAACTCGGATCCGGAGAGCGTCGTCCGGGACACTCTGGACAACCCGTTGCTTTACGTCGACTACAAGGGCGCCACTGGCGCATTGATACACGTGACCGGTGGCAGGAATCTCACTCTGAAGAAAGCCACGAAGGTGGTCGAAGGCATGACAGAATCCCTCGATCCGGACGCGAACGTCATATTCGGAGCAAGGATCGACGACCATTGTGAGGGCTTGATTAGGGTCATGGCGGTACTCACTGGAATAAGTCCGATCAATGATGACGTTGAGGAAATCGACGTTGTCGATGACATGCCGGACCAGCTTGAGGAAGTAGTCGTAACGTACACCCGATGAGGTCGTCGAGCGGTTCAATCCTTGTCTTCTTGGTTCTTCTGCTTCTCCGATTTCTCTATCTTCTTGACCGCATCTCCGATCACGCCCATGATCGTGTGGAACTCCCATTTCGTCGGGACCGCCCTGCCCATCATCCTTCGGAACATGATCTCGGTTTTCTCCTTTCGGAACTCCGGATATCTGATCGCATCTAGCAAGTCCGAGAAGAACTCGAAGAGCTTCTCCTTCTCGACGTCCGTCGCCTCCGAAGGAGAGAACCTCCTCGCCGGAAGCAGGTGCAGTTCGTACAGGACGACCGCCACGGCGTGGGACAGATTGAGGACTGGGTAGTCGTCGCTCGCGGGGATGTGGAGCAAAGCATCGCATCTCGCAAGTTCTTCCTGCGAGAGGCCCATGTCTTCCCTTCCGAACACGAGGGCTATCAGCCCCTCGCTCTCCCTTACCTTCTCGGCGAATTCTCTCGGGGTCAAAGGTATCCGGATGAAGTGCTTCTCACTGTCGGTTATGATCCCGGTCGTGCCGACGACGAGCGAGCATGATTCCAAGGAGCTCTCGAGCGAATCAGTCAACGTCGTGTTCCTCAGGACGTCGCCTGCATGCTTCGCTCGCTTGAACGCCTCATCGGTGATTTCGCAGGGGCCGACGAGGAAGAGCTCGTCGAATCCGAAGTTCCCCATGACCCTGGCCACGGCTCCGATGTTCCCGTCGTTTCTTGGGTTGACCAGGACGACTCTGAACCGGGGCATGTGGATTTCTCGGAAGTCTTAATAGGCGTTTTCTACTTAATGCTGTCGTGGTCTGGAGGGCGGCGGTCAAGCTCGCATACGACGGGGGTCATTTCAACGGCTTCCAGCGCCAGCCGAAAGTGAGAACAGTCGAAGGAGAGGTCCTCAGAGCGTTGAGGGAGATCGGCGCGATCGGGTCTGCGAAGGATGCGAGGTTCAACGGTGCTAGTAGGACCGACAGCGGGGTTAGCGCTCTCGGGAATGCGGTCGCATTCGACACGGACTTCCGTAAGAACGAGATGCTTCGGGCTTTGAACGCGGTGTCCGAGGACGTCTGTTTCTACGGGATCGCGGAAGTTCCGTCAGGGTTCTCTTCGAGGAGGGCGCGTCAGAGGTGGTACCGCTATTTCCTTTCGGGGCGCGGACTGGACTTTGACAGGGTCTCGGCATGCGCCACGGAATTCGAGGGCAAGCACGATTTCCGCGTGTTCTGCAAAGGCGACGAGATAGGTACGCTCAGGAAAATCGACAGCATCGAGGTCTTCCCTGTAGGAACCTTCGTTGTCGTAGACTTCCGAGCGAGAGAGTTCCTTTGGAATATGGTGAGACGGATCGTCGCGGCGATGTCCGAGGTGGGGCGGGGGAGGATCGCCATCCGTGAGGTCAGGGAGGCTTTGTCTGGAAGTGATGTCTCGTTCGGGCTCGCGGCAGCAGAGTACCTGGTCCTGATGGACGTCATGTACGACTTCGAGTTCGAGGCGGAGTGCCCTTCCACGCTCGGGAGGAAGATCAGGCGCGCAAGAGACCTCTCGTTCGTTAAGCTCGCGTTCTTCGACGATCTCGCTGGCCGAAGCGGGGGCGGGTGCCAGTGACCGGATCTTGGTGATTCGGGGTCATATGAAGGGGTCCCAGGTACTATCGAGGTCGCCATTCTTGGATTATTTATCATATTTAATAGTTGTTGTAGCATGCTCAAAAACCTTTTTTATATGCCGTAGCCGAATTGTCTTCTTCAACCTTACGCCTGGTAGGATGGAGAAGGCCTAACGGGGACCTAGTTAGTACCTGGGGCGTTTCTCGCCCCTCTATCTCCATTTTTCACCTCGACCACGGCAACCTTAAGATGTCGTTCTGGCTATTCCGGACCGTGATCGTTTCTGTAAGCGGAACTCCCGGGACCGGAAAGAGCACTCTCGCCGAAATCCTAAGTCGGAATGGACACGAAGTGATCGACGTCGGGGACTTCGCCAGGGAGCGGGGAATAGTCACCGGTCGGGACGCCGAGAGGAGGAGCCTTGAGGTGGACGTGGAAGAGCTCGATCTGGCGCTCCGGAAGGAGCTGAACCAGGGGACAGTATTCCTGGTCGGCCACCTGTCCCACCTTCTCACCGTCGATTTGATCGTGGTCTTGAGGTGCAACCCGTCGATTCTGCGCGAGAGGCTTAAGAAGAGGAGGTGGAGCGTCAGGAAGGTCCGGGAGAACATCGAGGCCGAGGCGTGCGACGTCATCCTCATCGAAGCGCTCGAGCGGTCGAAGGACGTCTGCGAGATCGACACCACCGACCGATCCCCGGAGGAGGTGGCGGCGGCTGTGGATGACATACTGGCGGGGAAAAGGGAAAAGTACGCGTTCGGCAATACCGACTGGGGCAAGGAGGTACTGAGCTGGTACTAGACTCTATGAGGGGCGAGGCCGGATCCATTCTGGACCCGGCAGCGAAGGCACTCGTCGGGGTGAACCCGAACACGCTCTCCTTCGTCGCCCTGCTCATAGCGGTCCTGTCCGCGATCGCTCTCTACTTCAGTTATTGGTCGTGGGAGGTACTGCTCCCCGTCTCCTCCATTTTCGTAATCGTCAGCGGGTTCTTCGACGCGGTCGATGGCAGGGTCGCTCGAATTGCCGGGAAGACCTCGAGGAGGGGCGACTTTCTCGATCATGTCCTCGATCGGTACGCGGACGTTGTCATGATCGGCGCGGTCGCGGTCAGCTCCTGGTGCGACCCATACATCGGGATCCTGGCCTTGTTGGGCGTCCTACTGACGAGCTACATGGGCACGCAGGCCCAGGCGGTCGGGGTCGGTAGGCTGTACAGGGGTTTGCTCGGCAGGGCGGACCGCGTCGTGTTCATGTTCATCGTCCCGCTGGCCCAGTGGGTCTTCATGTTCTTCGGCAACGGATGGATCGACTTTGGACCGTTCAGCCTGTCGATATTCGAGCTCATGATGCTGTGGTTCGGGATTGTCGGGAACGCGACGGCGGTCCAGCGCGCGGTCGAGGTATGGAGGAAGATAAAGTAGAAGGTCTGGAGGTCGCGTCGAATCGGACGTAACTCGCGTGCCTTAATCCTTTTTCGCCGGTTCTGCTTCCCTTGAAGGTGCTGGCACCCTTCTTCTCTTCATGCTCTTGGCCTTGTAGTAAGATAGGGGATGCTTCAGCTTCCCGCTGTTGCACAGCGCGTCCGGCTCGAAGCATATCCCGTAGCTCCTCATCGTCGAGCACTCGGGAGGCGTGTATTCCGTGCCGGAGATCTCCCCCGTTATGTGTTCGATCTGGTATCGCGTTTTCGACGGATCGAAGTCCGGCGATGACGAGAACAGGCTCAGGATGTCGTCCTGCGAGAGCCCGATCGCATGGAGGAAGGCGGTCAGTGCGAACCTACCGGTGTGGGGCATGTTCTCGCCGGCCTGCGCAACTCCGACCAGCCTTCTCATGCAGGGAGGGAATTTCACTATCGTGATCTTCCCGAGATCCTCGGCCTTGTAGTGCTGCTTCCTCTTCTCCATGAGGTTCTTGACGTCGACCAGGGTGGGGCGAAGCGCCTTCAGAATGTTCTCTGAGATTTCCAGCGGCAGCTCGTCCTCGATCTTCTCCTGAAGTGCCTGTTGTAGCACTCTCGAGAAGCGCTGCTTCGTCAGGAACACGTATCCCTCTTTCACCTCGGTGTTGACGAGCTTCCACTCTTTGCTCCTCATCCTCGAAGTGAACTTCAGAAAACTGGAGAAATGCGTTCTGATGGCTCCGTTCGTAATCGACGCCGGGACTCCGAGTTCCTCGGCGACAGAGACTATGAACTCCGGGCTCTCATGCTGTAGCCGCCGGTTCATCGTCACGGCCTCGGCGAGCGCGTATCGCCTTATCAGGAACCCGTCCCCGACGCAAGAGACGAGCATCCTGGCGACCGGGTAGCTGAGCACCTCTATCAAGCGCTCCTGCTCGCCCGAAGTCGAGCAGTTGGTTATCTCCCCCTCGTTCAAGGCGTCGAGGATCCGCTGCTTGCCCCTAAACCTCGCCGGCGCGTATGCCTCAGACGTCAGGAGCTCCTGGAGATCGACGCCGTTCGACCCGACATAATCGGTCGCGCCTTTGATGAAGGGAAACCGTGCAAAGTGGAGCGCGTCCATCGCTCGAGTTAAGGTCATTCGTGATATTTATTCTCTTGATTTCATCCGGTCTTCGACTCTCTTCAGGTCGAGGTAGGGAGCGATTGAAGAGACCGTCTGCAAATCCTCGATCGCCGCGGCCAGGTCTTCCACGCTCCTTATCGGTCTCTTCCTCGCTATCCTCGCTGCGCGCTTCTTGCCGACAGATGGGAGGGAATCAAGGGCTGCAATGGAGCAGGTGTTCACAGGCAGCGGGAACTCGAGCGCGGTGACGCTCCGCTGCCCCCAACCGACGACCTTCGCGTCGATGAACTTCCCGATTTCGATCGGGTACCGAAATCCTACGAGTATGGGGTAGGTGCCGATCTGCCTCCCGAAGGTACTCTTCCCCTCCCTCAGCTCGGTGTAGATCCTCCGGAGTACCGTGCCCTGAGGAATCAGTCGTCGCAGCATTGGGTTGTCGATGCCCTCCCGTACTCCGTCCTTGAACCTTATGAACATCGAACGAGAGACTCCAGGCTTGAAATCCCTCCGTATCGGCATCACCTGGCGGATGTTTATCCTGCGGAGCAGGAGTTTATCTTCCAAGACCTTCTTCAAAAACGACATGTTCAGATCGAGGGTCCTGTCGCTTTCGCCGTCCAGACCGACAATGAAGTTCAAGCCGGGGAGCAACTCAGGCAAGCCGCTCTCCCCCCTCTCGCCCCCCACTTCGTTCATGAGTCTTATGGCGTCAAGGACCTGGTCCGGGGTTGAGTTCAGATTGTTCGCCTCTATCACTTTCGGATCGGCGCTCTCCATTCCGAGGGCCAGGACGTTCCCGCTCGTGCAGTGCTCGACCATGCTGCCGAGAATCCTCCTCGATTCGTCAGGGTTGTTGGCAATGACCGAGGGATCGGCGTTGTCGAGGTGCAAGACATCGATGTCGAACTTCGCGATGCCTGAGAGAAGCATCTCTATCGCCTCGGGATTCGGACGCACGACGTCCCCAGACATGCGGGACTTGTAGGAGACGATGCAGGTCTGAGCCCCGAGACGGAAGTTCCTCACTCCCAACCTAGTCAGGACCTCCACTTCTCTTATGATGTCCTTCGGCTCGCGGAAGACTGGCGCCCCCTTCAACGGCTCGATGCAGAACGAGCATCCGCCGGTCATGTATCTCATGCAGCCCCTGTATGTCTCGATTTCGGCGATGAGGGGCTGAGGGAAATCGGGGTGCGAGCGAATAATATCCGCTCCTAAAACCATCCATCGATTCCACTCGTCCAAGGTGCGCCATCTGTTCTTGATGTCTCCAGTCCTGATCAGATCGAAGACCGCTGCAGCGGCATCTCTTCTCGCCACGGCCTCGAACGACGGAAGGGACATACACTCGAGGTCTAGCGACGCAGGTCCTCCCAGCATCCTAGTACCTGGCAGTCTTTCTGCAAGTGCCTTGATCTCTTTGAGCGAAGCGGGAAGCGATCTCAGGTAGCGGCCCGGGACCCCGGCCCCCGCCATGACGACACTCAGGTCCGCGCCAGGCATGATACCAGATTTCCTCCATGAGTCTATTGTGAGATAGGTGACTTCGGACCCGGCATCCCTTGCCGATCCGGCGACCGCTCTTACGTGAGGTGAGATATAGGGCGGCACGCCCAGGGACGCCGGCTCGTCGATGAATCCGTCGATGATTAGGACGCGAGTCATGTTGGCCACTGTCTAGGGGAATCAAGTTCGAATAGTGATGTTCGTCAGTTATTAATAATGGATGTTGTATCTATGCTAAAAAGTAGCACACCATGGCCCCAAAGGTTCTTGATATACTGTCCAGATAGGTATGCAAGGCAAGGAAGGTGTAAGATGAAAGACACTGAGAAGGCTGACGAGGCTCGACTGAAGAAGGCGTACGAGCCGGCGCGCTTGGCGATGAAATACCATCCATTCTACGGTGGCAAGATCGAGACCATACCGAAGTGTCCAGTCAGGGACTTCCAGGACTTCGCGATATGGTACACGCCTGGAGTGGCGGAGCCATGCCGCGACATCCAGAAGAACCCGGAACAAGTCTACAATCATACCAACAAGTGGAACACGATCGCCATCGTCACCGACGGCACGAGGGTCCTCGGCCTTGGGGACATCGGTCCCGAGGCAGGCCTGCCCGTCATGGAGGGCAAGGCTCTCCTTTTCAAGTATCTCGGTGGCGTCGACGCCGTTCCGATATGCCTGAACACGAAGGACCCGGACGAGATCATCCAGGCGGTGAAATGGCTCACCCCGTCGTTCGGCGGAATCAACCTCGAGGACATCTCGCAACCGAAATGCTTCGCGATTCTTGACGAACTCCGCAAGGACGTCGAGATCCCGGTGTGGCACGACGACCAGCAAGGGACAGCGACGATTGTCACGGCCGGTGTGATCAACGCATTGAAGGTCGTCGGCAAAAAGATGAGCCAGGCTTCGATCGCGATGATCGGGGCTGGGGCCGCCAACATTGCAGTAGGAAGAGTGCTCGTCGCGACAGGTATCGATGCCGGGAACATCGTAATGGTGGACAGCAAGGGCATTCTGCACTCTGGGCGGACGGACCTGGAGGGGAAGTACCCGGAGAAGTGGACGATGGCATTGAAGTCCAACCGGGATGGCAAGACTGGAGGGATAAAGGAGGCGATGAAAGGCGCGGACATGGTCATCGGTGCTTCGAGGCCTGGGCCCGACGTGATTACCAAGGACATGGTCGAGGGAATGGCCGATGACGCGATCGTCTTCGCCACCGCGAACCCGATTCCAGAGATATGGCCTTGGGATGCGAAAGAGGCCGGGGCGAGGGTTGTTGCCACCGGAAGATCCGATTTCCCGAACCAGATAAACAACTCTCTCGGTTTCCCAGGGATATTCAGGGGGGCGCTTGACGTCAGGGCGAAGACGATCACCGACGAGATGTGCATCGGAGCGGCGTTCGAGCTCGCAAAGACCGCGGAGGACAAGGGCCTGAGGGAGGACTACATCGTCCCTACGATGGACGACTGGGAGGTGTTCCCGAGGGAGGCGCTCGCGGTCGGAATGAAAGCGATGGAGCAGGGAGTCGCGAGGATCAAGGTCAGCAAGAGCGAACTCTACGCCACCGCGGAATGGATGATCCGCAGGGCCAGGGGAATGACCCAGCTGCTGATGAAGAACGGATGCATCAAGCCCCCGCCAGCTTAGGCCGACAGATCGCACTCGTCGGGGATGGTCGCACCGGATCGTGCTCTAGCGTTCTCGGCGCGTTCGTCGGTGTTTCTATGTACTTAGGTACGGTGCAGTCGAGAGAATCGATTCCGAACAAAGGACCCGGCGCGTTAGATCAGGCTGACCGACACTGGCTCTACTGTCTGAACGCCCTCAATCTTCTGAAGCGACGCCTCGAGGTTGTCGGTGATGCCCGCGGCGTCCTCCATCAAGAAACCGGCTTCAAGGATCTCGAGGCCGAATGCGAACGGCTTCGTCTCCAACTTGACAATCCTGACGCCTTTCGGCAGGACCTCGGGTATCCGCTTTGCCATGTCCTCCATCGATACATCAGTGTCCGTAGGCATCAGATTGTAGACGGCGGCGACCTTTCCCATCGACACCACCTACGGGCCGCCGAAGCCGCACTTCGGACAAACATAAGGTACACTCTGGTCACGACAGTTGGTGCATCTTCCTATCTGACTCTCCCCGCACATCGGACAGGAGAAGAATGTGATGCCTTTGCTAATAAGCCTGATACCGCATGAGTTGCAGACTTTCTCGCTTTCCATGCCCCTCGCCGGGAAGCAGGATACCGGTTCACATATTTATACGTGACCTGCAATCGGGGGTCTGTGTTTGTCGCTGTCGCAACGAATGGACCGACGCCAGACTTCTTCCGTCACAAGGTAATTGAAGGAGCGGAATCGTCTCGTATTCCAGTATCATCTCTGTCGCCCAGCCGGTCAGGGAAGACCCATCCTCAGCAAAGTTTAAATAATCATAGTGATTACTCGCAGTCCCACAACGCTAAGCGTTGTTGCCAAAGGGCCCGTAGCTCAGCTAGGTAGGATTCTTGAGAACAAGTGTCCCTAGAAAGAGCATCTGGCTTTTAACCAGATGGCCCGGGGTTCGAAAAGGCCTCGGTGACCCGCCGTCGCCTCCGAAAATCCCCGCGGGCCCGCTTGGGTAGGTGAAGAAGACATGCGTGTCGAGGTCTCTGGCAGCGGTTTGCGATGGGTTATTATAACTCCAACGCGTACTGTATCGGAAGGTCCGTGGCGTAGGGGCGAGGTGAAACTTTGGTCGATACTGTAGAGTTTAATGTTCTAGAGCACGAGCTCGTTCCAGAACATTATTTGGTCACGAAGGAAGAGGCTGAGAAGGTTTTGAAGTCGATGAAGTTGACGATGGACCAGCTTCCGAAGATCCGACGGAGCGATACGTGCATAAGAGTCCTTGAGAACATCTACGGCCCGATCGAGGAAGGAAGAATAGTAAAGATAGTAAGGCGAAGTCCGACCGCAGATACCTTTGTGGCGTATCGTCTGGTAATAAGAGGGTGATGTTTTGCGCGATCTGGTCGAGGTCTATTTCAAAGAGCGAAGCATAGTCAACCATCACATTTCAAGTTTCAACGACTTCCTTTCCACGCTTGATAATCCGAACAGTCGTATGCAGAAGATCGTGGACAACCTGCGCGTGTCCGCGGAGGAAATCGACCGGGGAATAATCCGCCTCGACCCGGACAAGACAGAAGGAAGGATTGTAGAGATCAGGGTCGGCCGAAGGAGGGACGAGAAGACAGGCAACATCGATCCCCAGGCTAGACCGACTATACAAGTGACTCTCCCGGTCGTCAGAGAAGCGAACGGCGCATCCCATTCCCTAACGCCGATGGAGGCTAGGCTCAGGAATCTAAACTATCTCGCTCCCGTCGCCCTCGAATTCACCATCGTGGAGGACGGAATCGAAAAGGAGCCGGAGAAAGTGCACATCGGCGACCTGCCGATAATGGTCAAGTCGAAGCGCTGCACACTCTACAAGGAGAATATGGAGGAAGAGAGGGAGCTGACGGAAGCGGAGTACGACAATAGGCTTATCCAGGCCGGGGAGGACCCGAAGGACCCCGGCGGCTACTTCATCATCGGCGGGACCGAGCGGGTCCTGATATCGCTCGAAGACCTAGCGCCCAACAGAGTCATGGTCGAGTTCAACGAGCGGTACGGCACGAAGATGGAGGTGGCAAAGGTATTCTCGCAGAAGGAAGGATACCGCGCCCTGACACTCGTTGAGAAGAAGAAGGACGGCATGCTCATGGTCACTGTTCCGGCGGCATCCGGGCAGATTCCACTTATTGCATTAATGAAGGCTCTCGGCATGGAGAGCGATGAGGAGACTTACGACGCGATCGTCAGCGTTCCGGAGATGGCGAATATCGTGTACGCGAACATCGAGGAATGCCAGGACAAGAAGATCTTCCCTCCGAACGGCATATTCACGACAGAGGACGCGGTCCTTTATCTCGAGAGGAAGTTCGCCACCGGTCAAGCCAAGGAGTACAGGGTCAAGAAGGTTGAGTCGATTATCGACAGGTCGCTCCTGCCCCACTTGGGCGACACGCCCGAGGACAGGTTGAAGAAAGCGATATTCCTCGGAAGGATAGCGAGATCCGTACTTGAGCTGTCGCTTGGGCTCAGGAAAGAGGACGACAAGGACCACTACGCGAACAAGCGTCTCAAGCTGTCCGGAGACCTGATGGAAGATCTCTTCAGAGTAGCGTTCACGAACCTGATGAAGGATCTCAAGTACCAGCTCGAGAGGTCGTACGCGAGAAAGAAGGACCTAAGGATATCGAGCGCGATCAGGCCGGACCTGCTCACTCACAGGCTGCTCCACGCCCTCGCGACGGGGAACTGGGTCGGCGGTAGGGCGGGCGTAAGCCAGTTGCTGGATCGGACGTCCAACATGAGCACAATCAGTCATCTCAGGAGGATTACATCCTCCCTCACTAGGAGCCAGCCTCATTTCGAGGCAAGGGACCTTCACCCGACGCAGTGGGGAAGGCTCTGCCCGAACGAGACCCCTGAGGGTCAGAACTGCGGCCTCGTGAAGAACGCAGCCCTGATCATCGACGTCTCCGAGGGATTCCGCGAGGAAAACGTCCATTGGTTGCTGAAGGACCTCGGGGTCAAGGAGGTCAGGGGGCAGCAGAAGATGGGGACGAGGGTCTTCGTCAACGGGGACCTCGTTGGCGTTCACGACATGGCGAAGGAACTCGTGGCGGAGATAAGGCACCGACGCAGGTGCGGTCTTCTTTCTCACGAGATTAACGTCCGATACGATGAAGAAATGGACGAGGTCATAATCAACTGCGATGAAGGCAGGTTGAGGCGGCCGCTCGTCGTCATCGAGAACGGCAAGACAGTATTGACGAAGAAACATCTCGACGATGTCAGGGAGGGCAAGGCGAGATGGTCCGACCTTCTCAGGGAGGGCGTAATCGAGTGGGTCGACGCGGAGGAGGAAGAGGACTCGTTCATTGCGGTCGATCCGTACGAGGTGCCGGAACGGTGCGACAGCTGCGGGAGAGCGATCTCCCAGACGGACGTCGACTGGATCAACCCCGGGACCGAGGACAACTTCGCATTGCTGCGCTGCCTGCACTGCAACGGCGAGATGAAGACACCGCTGCTGATCACGAAGGACCACACCCACGTGGAGTTGGACCCAATAGTCATTCTCGGTGTCTGCGCCGGGCTCGTCCCGTATTCGGAGCACAACTCGTCCCCGCGTGTGACGATGGGCTCCGGAATGGCGAAGCAGTCGCTCGGACTAAGTGCGACGAACTATCGGAAGAGGCCCGACACAAGGGGTCACTTGCTGCACTATCCTGAGAAGCCGCTGGTGCAGACGAAGCCGATGGATTTCGTGGCGTTCAACGAGCGTCCTGCCGGACAGAACTTCGTCGTCGCGATACTCTCATTTCATGGTTACAACATGGAGGACGCACTGATCCTCAACAAGGCGAGCGTGGAGAGGGGACTGGGTCGCTCGACTTTCATGAGGACGTACAGGGCCGAGGAGCGGAGGTATCCGGGCGGTCAGGAGGACCACTTTGAGATCCCGAGCCCGGACGTCAGGGGAGCGAGGGCTGATCTTGCGTATAGCAACCTCGCCGAGGACGGGCTTATCAGCCCTGAGACCGCCGTGAACGGAGGGGACGTCCTCATCGGCAAGACGTCGCCCCCGAGATTCCTTGAAGAGGAAACGGACTTCCTTACCCCGCAGAAGCGTAGGGAGACCTCGATCATTGTCAGGTCTGGAGAGAGCGGCTGGGTCGACAGCGTCATGCTGACCGAATCCGAGAACGGCAGTCGCCTGGTCAAGGTGAAGGTTAGGGACGAGAGGGTCCCGGAGCTCGGCGATAAGTTCGCCTCGAGGCACGGACAGAAGGGTGTAATCGGTCTCATAGCTCCGCAGGAGGACATGCCATTCACATCAGATGGAGTCATACCGGACCTAGTGATCAACCCGCACGCCATCCCATCAAGGATGACCGTCGCCCATGTTCTCGAAATGATTGGCGGCAAGGTCGGGTCGATGGAGGTCCGGACGATTGACGGGACGCCGTTCAGCGGCGAGAGCGAGCAATCGTTGAGAGAGGCGCTCGTCCGCAACGGGTTCAAGCACACCGGGAAGGAAGTCATGTATGACGGCCTTTCCGGCAAGATGATTGGGGCGGACATCTTCATAGGTGTCATCTATTATCAGAAACTGCACCATATGGTCGCTGACAAAATACACGCCAGAGCCCGCGGTCAAGTCCAGATGTTAACAAGACAACCCACTGAAGGCAG
>JBEKKT010000001.1:0-84139 GCA_050010535.1 Methanomassiliicoccales archaeon | reverse complement strand
TGCAGTTTTCAATCCTCACATTGAGGAAGGATTAAGTAAAGTCCTACGTTTACTCCCCCATGCAAGGTGGTAGGATGCCGGCACAGGTCATCGATGGCGGCAAGATAGCGGATGAGATACGCGAGGAGCTGAAGAAGAAGATCGCAGAACTGAAGTCTGAAGGGATCACGCCCGGATTGGCAGTCGTCTTGGTAGGAGAGGACCCCGCTTCGCAGGTCTACGTCAGGATGAAGGGGAAAGCCTGTGAGGAGCTGGGAATCTACTCCGAGACGATAAGACTGCCGCTCGAATACGAGGAAGGGGCGCTACTTAAGCAGATCGACGACCTCAACGCGAACCCGAAGATACACGGCATCCTTGTTCAGCTCCCCCTCCCGGACCACATCAATGAGACGAAGGTCCTGAATAGGATTAGTCCCGAGAAAGACGTGGATGGATTCCATCCGGTGAACGTCGGGAAGATGTTGATCGGAGACCCTGGATTCCTGCCATGCACGCCTCATGGTGTGCAAGAACTTCTTGTCCGTAGCGGCAACAGCCCCGAGGGAAAGCATGTTGTCGTGGTTGGCAGAAGCAACATCGTGGGGAAGCCGGTCGCTGCCATTCTGATGCAGAAAAAGAAAGGAGCGAACGCGACGGTCACCGTCTGCCATTCAAAGACTAGGGACCTACCTTCCGTTGTTAGGCAGGGAGACATTGTCATCGCCGCTATGGGGGTTCCGCGATTCATCAAAGCCGACATGGTAAAGGACGGCGCGGTTGTCATCGACGTAGGTGTCAACCGTGTGGATGACGCGTCGGCGAAGAGGGGCTACAGACTGGTGGGGGACGTTGATTTCGAAGCCGTGAAGGAGAAGACGTCGGCAATAACTCCTGTGCCAGGGGGAGTCGGACCGATGACCATCGTCATGCTGATGAAGAATACCGTCCTCTCCGCTGAGAAGGCAGTAGGACGAAAGTAGTCCGTGCTTGATCATCAATCGCTATATCCCAGTGGTCCGGTTGCCAGTGATTCATCGAACGAATATTAAGAATTCAGGGTGGGTGCTCAATGGAAAGCCTTAAAGAAAGAAACCCGATTCATCATTCGGAAATGCTACGGGAATGCAAGGAACATGGGTATTTTCGGGGGGAGACCTGCTCGATCTGCGGGGAGAAGGGCAAGTTTCTGATGAATGACCAGGAGCTTGAGCAGATTGGAAGGACCATGGCAGGGACGCTCAGACATTTCCCTGAGAAGTTCGGGCTGGAGATGGACGACCAGGGATTCGTCAGCCTTAGGGACTTCATCGGGGCGCTCAAGGCCCATCAGAGGAGGTATCATTGGATCCGACCCCACCACATTATCGCAATCATCGAAACGGATCCGAAAGGGCGATATCAGGTCAGCAATGACCTCATCAGGGCGACATACGGTCACACGCTTGAACTGGACCTCAAGCTTCCCACCGACAACATACCGGACAAACTATTCTATCCCACCACGCCGGAGGAGGCGGATATCATACTTGAGACCGGACTGAAGCCCTCCGACCGGAGGATGGTCCACCTGTCAAAAACATACAAGGATGCCTTTTCGGCAGGCTCCGTGAGGACCAATACGCCGATCATCCTTGTGATCGATGCCAAGAAGGCGGTCGAGGATGGGACTGAGATCCAGAAGGCGGGGAAGACCGTCTTTCTTGTCCGAGAGGTGCCGCCAGAGTACTTGAAGAGAGCTCCTCCGGAGGAAGCTGGTGCGGAAGGGGGGGAGGGTGCCATGTCGGGCTCTGGAACTGAGACAGGCTGATGTTGCGCAACCCGCATGAGTGACTGGATCCTGATTGCAGTTTCAGTAAAGGTGTCGATAGTTTGAATATGCCCGCCTGAGACTACGAACCGATGTTCATCCGGGCGGACCGCCTTCTGATCGAACCCAATCTAAGTGTGAATTCCGAACATTTTGTTTCATTCTATTGGGATGACTTTGTCCCTCACCTGGAAGTGTATGTCCTGGGGGAAGGGAAGCTGACTGAGATTGACCTGTCCAGCCCGGACATGCTCGTGTCGGAGAGTAAGAGGTGTGTAGGGCGACTCGACGAGAATGGCTATCACCGGTGCCCAAACAATGCTCCCGTGAAGAACTTCCTTCAGTGCCCCGAATGTGCGTCATCCTGGATACCTGTCCAGGAGTGCATCTTCGAGCCTCGGTGCAATGGTGAGAGGTGCGACTGCGATTTCTGCAGGAGGACGCATATCGTCTATGCCGCATTCACGGGGGACGCGGTCAAGATAGGCATGACTAGCGAGCCGAGGCTCAGGACCAGAGGAATCGAGCAGGGCGCGGACGCAATCGCACCGCTCGTCGACTGTGAGGATAGGATGAAGGCGAAGTGTTTGGAGAAGCGAATCTCGCAGGACATGGGTCTGAAGCAGTCCGTGAGCCAAGGGAAGATCGCGAAGTGGCTGGCGAAGTCCCCCTCGAGAAGCGAAATCGAGCAGTCTCACAAAGGCCTCGTGGAGAGGCTGAGGAGGTGGAGGATCGAAGTGAGAGACGAGATCGAGATCCTCGACGGCTATCCTGTAACGGAGATGCCGAGGCATCCTCCGAGGTTGGCCCAAACCGTAGGGCCGCACTTCGGCGAGACCATCTGTGTGAAGGGCAAGTTCCTTGTATATCGGGACAAGACCACCGGATCCCCGATGATGTTCGAGATCGCGGATCTTCCCTCCAGATTCGCTGGGCGGATTCCGCGAAAGTGATAAAGTGTAGCAAGAGAATGCTATCTATCCTGCTCGGGAGTGGGAGGGTTGCCTGAAATGTCTAAGATCCTCAGTCCGGATGAGTTGACAGAGAAGTTTGGGAAGATGTTCTGTAAGGGTGTCGTCACCCTTGTTGATGAAGCCAATGGCGTGGCTCAGATCATCGAGGATTGCATAGCGAAAGGACCGGTTGAATGGGATGCGGTGAACAGGAAGCGTGCCGGTGGTGTTATCACGGACGTGAGGGTGGAGGGGACGACGCTTATCATCGATACGATAATCGGGGAGAAGGCGGTCAAGTTCGGGCCGGCCTCGAAGGACGTCGGAGGTCAAGGCCTGAAGGCTCTGAGGGTCGAAGGTGATCGGGTCAAGACGACCTGGGTCGGGCTTGCCGGCGCCAGCGTCGGCATCGGTGCCTGTCTCCCTCAGGGCCCTGGCACACTCGAGGCCGAATACCCGGATGATTTCAGAATAGGTGGATCGCACGCGATCGAGGTCACCATCACGACACCGAAGATGATCAGGATTGTTTTCGCCGTTGACGACACTGACACGAAAGAGAAAGGAGCTTCTTGGGTAATGATGCTCAAGGCGGCGCGCGGGTGCCCGTTCGGTCATTTCTTGCAGCACAAGATCATCCAGCTGAATCCGGACGTTCCCGAGAAGACGACGAACTGCGTTTCAGTCGGCATCTCCTTCGCAGTCGAGGAGAGAGATCTCCAGAAGTTGATCAATTATGTCGTCAAGTACGTAAGGGAGAATACGCTCTCGAAGAACACGACCCTGGCAATGTCCCAGGGGTTGAAAATACCTCAAGATCTTGTGGAATATGGCCTCCAAGCAAAGAAGAGGATACTGACGGTCGACAAGGCGAGAGAGGTCGCGGAACGGAACGGCGTGCGGCTCGTCGAGATAACTGGCAAGAGGGGCATGATTGGGGCCGTCGCTGGCATAGGCTGCTTTGACCTCGGAATACGTTCGGCGTCGCTGCCTGAAGACTTCGAAAAGTAGATATCTAGTAACGGTATGATGAGAACGTTAAGTTCATCCAGGGGGCGTAGTCAATCAGAAACGAGATCTCCCGGGTCATTTCCAACACCGCGTACCAGACATACGAGAAGAGGCTGCTGAAGGAAGTCGGAGAGAACAAGATACCATCGCACATAGCCATTATCATGGACGGAAACCGAAGGTTCGCGAAGGAATTCGGACTGCAGCCGACGGACGGGCATATCAGGGGGAAGGACAAACTGGAGGAGATGATGGAATGGTGCCTCGAGCTTGGCATCAAGATACTGACCGTTTTCGCCTTTTCGACCGAGAATCTCGAGAGGGACCCCGAGGAAGTGAACTCGCTGATGAAGCTCTTCGAGAATAATTTCTACAAGCTCGGCGACGACGAGAGGATTCACAAGCACAAGATAAGGGTCAGCGTGCTGGGTCAGATGGAACTCTTGCCGGACAATGTGAAGAAGGCAATCCAATACGCTACCAAGAGGACGGCCTCGTATGATCAGTACTTCTACAATATTGCCATCGCTTATGGCAGTCGCCAGGAGATAATCCAGGCGATAAGGCGGGTAGCGGAGAAGGTGAAGACGGGTGAACTCAACGTCGATGAGATCGACGAGAAAGTCTTCTCCAACTTCCTGTATACTGCCGACTTCCCAGACCCTGACCTCGTGCTCAGGACGTCCGGTGAGGAAAGGGTCTCGAACTTCTTGCTGTGGCAGCTCGCTTACGCTGAGCTCTACTTCACCGATGTCTACTGGCCGGGCTTCAGGAAGATCGATTTCCTGAGGGCGATCAGGTCCTACCAGCTGAGACAGAGAAGGTTCGGCAAGTGAGCGCTTAAGTATCGCCGGCACCCTCCACCTCTGTCGTCGGAGGTTTGAGCCTGTCGAAAGAGGATCTCATTCTAATCCACGCACCAAGCGTCTACGACTTTCGGCGGGAATCTATATTCTTCGGCCCGGTCAGCGACCTCGTGCCCTCCACTCCAGTCTTTGAGATGTACCCGTTCGGGTTCACGACGATGGCGACCCAGCTTCACAAGGACGGGTTCAGAGTTCGCATTGTTAACTTGGCGAGCATGATGTTGAACAACAAGAGTCTAGACGCGGAGGCACTGCTCCGAAGACTGGATGCCAGCGTGTTCGGGCTCGATCTGCATTGGCTTCCTCACGCCCAAGGATCCCTCGAAGTCGCGCGCCTTCTGAAGTCGATGCATCCCGATGCCAGGATCTTGATGGGCGGCCTCTCAGCCTCGTACTTCTATGAGGAGCTGATTGCCTATCCACAGGTCGATTTCGTGCTTAGGGGTGATTCCACCGAGGTGCCGTTGTCGACACTAATGGGCACTCTTGAGTCAGGGGGCGACCTGGAGCAAGTGCCCAACCTCGCCTGGAAGGAGGCTGGAACGAGCAGAGTAAATCCTCTGACTTTCGTCCCCGAGAACTTGGATTACCTTGACATCGACTACGGATGGATGATCCGCTCTGTCATCAGGCACAGAGACCTCGAAGGGTTCAAGCCGTTCAAGGACTGGGACAGATACCCACTGACCGCGGTCTTCTCCGTCAGGGGATGCTCGATGAACTGCGTCGTCTGCGGAGGCTCATGCTCAGCGCTGCGCGGTTTCGTCTCAAGGGTCAGGCCGGCGTTCAGGAACCCTGAGCGGCTGGCTGAGGACATATGCAACATACAATCCTATCTGGACGCGCCGACGTTCGTCGTAGGCGACCTAAGACAGGGTGGAAAGAACTATGTGGAGAGATTCTTTAAGGAAGCGAGGCGGCTCAGGATTAAGAATCACGTCGTTCTAGAGATATTCACACCGGCGGAGGAGGACTTCTATCGGTCGGCTTCGCGGTCCCTCGAGCGATTTTCGATGCAGTTCTCGCCGGACTCTCACGAGGAGTCGGTGAGGAGGGCACTCGGGCGCGGCTTCGACACGGAGTCGATCCAGAGGACGGTGCAGCATGCCCTGGGCAGTGAGTGTCAGCGTTTCGACATGTTCTTCATGATAGGTCTTCCAAGGCAGACAAGGGAGTCGGCGCTTGCGAGCGCGGACTTCGCCAGATCGCTCTACTCTCTGATCGATCACGACCCTCGCTTGTCGGTGTATGCTTCTCCTCTGGCACCTTTCATCGATCCTGGAAGCAGAGTCTTCGAAAATCCTGGCGCGTTCGGATACAGGTTGTTTGCGAATACGCTCGAGGAGCATCGCATCAGGCTCATGAGTCCAAGTTGGAAGTACGTGTTGTCCTATGAGACCGAATGGATGACGCGAGACGAGATCGTTGGCGTTTCGTATGACGCGGCAGACCGCCTCAACGAGGTGAGGTTCGAGATAGGGCAGATCGACGAAGGGAATCTCGCTTCCAGGCGGGAGAGAACGGACGTGGCCCGCGGCATTATGAGAGAGGTCGATCGGATCATGTCTCTGTCAGGCTCAGAAGAAAGGAGGAGAGAGCTGGCGGCTCTCAAGAAGAGAACGGACTTCCTCATGGAGTCCACTATCTGCGAGAAACTCGACCTCGAGTGGAATACCTCAAGGGTGTTCAAGAACTTTCCAAGAGTGATCAGTGGCCTGTTGCGGTCTAAGAGGTTTTGAACCAGCATTTCCGCCGGTGCCCTCCCAGCGTCTGGGATTGTCCCCAAGTGGAAGTGGGATGAAGGGATGAACCTCAGCCCTTCTCCCCGAGTTCCTCCGAGCGCTTAGACGCTGCCTGAACGGCCTTCATGAATGCGCCTCGCACGCCCGACTCCTCGAGTATCTTCAGTCCGGCAATCGTCGTTCCCGCCGGAGAGGCCACCATGTCTTTCAGTTCGCCTGGGTGCTTCTTCGTTTCTAGGACGGTCTTTGCAGATCCCAGTACAGTCTGCGCGGCGAGAGCGATCGACACATCCCTCGGCAAGCCCGCCATGACGCCGCCATCTGCGAGCGCCTCGATCACCACATATATGAAAGCGGGGCCGCTTCCACTGAGTCCCGTGACTGCATCGAGCAGTTTCTCCTCGAGGCAAAAGGCAACGCCGACCGATTCCAGTATTCTCTGCACGGTCTTCTTGTCTTCTTCCTTGGCGAACTTCCCGAGAGCGTATCCCGCGGCCGTGGCCCCGACAAGGCACGGCTGGTTCGGCATGACCCTTATCACTCTGACGCCCCAATTCAACCTGGACTCGATCTGGTGTATCCTGATCCCGGCGGCTATCGAAATCAGAAGATGATCGGCTGTCAGGTGCGGTTTGAGCTCGTCGAGAACCGATCCGATGTGCTGCGGCTTCACTGCAAGAATCACGACTGGTGTCGATCTTACGACTCGGACGTTGTCCTCAGTCACATCTATGCCGGCCGTTCTGGAAATGAACTCCCTGCGCTCCTGTATAATCTCGCTGGCAATGACATCTTCCTTCTTCGCAACGCCTGCGGAGATTATGCCGTTCATGAGCGCCTCGGCCATGTTCCCGGCCCCGACGAATCCTATCTTCTTGCTCATACTTCCACCCTCTATGCGCCACTCTTGGTCAGTAAATAGCCTCCATTGTGACCTTTGTATATAAATTGCTCTGAGTTTGGCCCTGTAGTCCAAGGCCAATCCAGCTCATGTGCGTTCGATTGTTCTCCGGTGCGGCCCATCCTCGGGCGACGAAGACTACTTCTCCAGCGCTTTCAGGATCTCCCGCATAAACGCCGGGAGGTCTGGTGGTCTCCTCGAGGTGATGAGGTTCCGGTCCACCACGACTTCTTCGTCCTTGTACCTGGCGCCGGCGTTGATCAGGTCGTCCTTGATTGCAACTACGGACGTGACTTTCATTCCCTTCAGGATGCCAGCCGAGACGAGAACGGATCCGCCGTGACATATCGAGCCGACGAGCTTACCGTTTTCGAACATCTTTCTCACGAATCCGTTGACTTGTGGGTAGCGCCGAAGCTTGTCGGGAGCCCATCCCCCTGGTATGATCACTCCGTCGAAGTTCTCAGGTCTAGCTGCAGTAATCGAGAGGTCAACCTCTACTTCGTACCCGTGTTTGCTGAGGTATGTTTCGTTGCTGCCCGTTCCAATAACGGTTACATCATGTCCAGCTTCCCTCAATCGTAGCAGAGGATACCACAACTCAAGGTCCTCGTAGTCGCTTTCGGCGAGGATCGCGATTCTCATTCCCATCGAACCACCGTCGTCTTTCAACGTACGAGGGGACTATTATTCTTATTGTCCTCGGGGCATTGCAGAATTGACGATGAAATATGTTATGATTAGGAAGAATTTGCGGAGTACGAAAATGCCCACTCAAGGAGTTGGTCCAGGACAACCGAATCCTCTCGTGGAAGATTTATATAAATGCAGTATGTTGAGGCTCCGATGCTGATTGAGGATTATCTGCCGGTCGCCATTTTTGCCTTGGTAACGATTCTATTCCCCATATTGGCGTTCTTTATTTCACGTTTCTTCCGCCCGACTAAGAAGAGCGCGTTGAAGCACACCACGTACGAGTGCGGCGAGGCGCCGATCGGCGAAGCGAACATCCAGTTCCATTTTCAATATTACATGTTCGCAATCATATTCGTTATCTTCGACATCATTACGGTTTTTCTCATGATCTGGGCACTTGCATTTTCCGGCCTTTCCCTTACGGCGAAGATGGACATGGGCGTCTTCCTTGCAATACTAATCATCGGAGTCACTTACGCGCTGAAGAAGGAGGAGGTAATTTGGATCTGAGTCTTGCTCCGAACGTCATAGCGATGAGCGCGAAGGAGTTCATGAAATGGTCCTCCGGCCTCTTCGATGAGACAATGCGCGCCTCGGGAGTCAAGAAAGCAGTTGATAAGATCACCGTCCCCATCTGGAGCTGGGCGCTCAGGAACTCGATATTCCCTCTTCACTTCGGTATCGCTTGCTGCGCCTTGGAGATGGCGGCCGCCTCTGCAGCGAGGTTCGATGCTGAGCGCTTCGGGTTTGTGTTTCGATCATCTCCTCGGCAATGCGACGTTCTTCTCGTGAACGGCTGGGTGACAACGAAGCTCAGACCCGATCTCAGAAGGCTCTACGAACAGATGCCCGAACCCAAGTGGGTTGTGGCCATGGGCGAGTGTGCCATCTCTGGCGGTCCGTGGTATGACTCGTACAATGTTGTTCAAGGACTTGACACTTTCATCCCTGTCGATATCTACATTCCAGGATGTCCACCAAGACCGGAAGCCATGCTCGACGGGTTCATGAAGCTTCAGGATAAGATAAGGGCCGAGATGAAAGGCACATTCCTGGAAGACTGAGGTGATCGACTGCATAGCGACGCGCCGACTACAAAACTCTCAGAGGAGGTCATTGTCGAGACCATCAAGGAGAGCTTCCCAGATGGCGTCACTGTCGGTGTTGTCGGCCCGAGAAGGATTGTCGCTAGGGTGACAAGATCCGTTCTCTGCAAGCTTTGCGAGTATCTCAAGAACACGCTCAGCTTCGAGCATATCTCATGTCTTACCGGAGTCGACAAGGTCGATCACCTGGAAGTCGTCTATCACGTTTCCTCATACGCAAACGAATGCGTCATCGAGATCACGGTGGACGTTCCCTCCGACGACGCCGAGGTGGACTCGGTCACGGCGCTCTGGGGAGGCGCGAACTGGCACGAGAGAGAAGCGTGTGAGTTGTTCGGAATCCGCTTTAAGAATCACCCGAATATGGAGAGGCTCCTGCTGCCCTCCGATTTCGGATACTATCCATTCAGGAAGGAATTCAAGTTGAGGGGGCGCTGATCATGGCCGAAATGTGGATAAACATGGGGCCTCAGCATCCAATGACCCACGGCTTGTGGAATCTGAGGGTCAAGGTCGACGGCGAGACGATATTGGATGCGAAGCCTGTCATCGGTTATCTCCACCGCGGTTGGGAGAAGATGACCGAGAACCGTGTGTATCCGCAGATCATCCCCATGTCCGACCGCCTCTGTTACGGGTCTTCGATGACGTGGAGCCACCTGTACTGCCTGGCGATCGAGAACCTGATGGGCATCGAAGTCCCTGAAAGGGCCGAATACATACGCGTCGTGGTCCTCGAGCTTCAGAGAATCGCCTCCCACCTGATGTGGATCGCAGCATATGGGACCGATCTCGGCCTTCTCACCGCATTCGTCTACGGCATGAGGGAAAGGGAGCTTTTCCTGGACCTGTTACAAAGCGTCAGTGGTGCAAGAATAACTTATAACTACCCGAGAATCGGCGGTGTGAGAAACGACCTGCCTCCCGACTTCGAGAGAGATTGCCTGAGGACACTCGACTACTTCGAGAAGAAGCTCGACGAGTACGAGGAGATCTTCGATGGCAGCGAGATCTTCCTGATGAGGACTCAGGGCATTGGCATTCTAAAACCCTCTGATGGCATGAATCTGGGCGTCACTGGTGCGACCTTGAGGGGTAGCGGAGTGAAGATCGACCTCCGCAAGCACGACCCGTACTCCGTTTATGATGAGCTTGACTGGGACATGTGCACGCATCCAGATTGCGACTGCTATGCGAGGTACAGAGTGCGTATGGACGAGATGCGAATGAGCTGCCACATTGTCCGCGAGGCTCTTAAGAAGATGCCCTCTGGGCCGATACGAGTGAAGGCTCCGAGGAACGCGCCCAGGAAGACCGCCTACGCAAGAGTGGAGGACCCAAGGGGCGAGGCCTTGATGTATGTCATCGGCGATGGTACCGACAGACCATACAGGCTGAAGGTGCGCAGTCCGATATTCGTAACCGTCTCCGCCGTGCCGGTCATGCTTAGAGGATACAAGGTCGCCGACGTCCCGTCGATCATGGGATCCGTCGACATGTGTCTGGGAGAGACCGACAGGTGAGACCATGGATCTGTACCAGTTCACGGAGGGGATAGTCTCTTGGCTGGTTGGCATCGTGAATTGGATTCTCAATTGGGTCGGCTTCCACGGCATTGCTGGGTGGCTTGGGAGCGCAGATGTCATCAGGTTCCTGACCTTGCTCGGTGAGTCGATCGTGCTCCTTGCCGTGGGCTTCATAGTGGCCATAACGATGATCTGGCAGGAGAGAAAGACCCTTGGTCGTCTCATGGACCGCAGAGGCGCCATGGTGGTCGGACCGGCAGGGTACTTCCAGAACATCGCCGACGGTCTGAAGACCCTTCTGAAGGAGTACATCATACCTGAGAAGGCTGACAAGACTCCCTATGGCTGGGCTCCGGTGATCATGATCGGATCCTCCATTCTTCTTCTTGTGGCCATTCCTTTGAGCGACAGGTTCTACATGTCGGATCTCAGTTTGGGCCTTCTGTTTATCTTCGCGGTCTTCAGCATAACACCGTTTGCTATCCTTCTCGGTGGGTGGGCCTCGAACAACAAGTACTCGCTTATCGGAGGCATGCGGTCGGCTGCGCAGCTGATCTCATACGAGATCCCGCTCCTGCTCTCGATGGTTGGGGTCGTGCTCCTGGCCGGTAGCCTGAACATCGGAGATATCGTAAACGCGCAAGCGGATTCAACGTGGTTCATCATTCCTCAATTCGTCGGTTTCATCGTATTCATGATCGCCATCGTTGCTGAGGTGGAAAGGATCCCTTTCGACTTGCCCGAGGCGGAGGCCGAGCTAGTCGAAGGCTGGTGGACAGAGTACGGTGGCATGAGGTTCGGCTTGCTGATGCTCGCCGAGTACTTTAGGGGCTATGCCGGAGCCGCCGTCGGCGTTCTTCTTTTCCTCGGCGGATGGAACGGGCCGTTCCTTCCGCCGGAGATATGGTTCTTGATCAAGGTATTCATTGTGTTCTTTGTGTTCATCTGGATCAGGGGTTCATTGACGAGGGTCCGAGTCGATCAGATTCTGAACATCGGATGGAAGCGCTTGCTTCCTTTGGCAATGATCAACCTCTTTATCGCTATTGCGGTCAAGACTCTGGGGTGGTGGTAGATGGCGGAGAAGGTGAAGAAAGGGAAAAAGAGAGACCCCAGACTCACGGGCTACGTCTTTAGGCCCATGTACGCAACTCTGAAGGAGACTATCAGGGCCACGATTCACCGTCCAGACACGATCCTTTATCCATGGGAGAAGCTCGAGCTTCCGGACAATTACAGGGGAAGGCCCGGTCTTATGATGGAGCGTTGCATAGGCTGCGGCATATGCATGCGCATCTGCCCGACAGGATGCATTGAGCTCGTTGAGATCGAGGACAAGGAGCACGGGAAGATAAGACGGCCCCAGGTCAACCTTGGAAGATGTATGATGTGCGGCTACTGTGCGGAGTACTGCCCCAAGAACGCGATGATAGTCACGCCTGAGTACGAATTAGCAACGTACACCAGACAGGACCTGATCTACGATCCGTATGAATTACGGCACGAATACAAGCCGGGATATGAGGTGAATATCGTAGAGGTGCTCCCCTCCGAGCTTGAGAAAGGCGTCGTGGAAAGGGAACCGGGACGCGAGGGCAAGGACAGGCCCGAGCTCGACGACAAGAAGTGCATAGGTTGCGCCCGTTGTGCAAAAATATGCCCCGCCGGGGCGGTCGAGATAGTACAGGTCGGAGTGAACGAGAAGGGCAAGCCGATCAAGAGACCTAAGTTCGACTACCCGAAATGCGTCGGCTGCGAGCAGTGCGTCGAGAACTGTCCGAGGGACGCATTGATGATGAAGGAGGTGCTCTGATGGACCTCGACCTCCTGTTCTTCATCATATTCGCGATCATGACAGTGGCTGCCGCGGTCGCGGTCATCTTCTCGAAGGAGGTCGTCAGAAGCGTCATGTATCTGGCGCTGACCTTCGTCGGGGTCGCGATAACTTTCATCTTTCTGAGCGCCGAGTATGTCGCGATGATCCAGATTCTCATCTATGTCGGAGCCGTTACCGTTCTGATCCTGTTCGGTGTCATGCTTACGAAGAGGAAGCTTTCGGGAGGCGACAAGTGTGAATAGGCACAAGGTCGCCTCAATCATAGCAATCGCGGCCCTGCTCGTCATCGTGCTCGGCTCATTGTTGGTCGTAAACTGGCGAGCTGGAAACATATCGCAGATTGGCACCGAGAAGATCGGCAACGCGCTGTTCGACGATTACGGCATCGCCTTCTTGGCGATCGGGCTCGTCATGTTCACGGCTATGCTCGGCGGGGTGTTCCTGGCAAAGGAGGATGAGAAATGATTCCGATCGAGTACTTCCTCGTTCTGTCAGCGATCCTGTTCGCTTTGGGATCCTACGGGGCGCTCACCAGGCGCAACGCGATCGTCGTCCTGATGTCCATCGAGATAATGCTCAACGCAGCGAACGTGAACTTCGTTGTCTTCTCATCATTCTTGAATGACGTCAGAGGACAGGTGTTCGCGTTATTCTCGATCGCGATAGCAGCGGCTGAGGTCGCCGTCGGTCTCGCGATTCTGCTGAACCTCCTGAGAACGAGGGAGACGATCGACCTTGAAGAGATCAACATCCTGAGGTGGTGAGATGCAACCGATAGATTTCGCCTGGCTGATTCCGGTCTTCCCTCTTCTGGCAGCGGTCGCAATAGGTCTGCTCGGCAAGAAGATGAAGCAGGGCGGAGGGTACCTCGCAATTGGCGCCACGACAATATCGCTCATCATCTCGGTGTTTGTCGTCGTGTCGGTGCTCGACGGCTCGTTCGACAAAGCTGATGGGGTCGTCAACGGCGTCTATGAGCAGTCAGTAACTTGGATCCATCTCACGTCGACCTACAAGTTCGAAATCGGAATATACATCGACCAGCTGACCGCGCTGATGCTGATGGTCGTGTTGATCGTCTCGACCCTTGTCATAATCTACTCGATCGCCTACATGGGCGACGAGGGGGGGAGGAAGAGGAGGTACTACACTGAAATCTCGCTGTTCGTCGGAGTGATGCTCGGCCTCGTCCTCGCGAACAATTACCTCGAGATGTTTATATTCTGGGAGATGGTGGGACTGTGCTCCTACCTCCTGATCGGATTCTGGTATCACAAGCCTTCCGCGGCTTCGGCCGCGAAGAAGGCATTCATCGTAACCAGGGTCGGCGACGTCATGTTCATGCTCGGAATCATAATCCTCTTCACCACTTTCAAGACGCTAAACTTCCGGGATCTGTTCTCAATGGAGGTCTCGGGCAGCGATCTCGGCCTCCTGACCTTGGGAACGTTCTTCATCTTCGGCGGTGCAATCGGAAAGAGTGCGCAGTTCCCGTTGCACGACTGGTTGCCGGATGCGATGGAAGGTCCGACGACCGTTTCGGCGTTGATACATGCCGCCACGATGGTCAATGCTGGTGTGTACCTCGTTGCGAGGTCGTTCCCCCTGTTCGTCCAGACCCCGGAGACGCTGATCATCGTCGCGATCATCGGCGGCGTGACAGCTTTCATCGCCGCTACAATGGCACTGAACTCTCCAAACATCAAGCGTGTGCTTGCTTACTCTACGATCAGCCAGCTTGGTTACATGATGCTGGCGCTGGGGGCGGGCGGTTACCTGTTCTTCAACGCGATGGGGTCGGAAGGATATACTTCCTCGATGTTTCATCTGATGAACCATGCGTTTTTCAAGGCGCTGTTGTTCTTGTGCGCCGGCAGCGTCATACACGCTGTCGGTACCGAAGACATGCGTCTCATGGGTGGGCTCGGTAAGACTATGAAGGTCACCTCCTTCACGATGCTCATCGGTGCCTTGTCCATCTCGGGGATACCGCCGTTCAGCGGGTTCTGGAGCAAGGATGAGGTCCTTGCGGTCGTATGGAGCGCTGGCTCATTGAGCTGGGTCTTCATCCTATTGTATGTCCTCGGAATAGCTACCGCGTTTATGACGGCGTTCTATATGTTCAGACTCTGGTTCATGACTTTCAAGGGAGAGCCGGGCGAGGCTTCGAAGCACTCGCATGAGTCTCCAAAGATCATGACTGTTCCTCTAGTCATCCTGTCCGCATTCGCCGCCGTGTCGTTCCTCGTGCTGTTTATAGGGGGCGGACTCGGTGGGGCGGTGTTCTTCGGAGAGTCCCATGCACTCCCAGCCGGCGAGATACTAACGGAGATGTTCGCCGATCCGTTGACGTACGTATCGATCATCGTCGCGGTATCTGGCCTCGGGCTCGCTTACCTGGTATACTACAAGAAGAGAGTTTCATCGGACGTGTTCGTGGCGAGCCCGGTTACGAAATCCCTGTACAACCTGCTGCTGAAGCGCTACGGCTTCACGGCAGGATACGACGCATTCGCGGAGAAGGCCGTGTACGGATTCTCTCTCGTTGTCGACTGGTTCGACCTGAAGGTCATCGACGGCATCGTAGACGGCATAAGCTTCGTGCTCGCGAGGGCCGGCAACTACATTCGCAGGATTCAGACAGGACATGTCCAGAGCTACGCGACCGTCATAATCGCCGGCATATCGGTCATACTGGTGCTCCTTTACTTGTTCGGGGGGTTGAGGTGATACCATGCTAGAGAACGTTCCAATCCTATCGCTCATAATACTCTTTCCTCTGATAGGAGCGATGTTCGTCTTCCTCTCAGGGAGGAACGTCAAGGCTGCCAAGGTCATGGCGCTGGTATTCTCGGGGATATCGCTTGCGCTCTCGTTGCTGTTGCTGACGAGCTTCTCCCTCAACATCGGGACTTACCAGTTCAGAGAGAGTTACAAATGGATCCCCGGCCTGGGGATATCCTTCTCGCTCGGGGTCGACGGCATAAGCATACTGATGGTGTTCCTGACCACGCTTCTGTGTTTCCTGGCCATCCTGTTCTCGTGGGACGTGGAAAATCGGACGAAGGAATACATGGCATTGATGCTCATCCTGGACGTGGGAGTTCTCGGGGTGTTCACTTCCCTCGATTATTTCCTCTTCTATGTCTTCTGGGAGGTCGTCCTCATACCGATGTACTTCCTTATCGCCATCTGGGGCGGTCCGAGAAGGGAGTACGCGTCGATCAAGTTCTTCATCTACACTCACTTGGCGAGTGTCGCGATGCTGATCACGATAATGGCACTGTATTTCGAGGCCAAGCCGGTGCTCGGCTACGCATCCTTCAGCATGGTCGACATCGCAAGTGTGGCCCCCGGCTTCGGTCAGCTGTTCCAGGTCGCAGCATTCGGTGCGTTGTTCTTCGCGTTTGGCGTCAAGATGCCAGTCGTGCCGTTCCACACATGGCTGCCGGACGCTCACGTAGAAGCTCCGACCGGTGGGAGCGTATTGCTGGCAGGACTCTTGCTGAAGATGGGGTCGTACGGTCTGATTAGGGTCGCGCTCCCTACGTTGCCGGACGGAGCGAGCGCGCTCAGGCCTTTGATGCTCGCGATAGCAATCATCTCCATTCTGTACGGGGCTATCATCTGTCTTGCGCAGAAGGACTTGAAGAAGATGGTGGCCTTCTCATCGATCAGCCACATGGGCATAGTGCTTCTGGGCATAGCCATTGGCAGCCAGCTGGGTATCACGGCTGCGGTGTTCCAGATGTTCGCACACGGGCTGATAACAGCTGTCCTGTTCATGATGTGCGGCGTGGTCCAGCATAAGGCTGGCACGAGGGAGATACCACTGCTCGGCGGTCTGGCGGCGAAAATGCCGATAGCGGCTACATTCATGACGATAGGCTTTCTAGCCTCGCTCGGCCTGCCCGGGATGGTCGGCTTCGTCGCCGAGTTCTCTGTGTTCGTTGCTACATTCGACGCGTACAAATGGCTCCTTTTGCTGCCAATCGCGAGCGTTGCGATCACCGCAGGGTATTACCTTTGGGCGCTACAGAGGACGATGTTCGGGCCCGTGACCGAGAAGATCGACACGAGCCATCTTCACGACGTCAACTGGTACGAGACCGCGCCTCTCGTGATACTCTCAATCTTGATCATACTCTTCGGCATGCTGCCTAGTCTCGGCTTCGACTTCATTAGACCCTCGGCTGGCATCGTGTCTGGAATCCTAGGGGTGGTCTGATTGCTGGACCTCAGCCCGATATACTCCGAGATCGTCATGGTCGCCTTCGCTGTGGCGATACCTGCCATCTACTACGGGACCAAGTCGGACAAGGTTGTATCCATTGTGTCGTTGGTCGGCATTGCGGCATCGATCTCTCTCGTTCTATTGTTCTGGTTTGACGGGGCCCAGCCCGTGACCCTCGAGGGCGGGCTCCTGCGTATGGACGCCTTCTCCGCGATATTCAAGCTTGTGTTCCTGTCGGTTGCATTCTACGTCGTGCTCGCCTCATCCAAGTACATCCAGGGTGAGAAGCATGTCGCCGAGTACTTCACGCTCATCTTGATGGCTACGGTCGGGATGATGATCGTGGCCTCATCGCTCGACCTGATCACGTTGTTCATCGGCATCGAGCTCGCTAGCATGTCCTCTTATGCCCTGGTGGGATTCAGGAAGAAGGACAAGAAAGGCGCGGAGGCAGCGACGAAATACTTCGTCATCGGCGCTATATCGTCCGCAATCGCTCTCTACGGTATCTCGTTGCTATACGGTATCGCCCATAGCACGCTCTTCACGGATATCGGCGCAGCCGTCGGCGGAATGAAGAGCATGGACCCCGTGATCTATCTCGCCCTCGGTCTGCTAATAGCGGGATTCGGGTTCAAGGTCGCGATTGTTCCCTTTCACATGTGGGCACCCGATGTTTACGAAGGCGCGCCGACCACGATCACATCATTGCTTGCCGGGAGCTCGAAGAAGATGGGATTCGTTGCGCTCTTCAAGGTTTTCCTGATTGGATTGATAGCGATTCGAGTCGAGTGGCAGTTCGTGGTTGCGATAATCGCCGTAGCGACAATGACGCTCGGCAATCTCGTTGCGATTTCCCAAACCAACATCAAACGGATGCTGGCCTACTCGAGCATCGCCCAGGCAGGCTACATACTTATAGCTCTCCCGATCGGGACCGATTATGCCCTCACGGGGGGCATATTCCATATCATCACCCACGCCTTCATGAAAGGGGGAGCGTTCATAATCGTTGCGACGCTGTCTACGGCCGCCGTCGGGGAGACGCTGTCAGACTACAAGGGCCTGGGAAGAAGATCGCCCTTGATGGCATTCTCGATGATGGTGCTGCTCTTCTCCCTGGCAGGGATACCTCCGCTGGCTGGGTTCGCGAGCAAGTTCGTGCTGTTCTCAAGCGCCATTGACGTCTCCGTCGCCTCGGCGAACAACTGGGTCGTTTGGCTGGCGGTCGCAGGTGTGGTAAACAGCGCCTTGTCCTTGTACTATTACGTCCGTGTGATTAAGTACATGTATGTCGAGAAGGGGCCGACCGAGAAACTCAAGCTGCCTACTGTGATGGTCGCGGCAGTGCTTATAACTGTGATCGCGACGATAGTGATCGGCCTCTATCCGGGACCTGTAATAGATGCGTGCCAGCAAGCGGCAAGAGCGTTCTTCGCTTAAAGGGCCCAGAACTTAGCCTTTGCTACTTTCGACACCTTCCCATGCCCTCAAGGCCTAAGGAACGATATCGTTCCGATAAAACCGCTTTTGGAGTCCACGACGAGCACCCTGCTGACCCCATTAATGAGCATCAATCGGAGCGCGTGTCGATCAGGGACCCGTCTTCTTTTATCTTGATGCATGGATTCTGACCTACTGGAATGCAGGCGGTCATGAACTCTCTGACCTTAACCTTCGACGGATCTCTGCCCTGCACGATGATTCTTCTCACGTCGGTCGGAGTTATGACGCCGATGACTTCACCGCCCTCCTTGACGAATATTCCCGTTTTGCCCCCCTTCAGCATGATCCTTATAACCTCTTCAAGCGTAGCTCAATAATCAACGGTCGGAGGGGCCCGCTCGCCAAAGTATTGAACCCTCGCCTTTCCTTGTATAAGAATGACCCAGCTATTCTAGCATCGAGAATATGATCCTTTCAGAAGAAACCGTATCGACTATGTCGCAGGTAGGTGATATTCCGGGCTCAATCAGGCGACCTCGCTCCGCTGCAATTCTCGTTCCAGGTCTCGCAGCCAGGATGAGAAAGGAACAATGATTAAGTACAGAATTGACGTTACGAAAAAACCATGCCCACCCGCTGGGAGTCTCCCATCAACGAAGAACTCAGGTTGGTTGAGGGGGAGATTGGAAGGAGCGTGCTCTCCCGTCAGAGGCTTCTAACCGAGATTTCAATGCACGTTATTGGCTCGGGAGGGAAGAGGATCCGCCCAGGCGTCGTGATCCTAGCCTTCAAGGCCGTCGGCGGAAACGAAACCTCGAAGATAGTGGGTATGGCAGCTGCGTTCGAGCTTATCCACAGTGCCACGCTCATCCACGACGATATTAATGACGGCGGGAAGATGAGGAGAGGCAGGATTTCCGCCTTCACGAAGTTCGGCGTTCAGAGAGCGTTGATTGCTGGCGATTTTCTCTTTGTAAAGGCGTTCCAGCTGGGCGGCCCGCAGGACCGTCGCGTCGTGAACTACCTTGCCGACGCATGCACGAACGTGGCAGAGGGGGAGATGCTCCAGGGGCATCATCTGCGAGACCCGAGAACGCCGATCGACAACTATTTGAAGATTATCGAAGGCAAGACGGCCAGACCAATCGAGGCCGGCGCGAAGGTCGGCGCTTACATCGGCGGCGGTGCATCAGTGCAAGTAGATGCGTTGGGCAGCTACGCCTTGAACCTAGGACTGGCATTCCAGATCACTGATGACATTCTCGACATCATAGGGAGCGAGGCGATACTCGGCAAGCCTAGGGGCATGGACTTCTTTGACGGAACGCCGACATTGCCACTGATATTGGCAATGAGCGACGGTGTGGACCATAGTCAAATATCGACCCTTTTCAGAAAGAAGAAGAAAACGCCCAGAGATGTCAGAGAAGCACTGCGCTTGTTATCTCGATCAGATGCGCTTGAGAACTCCAGAAAATACGCCCGGAAATTCTCGGCGAAAGCAGTCCAGTATCTTGGCCCTATTGCACCTTCCACTTATAGAGACTCCCTCGAGGCGCTTGCGAGGGCGGTCGTCGAGAGGGACTCATAGTGTTCGCTATTGCGAGAGGGCGTAGCATGGTCGAGGATTTGAAAGGTGCCGACATTGTCGTGATAGGGGCCGGGCCGGCTGGCTGCACTGCCGCGGAGCATGCCGCTCTCAACGGCGCGGAAGTCCTCATCGTGGAACGCAAGGAGAAGATCGGCGTCCCCGTGGCCTGCGGAGAGTTTCTTCCATCGATTGATGAGATCAAGAGCATATTCCCGCGTGCAAGAGACGTTGATTCGCTCTTTGACATCCCGGCTAATCTTGTGTCCCTGAAGATGGATAGGCTGAGGCTGTACTCCCCGAGACTGCGATTGTTCGAGATCCCTTTCGCCGGATACTCGACCGACCGCGATCGTTTCGATACGTATCTGGCTTTGAAAGCTGAAAGGGCGGGAGCTAGAATCGCCACCGGTTGCGTATGCATCTCTGTCGATGGTGGAGAAGTGATCACCTCGTCAGGCAGGCTCCGGGCGAAGGTTGTGATTGGCGCAGACGGGCCGCTGTCTAGAGTCGCGTCATCGCTTGGGCTTCCGAAGAACAAGGACCTCTATCCAGCAGTCACAGCCCAGGCAAAGGGGGACTTCGAGCCGATCCCGGAGATGTATTTCGGGAACGGCGCGCCCGGCGGATACGCCTGGATCATCCCGAAGATGGGAGGAGCGAACGTAGGGGCAGGTGTGTCCCCGAGATTCGCGAAGGAGAAGATCGGCGATTACTTCAAACGATTTGTGGAGTGGAAGGGGCTCCACACCAGCAAGCCCGTGGGTAAATACGTGCCTATGTCCGGACCGGTGGCCAAGACGACGACAAAGAACGGACTCATTGTCGGGGATGCGGCGGGGCATGTAATGGCGGTAAACGGCGGGGGGATCCCGATAGCGATCATCTGCGGGAAGCTTGCGGGGGAGACGGCGGCGAGGAACGTACTGAAGGGAAGATCTCTTGAGGCGTACGAGGGGCTCTGGAGGGATCAGGTAGAAAAGCCCCTTCGAAACGCACTGAGGACGAGGACACTGGCATCGCTTTGCTTCGGAAGTCAGTGGCGTCTCGGAGCGGCGATGCGTGTCATCGGAAAAAGGCGGATGGGTAACATGATTAGATGCAAGCCAGTGGTCCCTTGACGTGGCGGCCGAGTCCAATGGTGGGCCGTCTGGGTTCCGTCCATCATCCCTCTATGTCTAAGTTCGATGAAAAGGAATCCGACATTGTCTACAATGCAAAGATTATTCTAGTCGTTTGTACATGACTGTGCCTGATGGAACCAACAAATGGCGATAGAAACGGGAATTCACGTCATGATCAGGAATCGCCCATCTCAATGTCGTGGGTGTACTGGGCGTTCGAAAGACCATCTGAACTCCAAACCGTTCCATTCGATTCCACGCGCACCTACTTGTCTTATGAAGAAACGAATTACCTAGAAAGACTGCGCAAGAGCACATGAGAGCATAGATTCCTGATGAAATCAACTCGACTGCACAGATTCATTTCCTTGATCGTGAGGTTTTCAAAGGGCTCCCGCAAACGGGACACTCCTTGTACTCCCTGTCCCAGATCCTTCCGCAACCAGTGCATCTGAGCTTCCATTTGACGAGTTTCCTTATCCCCTTCAATCTGACAGTCTTGTACTCGATACCCATGTACTTCGCAAGATTCTGGATCGAGTAGTCGTCCGTCAATACGGTTGCTCCCAGGTCCAGCGCAAGAGCGAGTATCTCCATATCGGTCTGGGAGAGCCTAGAGAGATCTCTGGTCTTCTCAGCCGCGTCCTTGACCCGCTTAAGCGTATCCGCCCCGGGATGGGATATCTTCAGCGCATGTTCCCAGTATTCAGTTCTTTTGTCCTCATACTTCTCCATCTCCCCTATCACGCTGGGAGTCGTGTGCACCTCCGTGTCTGGAGGCAAATCCTGCATCGAGAAAAGTGCTGAAGTGTCGAGGACCAGCTTCACTCTTAGGCAATCAGTGGCCGTAGTAAAATACTATTCCTCCTTTGGCGATTCGCGGGTTATGATTATATACGCCCTTCCCAATGCGCAGTACTACATGAAGGAGATCAAGGTCGACAGAGAGGTCATTGATTTCATGATGAAGGATGGTAAGGACTATAGGGTCTCGACCTCCTGCTATGGCCCAGTGATACTCCCTATCGAAATGAAGGCTCCGAAAGATACGGATATCAGGATCCCAGTCGGGAAGAGCACTCTTTACGTCTCGATCGTCCAGGCGAAGTATATCGACCGGGTCACCAAGTCCATGTTCCGTGATTAATCATTTCGCAAGAAGTGTTCTTGCTTCTAGCTCAAAGGGATCTCTCTCTTGTTTTCTAGGGCGTGGTTGATCATCTCCTCGACATCGATTCTCGCGCACTCCTCTGCGATCTTGCTTATTCTGGCCATCGTCACCGGTTTGCTCGGCACGAAGTGGCAAGGGGCGGCGGTCCGAATCGATATATCGTAGGTTCCTATCTCCTTGGCGATCGCCTCGATTTCCAGTTTGTCCAGTCCGATGAGGGGCCTCAGCACATGGAAATCGAGTCCGTGCTGCTCTACCCTTATGTTGCACAGCGTCTGGGACGCGACCTGTCCGAGTGATTCTCCGGTGGCAATGGCGTCAGCGTCGACGAGCCCGCATAGTCCTTTCGCGACTCTTAGCATAAGCATCTTGCATAGCACGCACTGGAACCCCTTTCTGCAGGTCTCCGATATCTTTTTCTGGTTCCTGCCGTGGGGTGCAATGTAAAGAGTAACGTTCCCTACTATGGAGTCACCAATGATATGCGCGAGGTCCCTGGCCTTCTCCATCGAAGAATCCTCCTCATCTCGACTGTTGTCCATATGGAGGAGAATCACGTCCGCTCCTCTTCTGCCCATCAGAGATGCTGCGACAGGGGAATCGATACCTCCGGAAAGGAGGCAGACGACTTTGAGCCGATTCACAGTTTCTCAAGTCCTCAACGGCCTCTGTCCCTATAAGCTTCGGGTTCCTGGCGGCAGGAATGGCAGGGGCTCGTTCTGCAGATTGCCAAGATTTCGGGAAGCGAATACCGAATCAGCACAAAAGCCGAATCACGCCGCTGCACGGCACGCCAGGAAACTGGCACCGCGGTGCTGGCAATAAACCTAGGGAATGTATTCTAATTGTTGAACCGGGGCTGATCGACTCCTCCGAGTCCGATTGAGGTTGCATAGTCGTCTTCCTCATCGCTCTCTGCTTCCACGACTATGTTGAAGAGCATGTTCACGATCTCTCTCATCTGTTTCAGTTCGTTTCTCAAGTCGTTCACTTCGCGAACTAAGTCCTCTGTGGTCTTTGTCATGCACTCCCTGCGCCTGTCTAACATCGATTACAGATATATTCTTTTTCCCGTAGTGTAAGAATGTGATAGCCAGCAAGCCATCTTGGAATGAAATTCTGGTTGTTCAAAACTTCACGTCGTTGAAGTCGTCCGAGGTCTTGCGGTATTCGGTCCGATCGCATGTCTCACAGTATAGTCCCTTGCCTTTCTTCTTCAACGGCGCGCGGCACTGCTTGCAGAGCGCTCTCACGACCCCTAGATGCGGGCCGACGGTCGAAAGCTGTATCGACGGTTTGACCTGCAGCACCTTCGCCCTGATGATATCGCTGGGTCTTAGCTCCTTTCCGACCTCTTGGGTATATTCGGACGACACCTTCGATATATGAATCGTGCCGTTAGTATCGCCTGCGACGGTCCTCTCCTCACCCTCAACGGCTACGACCTCGCATATTGCCATGCTGTTCCGGACGTCAGTGATCTCGCAGAAGACGCTGTCTCCGACCTTCAATGTCACCGGAGGATTTTTTGCGACGACCTTTGCGATTTTCTCATCGTGATCAAGCTCAAGCTCGCCGAGCAGAGCAGAGAAGATCATTCCATTCTCCTCGTAGGTCCCCTCACCAGGTATGAACTCCTCGACGACGGCCACCTCTTCTCCTGGTAGAACATTCCTTTTCTCCTTCATCATCGGTCACCCAGTTTTCGAATGCATAGCAACATGACCTCGACATTCTTCTTCATCTTCATGTGGAAAGCAAACATATGAGGTATCTCGAATTTATACCTTTTCTGGAAATCCACGCGAAATCTCGAGTCCCTGACGGTCCTTAATAAAAAGTCCTCCGTTTCGGCCATATGGATTGAATATACGGCCTCTGCGACAGACATGGCGGTGAGGAGGAAGGGGCGGTCGGCTCCTCTGTTCTGCGCCCCGAACGGGGGATTCATTACGACAGTGTCCGCTTTGGCCGAGAATCTTCCGGCATTGGCCTTTGCAAATTCGACGTCCACCCCCAAATCGTTCGCATTTCTCCTCGCCTGACGAAGGGCTGATGGATCCAGATCGACTCCGATAGACGTTCTGGACCTGAGCAGCGCGGCTCCAATGGCGAAAATACCGTTCCCGCACCCAAGGTCTAGTACGTCCTTCCCTTCGATGTCTCCGCGCGAGAGAGCCTCGAACAACACGTCCGCTCCTATGGACGCAGGAGTCGAGTACTGCTCCAGCTGCACGCTGGGGTTTGTCAATGGAGAGATTCTCTGGAGCTGCATTTCCAAGGCTTTCTTCTTCATTACGGGATTACCCCAATCCCCTGGGGTATAAGAACCCTTTCTCGCCGATGCCTAATGGACTTTATGAGGAGCGCCTTGGAATCTAGCGTTTCAGACCCAGTCTTAAGAAATCGGCGCTTGTCAAGATCACACGCCAGGGAATCGCATCACCGATTCGAGAACTATCTGAACCTCGACGTCTTTCAGACCCAACGGAATGATCTTGTTGGCGATGATGTCCTCAAGGGACCTATTGTCCGGCGCGTGGATTCGGATTAGTAGCATTCTGTCCCCGCTGACCGACAAGACTTCCATGACGCCAGGGATGTCCCTAAGCTTCTTCAGGGTCTCAACTGTTACGCTTTCCGTTGGGTTTGCGAAAACGATAGCGTCGGACTTCATCCCGGTTCGCTCCGTGTTGACCACCGCTACGTAACCTAGGATGACTTTCTCGTTTTCCAGTCGCCTTATGCGATCTCTGACAGTGGAAGGCGATCTGCGCAGGTTGGAGGCTATGTCGTTGTATGTCATCTTACCGTTTGTCGCCAGGAGCCTGAGAATCCTGCGATTCATCTCGTCCACGGTGACCATACAACCCCCCTCGCCAGACGCGATTTTCACTTATGTGATGTCAGTATTTAAGTTTTTTCAGAAAAATCGCGTTCTCGACGGGAAATACGCTGCCTCTGTGCTCCTAAAGCGTAGTTATCACGATTGGGACGTGATTTCAGAATCGTTCGAAGTCGCGGTATCGTCTCTGAGGAATCGAGAATCTGTGTCGGAAAACACTTGCGAATATATCGCCCGATGACTCGTTTCATCTCATCTTATGTGTTGGCTGGGGGCGAGATGGGGAAAATGAATCGTCCTCAAAGCTGTCAGCCAACAGACCGAGATGTTCCAAGGAGTACGTGACCGCCTTCCTGACGACGTCCTCTAGCTTCTCAGGGGAGGAAACGATCCTTGCGTTGACAATCAGTGAAGAGGGTCCTTTTCCATATCTCGATCCTTTGACACCGTCGACGTTCACACTCTGGCAGACCAAGCTCATCTTTAGTGAATTGGTTTCCGAGATGAGCATGAGTTTGACATGAGCGACGTCATCCGCTTCGTATTCATCTGATACGGACCTCAGGACCCTCATGGCCATGTCGTATGTATCAGTCTTGTCTGGGAGCGTGAGATTGAAGCTGCCATTGTACCAGCCCAGCTCCGCTTCGGCAGCGGCGTAGATGTCGTAGTCTATCTCGACGGGACGATTCGTGCTGATCTTGTTCGAGGAGACGTTCTTGGTCAATTCGCCGAGCCCTTCCCCAGTGATCGAGGAATAGGGAACGATTGTTGCCTTTGGATTGATCTTGTGGATTATGTCCTTGAGTTCCTCGATGCGATCATATGGGATCCTATCCGTCTTGGAGAGAACAACAATCTCGCCCTCCTCGATCTGGTGCCTCCGGAGGTAATCCCCGGGGGTCTTTGAATCGATGACTTCTGACAGAAGTCTAGTCGAGTCGACGAGTATCATCAACGGGGAGACTTCAAACTCATCAGGGTATATCGCCTTCAAGGGTGCGACGACGGTCGCAAGTAGGTCCGTGCAGCTTCCGACTGGCTCGGCGAGTATGACGTCGGGCCTGGTGGATGACACAAGCGTTCTCGCACTCCTCAGGAAGTCTGGGAACCTGCAGCAGAAGCATCCGCGAAGCACCTCGGAGACGTCAAAGCCAAGCGACTTTGAATACTGCGTGTCGACTAAAGCCTCGCCTTGGTCGTTTGTGATTATCGCGACTGACTTATCCATTCTCTTGAGTTGCGCAGCGATCTTCGTTGCCAGAGTCGTCTTGCCCGCTCCAAGGAATCCCCCGATTATCGCCATCCTCGTCTTCAGAAACAGCACCCGTTTTCGGTGTCGTAACAAGATCTTGTGATAAAACTCTTGCCATGCTCATCGTTACCGGCCCGAGAGTGGTAATTCTCGAGACATTCGATACGTTGAACTCGCTAGGCATCGGAGTCACTTCCATCCCCATCAGCATCGGCTTCATCCTCATTACATACCGTCCTATGTTCCATGATGGATATGGCAAGATGGGTGATGTCGATTCCCATTCGGCCAGGGACACTAGTAGGCCGATCTGATGCACTTTCCGAGGCTGGGCCCTGAGGCACAGATCCATACATTAGCGAGAGATGCTAAGTGACCCCGCCATTTTTTAACAGTGTTGACCGCAATCATGATCTCTTCTTGAGAATCGTCGCAAGAGCCCGCACTATTACAAGGTCGTATCGAATTTCCACCGCGGTCGAGCGAGAACCAACAACCTGTTATCTCGCGGTCGCATCCCACAGCAATGTTGGGAAACCAATCTATCATATCCGCTACTCGGTAGCGGATATACCTGTGCGATAAGCGACACTTATCGCACCGAAAAACCCATTTCTGATATTGCAAGGGTGGCATCTCCCGTGAACTTTCATCGGGAACCACACCTCGGTCAGGAAATAAGTCTTGACCCAATTGATAACATCTTTTAACAAATAGGGAAGTGGACTTTTATCAGACACAACTCTAGCCCCAGTTGTAATCATCATTCGACTCAATACCGAAATCTAGTTGATTGAATGCTGCACTCACGCTTGCATATCGGTGCGGAACGAATCGACTTATATGCCAATGGTTGGCCCCCTGTCTGAGAATTTCAATTCTGCCTGATTGAGAAAATGCCAGAGGGTCAAAAGTGGGCTCAGCCGGATTCGAACCGGCGACCTTCTGCGTGTGAGGCAAACGTCATAACCGCTAGACCATGAGCCCTTGAAATCGGAAAAACATCTACCTGCTATTAATCTTTGACGGTATTATCTGGCTAACGCGTTCCATCTTCAGACCGCCGCCGAACCGTCTATTCCGTTATTACCTGGGTCGCGCGGAACACTCCGTCACTGAACAGGAGAGAGAAGTATCCGGTCTTGTGGTTCGTGCTTCTCAGTTTGACCGCCCTTATGCGTCTCTGAATGTCCGTCTCGCCAATCTCCTGAAGTTTGAGGCTTATCACACCGTCCGCCAGGTATCCTTCGTCATACTTGTTCTCGAGCATCGCTTCCGGCGAAGTCTCGGAGATCAGGAAGGATGTGATACCCAGATTCCTGAGCCATTCGAACAGGTAGAACAGCTCCGTGCGTCGACTCTCGCCCATCTGCGCGGCCATCTCAAGGACATCCAGCGAGTCCAGGATTAGGATCTCGTATCCAATGCTGTGCTTCAGGCTGTCCGCATACATTTTGAAGACCTGAAGCCAAGTCCCCTTCGCACTGATCTGCGTCAGGCTTTTCCTTATAAGGCCCAGGTCCAGAACGTGGACATACTCCTTCACAGCCTCATCGTCCATTCCCATCGTCGCCATCTGTTGTATGAGGTTCTCTCTCGATTGCTCGAGGGTCATGTACACGCTCTTGATCTTGTTCTCGAGCGCGTTCCTGTAGAGAATGCTATACGCGAGGGAGGATTTCATCGTGCCCGGGGTGCCGGTAATCAAAACCACCTGGCCTTTCGGTATTCCCCCTTGCAGGTTTTCGTCAAAATTGTGAATGAACGTCCGCACCCGCTCGATCTGCGCTGTCATTATCCTCCCGGATAGCGGTTAAGTGGTCTGAGGCTATTTAATTTTTCGTCGCTGTCTCGCAAATCTGATTTCCACACGCTTCAGGATGTCCCGACCAGGGGCACCGAAAGGTTGAACTGTTCCACGTCGTGATAAAAAGCGTAGTACCGTGTGTCGACGTTGACGCCCCTCATCTTCATGCACCTTAGCCACCTTTGGACCTTGCCGTGTTCGACCTCCTTCATAATGAGGTCGATGGCCCCGTCGGCCAGATATAACTCGTCCTCTTCTTCCTCAAGGAGAGAGTCCATGGTCCTCTCGGAGATCAGTAGTGTTGTCAGGTTCATCGAATTGAACCAGTCGAAGAGGTCCTTGAGGTCAGACCTCGTGAGTTCGAATTCCGTCAGCGCTTTGAACGACTCGAGCGAATCTAATACGAACAGATCGAAGCTCTTCTTGGCGTAGACGTTCTTCACATATCTCAGGAGGATGTCGCGCCAGTCTCCTTCTTTTTCCTTCATCGATTTTCTGAGATCAACCATGTCGACGACCATCATGTTCTCTTTCGACTCTTCTCTCAGCATTCCGAGGTGCTCCATCTGACGTATCAATGAATCCCTCGTTTGCTCGAGGGAGAAGTACATTCCCCTGATCCCATTCTTGACAGCGTTGTAGTGCAGCATGTGATAGGCGATCGTCGACTTCATAGACCCGGCCGTGCCGTTCAACAGAACGATATAGTGCGAGGGTATCCCGCCGTCGAGAATCGCATCCAACTTCTCGATGTGGGTCTGTATTCTCTGTTCTTTCGTTCCCTTTGGTGCTGATGCGACCTGTTCTCTGAGCTCCTTATCGATGTCCCGGATCAGATTCCGTATGGTAGCATCGTCGATTGCTTCGCTCTCAGATCTCACGCCGAAGGCAACGGCCGAGACTCTCCCTTCCGCCGCCTCCTTCTCTCCCAGACTGGCCGGGGCGGCTTTGAGCTGCTCCTCCATCTGATCCATTCTCTCGAGGCGAGCCTTCAGATCTTCCTCGACCTGCTTTCGGAGGCGCTTTCTATCTTCTCTGAGCGTCCTCTCGCAGTCCTCTCGGAGAGTGAACAGTCTATCGAGTCCTTCCGACGCGAGTGCATTGTCCTCAGCGGCCCGATTGCACGTCTCCAGATCCTTCATGCCTTTGTCGAGCTTCGCCGCCAGCGCTTCCAACTCCGCTTCTTTCTCCTTCAGGGCTTCCTCCCTTTCTCTAAGACCCATGTCGTCGGCCTCGAACCTCCTGACCGATTCCTCCAGTGATTTCGTATCTTTCTCGAGGTTTTCAATCGATGCTAGGATCTGGGTTTCCCTGTCGGCGAGCTCCTTGCTTCGCCTTACGAGATCGAGTTCTCTTTCTTCAAGAAGCTTCTTCTGCCTTGAGATCGAAAGGTAGTCAGACTGTCCGAGACGTATCGATGTCTGCTCCTCACTAATTACCTTCTCAACTGTTACCGTCGAAGGCAACTGGGTGGATCTAGTCTCAATGCCGTCCTCCTCGACAAGGACCTCGCCGCAGCGCCCACATTGTGTATCGTCAGGTCTTACACCGGCGCCGCATCTAGGACATTCGAATCTCTTCGCCATTCAGACACCAGGCGTCATTCGCTTATCACTTTAGTAACCTGGAACTTGCCTCCAGTGAAGAGAAGAGAAAAGTACGAAGGATCGTGATTCGTCTCCCTCATCTTGACGCATCTGATACGCCTCTGGGTCTCCACTTCCCTAACAACCTGCATCTTGAGCGATATGATGCCATCCGAAAGATAGCCTTCAGCGAAAGAGCCTTCTAGTATCTTCTCAGGAGACGCCTCCGAGATGAGGAGTACAGTTGCATCGAGCCCTCTCAACCAATCGAAGAGGTAGAAGAGTTCGGTCCTGCGGTTCTCTATGTCGGCCATGGTCTCGAGCACGTCCAGGGAATCGATTGCAAGGAGATCGTACTTCAGGTTCTCTTTCAGGTTCTCGAGGTACGACTTGAAGACCTGCATCCATGAGCCGCCGCCAGAGATCTGCTTAAGCTTCTTCCGTATGAGGCCCAGGTCCAGGACGTTCAGCTTTTCTCCGACGTCCTTCGCCTTCATCCCCATCTTCTCCATCTGGCGGACGAGGCTCTCTCTCGACTGTTCCAACGTAACGTAGACGCCGGTCCTACCGTTCTCTTTTGCGTGGTGGTAGAGCATGTAGTATGTCAGGGACGACTTCATCGTTCCAGGTGTCCCGGATACGAGAACAACTTGTCCGGCTGGAACACCGCCTTCCAGTATCTTGTCGAAACCCTCAACATACGTCTTAAGTCTCTCATTTGATGTCAATCGGACCTCCTCCAAGGATCAGATTTGGGTAGGTCGTATTTCATTCTAAGCTTGAATTAAGAGGAAGGGGGGTACTAAAAACATTGGACGATGTTCTCGAATCCGATAATGTCCTCTAGATCTCTCCTCTCACGACTACCTTCTTCACGTACTGCCTGGCAATATCCGCCATACCCTGCAACCTCTCGGTCGGATACGGATCGATGACAGTGAGATTCGTGTCGATGGTGTTCTTCGGTCTGAACTGTTGCAGCGTATATTTCCTCGCGCCACCGATATACGCCGCCATCGCTTCGATTTCTTTCTCCGTCAGAAGAACCGGAACGACCGTCGTTCTGAACTCGTAGTCGATCGAGGAATCCATGATGAGCAATATCGATTTCTTGATCTTCTCGAGTGGGGCGCTCACTCCAATCAAGTCGGAGTACTTCGAGTTCACCGGACTCTTCAGGTCCATTGCGATGTAGTTGAGCAGCCCCGCATCGAGAAGGTCCTCGATCATTTCCGGATTGCTGCCGTTCGTGTCGAGCTTAATCTCCATGCCACTATCTCTCAGTACCTTAACGAAATTGGGAAGCTCAGCGTGTATCGTCGGCTCTCCCCCGGTGATCACAATGCCGTCCAGGAACTCCTTGTTGGATTCTAGGTATCCCTGGACCTTGGTCAGGGGTATCTCCTCAAGGTTCTCGGGGTTCAATACGAGGTCCCTGTTGTGGCAGAAAGGACAGCGGAAGTTGCAACCCGCGATGTATACCGTGGCGGCAACGCACCCATCCCAGTCGAGGAGCGATGTCTTGGCGAATCCGACGATCTTCATGGAGTCCCACTCCCTGAAACGCAGATGTCCTTTTAGCCTTTATCCGGGGTTTGTTAAAAACCTTTTTGTATCGCTCATCATTCAGTCTTTTCTGTGGCACGATGAAGATCGTTTCCGCCGGGGAATGCCGGGAGTCGAATCTAAGGCATCAGTCCAGCGTGTCGAGGATCGCGATCTACATCGGGCCAGGATCCTCGCACTCCTGGATATGGTTGGTGGAAGCGCTCAAGAGGAGAGCGTTCTACGACATACGATTCGTCGACGAGACTCAATGGAAACATGTTTCGAATCGAACACAAGATTAGCCAACGAGGATACATGCCCACCAGTCTCATCGAGTTCTTCTTGAGATTGAGTCAAAACGGAGTCGTCTATTATCCTACGCACGATGGAATATCGGGGCTCGGTGGTTTAGCATTTCCTGTTTCAGTCTGCAGATGTAAGAACGATTGGTGCGTCGCAGTAATACACTCACATGGGTGAAGAATCCGTCTGCATAGGGCCTGATTGGCAGTTACGCCTCAAAGGGCAGAGTTTCAGAAACGAACATCCATCTGTGCAACAAGATCACGGTTGATGCTCTTCAGTAAGAAAAAGATGAGTCGGACCTGGAAGAGGAAGAGCGGAGATTCACTCTTGAGCGTGGGACTCTGTGTCTTGAGGGATTCAAGTTCTTGACACCGTCCTTAACCAACAGAATGTCCGGGTATTCACCGCTCTCGATGGCCCTGCGGACGTCCTACCTTTGCAAGGACTCATCTCCGAGCAGATCTTGAAACTCTTCTTTTCAACCCTTCCTTCCTTCATCTTTCTCGGAGCGGCGATGTTCTTGATGCCGGCCTTCCTGCATTATTATCTCCTTCGATAACAAGATAACAGAGCTGCTCAAAAACAACCGAGCACTTGTGCGGTTCATCTTTGAGAACACCGAATCCCGTGGGGAGCGACTACAGATTTACAAATGATTGTTAACGTCTTAAGAACCGAAACAGGGTACCCGATCTGCTAATCTGCGATCTAACGCGATCGTCAATACGCTTTGTTCGGTTTCATCTCTGCATCGGTAGCAGACGCGTGAAGGTGATCGAGCAAAATCGGCGCCCCGATGTACGCTTAATCTCCAGATGTCAAGTATTTGTTGCGGCGCAGGATCAGGTGTAGTATTGAGTCGAAGTCGAATCTTGAGACTAACGTGAAGACATATCTTTCGACGAATCCGCCTGTAGACCAAAAATGACTGATTTCACTAGAAAATACTCAGACGAAGCGGGCCCCACATATGTTAAAACCCCGATGGGCGGGCTAGTCTTGGCACAGTCCCTCTCTGTTGACGAGAAGAGAAGAGCCGTTCGAAGCAATATGAAACCGATTTCTGCGCGTTGCGCGATGCTTTGACGCCTTCCCAACAGGCATCGGGAAGCGAGAGTTAGGAAGTTAAGAACCGATTGGTTGCGTTCGAGCGGCTGCTATTCGTCATTGCTTAAGTGGGAGTTAAGAAAAAACGCAGAATTCGCCTTAAGACGTTCAAAACACCAACACAGCATCTAGCGATTAAGAGGAATTTGATCGAGCAGACAATATGCGCTCCTTAGGCCTCTTCGGGTCGAAGGCTACGAGGAGCTGCTCAAGCTCCTGATCGTCGAGGGCGTTGTCACGAGACCCCATGATGGAAGATATGCAACATTTTGTATTTCTGTGGTTACATGGTGTTACATTATCATTGTGTCTCTTTAGAAGCTGGAGGCGGAATCGAGGAAGAAACGCAACATTTCATCCTCTAGTGTTGCACCAGACTCACGGAAATCTTGTTCTATGGGACTCCGGATAACATAATGGAAAAACGGTGGGCCCAAGGTCATCAAATCTAGATTCTTGTAGGTCCGTGACGAGGGAGGACCGTCATTGGGCATTTGCTTAACGTATTCAACACTCATACCATCCAAGGTTCACTGAGTGGAGGGGAGAGGATGAATGATGACGACTTGAAGAACCTGGCGAAAAAGTATGGATCGCGGCGGAAGAAATCCCTCGAACTACACGAGTCTTGCATCGTGCTTCATACATGCCAAATCTTATGATAAAGCAGAGGAAGCCGTTACTAAGGCTCTTGAAATCGATCCAGGTTTTGCACCTGCGATTGGTACTTTAGGATTAATAATGAAAAAGATTGGTAATGTTCAGAAAGCCCGTTCGCTGCTTAAGCAAGCGATAAAAATCGACCCATCTCTAAATTTCGCTCAGGAAGCGTTAGAAAGCTTAGGTAAGTGAAAAATCATAAATGACAAGACAGGGTCATTTTCAACTCACTCGGGACCTCAAGAACGGGCATGTGGACGTCAATGGAAGAAGGAGGCAGTCGATTACTCCGAATCTCCTTGAGCCCAGTCCTTCTCCTGACATTGCATGAAAAATTGGAAAGGGCCCGCGCAGCGGTGCACGGGCGTTGGGGAACGGGCAAGGAAGAAGACGGACGAGCGCTTCGGCGAGCCAGACGAGTTTTGAATGCCGATTTCTGACGTAGAAAGGTTTTTTGGACTGTGATGCCTACAACGACCAAGTTCTGGAGCAGAATCTGATGCCAGCGGCTGTTGCGGTCGTCGGGGGAGGGATAGCGGGTGTTCAGGCTGCGTTGGATGTCGCCAACGCCGGTATTCAGGCATACATCATCGAGCGCAGCCCGAGCCTCGGTGGTCGGATGGCGCAGCTAGATAAGACATTCCCTACCAACGATTGTTCCACCTGCATACTTTCCCCAAAGCTGGTCGAGGCCTCCAGGCATCCTCTCATAAAAACCATGACGCTGTCTGAGGTCACGCGTTTGGAAGGCGAGAGCCCTGATTTCGTGCTTACAATCCGTCACAGACCCAGATACGTTAGGGAGGAGAAGTGCGTCGGGTGCGGTATCTGTGCGGAGAAGTGCCCGACGAGAGTGCCGAGCGAGTTCGACATGGAGCTCGGTGAGAGGAGATCCATTTTCATTCCATTCGCGCAGGCTGTCCCTCTCAAGTACGCCATCGACCCGGAGCGCTGTCTTTTCCTGACGAAGGGTCGTTGCGGCATTTGCAAGAGGGTCTGCCCTGCCGGCGCGGTCGACTTCGAGATGTCCGAGTCGGTGGAGGAGATCGAGGTGGGTGCAGTCATCGTCGCCACTGGATACGACCAGCTCGACCCCTGTCTACTAGCGAGCTATGGTCATGGCGTGCATCCGGGCGTTCTCACAGGCTTGGAGTTCGAACGGCTCCTTAGCCCCTCCGGACCTACCGGCGGAAAGCTCGTGGTGCCTGGAAAGGAGAGACCTCCGCGCTCGATCGTCTTCGCGCAGTGCATCGGTTCGCGGGATTCACGGTTCTGCGCTCACTGTTCAAGATTCTGTTGCATGGCGTCGATAAAGCAAGCGCTCGTTGCGCTGGAGCATGAGCCTTCGATTGACAGCATTCGCATCTGCTACATCGATCTGCGAACCTATGGAAAGGACTTCGACCGGTACCGAGACAGGGCCAGGGAGGAGGGGGTGAAGTTCCTCAAGGGCAGAGTGGCCGAGGTGTCTGGAGACGAAACTGGTCTCCAGATCAAGGTTGAAGACGTCACATCAGGAGAGATCGAGATCATCGACGCAGAGATGGTCGTTCTCGCTATGGCCGCCGTGCCATCCAAGGGTCTAAGCGAATTGGCAGGAGCTCTCGGTATCGCGGTGGGCGAGGATGGATTCCTAGAGGTTGCCCTCGCCGATGGAAGACCGGTCCAGACGACGAAGAAAGGAATTTTCGCTGCCGGATGTTCGACAGGACCGAAGGACATTCCAGACAGCGTGTGCGAAGCCTCAGCGGCGGCGGCACAGACGCTTTCGCTCTTCCCGAACAGAGAGCCGACCGATGTCGACGTCGAATCGTTCAGAGATGTTACTCAAGAGGACCTCCGTGTAGGTGTATTCGTGTGCAGGTGCGGAACGAATATCGCATCGGTCGTTGACGTTCCTGCGGTGGTGGCGTCGGCGAAGAGGCTTCCCTGCGTCGTGCTTGCGGAAGAGAACCTTTTCTCATGCTCCGAGAGCGCATTGGGTGACATCGCGAAGAAGATCGAGGAAGAACGGCTCAACAGGGTGGTCGTCGCCTCCTGTTCGCCGCGAACACACGAGCCGATATTCCGTTCCACACTCGCAAAGGCGGGTCTCAATCCGTATCTTTTGGAAATGGTCAACATCCGGGACCAGTGCTCCTGGGTGCACAGGCACGAGCCGGAGGAGGCGACGAGGAAGGCGGCGGAGCTGGTGCGAATGGGAGTGGCCAAGGCCACCCTTCTAGAACCGTTGCAACCCATCCCTATCTCACTGAGGCGGAGTGCTCTGGTTGTGGGCGGTGGGTTGGCAGGAATGGTCGCTGCAACGGACCTGGCTGTTCAAGGTCATGAGGTAACCCTAATCGAGAAATCTGACGGGCTCGGGGGTCTCATGGCGTCGACTCAGGAGGTCACGAATGGCATCCGAGCCGCTCCTTTGACGAGAAAGCTGGTCGACTTTACCGGTATGCGAGGAGTCCGCGTGATGACTGGCACTCACGTGGACAGCGTCGAAGGTTCCGTTGGGAACTTCCGGATCATATTGTCTGACGGGACGGAGTTGGTGGCGGCAGTAATCATCCTCGCTCCGGGTGGTGACCCCGCTCCGGTCGGCGACCTCAACATCGCCGGCGCCGTGACTAGCGTCGCCCTCGACGGGATGCTCGGAAGCAGTGATGTGATCCCGGCCAGGGTGTCTTTTGTTCAGTGCATTGGGGTTCGGAACGAGCGTTTCGGATGCTCGCGATTCTGCTGCCTGAAGACTCTAGAACAGGCCCTCGCACTCCGACATGAGGGTAAGGAAGTGAACGTATTGTACAGGGACCTGATGTTCTTCCAGAGAGGGGCGGAGGAGCTCTACAAGAAAGCGTGCCAAGAGGGCGTTCGATTCTTCCAGTACGATGAGATACCTAGAATGAATGCGGGAAGACTGGAAGTCCATTCCTCTGTCGATGGCGACCTGTCTCTTCCGACGGATCTAGTAGTTTTGGGAATCGGCATGACGCCATCCGCTTCGATCGCGGAGCTTAGTAGGATTCTGAAGGTCCCGGTCTCGCGTGAGGGATTCTTCCTCGAGAGACACCCCAAGCTGGCCCCTGTCGAGTTCGCCATTGATGGTATATACGTAGCGGGCTGCGCTCAGTGTCCCATGACTGCGAACGAGTCTATTATTCAAGGGTCGGCTGCGGCGGCGAAAGCCTCGTCGATCCTGTGCAAGAAATCGCTTCTGTCATCGCCGATCGTTTGCATGGTTGATAACGAGAGGTGCAGGGGCTGTGGAGAATGCGAAGCGCTGTGCAAGTTCGGCGCCGTCAGACTCAATGTAGTCGGAAATCGGAAGGTCTCTGAGATCAACCCATTGCTGTGTAAGGGGTGCGGCGTCTGCGCCGTCTCCTGCCCTTCGAACGCCATCGAGGCTAAAGGTTTTACCGACGGCCAGCTTACGGAGGCTATCAACGCCTTGCTCGGAGGAGAGACATGAGCTGGAAACCGAGGATAGTCGCGTTCTGCTGCAACTGGTGCGCTTATGCCGGCGCGGACCTCGCTGGCATATCGAGGAGACAATACTCGCCGGACATACGTATCTTGAGAGTCATGTGCTCTGGAAGGGTCGATCCGGCGCTGATACTGAAGTGCTACGAGAAGGGCGCCGACGGCGTAATGGTATTGGGCTGTCACATGGGGGATTGTCATTACTTGGCGGGGAACGAGGAGGCGCAGAAGAGGATCGATAGTACAAAGGAGTTGCTCGAACTCCTCGGCATCGATGATCGAAGGCTGCTGCTGGACTGGGTCTCTGCATCGGAGGGAGAAAGGTTCGCACGAATCGCAAATGAGTTCGTTGCTGTGATCAGTGAGCTCGGCCCGCTGAGGAGGGATTCCCGTGACGGTTGAAGAGAGCGCGGCAAGGTACAGAGTGTCGAGCTGCATCAATTGCGGAAAGTGCACTTGGGGGTGTCCGGTGTCCCACAAGGCTGGCGAGTTTTCCCCGAGGAAGGTTGTCGAGGAGTACGTTGGTTCGGGGAATCTTGCGAGTGACAAGGGACTGTGGGAATGCATGACCTGTGGCATGTGCACGGAGCTCTGCACCTCAGGCGTGAAGTTCCACGAGTTCGTCAGAGAGGTGCGCCCCTCCCTGAGTCGCTCAATTCCTCCCGAGACAACCCATAGCGACATCTTCCGGGTGATTCAGAATATGTCATCGTTCAGCCGCATCAAGCCCCGCATGAACAACTGGATAACCCCGGACCTGAGGATCGATCCGGATTCTTCGACGCTCTTGTTCGTCGGATGCACGCCGTACTTCGACGTGGTCTTCAAACACATAAGGAGTGATCTTCTTGAGATCCCGAGATCCTCCGTCCGTCTGCTGAATTCCATCGGGATAAGGCCCCGTTTGCTCGAGCACGAGAGGTGTTGCGGGCACGATGCATACTGGCTTGGAGATCAGGACACCTTCGGGAGGCTGGCCGAGGCGAACGTGAGGGCGATCGAAGCGACCGGAGCGAATGAGGTCGTGACATTCTGTCCGGAGTGCTACACTGCACTGAAGGATCTGTACCCGCGCTTTCTCGGTCCCCTGAGTTTTGAGGTCAAAACCCTCACGGCGATTGTCGGAAAAGCCGTCAAGGACTGTGAGATATCCCTTTGCGATTCGGGCAAGACCTTCACGTACCACGATCCTTGCAGATTGTCCAGGCACTCTGGTATGATCCAGGAGCCCAGGGACATCCTCAAGGACATGGGCAGATTGATCGAGATGCCAAGGTCAGGCTCGATGAGCGCGTGTTGCGGGATTTCGTGCTGGGTAAACTGTGATGCCTCCACAAAGGAGTGGCAGCTCGATAGACTGAAAGAGGCGCAGACGACTGGCGCGGACGAACTTGTCACCGCATGCCCCAAGTGTCTGATTCATTTCAGCTGCGCGTTGCATGAGCATTCGTCCCCGAGCCCGAGAAGCAGCTACCCGATATCCGACATTCATGTTCTCGCTTCGAGCGGTATTCGGAATCCGAAGACGACCGGAGAGGATTCGGTCAATGCCGGGAATCCTGGCACACAGTGATTTCCGCCCTTCCGTCACTATCTCCCGAAAGCTCTTTAATATCTGTCTGACGCGCCAACCGATGGTAGACTCACAATGTTGAATAGCCACAACCCGATTCCGCCGCTGTCCCCCGGAGGTTCCGGATGATTGGTGTCTTCCTTTGTTACTGCGGCACGAACACAGCCGGCATTGTGGATATGGCCGCTCTCCACGATCACTTCTCGTCGGGGCTCCAGATGACGCCCGTCTCCTGGAGTTTCCTCTTGATGTGCCCGCCTGGTCCTCCTCTCTCCAGCCTCGCTTTCTCTATGCATTCCTCATTGTCGCAAACGAATGCTGCAAAGAGGAACTGCTTGGCGGGCTTCCCGCAGAACTGACAGTTCTGTTGCTCGATCTCCATCGACCAGGTCTATCGAGCCTATCCCTTTTGAGCATTGCGCAGGCGACCGAACGTTGAAAGGAAAACGGTATAAACGCTGGGCGCTATCGGCTCCCCTTGTGAAGGTCTCGGTGATGGATCCGTCATTTCCAGACGCGCTCCGGAATATTCTTCCGGAGGTGGAGCTGTGGAAGTGTCATCAATGTGGGCAATGCTCCGGAGTCTGCCCCAGCTTTCAGCACGGGGGGATCCGTGTCGGGGAGATCATCGAACGGGCATCCATCGGCGCTCTCGAGCTTTCCAAGGATTCATCCGTATGGCTTTGCATGATGTGCCAGGGCTGCACCGAGAGGTGCCAACTCGGCGTCGAGCCAGCGACAGTGATTACCCTCATAAGGAACCTCGCGGCGGAGGCCGGCAATCGTCCTGACCGTTTCGCTGAGGAGGCCAAGCTCTTCATCGATACGGGCTTGTCGTTTCCGAAGACCGGGTTGACGAAGAAGCTCAGGAAGGAAATGGGTCTTGACGATTTTGAAGTGGACCGATCATCTCTTGAGGATCTGAAGGTCATTGTTGAGAAGACGAGGCTCGGGAGGGTCAAGCTTGAGCGATGAATTCTACCTCTTCAGGGGCTGCCTCATTCCGACTAGATTACCGTTCCTCGAGCGATCCTCTCTATTTATCCTGGACAAACTGGGAATAGGTCATGAGATACTTCCCTGCGCCACATGTTGTGTCGAACCGATTGGTCTGAGGTCTCTCGCTTTGGATACTTGGCTCCTGACGGCCGCGCGAATGTTGTCAATCGCGGAGGACGGCGGCAAGGACATCTTGACGCTCTGCAATGGATGTTACGTTTCTTTGAAAGAGGCCCGTCATGTCCTGGAGTCGAAGGAGGAAAGGGACCGGGTCAATTCCATTTTGGATGAGATAGGAATGGAATACAAGGGAACTGTCGACGTACATCACCTGTGCGGGATTCTTAAAGATATGGAGAGTAGGGTTCGTTGTACCGTCGTCTCTCCTCAGGGGAATCTCAGAATGGCGGTTCATTCGGGGTGCCATATCGTGAGGCCGAGCGTGGTCACGAGCATAGATTCCCACTTCTCGCCTCATATCCTCTCAGATATCGTCGATTGGGTCGGTTCAGAGGTAGCATATTTCGAAGACTGGCCGAAGTGCTGTGGCGGAGGCATCTCAGGGATCAGTGAAGATATCTCGTTGCGTGTGTTCGAGGACTCCATCAAGGAATTCAAGCGTGCGAAAGCGAACTCAATCCTAACCCCGTGTCCTTTCTGCTTCGTTCAGTTCGACATCAAGCAAAAAGAGGGCCTTCCTGTCCTGTACATCTCAGAGCTGCTGGCACTTGCGTTTGGAGCTGCGCCAGAGAGTATTGGGATGAAATACCACAGAACGAAGGTCGTCGTCTAGGGGACCCCGAGCTACTCTGCCGTCTCCGCTGCCTTTATCGAAGTGATCTCCAAGTTGAAGCTTATCGCTTTGGCGGAGTGAGTGATCCAGCCGAGAGACAGGACGTCCGCGTGTTTCGCGAACTTATGAACGTTCTCCGGGGTCAGACCCCCAGACACTTCCACAAGCAGTCTGTCGTTCAGTTTTTTGACCGCGAGGGAAGCGACCTCTACCTTCTCAGGACTCATGTTGTCGAGCATGATGATGTCGGCCCCTGCCTTAGCGGCCTCCACCGCCTGTTCAATCGTCTCGACCTCGACCTCGATCTTCTTCGTGAAAGACACGCTCTTCGCCTTCGATACCGCCTGAGTGATGCTACCGATGACCCTAAGGTGGTTGTCTTTGATCAGTATGGCGTCGTCCAGACGGTACCTGTGCGGATCCCCGCCTCCCATGACGACCGCCTTCTTCTCGTACACCCTGAAGCCCGGCGTCGTCTTCCTCGTTGCCGCGATCTTGACGTTGGGGTTGAACTTCCTACACTCTCTGAGAATAGCGTTGGTGGCCGAGGCGATCCCGCTCATCTTCATTAGAAAATTCAATGCGAGGCGCTCGCCCAGGAGTATCTTCTTCAAAGGTCCTTCGACGACGAGGACATCCATTCCCTTCGATACCTTTTCGCCGTCTCTGGTCATCGGGAAGGTCTTCACGCCGAGCTCGCTGAAGATCTCATTAGCCTCCTCGAGACCTGCGAGAATCCCCTCCTCGTTGGCGGTTATCCGCGCGTTTCCCAGTTCATCCTTGATCAGGATATCGCTGGTGATGTCGCCGAACCCCACGTCCTCTTGAAGGTACTCCTCCATCTTGGTCATCAAGCGTGAAATGCTGCTGTGTGAATATAAAAGTATTTGTTATCTGGCTAGATACCGACGCTGCCAGCTAGCATTTTTCAGGGATGCCCGAGACCTGTGCACGAGTTGTCGTTCTCGAACGACTCAGCGCTCGACGTCGAAGTATACTCTGAGCGCGGCTCTGTATTCGATTATCTTGCTGCCCTCAACCTTGCACTCCATCTCTCCCACTCTAGCCCACTTGATACCGCGAACGCTTTTCGATGCGACGTCGACCGCGTTTTGTGCAGCCTTCGCGAAGCTTTCGTTCGAAATACCCACGATGTCAATGATTTTCTGGACCAATCTCAAGCCTCCAGACAGTAATGTGAGCGGGGCATACTTAAGCAGTTCTCTCGAATGCTGGTATCGTATGTCCGCTCACTCAAGGACATGAGTGATTGCTGAGCGATACCGACGACGCCCGCCGTCATGCCATTGAAAAAGGAAATAAGGTCACTTGGCGTTACATGGCAATAATGACCTCTCTTACCGGTCTCTTTCAGAAATTCTGCGAGGAGATGATGAAGAGGCTGAAGACTGAGCTAGGAAGGTTCTACACCGGTGGCTACATGAGCAAGTACCTCCCACAGACCTGGCTCTTCAAGACCGAGAACGAGGCTTTCACGATTGTCATGGACAGTGAAGGGAATGTCGTCCTTTCTGGCACCGAGAGCAAGACTCCCGACGTCAGAATATACACGACCGAAATCACCCTCTCGAACGCACTCCAAAGCAATGTAAAGCCGAAATGGCAGTGGCACGTTGCCTTCAACACGAAGAAGGGCGAAGCGGCTTACACTTACATGCGGGGCAAGTTCGGTCTCTGGGCCTGAGCTTCAGAGAAGCAGCGAACTGTGATCAAAGTTCGAATTCCTCGCCTGGCTTCGGAAGGAATACCTTGTGATATCCTTCGAGATCCTTCGCAAGCGCCTCTCTGTTATCGCTGTGGCAAAGAACAATCTTCTCTGGATCGCATCCGTTTATGAAGTCTAGCAGTTCGTTGTGGTCCGCATGAGCTGACAAATCGAATTGCTGCACTTCGCATTTGATCTTCTCCTTCACGCCCAGGATGTTGATCGCACCTTCTTCGAGGAGCATGCGGCCGTTCGAGCCCTCCACTTGGTATCCCGTCAGCAGGACTGCGTTTCTCGGATCGTCCTTCAGCTCCTGGAGATAGCTGATTACCGGTCCGCCGTCGAGCATCCCGCCGGTCGTGACGATGACCTCTCCTCTTTTCGCCCTCTGCCTTGCCGCGGGCGTCCGCACCTCGTTGAAGCGATTCCGTGCTCTCTTCAAGTTCTTCTCGGACCTCAGATACTCTGGCTGTCCTAGATACAGGCTCGTTACGGTTTTGCCCATCCCATCAACCCACATGTCAAAGTTCGCGTCTCTTAGGATCAGCATGACTTCCTGGGTCCTTCCGACAGCGAAGCAAGGGATAATCACTTTCCCTCCTCTCCCAACAACTTCCTTGATCTTCTGCAGCAACTGATACTCTGTCTTCATGCGGTTGGGGTGAAGCCTGCCAGCGTAAGTCGCCTCGATGATGAGGTTGTCGCACTTCACTGCGTGCGCTCCCCAGACGAGCTGCATGTTCAGCGTGTGCAGGTCCCCGGTGAAAAGCGTAACCTCTTCCCCCCTTATCTCGTACATCGTTGCACCAGGGACGTGTCCAGCGCTGTGCAACTGCACCTCGAATCCTGCGACGTCCATCGTTTCACCGAACTCCATCGGAATGAAATTCTTCATCGACGTCCTGATATCCATAGGATCGAACGGACGAGGGTACCCCTCTGCATCAGCCACCTTCAGGCTGTCTTCCAGAAGAATCTGCGTTACGCTGATGGTCGAAGGTGTCGCCACCACCTCCGTATCGTATTTGCCGCAGAGCCACGGCATCATACCGCTGTGATCGAGATGGCAGTGTGTCAGGAAGGCGTAGTCTACGGGTGGACTCGGTATAGGGTAAGCCGGTGGCTTCGATGGTCTCATGCCGTATTCGAATATCAGATTCGCATTCTTGTGGGAGAGGAGCATTCCCATTCTTCCGACGACGTCCGCTCCTCCTAGGAACTTGATTTTCATTGTTCTCAACCTCCGTCCTCTTGACTACTCCCCGATCAATTGGATGACGACATTCCTGCTTCTTCCCCTAATGTCCAGCTCGACGAGTACGACCTGCTGCCACGTCCCTAGATCGGCCGTTCCGTCATGGAACGGAACGGTCAACGATGCTCCCAGGAAGGATGATCGAACATGGGAGTGACCGTTCCCGTCGCCCCACATGAGGTGATGGTCGTATTCCATGTCCTTCGGGATTAGGCGATTGAGGGCTTTCTTCATGTCGCTCTGAAGACCGGATTCGTATTCGATAGTAATCAGGGCAGCAGTCGAGTGCGGCACAAACACGCACGCCAGGCCGTTGGACATCCTGGAGGCTCTTATCGCTTCCCGAAGCTCCCCAGTGATGTCGACCATTTCATCTTCCTTTGTTGTTTTGACGCTGATGGTCTTCCTAAAAGTCTCCATGTTTTGCCGGAATCGCTACTTTGTGGTGGATATAAACCTTTTGTGGTGCGTCGCGCGAACGTGGCAGGAAGCCACACCCAGCCTTCTCGATCATCCGGCCGAGCAGAGTGCTTCTCGGAAAGCAATGCCGTGGCTTCTACGTTGACAGACTGCGAAATCGACAATTCACATGTTTGCTTGTCGACGTATTCGAGGAAAGGATTAATATTCCGGGTTCTAATAATCTAGTTCGTGTCCGAGTTCGCTTCGGATATTCGGTTGGCTCTGCATAGGAATGTCCTTCCGAACGACCGAGTATGGCTGAAATCCGGTTTCAGGGTCCTGCTCATTAAGAAGGGAATCGAGAAGGCCGGCAGTATCAACAAACTAGGTCGGGAGCTTGGCTATCGGTCAAAGGTGCATCCCGGATGGAGTGTTCGGCAGATACTGCTGGGCAAGCAGGCCTTCCCGTATGATAGGCTGCACTCTCTCGCCAAATATCTGGGTTACTCTATGGAGGATGTCCTTAGATACAAGGCAAAACCTGAAAGGGTGACCACGGAGAGCACGCGGAAGGCGCTTCGAGATTATGGGCTATGGTACTATATTCCAAGGTAAAGGTCGGACATTCTGTCAGTCCGTATAAGATGCCTCTTCCATCTTCCAATCGCTATGGACCATTTTGAACTAACTTGCATACTGGCACGACGTGCATCTCTCCTCCAAAAGAGATAAATAGTACAATCATCATAGTATGCTCTCGTCGGACGTATGTCCGACTGAGGGGATGGGAGTGCTATTCAGAAGAAAGCCTCGAGACAAGGACGAAGTCACCGACGATCTCGTGCACAGGAAGGTCTATCGCCTGGCCGAGACCTACGATGACAAAGAGGCTACGATATTCAAGAAGCAGAAGGTAACATACAGCTTCTGGAGCGCGGTCAAATACACATTAATCCTCTCTTTCCTCTTATGGTGGCTACCTATTATAGGTCAGATGATCGCGGGATACGTCGGCGGCAGACGGGCCGGTACGCCTTGGAGAGGTGTGATCGCATCGATCATCCCTCTTGCGATCCTATTCGCCATCACGGGGGCGATAAGCATCGGTCTCATCCCCACAGTGATACTGGGGGTCAACATCGCCCCCGGCGCGATCTTTGGCTCGATAGCGGGTCAGATACCGATCATCGCCCCATATATGAACTTCGCCGCTTCGTATTTGAATGAATTCGTATCGCTTATGCAGTCCACGGCCTCCCTGAGGCTGGACAGCTACTTGATCACGGTTGCCTTCGCATACATTGGCGGAATTCTTTCCGACCAGACCAGGAGGGAATTGGAATATGTTTCTCACCATGGCAGTCCGAACACGACCGTCATGGTGGAAGGCAACACTTCTTCGCGAGAAAAAGTCTCCCCTCGTCCCTCCTGGTCACTCTTCCCCCGATCCTCGGCCAGGAACGCTCAGGCTAGACAAGCGAACTTCGGTGAGATGAGATCTCTCGGAGCAAACGCGGATGCGGAGGAAGAAGAGCTCAGGCCGCTCAGATCGGCCCGCAGGATGATTGACCAGCACGAGACAGGGCGTTCTCTCACTCCGCGGGAGAGGAGGCAAATTGAGCAGCGTGCTCATGCGATGACGCAGCAGCAGAAGAGAGTCGAGAAGACCGTCCACAGGAGGAACAGCGGATCCTCTCAAGGACTGGTTTCTAGAGCCTCGAAGTCGAGCGGCCCGAATGGTAGGCATGTCAGCGAGAGAGCGCAGGCCGAATCAGGGGATTGGGAGTTCGTGTGAGCGTCTGGGTCACGCTTCTGGGGGATTCTCCCCCTATCTTTTTATCATGGAGTGGAATGTTCTCATAGTCGTAGGGGACGATCCTGCATGGTCGGACTATGCCACAGGGCGTCTTGTAACACGATCTTTGGATCATCGATTATGATACAGAAGGTTTTTTATACGATTACCCTTTTCCCAGCAAATCGGCGATAGAGAAATGTTCTGTTCGGAATGCAGGTCATTGATGTTCCCTAGGGATGGTGTCTTCAGGTGCAGCAAATGTGGAAAGGAGCAGAAGATGGATGGGGAGAACCAGAAGTTCACTACGAAGCTAAGGGAGAAGGAAATGGCGATAATCGACTCGAACGCTCCCACGCTCCCGAAGACTCAGGTCGAGTGTCCTAAGTGTGGGCACAACGAGGCCTTTTGGGTGCTTCGGCAAACGAGGGCAGCTGATGAGCCGGAAACCCGGATTTATCGGTGCACCAAGTGTGGTCATTCCTGGCGGGAATACTGATTCCAGCATGTTTTTCTGCTAAGGAAGATTTATTATCGCATATGCGTTTACAGGGATGTTGGGGGGAAACTGATGCTTCATGCTAAGGTGAAATCTGAGACCTTAAAAGGAATCGTTGATATCGTCTCCACCCTTGTTGACGAGGCAAAGTTCAATGTCGCTGTTGACAAGCTCACTCTGAAGGCCGTCGATCCCGCGCACGTCGCGATGGTCAATATGACCGTTCAGAAGGACGCATTCGACGAGTATTCCGCGGACGAGACCGAGCTCGGAGTGGATTTGGACAAGATGAAGGAAGTCTTGAGGCTTTCCAAGGCGGGCGAGGTCATAGAGCTGAAGCAGGACGAAGAGCGCAATCGCCTCGTGATCAATGTCGGAAACATAACACGCAGGATGAACCTCGTTGACACCACTGGTATGTCTGACCCAAAGGTTCCCAATATTAACCTCCCAGCAAAAGTCGGGGTGAACTCAGACGAGCTGCAGAAGGGAATAAAGGCGGCAGAGAGTGTATCGGACCATATTGCTTTGACCGCGTCTCCGGACGGTTTCGAGATGTTTTCCGAGGGCGAGACCGACTCGGTCAGTCTGAAGCTGCCGAAAGACCTCTTGGTATCGTTGGAGTGCAAGGATAAGGTCCGGAGCCTTTTCCCGCTCGACTACTTCTCGAACATGGTGAGGGCGATCCCCGCTGGAACCGTCGTGACTCTAAGCATCGGAAGTGACTACCCCGTCAAGCTCGAATTCACGATGGCAGACGGAAAGGGAACGGTGGATTATCTCCTTGCCCCGAGAATCGAGAGCGATTAGAGCCTGAGATCCTCGATTATCTTCATCTCTTGGTCGGGCGCTTGGATGACAATCATGATCTTGTCCCTTATCCCGCACTTTTCTATCTTATCCTTCAGTAGCTCGTCTATCTGGTAGATGCCTGCCGAGTTGTTCATCTCTATTTCTATCTTCACTGGTCTTTCTTCGCCTTTTGTGACCCGAACCTTGTCGATTGCCAGGGCCGAAACGGAGTGGATGTTGATGCTTCCTGCCCTGAAAGGTATCCTCGCCCTCCCCTTCTCCATGTCGAGCGCGTCCGCCACTCTCGTGACCGCCGCCTCGAGCGTTAGTGGTGTGAACTCCGCGTTGTGACAGATCATTGCATGCATGGTCTCGACTATCAGTGTAGTGAGGGCGGGCTCCGGATATATGTCGGTAAGTAGCCGCCTTATGATCGGAGGGGCCAGGATCAGCGATAGCTCCTCGTGCTTGAGTCGATGTATCGAGTGGCCGATGTCGTGCAGTGCGCACGCCAGTACGACGACAACTTCCGCGTCATCATTCTTCATTTTGTGATCCGTGACGACGTTCGGCTTTTCCCCACTCTCAATGAGGATTCGCAACATGTTCAGCGCTATCTTTGCGACAATCCTGACATGAGTAGGCCCATGGTCGTTGAATCCCATCCTGTCTATCGCTGTGATGTTGGAGGCTCGCCAGAGAGCCATCGTCTCCTGATCTTGGTTTATCTTCTCAACGACCTTTGCCAGGGTCTTGTTGCCCCCGTACGGGACTCCGAAAGGGACAGTCATCGGGGTGATATATCGGACTGTGCAACTTAAATGCTAGCTGTTCCTGGCGGGTCTCTTCGAAGCTGCCACTTTGCGCGCACAGAAGGTTTTTAATCGCACCGTGGTATTGTCCAATTCTCCCAGGTAACGGGGTGAGGTGCGCGGCTTTGGCCAATTGCAGCGACGAAGACATCGATCTCTTGCAACAGAAGGCGAACCTCATCCGCCGTCATGTTCTTCGCATGACCTTCGCCGCCGGCTCTGGACATCCAGGGGGATCTCTTTCGTGCGCGGACATTCTTTCCGCACTCTACTTCAAGGTCATGAATCACAGGCCCCAGTACCCCAATTGGGAGGACAGGGACCGGTTTGTGCTTTCAAAAGGTCACGCCGCTCCAGCCTACTATGCTGCGCTGGCGGAGAGCGGTTATTTCCCGGTGCAGGAGCTTATTACGCTCCGCAAGCTGGGCGGCCGACTTCAAGGACACCCGTCCCGGAACAGGACGCCTGGCGTGGAGATGTCAACCGGGTCTTTAGGTCAAGGATTGAGCGTCGCAAACGGCATGGCGCTCGCCGCCAAGCTGGACAACAGATCATATCGAGTCTTCTGCCTCTGCGGCGACGGGGAGATGCAAAGCGGCCAGGTCTGGGAAGCCGCGATGCTCGGCGCTCATTACAGGCTCGACAATGTGACTGCGTTCCTTGACAGGAACAGACTGCAGATCGACGGCCCGACTGAGAAAATCATGTCGATTGAGCCGATAGCGAAGAAGTGGGACGCGTTCGGCTGGAACATCATCGAGATCGATGGCCATGACGTGAAGCAGATCTTTGACGCTTGCGACAGAGCAAAGGAGGTGAAGGGCAGGCCGACAATGATTATCGCCCACACGATCAAGGGAAAGGGTGTCTCCTTCATGGAGAACTCGGTCCCGTTCCACGGCAAGGCCCCGAACGAGGACGAGCTCAAGCGCGGTCTCATGGAACTGGGGGAAGATTGATGAACTGGACCCTCGCCAGCCAGAGGAAGGCGTACGGCAAGGCCCTCGTGGAGATTGGGCAGTCCCGGAGCGACGTCGTTGTCTTAGACGCGGACCTCTCGAGCTCGACTCGGACGAGTGACTTTGGGAGCAAGTTCCCGGGTAGGTTCTTCAACTGCGGCATCGCAGAGCAGGACATGATGGGAACGGCAGCTGGACTGGCAGCGAGCGGTAAGATCGTTTTTGCATCTTCTTTCGCAGTCTTCGCGACCGGCAGATGCTGGGATCAGATCAGGCAGTCGATTTGCTATCCGAAGTTCAACGTAAAGATCGTCGCGACCCATGCAGGGATTACGGTGGGCGGGGACGGAGCTTCGCATCAGACTGCGGAGGACGTCGCACTCATGCGGACCCTTCCGGATATGACCGTCATCATTCCCGCAGACGCGATAGAGACATACAAGGCCACCAAGGCGGTGGTCGACCGTCCCGGGCCGTGCTATGTTCGCCTGGGTAGGGTCGACTTCCCAGTCGTCACGACGGCGGATTCTCCCTTCACGATTGGCAAGGCGACTGAGATAAGGGAAGGAGAGGACGTCTCCCTCATCGGTACGGGCCAGATGCTGGCGCTATGCCTGGACGCCGCCGACGAATTACATAAGAAGGGCATATCTGCGCATGTCGTGAACATGAGCACGATTAAGCCTCTCGACGAGGAGACGGTTGCCAAGGCAGTGAAGAGAACTGGGGGTATCGTCACAGCTGAGGAGCACAACATGTTGACGGGGCTTGGCAGCGCCGTCGGAACATTCCTAGCAGAGCATGGAGGCTGTTTAATGCGGAGGGTCGGGATTCCTGACACATTCGGCGAATCGGGCGAGAGTGAAGAATTGATGGTCAAGTATGGTCTAACGAGCGCCAGGATTGTTGAATCCGCAGAAGAAGTGATCCGGAGGAAGATCTAGATGAAGATATTCATCGACAGCGCTAATATCGAACAGATCAGGGAAGTAAACAGCTGGGGGATTTTGGACGGCGTGACGACGAATCCGACTCTAGTAGCGAAGGAGAAGACGAACTTCGACACGCTGGTGAGGGAGATCTGCGAGATCGTCGACGGGCCGATAAGCGCCGAGGTCATCAGCACCAAGGTCGATGACATAGTCAAGGAAGCGAGGAAACTCGCCGCCGTACACAAGAACATCGTTGTCAAGATCCCGATTACAGAGGACGGCCTCAAAGCGACTAAGATGCTGTCGAAAGAAGGCATCAAGGTCAACATGACGCTCGTCTTCTCTCCGGCTCAGGCGTTGCTCGCATGCAAGGCTGGTGCCAAGTACATTTCGCCGTTCGTCGGGCGTTTGGACGACGTAGGCCACGACGGAATGGACGTCGTGGCGCAGATCCTTAACATCCTGGACAACTACGACTTCGATGCGGAGGTAATCGTGGCGAGCGTAAGACACCCTAGACATGTTGTCGAGGCGGCGATAATGGGAGCTCAAATTGCAACGATTCCCTACGATGTCCTGAAGAAGATGTTCAAGCATCCCCTGACCGATGCTGGGATAGAGAGATTCATGCATGATTGGCAGGAGGTTTCGAAGCGCTGATTCTTGCTGTTTCGATCGCTTGTTACTCGGTTATCTCAAGGTAAGTTACAATAGTCCATCGACCGTTCACTCTCGACGTTGCCAACATCCATCCGCGCGTTTGCCGACCTGTGCGAGCAGCTCGAGTCAACCAGCAGCCGCAAGAAGAAGGCGGAGATTCTCGCCAACTTCCTCCTCTCGGTCGATCGTGATGAAATCAGACCCGCAGTGCTGCTGACGCTTGGACGAGCCTTCCCCGAGTCTGACTCAAGGAACCTCGACATTGGATACGCAACGATCAGCAAGGCTTGGTCGAGCAAGAAGCAGAGCATGCTTCTCGAGGAGGAGCTCACTCTGAACGGTGTGATCGCGATTCTGGATAAGATTGCCGGGGCTCAGGGAGCCGGATCGAGGAGAGTGAAGGAGCATCTGCTTCAGAACCTCTTCGGCCGGGTCACCGCCAAGGAGAGAGAGTGCATTGCGAGGAGTGTTTTTGGGGAGATGCGAACAGGGGTGAACGATGGCACCGTCCTCGATTCCATCGCTCTCGCCTCCGGAGCACACGATCTCGAAGGGATAAGAAATGCCTACATGCTTTCCGGTGACATCGCGAGAACAGCGGAGATCGCCATACTCAGTGGACCCGCCGCATTGGAGCGAATAGGTCCTGTGCCTTGTGTCCCGATCAAGCCGATGCTCGCCGAATCCGTTGGATCGGTCGAAGAGGCCCTATCGATCCTGAAGAAGGCTGCCTTTGAGTTCAAACTCGACGGTGCACGGGTTCAAATCCACAAGAAAGGGAACGAAGTCAGGATCTACAGCCGCCGGTTGACCGATCTCACGGATAGCCTCCCGGAAATCGTCGACCTGATCAGGAAATCGCTGACGGACGAGATCACGATCCTTGAGGGGGAGGTGATCGCGTTCCGCGAACGTCCTTTGCCTTTCCAGCACGTCATGAGGAGGATCACGAAGGTCCATGACATAAGAGGTCTTCAGGAGACCGTCCCAGTGAAACTATATGTCTTCGACATATTGATGAAGGAACGCGAATCTTTGGTCAATGTTGTTCTACGAGATCGTTGGAGCATCCTCGAGAGGACCGTTCCGGGCGATCTGCTCGTGCCTCGCACGGTCACCGCAGACCCAATGGTCGCCATCGATTTCTATAACCGCGCACTCAGCGAGGGGCACGAAGGGTTGATGGCGAAGGACCTCCAGAGCGTCTACGCCGTCGGAAGAAGGGGGAAGAAGTGGTTGAAAGTCAAGAAGAGCCAGACCCTCGATCTTGTGATCATTGCGGCCGAATGGGGATACGGAAAAAGGGAGGGATGGCTGAGCGACTATCACCTGGCTGCGGTCTCGGGGGAGGGCTATTCGATGGTGGGGAAGACCTTCAAGGGGCTGACGGACGAAGAGTTCAAGTGGATGACGGAGCGTCTGTTGGCCACCGCTGTTAGGAAGTCGGAGCACGTAGTGGAGGTGAGGCCCACGCTGGTGGTTGAGGTGGCGTTCGACGAGATCCAAGAGAGTCCAACTTACCAATCGGGTCTGACCCTGCGCTTCGCGAGAATCAAGAACATCCGTCAGGACAAGGATCCCCCGGACGCGGATACGATCGAGACAATGCGGGCGATGTATGAGGGTCAGTTTAGGACGAAGGACAGGTTCGCCTCGAACGATGGGCGATGAGTTCGGGCCCATACATCCGTTGCGTGGATTAATCGATGATACAATCTCTTCAGAAACGCCTGTTCCCGGCTAAATCAGATCTTCCAGGAAATCCAAAACAACAAATAGCCCAGAATGGTTCCTTCGAGTAGATGGATTCGGACCTAATCGTCGTCGGAGGGGGGCCCATAGGAAGTAGGGTCGCAGCCCTTGCCGCAAGGTCGATGCGAACACTCGTTCTGGAAGAGCATGCCGAGATCGGTACGCCTGTGCAGTGCGCGGGTCTCGTGACCCCAAGGGTCGTGGAGACGGCATGCGCAGAGGAGACGGTCTTGAATCGGATTAGCGGCGGGGCCGTGCATTTTCCGGGCGGTACCTCGATCGAGCTCAACGGGAAGGAGACAAAGGCGTTGGTGGTCGACAGAAGCGCCTTCGACGTCGCATGCTATGAGAAGGCGCTCGAGGCAGGCGCTGAATTCATGACCTGTACTAGGTTCACTTCATTCACCCGGGATCGGGACTCTGTGATCGTGGAGACAGTGTCAAGAGGTGAGAAGAAGACGCTTCGTGCCAGTCTGCTTGTTGGGAGTGATGGCTACAAGTCGTGCGTCGGAAGCGTCGCTGGCATAGGTCAACCGAGAGACATGGTTAGGGGAATACAAGCCGACATCAATCGCAGGCTTGAGGATCAGGATCGCATCCAGGTTTATCTCGGACAAAAGATCGCCCCAGGGTTCTTCGCCTGGATGATACCATGTGGGGACTTCACGCGAGTCGGGCTTTGCGTGGGTGGGAGATACGGCGCCCCAAGCAGATTCCTGTCCTCTTTTCTAAAGACAGCGGGATTGGGCGGGGCGGAGCGATTGAGCTCCATCTCCGGCATAATCCCCGTCGGACCCCCGCAGAGCACCTACGCCGATCGAATCATGGTCGTAGGGGACGCAGCGGCCCAGGCGAAACCTCTCAGCGGTGGAGGGTTGTACACCGGGATGGTAGCCGCAGAGTGCGCCGCCAAGACAGCGGCGGAGTCTCTCGAGCGGAATGATTTCTCATCCCGCATGATGTCGAGATATCAGGATAGATGGAGGTCTGATGTTGGCAAGGAGATTGACAAGGGCTACAGGATACGGAAGGTATTTGTCAGGTTGAGCGATCAGAAGCTCGACGAGGTCGGAAAGCTAATGAATCGGAAGGACGTCCTTGAGATTCTGTCGCAAGGTGACATCGATTATCCCAGCAGACTAGCGCCGAGCATCCTCAGGTCCATACCTTCCTTGCTCAAGTTCTCTCCGCAGATACTCGGCTCGCTGCTAGGGAAATGATCTCCGATCGAATGAAAAACATGAAATATGCGCAACCTTCTGAACTTCTCGAATGAAGCTGGCAAAGATCCCAAAGCTAAGAGCCGAGACCGTCAGGAAGAAGCTATTCTTGTCCAGAGCTGCCAGGAAGGATCTCAGTATTTTCGAGAACGGCGACTACGTGTTCGTTCCGGTTAGGGAGAGTGTGACCGAGGGTCTGGCCAATGAGATTGGCTTTAAGATCGTGGACGGCTCCGGCGAGGAGCAAATTTGCCGCGTCTCCCCGTACAAGCGCATCCTCGATGAGATTGGAATCGATGATTCATTGAAACCTTTTCTGCCTGTGAAGTGGGAGATGCTGGGGGACGTCCTGGTCCTCCGAATTCCCAGCGAGCTCGAGAGCGTTAAGTCCGAGGTTGCTAGGAAATACGCCAAGGTACTCAGAGCGAAGACGGTTTGCGAGGAAGTTGGCATAATCACCGGAACCTACCGTACTCCCAACCTGCGTATCCTGTACGGGAAGGAGACGGAGACTGTGCATCTGGAGAACGGAATCTACTACAAGTTCGACGTTGCCAGGATAATGTTCTCCTCCGGAAACGTTGACGAGCGGAAGAGAATGGGCGAACTCGACTGCAGAGGGCAGACGGTCGTCGACATGTTCGCCGGCATCGGCTACCTCACACTTCCTTTGACGGTCCATGCCGGGGCAGAGAAGGTCGTCGCCTGCGAGATGAATCCAGTTGCTTATTGCTACCTGAGAGAGAACATCAGAATCAATCACGTGGAGGGCAGGGTCGTCCCCGTCCTAGGCGACAATCATGACCTCGCAGGGGAGGGGTTCGCGGACCGAGTGATAATGGGGTACGTTGGAACGACAGACAAGTTCCTGGTGAAAGCCATCAGTCTCGGACGCCCAGGATGCATAGTCTACTATCATGAAACGTGCCCAATTGACCTCCTTCCCAACAGGCCCTTGAGCAGGGTGTCCGAAGCCACCGCCGGAAGAAGACATGAGATACTCGGAATAAGGGAGGTCAAATCCTATGCCCCATCGACATCCCATATCGTTGTGGAGTTCAGGATCCTTGACTGACGCTTTCTAGTGCTTCATCTCGACCTGTTCGATCGATCCGCTAGCTTGCACAATAAGCTGAAGCGCAATGTGGTATTCCTCTCCATCACTTTGTAAAAGCTTGGATGCGAAGGTCGATAAGTAGGACCCGAAATCCATCTCTTCCTTCGTGAACTGCCATGCCTTCCCTTCCGATTCTCCGATAGCAACAAGGAAGCCATAGGAGACCGCCCTGAGCCTGTGCTCCCTGTGCTTCTCTCTCTCTATCAACCTCGCCACTGCGCTCTTTCCCCCAGTCTTGCACAGTCTCGCAAGCCTGTCGGCGTATTTCCCGACTTCTCCAAGCATTGTGTACTCAGGAAGCGAGGAATGGACGCCTCTTGCCATCTCCAATCTCCCGGCTTCTTGTATGAGCTGAGATGGTGCGAGACCGGAGTTCTCTCGTCTTAGGCTCTCAACGACGGTAGGTGAGGCGATTTGAGAAAGCAATCTCTCGCCGTGCTCCTCCCAAATATCGGAGACGATTCTCCCAGCCTGGTCGGTCATGGATATTATCGACATTCTCGTCGAGGAAATCAGCCCAGACAGGGCAGCCTTCTCGGTTTCGCTTCCCCGGATGTGCTCTATGAACGCCTTCTTGTCGCTCCCGAAGCATTTGCTGCCGGCGACGAATAGCTCCTCTCCTAATCCTTTGAGTCCAGCGAGCTTCTCTCTCACGAACTTCTCCACGACGGTCTTGTCGTCGATCTCGCCCTCAAAGTACTCCTCTCTGAGGCCGGAGCTCATATGATACGGTTCCTTCACCAGGCATCTGGAGCAGTTCGACCTGCATTCAAGTTCATATTCCACCTCGATCTCAAAATCGTCGGTGGGGTCTCTGGCTGCGATTCTGCTCGCAAGGTGATGCAGAAGGTTCACGTCCGAAAGGCACTCCTGACATACTGAAACAGTGACGTTGGGGGATTTCCAGACCACGTTCAAGGAGATATTCGAATCGGGATGGGGGCACTTGTTCTGACGATTGATCTTGTAGGGTGCCGTGGAGATCATTTCTCTGACGTATTCGACGGGAGCGCTTGGCTCCGAGGAGCAAGAGAACTTGTCCAAAGAGGAATACAGGTGCAGATCCCTCTTCTCTGCAATGTCCCAGAAGGCCAGCAGCCTCAGATCAGGGTCATCGAAGTACTCGATCCCTATAAGCTTCTCTTTATCGACCTTACCACGGAGTGCATAAGAGACCTCTCCGGTCGGCAGGTTGATAACGGCAAGATATGGGATCTTTCCAGCCGCGGCCAAAGAGATCGTCGCAGCGTAAGCCCTAACTAGCTGATCCCCCCAGTTGGCCAATGAGACGAGCTTCTCTGGTTCGTTCTTGAACCTCGCAATGCTCTCCATCTTCCTCAGAAGGCCGTCGAAATCGCACCTCCTGCAAGGCTCCTGACAGGTAGGCATGAGGATTTTGGGATTCTCGGCCAGCCTCTTCGCCTTCTCAAGCAGTTCTTTTTCGAGGTTCTTTGGCGTGATTTTTGATCCCTTCATCCTCAGACGGGGTCGCATGACGCACCCTAGGAACTCGGTCTCGATAAAAAGCTTTGGTTCCGTGGTCGCGTGCCTGCAAAAGAATTTAACCAGGTACGCGGTTCATTTAACACTGAGGGATGCGGTGTCAGAAGAGGAGTCTTATGCTAAGGGCTACCTAAAGGGCTATGAGGAAGGTCTGAAAGAGGCATGGGACGAGCTCATCGCTTTGACGGTCAAGGGTTATACCGCGCGGGAAATCCAGGTCTTGGCAAAGAGCAACAAGAGCTCAATAGACTCGAAGGTGCAGGCCAAGAAAAGGAGAATCTCCGGCGAGCTGGGTTTGGACTTCACCGCCAAGGAGGAGGAAGCCGCTGCATCGATTCCCTCAAGACTGTCCAGAGGAGCCACTTACTTGATAAGGGACGGAGGGCTCGATGTTACGTTCGCGCTGTTCCGCTCCTCGGTCCAGAAAGGAGCGAAAGGGCTCTGTATTCTCAGGACGCATCCTTCAACCATAAGGGAGAAGCATGGGATTGACTGCCTGATGGTCTGGCTGACGAAGGCGGAGGTGTCTTCGTCTCCGGACCGAGAGGGCAAGTTTGTCGGAGAGTTCCTGTCCCCTACTGAGCTCCCTCGTTTGTCGACTCTTATCAAGAACTTCCTGACTGAGAACAAAGACACGATTGTCGTTCTAGAGGGTCTGGAGTATTTGATCACCCAGAATGATTTCAAGTCAGTATTGAGATTCTTGCAATTGCTCAAGGACCAGGTGACGCTCGCCGAGTCGATTTTGTTGATGCCCCTCGATCCTTCAGCTCTCGACGAGAAGGATCTCAAGCTCCTGGAAAGAGAGATCAGCGACCAGACTTAAGTCTTCGTCACACGCGTCCGGGTCATGCGCCTAGCTGCAACGATGCGTAATAGAGGCGGATGGGCAATGGGTCTTATTTCCTTTATGCCCACGCTATTTGCTTACGACAATTTCGATTGAAGAGACATTAGCAGTGTTGCCGTTCTCTCCCTTCAGAGTCTCCGTCTCGATCTTGATCTCCTTTACTACTGCGTCGTGAATGAACCTGTGCCTGACAATCTCGGCGACATCGACAGCTCTGCTTATCGCTCTCCCCCTAGCTTTGATGATGACGTCGTTCGATCCGCTGTTGAATTGTGTAACGACGGCAAGCACGTAGTTCATTGTCGGTTTCTTTCCGATGTATACTGTGTTTTCGTCCGCCAATGACCGGCCCCCTTGCAACGGTATTGATTTGACAGGTTGGACGCTATTTATATCTTTCGAAATAGTCATGCCAAATTTGAACATCTGGCTTATGCTGCCATCGCTGTTGTGATTGAAAGGGACTGCGAGAATCGAAGACATCCGACATTGCATGTTAGGTCGCACTGGACGATTCTGAACGTTGTGGGCCCAGTTACTCGAATCTCTTCTTCGATCATCTCTTTGGCCGCCTCTCAAAAACGCATTTGGTGCCGAACCTAGATGCATCAATGCATTCAGCAAGGTCACACTCTGTGACAAATGGCCCATGGGACCGATGGTGGCGAAGCGTTCGAGCCACTTCCTCGATTACGACAAGTCTGGCTGGTTTCCAATTCCCTTCCTACTTCAGCTCGATTGCCTTAGACGGGCATTCGTCCATGCAAGCACCGCATTCCGTGCATTCTTCCGCGCCTTCGACCTTCGACAATCTGTCGATGATCCTGTACACTCTCGCCGGACACACTTCCTCACACTTTCCACACCCAGTGCATCGATTCTCATCAACTCTTGGCGGCATCGTGTCTCTTCTCCCAATCAACGGGTTTCCCCAAGTGCGTATTCATTTGCCTGCGGATGTCCGTGTTCATGTAGCAGCGTCCTTCTTCAAGCCAAGTGGGAGACGGGGCTTCTCCTGCCAGCTCTCATATTCTCCGTCGTAACTCTCAGAGTTGATGGTGCTCCTTGAAGTATCTGGTCATTATCCTCCGTTGTCCTTTTCTGAGAATCTCGGACAGGGTGGACGTTGACACGCCAAAAATCTTGGCGAGCTGCCTGAGACCGATGCTTCTGGGAAAATCATAATATCCTCTCTCGAACGCCATTCGGGTGATCTGCTCTTGTCTCGCAGTCAGCGCATCCTTGTCACCGATCTCGGTTAGGCTCACGAGTTTCGGTCCTGCCCCGTGCCTCTCCAGGTTTGTCATTAGTTGTTGGAGCGGCGCCTTTTCGCTCATGAGGAGCGTCCATTGCATCCTTCCTTCCTTCGTTGAGGTCGAGGACGTCAGGAAGCAGTCAGTATTGGCGAGTAACCTGCACACGATGCATTTAGTGGTCGTAAAAACCGCCAGAGCTTTGCCTCTCTCGATAGGAGTGATGTCAACGTTGAAGATGTTCGGGCTCGTCTTTATTGACTCCATGACCTTTCCGAGGTCCTCTTCTCTCTCCACTTCGATCTCGACCAGGTCTCTCACGGATTTCTTGTCGACCGGTTTGGAGCTGATTATCTTGACGATTGACGGATACTCCAGAAGCGACTCCTTTATCCATTTGTCCGGCATGTTCAGCGACACGACTGCTTCCATCATTCGAATCACTTTCTCACGGGAACAATCCCCTCGCGTCCGCAGCACGGACAACTTCTTTCAATGCCAGCATGTATGCCGCGGTCCTCATGTCAACTTTCTGCGTTTTAGAGATTCCGTGCACTGCCGCAAATGAACTAGTCATGAGGTCCTTCAGTCTCTTCTTGATCTCCTCGATCGACCAAAAGAAGAACTGCAAGTCTTGGACCCACTCAAAGTAGCTGACGGTTACTCCCCCTGCATTGGCAAGGATATCGGGGATAACCATCGTTCCCTTTTCATGGAGTATTATGTCAGCCTCTGGCGTCGTGGGTCCGTTCGCGCCCTCCGCCACGATCTTGGCCTTTATGCGATGTGCGTTGTCCTTGCGGATGACATCCTCCAGTGCGGCAGGGACGAGGATTGTACAGTCCGTCTCGAGAAGATCCTCTTGAGTGATGTTCTCAGCACCTTTGAAGTCCTTGACAGATCCAGTCTCTTTCTTATGCTCGTAGATCTCGAGCGGATCCAACCCTTTTGTCTTCAGAATGCCGCCGGAGGAATCGCTGACCGCGATCACTTTGCAGCCAGCCTCCTTCGCGAGAAGCCTCGCAGCGTGCCAGCCGACATTCCCAAAGCCCTGGACGGCTACGGTCGATTTCCTGAGGTCTATCTTCTCTATCCTTGCTGCATCCTGCACAACATACATCAGTCCTCTTGAGGTTGCTTCGTCTCTACCTTTGGACCCTCCAATCTCCAGCGGTTTGCCAGTCACGACACCGGGAACCGGATATCCGACTGACATGCTGTAAGTATCCATTATCCATGCCATGGTCTGGGAATCGGTGTATACGTCTGGGGCAGGGATGTCTTTGTGGGGACCTATGAACGTCATGATCTCGCTCGTGAACCGTCTAGTCATTCTTTCGAGCTCGCCTTTGCTCATCTCCTTAGGATTGCATATTATGCCACCCTTGGCCCCCCCATAGGGCAAGCCCATGACAGCGCACTTCCAGGTCATCCACATCGAAAGCGCACGCACCTCGTCGAGCGACACGTTCGGATGATATCTTATGCCTCCCTTGCAGGGACCTCGGGCGTGATTGTGTTGCACCCTGAAGCCCGTGAACGTACGGACATGGCCATCGTCCATCCTCACTGGGAAATTTACCGTCAGTTCCCTTCGTGGTCTACTCAACCCTTCGATTGTCTCTTCGCTCAATCCCAGCAACTTGCCAACTCTCTGGACTTGCTTCACAGCCATTTGATATGGGTTTACCTGCTCCATTGTCCCCCCTCCCTCTACTGCACTAGACAGTCTTATCTTGAGAAACTGATTTGGGAATCAATTGGATAAGCTAATATATAATAATGTTACAAAAATTGGTATGTTTCGAATCCGTTAGTGCAAGGGGACTGTTTAAATCCTCTCAGAACCCAGGCTGATGTTCTCAGTGAACGTCTAGTCAGCATCTATCCCACCGCTGGCGATGGTTAGATAAGCATGGATTGGTTTTCTGCGCCTAATGAGGTATTCCGTCGCCTTTCGCCCGAAATCGCTGACCGTTACGGTCGAAGAAGGCACGACGATCCTTGATGCTGCGTTCAGCGCAGGCGTTCTTATGAGCAGCGTTTGCGGGGGGAAGGGGACGTGTGGCAAGTGCCGTGTCTTGACCAGAGGTTCGTTCGACTCGCCCCGTTGTCATCTCATAGGCGAGAAAGACTGGGAGAGCGGCTATCGCCTCGCGTGCAAGACCAGGATAACTGGTGATGGGGAGGTCATCATCCCGGAGGAAGCCGAGATCGCCTCCCATCAAATACTCACATCATACCTCGCGGGCGATATCGATGATCTTACACCCCTTTCTGCCGCGCGTTACTTAGAGCTATCTGCGCCAACGCTGGTGGACAACATCGGGGACATGGAGAGAATCGTCCGCGGAATGGGGTTCGGTGCCCGCGAACTCAAGAGCACTCTTAGATCACTGAAGACGTTACCGAGCATCCTCAGGGATAGTGATTGGAAAATTACTGCGGTCCTGGACGAGGTCTCTAGGCCAAGAGTGCTCATTGACGTGAGGCCAGGAGATGCTTCGTCTCGCAATTACGGGATAGCGCTTGACATCGGGACCACGACGGTCGTCCTTTCCATAATAGATTTGGCAGATGGACGAGATATAGCTCAGACCTCCGACTATAACAAGCAGATTGGATACGGCGAGGACGTCCTTTCCAGGATCACGTATGCAGAGGAGGGGGGCCTCGGGAGGCTGAACAATATGATCCTCGACACTGTCAACAATCTAATTGCACAGGCATGCGACGAGTCAGAAAAGAGCCTGGGACCCGGGAACAAGGTATTAAGTTATGAAATAACAAGCATGTCCGTTTCTGGCAACACAACGATGATACACTTGTTCCTGAGACTTGACCCTCGATACATCAGGTACGAGCCATACATATCGGCGGTGAATGTGCCTCCGATATTCAGGGCGAAGGACATCGGAATTGACATTCATCCAGATGCACCAGTCTACTGCGTTCCAGGCAGGTCGAGCTATGTCGGAGGGGACATAACCGCTGGCGTCATCGCCTCGGGGATGAACAAGCGGTCGGAGCTATCGCTTCTCATCGATGTTGGGACGAACGGGGAGATCGTGCTGGGGAATTCGGACTGGATGGTCTCCTGTTCGTGCTCGGCTGGTCCTGCGTTCGAAGGCGGCGAAGTGGCGGCTGGGATGAGGGCGATGACCGGGGCGATCGAGCGCGTCAGGATACTCGACCGCTGCGATGTCAAGTACTCGACGATCGGTGGCGTGAAGCCTAGGGGGATCTGCGGGTCCGGCCTAATCGATCTCCTGGCAGAGATGTTTCTGCGAGGGATTGTTGATAGAAAAGGGCGCATACAGGAACTCTCGACCCCAAGAGTTAGAAGGGGAAAGCAGGGTCTAGAGTTCGTCGTCGCCTGGGCCAGGGAGACAACTCTGGGTGCTGGGGAGGCGAAGGACATCGTTGTCACTGATGACGAAATTGCCAACATCATTAGGACGAAGGGGGCGGTTTACTCCGCCTGCAATGTCTTGTTAAGGAGTCTGAAATTCAGCTTCTCGGATGTCCAGAAAATACACATCGCGGGGGGATTCGGAAACTACATTGATACGGAGAGAGCAATCACCATCGGTTTGCTTCCCGATTTGCCCTTCGAACGCTTCTTCTTCCTCGGAAACGGAGCACTCGCGGGGGCCCGTCTCACTCTGCTTTCAGCGAAAAAACGGGTCGAGGCCAGGGCGGTCTACGACTCGATGACGTATTTCGAGTTGAGCACGACACAGGCTTTCTTCGACGAATTCTCATCATCCCTTTTCCTGCCGCATACAGACGTCGAACAGTTCCCAACCGTTCAGAAACTGCTTCGTGGCTGATTCTTCCTCGGGACCCACTTGCCCTGTGTTCATTACTGAGGGCTGTTCCTGTTTCTCGTATCCTACGTCAAGGAAGGTTTATTATGGTCAAGCGAAAATCTGGTGGTCGATGGTCTGGAATTGTCTTCCAACTTGCATAGGATCACTTCCGCATTCGGATCCTAAGAAAGCCGTGGACATGATAATAGGACATGACGGTCTCTTGCCATTCTGGCCGCAGCTGCCCGCAAGGGGGTTCACTGAGAACATGTATGCGCAGTACTCCACGCATCTCCCTGGCATAAGGATAGATGCTGCCAAGAAGAGGATCACGGTCGATCTAAGAGATTACGATCCAGAGAAGTTCTATACCAGCGTGGTCTCCGAAAAAGTGGATGATTTTTCATATCCTAAGGATAGCTTCAGCGGATTCTACGAGTTCGTCTCGCGGAGCCTCCCTATCGGGGTCAAAGCTGTGAAGGGTCAGGTGACCGGGCCAATCAGCACAGGATTGCAGATATTCGACACTGATGGAAGACCTGTGATATACGATGAGACGTACAATGAGATAATCCGCAAGAACCTCAACATGATGGCCCGCTGGCAGGAGAACGTCCTGAGATCCAAATGCTCTAACACGATCATGTTCATCGACGAACCGAGCCTATCACTGCTAGGTACGCCATTCGCAAGCATCTCGTGGGATGATGCAGTCAAATGGATCAACGAGGTCCTTTCTGGATTGAAGAGCTGGAAGGCAATACACTGCTGCGGGAATACCGATTGGCCGAGACTGATGACGACCGACATCGACGTCCTCTCCTTCGACGCGTATAATTACGCCTACACAGTCGCGCTCTACCCGAATGAGGTCGAACGCTTTCTGAAACGCGGTGGTTCTCTCGCTTGGGGGATCGTTCCAAACAACGAGGACGGGATGAGAGACGAGACCGTGAGGTCGCTGGTTGAGCAGGCAGTGTCGTCGTTCGAGATGTTAACTGAAAAAGGAATAGACAAGGACATTCTGGTGCGGAACTCGCTCATCACGCCAGAATGCGGACTCGGAGGAGTCGATGAATCCCTCAGCGGTAAGATTCTTGAGACCCTTCTCGCGGTTTCCCGAGGCTTGAGAGAGAAGTACTGGCTCCACGATGAACACTGATCTCCATGAACGTGAGATCTCGTAAGAAGTCGGTTGGAAGTCTGACAAGCTGACTGCTGAGAGTCATGTAGCGAGGGTAGGTCACTTCGTTGATTACCCAAGAGACAGATCGATATTCTGGAAGATGGACAAGGCAACTGTGGTCTTCAATTGACAGGCAAGAGCCGCTAACACCGCCCAGTGGTTTCTTATGTGGTATCGAAATTGGAGCGTTCTCGATCAACCTGGCTGCTTCTTAGCACCGGAATACTCTTCATACTCAGCATTACACCATCTACTTTGGATCTGGTACCCATTTTCCACCTCCGTAGAGGTCGTTGGGGTACTGGTTCTCTCGTGGCTGCTGTTCTGGCTTCTGCCAGTGATACTGTTATCGTTTTCGATTGTTTCCACCTATCGAAACACAAGAAAGCGTGGATTGAAGTTCACCATTCACATTACCATCTGGCTCAGATCCTTGCGTCTGCCTGTGTTATGATCGTTCCCTACGTCCTCAATTTGATGACGGTGCCCTACTCATAAGGAACTATTCAGAGCCAGGGCTTGAGAAAGACGATTTCACATTTCTTCACAAATACATCAGTCGACCTATAGGCTCTTCATGAACTTCGGCAGTGCGCTTGACTCCTTCGGTCCGATGATCGTATTAAGACCTGTGATTTCTTGAAGTCTCCAACTCATCCTGGAAAGCAGCCCAGGGACGATGATATCCCCTCGTTTCGACTTCTCGACTGCTGCTGATGCCTCCAGCGCCTTGGCCACGGTCTCGGGTGTGAGCTTCCCTGCGGCAAAAGCCGTCATCACGGACAATCCCTCCGTATCGATGACCTGCAGCCATGCGGGCATCTTGCTCTTCTCTAGGTCGCCAACGACCGTGAAGTATGTAAGGGAGAAGTTAGTAGTGAACAACAAAGGTGAATTCTCGTCCGGATTGTTGATGGGGTAAAGATCCGGCTTCACCAGTATTGGTACCTGTGGATCGGTGAAGATATTCTGCCTCAGGACAAAGAGCGGTAATATCTCAGCGGGACTGATGTCGTCGAACGCAATGATGCTTCCGTATTTCATTGTCGAAATCATAGCCATGAGGACAGCTTTCTCTCCGCTACCTGCATCAACCATTATAGGGTAGCCTAGTCCTCTGAACGTTTTCTTCACAGAGACCTTCCTGATTATGGTGCTTTTCTCGAGGAGGTCCTTGAGGGATTTCGGTCCAAAGTCGACGACCATGTCCTCGACACCGATTGCCTTCACCTTCCGTGCGAGATCCACAAGCTTGTCTAGATCCCCATCCTCGCGTACGACCAGGGGGCACTTCATTTCCTTCGCAATGGCAGCCATCGCATCGACATTCAATGACGTGGCAGCATGCAAGAGCGGAATCTTGACAGCGATTTTCGCTGCAGCTGCTCTCATGGAATTTGGATCACTAGTGAACAGTATCAGGGGCAGATCGGTGTGGTTCGAAACCTCCTCGACCGCATCAGCGAACGTGTTCGCATCTCCGGAATCATTCCTCACCCCTATCATATCTATCTTCAAGATTTGGCCGACCCGCTCGAACTTGAGTCGGTTCACCTTTTCCACCCTCTTCTCGCGTTCTTGTATGGAAGACTTGTCGGAGACTGCGATGGCGTAGCAGGTTGGGTGGAAGAACTTCTTTTCGTGTCTGTACAGTTCCGTTTCGTCTCCGATTTCCAACCTGTTTTCCCCAGTGCCGATCCTGACCGACCTTATCGGGGGTGCGGCGGAAGCGGCGAGGAGTCCCTTTGACTCTTCGGAGACGTGCGGACAATCATCCAACTTTGCCTTCTGATTCGCCAGTTGCATCGCGAACGCGAGACAGGTCGGGAATTTGCACTCCCCGCAGTTCTTCTTCGGCAGCAGCTTGAATATCTCGATTGCGGTCGGCATTTCATCCCCCCTCTGTCAAATCGTCAAGTGCGTCGTTAAGAATTCTCGCGGCCAGTGGGCTCCTGACGACGAGCATAGATGCGCCGGAGATTAGGGCAGCAAGTCCGGTGGCTGCCTCCCACCACACCGCCCTCTCACCCGGGTCCCCCAACAATTCGTTCTCATCCGTGGCTTCCCTCGTTTTCCAGGCCGCAGTAATATCACAGACCATCGGGATCTGCAGCATAGAGTCCCCCGTAAGGGCAGCCAGGTTGATCCGCTCGTTGACCGAATAAGAGTACTCCAGACCGGTTCCCAGGCTGGCTTGCAGAGGGTCCATCACGATGTCCTCTCTCTTCACTCCAAGGTCCGTGAGAAGGATGTTTAACTGCTTGGCTAGATTAATGTCAAGATTCGAGAACGCAACAATAGCGTGATTGCCGGCCATCGCTGCCTTAGAGATTGATTTGTAAGCGGTTTCTTCTGCTTGAGCCAGCAACAGTCTTTCCATCGCACCGACTCTGCTGACTTCTTCCATTGTCTTTGCATCTTTCTCCTCGTTTCCACAGCCGTAGACGATTAAGGGCACGCTGACAGCTTCAAGTACTTGTCTGACAATCTCAGCGGCTTCCTCCGCGGATCTATCTTCTTCCTCAGGGTTTGTGGAGAGGAGCCTTAGGCAGATAATATCCGCTCCGAACTGTTCAACCCACACTTTCGCCCACTTCGCCGGGTCGTTAATCGCATGGCCGAAGGGTTTCTTCGCAAGCTCAGGGTAGTCCCTGATCGTGTCAATGACTTCTCCTGCGATTGCGGGTCTGTTCGGGGTCCCCCCCTCGTAGGACAAGAAAGGCATTCCTGTCTGACCACCAATCAGGATCCTCCTCCCTCTAGTTCCCCCCTCCTGAGATGTCGCTCCAAGTGTTGTGATTCCAATCTTCCCTGTCCACTTTTCTCTGGGGATTGGTACTTCTCCCACTCCGATCACTCCTTGCTTCCTTCTTCCAATGGTGAGGGCAGAATCTTCAATGCCGGTCGGTTTGCCTTCACTATATGCTTAATCAGGCAATCGCCTTCCTTCCTATGATGTCAAATCTTATATCTGCCGGGATGAACTTCCTCCTCGTTAATCATTTCCGCTTCGGAAGGGTCGACTGATTCACAATCTTAACGATATTTAAGTCTTTTTCAGATCCCATCGTCTGGACGCGTATTCTTATCGCAAATCGAAGGATGCTCTCGGAGGCCGAAATTTCATCTCAAGAACTCACTCCGAGCACTTCTTGTTGATGAATGAACGCGCTCAGATTCCTTGTGCAAATAAGACTAGACCTCTATGGGCTCGCAGGCAGACAGGCTGTACTTACCTCTCAGACCGGCGAGGACCTCGTTCAGTCTCGTCTTGAGGCCTTCGGCGTCAAGGTCGGAGTTGCTCACATCCGCAACAAGTTCCAGCGTCATCGTTTCGTAGTAGATGAGGACCTTTGTGTACACCGATATCAGATTGATGTTGTGCTTCGACAAGGCGCTAGTGACCTCGAATATCGCACCTGGTCTGTCAGGTATCGTGAAGTCGATCTCCATCAATTGTGTATTGGGATTCAGGAACGTGATTGACAGAACCCAGGAGTCGGTGTCCCCGACCATCATTACCATCTGCCCCTCCCCGATACCCTCGATCATGCTGATGTAGTCCGAAGGGATTTCGAACTCCCCGTTCTTGATTATCGAAGGGGTCCTGTGCATCTTCCTGGTCGTTCTTGTCTTCCCGACTGCACTTGGCGCAACGACACCTTTCGTGTATCTGTCGCTGATGTGGGAGGGCTCGATTTCCATCGCCTCTACCTTATCGATCGCCGGCGCTTGGTCTCTCTTCAAACGCTCAAACTCCTCCTTCAGCGTGTTTGGGTCTCCATAGTAGCTTAGGTCGATGAGCATCTTCCACATCATACAGACGTTGGAGATCATGCTCAGCGAAACCGAGTTCAGTATATCGATGTTCCTTTCCCCCAAGTGCTTCGCGGTTTGCGCACATGCGCCGGGAACATCTAGCATGTAAAATGTGGCAGAGCATATCTGCCTGTAGTTCTCAGGACCGAAAGTGGAAAGCACGATTTCGTAGCTGTGGCGTCCGTTGTAGTCATAGCGAAACATTGTGCTGAAGACCTGGCTGCCATCGACCAGGCCAAGTGGTTTGCCGATTCTCTCGCCTATCTTCAACTTGGAATTGTGCAGTCTCCCGAAATCCCAGAGTCTCATCCTCAGCCCGACGGTTCAATGTGATAACGAATGATAAAGATTGTCTTAGTCCGCCCCCCCGACTTCGTCCTAGGCGATGCACTATCTAGTCGCTCTTTCGCGCAAACAGGAATGAGGGAGGGAGTCTAGAATGTTGTCTTGAGTCGCCGTGGTGAGCATTGCTACGAGTGCTAGCCTTCGGGTCTCAGCACCCTTCTGACTGGCGAGCTTCCTCCGTCGTGCCTCCGGCGCTTTCGTCCTCGCTTCTTCCTCTGGTGTGTAGAACTTCTGTTTTCATAGATACCCCAAGCCTGTTGGCCAGAGGTGGTGGGGATGAGGTCATTCCGGACTCCGTCGGTCACGGCTTGAATCGGAAAAAGGCTTTATGTCTGGAAAGGGATTGGCGGCACGGAGGACAGAACATGGTGTATGAGCACATTCTGCTGGATAGAGATGGGGAGATTGCGATAGTCACGATAAACAGACCAAAGGTACTGAATGCTCTTAGGACAGACGTGCTTGTGGAGCTGGATGCCTGTTTCAAGGAGTTGGAGTGCGACAGTAGTGTAAAGGTCGTGATCATCACCGGCGCCGGGGACAAGGCTTTCGTGGCTGGCGCGGACATCGGCGAGATGGCAGTCCTCGATCCGAAGAAGGCCAAGGCGTTCTCGGAGTTCGGCAATTCCGTCTTCCTCGGCATCGACAAATTCCCCAAGCCAGTCATCGCGGCGCTGAATGGATACGCGCTCGGCGGTGGGTGCGAGATGCTCATGTCGTGCGACATCGTGATCGCTTCCGAGAAGGCGAGGATCGGGCAGCCCGAGGTGAAGATCGGCATACCTCCCGGATTCGGGGGCACCCAGAGAATGGTACGACTCCTGGGGAAGATGAAGGCGAAGGAGCTGATCATGACCGGCGACATGATAACGGCGGAGGAGGCGCTCAGGATCGGGCTGGTCAACAAGGTCGTGCCGGCGGACAAGCTCATGGAGGAAGCAAGGGGTATGGCCAGAACGATCGCTTCTAGAGCTCAAGTCGCCGTGATGATGGCGAAACAGCTCATAAACGAAGGTGTGAACGTTGACCTTGAGACCGGTCTGGCTTTAGAATCGAAAGGATTTGCCGTCTGCTTTGCTACAAACGACCAGAAGGAAGGTATGAAAGCGTTCTTGGAGAAGAGGGACCCAAAGTTCACAGGCGACTGATCTCTCGTCCCCGAACGTCTTTTCTTTCTCTTCTTGCATCTTCGGTGGCGTTCTGCCCACTCTGGGGACTTATTGATTCGGGTCTGGCCGAATTAGAGGCCGCAATCTCGAAGGTCACTCAGATCCTTACAAAGACGATTCCGCGACTGAGCAGGTTAGCTTCTTTCAACCTCACGTCCTGGAGTGTCATCTGTTCTCCGACGACGTCAATGCAGGTCGCGTCATCCCCATCCATGACGATCCTACTGACATCCTTCATAATCTGACGGGTCTCTCCTCGTTCTTCCAGGAAGACGGCAGACTCACACATATTTCGCAAAATGAACCACCTAGATATATAATCGTTGGGAGCGTCGTTCTCAAGGCGTCTTACGAGGACTTTTAGCTCACCGATGGCTCAGAAGTGCCTGATCATGGTTCCTTGTGCGATGGACCTTTATAATCGTCTCCATGGAAAACATAGCGAACCGGTATTCTTCGATTCAGACCCGTCCAATACGGACATTTCGTGCACTTATGTCCGAGCGTCACGGTGCCGCCGAATATGGTTTCGTTCTGGATTCTCTTCATTTTCGAGGAGCAGACAGGGCATCGACCGTGCCGACTTCTCTCGTCCGCCTCTCTGGCATGGATTTCTATTTTCGCCAGGTCGCGGTAGATTGCGAGTTTCCTTATCCGTTCCTCTGTGGCGGTATATTTCGAATCCCTCTCCTTTAGCTTCTTGAGCACCATTTCGGTCAGTTTTTGCTGAGAAACGACCATAGGACGCCCCAGAAGAGCCTCAGTAATCGCCTCTGCCAGAACATCTGCTGGAGGTATCCGGTAGCTCATCGCGTCTTAATGGAACTGAAGGTACACATATCTTTGCTCGGAGCTTGACTGGAGGCCTTCAGACTGTCTCATTCCGTGCGAAGTTGTAGCATGCGCATTTTCTCGAACGTCAATTGCCAGCAAGCGTCACAGAAACCAGATATACAATCGCCTACAATTGACACGGGGGCAGACGAGTGGACAAGATGCGAGTCATCATAATGGGGGCCGCAGGACGTGATTTCCACAACTTCAACACGTATTTCAGGGACAATCCAATCTACGAGGTTGTCGCTTTCACCGCAACGCAGATTCCCAACATTGAGGGCAGGAGATATCCCACTGAACTCGCCGGGAGGCTCTATCCCGATGGGATCCCGATATACCCCGAAGCGGAACTTGCTGGTCTTATCAGGGAGAACGATGTCGAGCAAGTCGTCTTCGCGTACAGCGACATCTCTCACGTTGATGTTATGCATAAGGCCTCGGCGGTACTTGCCTTAGGCGCCGACTTCAGACTGATGGGCAACTCGAAGATCGTTCTGCGGTCGAGCGTTCCAGTGATAAGCGTCGGGGCTGTCAGGACGGGTTCAGGGAAGAGCCAGACAACCAGGAAAATCTGCGCGATTCTGAGGAATAAGGGTCTTGACGTCGTGGCCGTTCGCCATCCCATGCCCTACGGTGATCTAAAGAAGCAAGCTGTCCAGCGCTTCGCCACCTATGACGATCTAGTCAGGAATGAATGCACGATCGAGGAGCGGGAGGAGTACGAGCCGTTGATCGATATGGGTATAGTCGTCTATGCTGGCGTGGACTACGAAAGCATACTGAGGGAGGCGGAAAAGGAGGCGGACGTCATTGTGTGGGATGGAGGAAACAACGACGTTCCGTTCTATCGCTCTGATCTCCACATCGTCATCGCTGACCCCCATCGGCCCGGCCATGAGGTGGCCTATCACCCTGGTGAGACGAACGTCAGGATGGCAGACGTCATTATCATAAATAAGATTCAGACTGCTGACAGGCAAGACATTCTCACTGTAAGGGACAACATCAAGAGGATCAATCCTGGAGCGACGGTCATCGAAGCGGCTTCACCGATAATCGTCGACAATCCGGATGACATAAAGGGAAAGAGGGTGCTTGTCGTGGAGGACGGTCCGACCGTGACGCACGGTGGCATGGCATACGGCGCTGGCACGATAGCTGCAGAAGACTTCGGCGCAGCCGAGATCATCGATCCCCGTCCTTTTGCCGTCGGTTCGATCGCGGAGACCCTCAGGAAATACGGGCACATAGGCAAGCTTCTTCCTGCAATGGGCTATGGGGATGACCAGGTGAAGGAGTTGGAGGACACAATAAATAGGTCGGATTGCGACGTGGTGGTTTCCGGGACGCCTGTGGATCTGCACCGGGTCATAAAGGTCAACAAGCCTATCGTCAGGGTCAGATACGAGTTATGCGAGATAGGTCATCCGACCCTTGAAGAGCTGATCGTGGACGGACTGGGCGGCAAACTCAAGACGACCTGAACCTCCAAGGGGTTCGGTTGGGTGCAATAGTTGGCCGCCGGCTCAAAAGCATGATATAGTCTTCTATCAATCGTCATCCAGCGTCTCCGCGGGGGTAGCTAAGCTTGGCCAAAAGCGCAGGACTTAAGACGGATGCGTTTGGATAGGCTTTCGGAAGACATTCTGTCCCGAAGGGGTCCGAGGGTTCAAATCCCTCCCCCCGCACTCAGCGACAACTGGGAAATCTCCCACAGTCGGCTTTCCGAATCGCCTCTTCCCTGTCTCACGTCGATTATTGAACATTAGTACCGTCATGTGCAGTAATTTAGAGACAATGTTTCCTATTAACACATCTTAACAATCGGGGTTGAAACAATGTTGCAAAGAATGGAAGACAACACTTAAATATTTCGAACGACAGTTAGGAACGGGGGATAAACAATGGGCTATGAAGAGCTATTTCCAGCAATGGATGCGAAGTGGCACGCAAATGCCACGAAGCGCTTCGCCTCCCCGTTTGTCGATGTACCGCATGACAGGATCGACGTGGATCCAATAATTTTGTCGCATGCTGCGGTAGCATGCGGATTCACGATTCGAGACTTCTACGAGAAGCCTGAGCTCGGTATCCACTGCGTCGGGTATATTTCCCACCTGTACGACCTGTTGCCAGTGACGCACTGGTTCTACTCGTTGCCGTGGGTAAGGGAGCTCGGACTCACACTGCAGTACAAAGACACGCTGCCCCCGATCTCGACAGGTCCGATCATTACGGAACCCGGGCAAGTGGACAACATCCACGTGCCCGATGTGGACGAGCTGATGAAGGGACATACTCTTCCCGAGTTCATCAGGATGTATGAGTATGTCCAGAAGAATCTCCCCATGACGTTGGTTCCGATTGCATACGGATTTGACTTGGTTGGTGGAGCAGCCGAGCTGTGCGGCGCCGAGAACTTCATAATGTGGACCTTCACAGAACGAGAAGCGGCACACAAGTTGGTCAAGAAGTTCACCGATACGGCCATAAACGGTGCGGTTGGGACGGCGAACAAGTTCGGAATGGCGATGATGATCATCGGTTCCGTTCTTGCGAACAACGACATCTTCTCCGATGAGGATGTGAAGGCATTCGGGGCCGACTACATGAAGTACTATGTCGACCAGTCCTTCAGAAGGGGGGCAGGACCTCAGCTATTCTATCACCTATGCGGTAACCACCAGACCGACTACAAGGTGTTCAAGGACACGCTGTTCTGGTCGCCGTTTACCGTTATCCACATTGGATACTCGGGGAGAAACGTGTTCCCGTCATCGCTCCTGAAGCAGGAGTTCGGGAACAGAGCGACGATCATGGGTTCCGTGGACACGAAGCTTATGATCAACCCCAATCCCAAGGTGGTATACGAACAGTCGAAGGCACAGATCCTCGCAGGACGCGACACCCAGAAGGGCTACATACTTGGTACTGCTTGCGAGACTCCGCCGTATACGATTCCAGGCAACCTCCTAGCGATGGTAAAAGCGGCAAGGGATGTCGGAACGTATGGGACATGGTGAGGTGAACGAAATGGACATCAAGATCCCGGACAATGTGAAGGAAGTGCTCGGCAAGAGAGGTATCAAGGAAGCGGACGTCGATGACGTGATTAAGACCGCCGAGTCATCGAAGAAGAAGCTCATGGTCAAGGGAACTTCAAAATTCATTGCAAAGAAACGCATCGGGGAAGTCACAATATATGCGGTCTATGAGACGAACGGCATGGTTACCAAGCACGCTACGCTGGTGACTGCATACTCCCACAGGATGAAGCTCGGTGGCATAATGAATGCAACCGACCCCACCAACTACGTCTGCGTCCACTGCAATCAACCCGCCATGTACGGACATGTCGAGATGGAGTACCTGACCGTCAAGAGGAACGGGCCCGCTGTCGTCTGCACGACGTGCAAGGACTCTTGGGTGGAAGAATACCTAGCAACTTTGACGCTCGCAGCTGCGGAAGGGTTGTTCGAAAAGAAGCGCGCTTAAGCACATTTTGGGCCGCGATTGCGGCCTCTTAAACTCTTTTTCATATTCATCCAACAGCGTCAGCTATTCCTGGCAACTTTGAACGCCGGCGACCTCTTCTCAGAAAAGTAGAAAAGCAATAACTCCGTTCCGTCAGCATAATCCTGGTGGAAGACATGAGCGAGAAGATCGGGCAGACCGAGAGCCTTTGTCCTCAGTGCTTGAAGACGATACCCGCTGAGAAGATCGCGGAGAACGATAACATATTTCTTGTGAAGACCTGTCCCGAGCACGGCACCTTCAAAGTCCTGATCTGGAGAGGGGTAGAGGATTACAAGGACCTGCAGCGATATGCCTGCGAGTTTTCGAAGCCTCAGAAGATAGCTGTCGAGAACAAGGGCACCTGTCCGGAGATCTGCGGACTTTGTCCGGATCACCAGCAGCATACTTGCCTAGCTGTGCTTGAGGTCACGAACAAGTGCAACTTGAAGTGTCCAGTGTGTTTTGCGAGTGCAAATGAGCACTACAACTTCCACCCAACCATCGAGGAGATCAAGAAGATGTACCAGACGATCCTCGATTACGTTCAACATCCTATCGCCGTACAGATCTCCGGCGGCGAGCCGACTATCCGTGACGATCTCCCAGAGATCGTTAGGCTCGGCAAGAGTATGGGCATCGATTACATCGAGGTGAACACGAACGCCGTAAGGCTCGGTCAGGACATTGAGTATCTCAAGAAGATTAAGGAGGCAGGTGTGGACTCGCTTTACTTCTCATTTGACGGCGTCACAGGGGATGTTTTCAAGAAGACATGCGGTAGGGACCTCCTTGACGTGAAGGTCAAAGCCCTCGAGAACTGCAAGAAGGTGGGGATGGGTGTGACGCTCGTATGTGTGGTCGCGCCAGGCATTAATCTCCATCAGGTCGGCGACGTTATCCAATTCGCCAAGAAATGGATTCCGACAGTGAAGGGAATCCATTTCCAGCCCCTCGCCTATTTCGGTAGGTATCCCAAGGTACCTGGGGATGAAGACCGAGTCGTTCTACCGGACCTTCTTAAGGAGATCGAGAAGCAAACAGGTGGCGAGCTCAGGGTGGATAGCTTTATCCCCACATCTTGTGCGAATGTCCATTGCGACGCGAAGTCGATGTCGGTCCTCATGGAGGACGGCACTCTCCTGCCCCTGACAGCAAGAGCGATGGGACCTCCCAGGGACACCAAGGAGGTCGCGAAGAAGACCAGGAAGGAGATTTGCGATCTTTGGAGGTACATCGAGGAATCGATCTCAACGAGCAGTGAGGCCGATTTGGACGGGACATGGCTCGGCTTCATCGAGAGGGCGAAGACCAAATACTTGACCGTTTCAGCAATGCCGTTCCAGGACGTGTGGAACGTTGAAACAGAAAGGCTTCGCAACTGCTGTATCCACACGGTGACGCCAGACGGCAAGCTCATCCCATTCTGTCTGTTCAACATCAACAACGTGAACGGGAAGACCCTGTACCGGCACGAAGTGCTTGCAAAATACGGGCGGAAAGGTTAGCGCGTCCCTTTCTTGCCGACGCTTCTGTTGTAGTTGGCAAGGATGCTATTCATGTAGGTCGAGATCTCCCTTTGCCGCTGCGCGTTATTGACATGCATCAGCGTCAACGGGAACTCAAAGTCGCATCTCGGGCAGCGTGCATTCTCGCAGCTAGTTGCGGCTCTCCTGCACCCCCTGCACGCAATGGCCCTTGACTGGAACAGGCTGAACTCGTGCCCGCACATCGGGCACACTACCTGTTTCGTCGTTTTCAAAAGGTTCGGTGTCACACCCATTTGCCGCATGTGTGGTGTCAGTACCATCCTTCTTCCTCTTGCGGACTGAGCGGCGCGCGTCTATATAAATTCTCTCCAGAGCGATTGGACGAGGGCAGACTTCTTTCAGCCAAGGTCGCCCTTCCTCGGCTCGAATTCGGGCCAGATGACGACGGGCCAGTTCAAGAAGAGCTTGAACGGATGCCTGGCAATGGATTCCGTCGCCTCCAAGCCTGCAATGAGCTCTTGGGTCTTCCCCGCCGGATAGGTCACGACGAGTTCATGCTCCTGGACGAAACCATAGGCGCGGTCCCCGGCGCAAGGTATGTCAACGACAACTTCATTTCTATCGATGACCTTGGCTATCGAGGCGCAAAGTGATCCCTGGCCCGTGATCGTGCCCGTTATAGCTTCACCTTCTCTGTAGGCGAACCCGATGACCAGTCTCAATGCTTGGGCCGGTGTGACATACATCGCGATGACATGCGGGTCGGTCGGCATCAGGTCCAGCGGTCCTATGATGACTCCGTCGTATCTCTTGCCCTTATTGCCGGCCATCTCTATCGAAGTGTTGAGTCTCCTGGCTGCCTCGGGCCCGCTGGTGAAGTGTTGGTTCAAGATTCCTTCTTCAACGCGGGCGGGGGTCTTGATCAGGCCGATGCAGCTCAGGCTCAGAAGGCAATCTATGCTCTCAGCGGAAGCGCCGACTATCCCATCCTCTCTATAGTATCTCGCGATTGCCGCCATATGGCACGGTGCCGTTTTCGTAAGAGCTTCACGCTCGGAAAAGCAAGGAGGTCTCTTGCCGAGGCAAGTAGTGTTATCCCGATCGGAGATGCGGCCAGATTGATATGCTTCCTGAGAATCGAACATTCGCTACGCCACTCGTTCCGAGTCACAGATAAATTACGTAGTTCCAGTGTATAATACTGTCAGTCAGAGTGCTGTGGGTGTAGAAGAGACCACTCTTGAGATTGGAAAGGATTAAGCCCATACCCTCGATTATTGTGAGAAGTGGACCCGCTCAAGAGGCTTAAGATCGCGTTGGCCCGAAGGAGCCTCGCCTCGCGTAAGATTTCCGAGACGACAGAGCATCCTCTCGAAGTCTGGATACACGACCAGGTGCGCTCTGCATTTAAGAGCGATCAGGGGTTAAGGAAGGCCATCGGAAAATCCACGCTTGATGAGATCGAGAGGAAGGATCTCGAAGCGTATAGGCTATTCAAGTTCAGAAAACTCCTCGGATACGTCCAGGAGAACAGCATATACTACGAGAAGGCGCTGAAGGAGGCGGACGTTGGTCCGGCGGACATTAAGACATTCGACGACTTGAGGAAGGTTCCGCTGACCGAGCCCGCAGAAGTCGCCAAGGAACCATTCCACTTTCTTTGCGTCTCTCAAGGAAAGGTGATGAGAGCGTATACGACATCTGGCACCTCAGGTCTGAGGAAGCGGATCTTCTTCACAAGGGATGACATTCTGCACATCATCGACTCGATATCGGCAGCGCTCAAGACCGTTGGGATGACGAAGGATGACACACTGCAGATCATGTTTCCGACGATCGCATCCTGGGACCCGGGCTACATGCTGGACGGAGCGTGCAAGATCGCGGGACTGAGGTCCGTGATTGCGGACATGCTGGACGTGGATGAACAGACGCGTATTATGAAGGGGTCGAACACCACGATGATGATCGGTCTGACGTCCTTCATCTACAGGGTCACCATGCTTGCCAGAAAGGATTATGACCTGAGATCCTTCGGAATGAAGGCAATCATACTCTCGGCAGAGCCCCTTCCTGAATCGATGCGTAGAGAGATCGAGGACGCTTGGGGGTGCAAGGCACTGAGCCAATACGGGCTGACCGAAATGGGCCTCGCGACGACGATCGAGTGCAAGGTTCAGGACGGTCTTCACGTCAACGATGCCGACTTCCTGATCGAGGTCATCGATCCAGAGACTGGGGAGCATGTCGCGGAGAGGGAGCCCGGCGAACTCGTGTTCACTTCGCTGAGCTACCAGGGCACTCCTCTGATTCGATATCGGAGCTATGACCTATCGAGCTTCATCAATCCACCCTGCGAGTGTGGCCTGGAGACAATCGGCAAGGTTGGGAAGATCAAAGGCCGGTTGGACATGATGACGAAGGTCGGAATGGGAGAGAAGGTCTACCCGCTCCTGTTCGACGAGGCGGTCCTCAGCGTTTCTGGCGTCGTGAACTATCAGACGATTATCGAAAGGGAGGGGTACAAGGACCGGCTTCGCTTCAAGGTCGAGTTTCTCGGGAACAAGGAGGTTGCAAGACAGAGGATCGAAGAGGCGCTGGTCCAGATGTCGGAGATCAGGTCCGGCCTTGACAACGACCTGCTCGAAAGGCCAATCGTGGAGATGCTCGACCCTGGTAGCCTCGATTTCGTTCCAAAGACGCAGTCGATCGTCGACAGAAGAAGGCTCTACGGTTGATGCACCTTCTCCGAAAGTTTCTTGATGGCGACGGAACTGTAGGGTTCTGGTCATGAAAGCTGGCGTTATTGCGGTGCAAGGGGCCGTGCCCGAGCATTTGAAAGCGCTCCAGACGGCGATGCTACACCTGGGGATTGGAGGACAGGTGGTCCCAGTGCGAAGGAACGAGGACCTTGAGGTCGTGGACTGCCTGGTAATTCCTGGAGGAGAGAGCACGACGATATCGAGATTGCTCCGCCGCTTTGGGCTCTTCGATCGCATCGTGCGATTGGGAAACGGAGGGCTTCCGATACTGGGCACCTGTGCCGGCTGTATACTGCTGGCCAAGGAGGGAGACGATGAGGTCTCCAAGACCGGGACAGAGCTGCTTGGACTCATGGATATGGCTGTGGAGCGGAATGCGTTCGGCAGGCAGCGGGAGTCGTTCGAGGTCCCTATCGAAGTTGAGGGAGTGTACAGCCCGTTCCGAGCCGTGTTCATCCGAGGACCGGTCATAAGCAGAGTCTGGGGGAAATGTGAGGTTCTGGCCAAGCATGAGAACAAGATCGTCATGGCGAGACAAGGGAACCTTCTGGCTCTCGCTTTTCACCCTGAACTTTCGAATGACACGAGGATACACGAGATGCTATTGAGCCTAGTTTGAGCTTCCTTCCAGAGGTCCATCAAAGCCGACGGAACGATCGTCACTATCGCGTTGCTCTGATCACTTCTTCGAGCCTTCTTCCGAAATCGCGATCCTCGACGATTGTACCGGTCACTATTGCGTTTGCCCCCGCGTTCTTAATCATTGCCGCGTCGCCAGGGGTCCGTATTCCACCACCAATTATCAGGGGAATTGAGACTTGCCTCTTGACCTCCCGTATCATCTTGTCCGGAACGGGCTCTGGCGCACCGCTGCCAGCCTCGAGATAGAGAAGTTCCATCCCAAGATACTGCGCCGCCAATCCGTACGCCACGGCCAGATCGGGCCTGCTTCGTGGCACCGGGTCAGCCTGCCCCACTTCTCCGACCTTCATTCCTGGCTCGATTACAACGTACCCCATGGATATCGGTTCAAGGCCGAATTCCTTGACTATCGGAGCCCCAACGATCTGCTCCCCTATCACGTTTCTGATGCTCCGGCTGTTGAGCATACTCATGAAGTAGATCGCGTCGGTGTATCTCGAGATCGCCTGCGCACCTGATGGGAAATAAATGACCGGCAGCATCGAACCCTTCTTCATCGACAATACGGTCGAGTCCAGATTATCCTGAGTGACGTTTGTGGACCCGCCCACCATGAGCGCATCCGTGCCCGCAGACTCCGCGATATTCGCCATCTCGGATGCTCTAGCTGGATCCTGCTTCGCAGGATCTATCAGCGTCATGTGTACTGTCCGCTCGCGCATCTTTGCCATCAAATACTCTTTGACCCTCATTAAATGCCCCCTATCAGAAATGCTACTAGGGCGACTATCATTCCGATCTTGGCAAGCTTCTGGCCTCTTCTGGGGTTCTGGAAATGAACAATGGAACAGTATATAAATATTCCATCCGCAAGCAGGACCACTATCAGGTAGCCCAATCCGAACATGCTGACTATGAAGGGCCAGGGACTGAGGATCACGGCGGCGACGAAGGCCGCACTGCCGACGATCCCCGCCTTTCGCTTTCCCAAACGCATCGGCAGCGTCCTACGGTCGAAGTCCGCCTCTATGTCCTCGATATCCTTGACGATTTCCCTTCCGAGCGTGGCCAGGAATGCCATCGCTGCTATCATCATGGTCATGTCGATCTTACCAACGACCGCTCCCCCCAGCAGGAAAACCGCAGCAGTGAGCCAAGCAATCGACAAGTTCCCACCGAGACCCCCTCTCTTCAGTCCCGCTTCGTAAGCGAGCATGACGAAGATCGCTGATACGATGACCCCGATGGACACGGGGTCTAGAAGAAAGGAAATGACGAGACAGACACCAAATAGACCTCCCGCGACGGCCAGTGCAGTGTCTGGGGAGATCAGGCCAGCAGGTATTGGCCTCTTAGGATGCGCTCTCTTGTCGACCTCCTTGTCCATGTAATCGTTGAGCGAGTTCCCTGCAGCTATGAACAAGAACACGATCACAGATGCGATGGACAGTTGGAGCGGGTGGTCAAGGATCGAGGTTCCGACTGCCACGAATGCACCTAGGATCAGCCCCACGACTCCCATAGCGCAGTTCTCAAGTCGAAAGAGCCGGGCGAATCGATTCACGGCGTCAGATTTGCATACAGATAATTACTCTTTTCTCTTTGCCGTCCCTATTCTTCTGGTCTTACTCAATCGCTAGCAAAAGGTTAATAGCAGGTGCTTGATAGGGGCAGATGTATGAGCCAGGCCGATGCGGCAGCTGAGATTGAGTTGATAAAGTCCATCGTCGGGAAGTACTTCCCGATATACGATGTCAAGGTATCGGCTGACTCTCTAACATTCTATGTGAATCCTGACCCAAAGACCCTTGAAAGAGAGTTCGGAAAGCTGCGGAAGGATCTCGGGGAGAAGTCCTACATCTCTTTCATCGAGTACAAGTCCGGAGAGCACATCATCCACGTCGCAAGGAAGCCGCAGATCAGAAGGAGGGGTATCTGGGTTAACTGGGTGCTCCTGGCGGCTACATTCGTTTCCACGGTGGTGGCCGGGGCATATTGGTGGGCGTCGTACTCAGGAAACTACAGACTCTTTGACGGATCCAATCTGTTATGGGGCGCGGTGTTCTTTGCGATTCCCCTCTTGGCGATTCTCGGAGCGCACGAGCTCTGCCACTACTTAATGTCAAAGAGGCACGGCGTCGAGGCGTCCCTCCCATTCTTCATTCCGTCGATTCCCCCTCTGGGAACGTTCGGTGCATTCATATCAATGCGCGACCCTATGCCAGATAGGAAGGCACTCGTGGACGTCGGGGTCGCAGGTCCGATTGGAGGTCTCCTGGTTACGATCCCCGTAGCGGTGCTCGGTCTCTTCCTGACCTCTCAAGGACATGTTCAGCAGGGAAGCATCGGCGACGCTGGAGCGATTGGCTTCATCATGCAGCCACTATTCGAATTCCTGACATACATAATCCCGATTCCAAGTGGCGTCGTCATGCACCCAATGGCAATCGCGGCGTGGGTCGGCATGTTTGTTACCGCGATCAACCTCCTTCCAGCCGGGCAGCTCGATGGGGGGCATATCGCCAGGGGTCTGCTGGGCGAGAAGGCCAGGTATCTCGGGTACGCTACCATAGGCGGACTGTTCTTCATGTCCCTTTTTTACATTGGCTGGCTATTCTTTGCTGTCCTCATTGTGTTCCTAGGCCTGAGGCATCCCGCCCCGCTGAACGACATTTCGAAACTCGACATCAAGAGAAAGGCGGTCGGGGCCGTCGCCCTCGCCATCCTAGTTGTCACATTCACTCCCATACCAGTCATGCAGATTTCCCCGAATTATTCGTTTGAAGTCGACGTGACTGGCTCGAATGCGACCGCCGTAGCCCCCGGCGGAGTTGCGGTGTTCGTGATGATGGTGAACAACACCGGTAACACCGACATTCACATGAGTCTCACAGTGAAGAATGTATCCAATATATTGACTGCGGGATTGCATTTGAGCAATCAGTCATCTCTCAATTCCACCAATAGTCTCGATTTCTACCTTCCTTACGGCAACTCGACGAGCGTCACGATGGAAATCGGCGTTCTCCCTTCGGCCTCCGCCGGCACGAGGGACGTCGGGCTCTATGCCGTTTCAGACAACAAATACCAAGAGTCGACACTCTTATTCAAAATACAAGTCTCTTAGTAAAGATACAGTAGTGTCTGGTCAGCGACCTATGGATTCTCTGGGTGTGGGTCTCCCGAAGCTCCAGGTCTTGTCTCCCTTTCAGGCAGAGTTCTGGGAAGACAACCGCCAAATTGCCCCCTTCCTTGAGTGCATCAGCCATTGAATTGAGGGCCCTCTCGTGCAGGTCCAGCGGTGGCTCTTTGTTCGTCGTCGCCGACCTTCCGTACGGCGGGTCTGTGACGATGGCATCCACCTTCCCGAATACCTCTGAAATGCTCCCGATGTCGACCCTCTTCATGGCTTCCCAAGTAGCACGGAAATGAGCCATGTTCTCCTTGCACCCGTCAACCATCTCCTGAGATATGTCCGAGCCGATCACCTTGGCGCCAATCAGGGCGGCTTCGATCGTTATCCCTCCAGTACCGCAGAAAGGGTCGAGAAGTCGACCGCCCTTCCTGACTCTCGATAGGTTGACCAGCGCCCTTGCGAAACGCGGATGCAGGGAGATAGGTGAGAAGAACGGCCTCAGTGCCACCTTCCTCTCATCGAATTGCTTCCTGTCGATTCTGCGGTCGCATATGAAGAACTGGAAGGTATCGGACATGAGAATTCGTACCTCGACCTCGGGTGACTCGAGGTCGATCTTCGAACGTTTTGCCAGGATCGCTCCGACTTTGCTAGCCACCTCCGAACTATCGACGTCTGGATAGCTGCGATGAAACTGCTTGGCCCTTACCGAGACGGCGCCTTCCGGCAGAGCGAGGGACTCGGCAAACTGAGCTAGTCGGTCGAGCGTGCACGAACCCAGGTAACGGCCAATCCTATGACTCAATGCCAGTCGGTTTCCAACGTCGTCGAGCCTGCGGTCGGAGAAACTCGATACGAGGTAGCCTGGGCCTTTCCTCACAATCTCGAACGCATTGCATTCCGAAGATAGGCAGGAAATCGCCTCGGCCTCAGGGAGGGTGGGATGCTCACCTGAAAGTTCGAATAGATAGGGGGTGCCGGTCATGATCGCGTGACAACGTTACTGTTTGCGAGCTCTTATCGCAATCGCCCTCAATCCCTGATTCCTTCTTCAGACACAGTGATGACCGCCTCAGCCTCTGGCAGGTTCGGAGAGTCGATGAGCCTCGCTATGCGCTTCCCGCCCTTGCTCTTCCTTAGGTAGACTCTGAATGTCGCAGTGTGCCCAACTATGTGTCCTCCTATGGGACGAGTGGGGTCCCCGAAGAACGCATCCGGCTTGGCAGTCACTTGGTTCGTGACGGCGATGACAGCGTTATTGAGATCGGAGAACCTCAGGAGGTCGTGCATGTGCTTGTTGAGCGACTGTTGTCTCTCCGCGAGAGCCCCTCTTCCGATATATTCCGCCCTGAAGTGTGCCGTCAGGGAGTCGACGATCAAAAGGCGCACAGGCTTGTCGTGCGCAAGCTCCATCGCCTTCTCGACCAGCAGCATCTGGTGATGCGAGTTGAAAGCGCGGGCGACATGGATTCTCTGGAGAGTCTCGATCGGGTCGAGATCAAGAGCGGTGGCTATCTGAACTATCCGCTCGGGACGGAAAGTGTTCTCGGTATCGATCATAAGCACTTCTCCTTCGAGTCCCCCCTTGTCAAACGGCATCGTTGCATTTACGGCCAGTTGGAAGCATATCTGCGTGTTGTGAAGCACTGTCGGAATGTTCCCGCCCACGAATGTGTGTCCCCGAGGCACGATAAAATCGTAGATGTAGTCGTCGTAAGAGATCGATTTGACTGAACGCACTCGATCGATCCCAAGGTTAACTTCCCCTTTGAACGATCCTTCGAGGTCATCGTAGCCTTCTTTGATCGTCGCGATTTTCTCACCCGCTACGATTCCTCCGGCATGCACCCATTCGATTCTCCTGTTCCTCATAACGGGCAGCCTGTGGATCCTGCTTAGAGTGATGGATCTGCCCCCATCCGTGGACAGCTCCACGACCTCCTCGACCTTCTCTCTATACATGTGCGATGGCGAGACCGGGATGATTCTGCCGTCGACAAGACCTAGAACCCTCACCTTTGGAGCGGACAGAATCTCTCCGTTGTCGTATTCCATCGTGCTGCTTCGCCGCTCAAAGTCCGAGTACACATCCTCTATGGTCCTGACGTGGGTGGACCCATCGAATTCGAAAAGGACACGAGTATCAGCGGACACACATTTTCCGCTTCCGAACTCTCCGAAAAACTCGGCTATTGCCTGAGTCTCGAATCCGCCTCCCATCAGCTCGTCAAAAGCTCTGGAACAAGATGTCAGTTTGTGAATGTTCTTTCTTCGTTCAAGAACGAGGTCACCGGTTTCAAAGCCACCGACGTCAGCGGCCTGCTTGGCAGATGAGATGATCTTCGCCGCGGTGCTCTCTCCGATCTCGCACACCTCGGCGAGAACTCTCGGAGACTCTACCGCGATGGCCATCAAGTCGGTGTATCCAGCATCGCGCAATTTCTCGGCAGTTGCGGGTCCGACTCCAGGCAACTCTTCTATGTTCTTCTCAGGCATCGATGCACCTGTCATGTCTAATCCCAACATTGCTTATATATCTGTCACAGAGGGATGGACGAAAGTACCTGGTATTCATCTATCAACCTGCATTTAGGTGTCTTCTTGGATGAGCGGTTTGATTGCACTTGCTATGTTGGCGAAGGTGTTGTGCGGCAGTAAAACGCAATTCCAGTCCAATCCCGTTGCCCCATCTTCGGATGGCCTTCTCCTCCATGCGCTCTTGAAGGAAAGGATTTAAAATACCGTCGCTGTTAGGGGGGATAATGGCCCACAAACGAAAGAAAGAAGTCGTCGAGGAGGACTACGATTTCGTCCCTCCAGAGTTCGATGAGAGAAAATTCCTTGAGAACGACATTAAGGGAACGAAGCTTCTACTCGTGACACTCGCTTTCGCTATCGTCTGTGGGATCATTGCTTACGAGGTGGGGGGATTCAGCGTATTCTTGGGCCTGGTAGTCTTGATCGGGGGAATGGTGGCATTAAGATACATCTCTCCGATTGTTCGAATCCCGAAGGAAAGCGTGGAGACGAAGACTCTACTGGGTAACGCGGCTGTGTTCTTCTTCATCTTTCTGGCTGTGTGGATACTGCTCCTGAACATTCCCTTCAGCGACAACGCCAACCCCGGCATAAGCGGCATATCTCTCTTGGTGCAGAACTCCAGTGGCAATTGGGTCAAGGCGGATATCTCGGGCTACACGTTCTCGGTAACTCAGCAAGGTGCGACCGGCGTCATAAACATAACCGCCAGGGTGGCGGATAACGGGGGCCTGAGCAGTATCCAGATACTGGTGTCGTCCGGGGGCGTCCCTGGAAGCTACGTCAACATGACTGATGTTGGCAATCACATGTTCAGCCTATCGGACACCTACTCCGTGGGAGACTATCATTTCCAGATCAGAGCCGAGGACAAAGTCGGCCACACCAGTGAATCGGACGTATATCTGATCAGCGTCAGTAGGGCCTGACAGGGCGTCCCTGGGAGGTCTGATCATCTCTCCCATGGTTTCCTTTTGTCGAGAAGTCCCGTCAGCGTTTCTTTGTAGTCTATAGCGAGGGCGGCCTCATGCTCGATCACCTTGAATCCCCTTCTTCCTCTGAAGTCGCTGCCGAGTGCCATTGAACCCACCCGACCTCTGATCATATCCGCCGCCCGCGGGTACTCCCTCTCGGCGATTACGATCCATCTGCCCTTGTCGATGAACGGTCTTCGGATCCCCTTGCCCTTCCATTTCTCCAGGAATTCCTTTGCATTGTCGATCCACACTGGCGGACCCTGATGCCTCTTGTACTTCGGCAAAAAGTCGGCCTGGAGTTCGAGGATGAAACGAACGGTTTCTCCGATGTGGAAAGTCTTGTCGATCACAACGAAGTCATTGGCCTCCAACGAGGCCTTCAGCCCTTCCAGGGTTTTCCTCAATTGGGGATAGAGATCGTCGTCGATTATCTGGGGTCTCCTGAA